>CALXAH010000013.1 GCA_944386225.1 uncultured Gemmiger sp.
CCGCCGCTTCCGGCATCAGCACCGTAGCCGCGGGTTCGGGCTTCTCTTCCCGCTTCGCCGCCGCTTCCGGCATCAGCACCGTAGCCGCGGGTTCGGGCTTCTCTTCCCGCTTCGCCGCCGCTTCCGGCATCAGCTCGGTAGCCGCCGGCGCGAGCTTCTCCTCTGCCTTTGCCGCCTGGGCCATAGGCACGGTGGGGGCTGCCGGGGCAATCTTGCCCGCGGGGGCGATCTTGTCCGCCCCGCCCAGTTCCGCCGCGCTGGGGGCCAGCTTTTCTACCGGCTGAACCTTTTTGCCCTTGCGGGCCGGCTTTTTCTCCGGCACCGGGCGGGCCGGGGCGATCTTTTTGCCGGCGTTGCCGGGCATCAGTTCGGTAGCAGCCGCGGGGGCCACCTTGTCCTGCCGGGCGGCTTCTTTTGCCTTTTTACGCCGCCGCAGCGCCAGCCGGATCAGCAGCCCGGCCGCCAGCACCACCGCCGCCGCCAGGGTATAGGGCCGGCTGACCGCCAGCACCTGCCCCAGGCCGGTGCCCATGCGGTAGGCGCCCAGCCCCCGCAGCAGCACCGCGGCCGCGATGGTATACGCCGCCAGCACCACCGTCAGGGCGATCAGTACCGGCAGGACCCATCCAAAACGTCGTTTCATCCGCCTGCACACTCCTGTATCACAAAATCAAACCGGGCGCAGGCCCGAAAGCCCGCGCCCGCCAGGCTGTCAAAAAATTTTGCCAGCCTGGCGGGTCGTTTTTGCTGCCGTTGCAGCAGCAAAAACGGAAATATGGCAAGTGGGAGAGGGCCCTGATGGTCCTCTCCCACACCCTCTCCCCTTTCGGTAAGAAAGGAGAGAACCTGTCGCTTCAGGCCGGACGCCGGTTCAACGCCCGCGCCCGTACCTTGCCAAATCTTACAGCTTGGAGCCGCAGTTGCCGCAGAACGCCGCACCGGCTTCCAGTTCCGCGCCGCAGTTCGGGCAGACGGGGGTCTGCGCCAGGCGCTCCATCACGCTGCGGTCCATCTGGGCGCCGCAGGAGGGGCAGAACTTGCTGGTGCGGGCTACCTCGGCGCCGCAGCCGGGGCAGATATTCACGTTGCGCACCTCCAGCAGGGTGGCCTTGCTGGCTTCGATGCCGGCCTTGACCTGGGCCACCTCCTGCAGCAGGGCCTGGGCGTCCGCCGCGTCAACGGGCACCAGTTCCGGATGCTCCACCAGGAACTGGCCCAGCTGGCTGTGCAGCTCCCGCAGGCGCTGCTCCTGATTGGAGATCTCCATATTCAGGCGGGTGATCTCCGCCATCTCCTTGCTCTTGCTAACCGCGCTCTGGGCAAAACGGCCCACGCTCTCTTTCCAACCTGCCATGTAGGGTTACCTCCTTTTAATGATGCCGTAAAACGGCGGTTTACTTCGCCAGGGACTTCTTGTACGCCAGGAACGCCAGCAGCCCGTACACCACCAGATACAGCAGGGTGCCGTAGGACAGGGAGTGGAAGCGGATCAGGCTGGACAAAAAGCCGTACGCATAATCCACAGCCCAGATGCCCAGCGCGATGGCCAGCATCTGGAACTGGCACAGGGACAAAGCCAGCAGCATGCCCAGCACAAAGCCCCAGAAGCACAGGGCGGTAACAAAGCCGCCCAGATAGATAAAGTTGCTGATCAGGCTCAGCGCGGCAAACACGATGCCCATGATGGCGCCCAGAGGCATCAGGGTGCGGAAGAGCGCCTTCTGGCTCAGGTAGGCGTTCAGGGTCTGACAAACTTGTTCCAGTTTCATAGTTGTGATTCCTTTCTGTGTGCGATATATTCCCCACGGCCCGCCAGGGGCCGTTTACCGGTTTATTGATACTCCCGGCGCACCGCCTGGGTGATCCGCCGCCGGGCCCGGCGCAGCAGCACCGCCGTTATCAGCGCCCCCAGCACCGAGATCCCCGCACCGGCCAGGCCGCCGTAAAACAGCAGCATGCTGCGGGTCAGTTCCATCTCCATTGCCGTTCCTCCTTATTCCAGCGCCCAGCCGGCGGCAATCAGCTGATTGACCAGTTCTTCCAGCCGCAGCATCTCCGCATCCTGCACCGAAGCGCTGGCATACAGCTGCTGCGCCTGCCGCCAGGCCGCACCCATGGCGGTGTAATCCCGCTGCTCGGTGGGCTTGGCGCCCTCCCGGTCGGCGTAAAGCAGCGCCAGCCGCATATACACCCGGTAGTCGCCGGGATAATCCTGTTCCAGTGCCAGCAGCTGCTGCTCGGCCTCGTCGTACCGGTCCAGATACTGCAGCACCACGGCGGCGTTCTGCCGCACCGCAAAGGTGGCGTAGCCCCGGTCCAGCAGCTGCTGCAGGCAGGCCAGCGCCTGCTCGTAGTCCTGCTGCCAGCCCTCGCCGCCCGCGGCGCCCCGGCGCAGATAGGCCTCGCTCAGCATCTGCAGCTGCAGGCTGTTGCCCGCCGCGCCCAGACGGCTGCAGGCCGCCGTGAGCAGATCGATCTCCTGCCCCAGCCAGGCGTCCCCCAGCTGCTGGCAGCACCGGGCCGCCTGCTGGGAGGCCCGGCTCACCACCGTGTCATCCTCCGACCGGCTGGCCGCCAGGCTCAGCTGTTCCAGCGCAGCCTCGTAGTTGCCGTAGGCAAATTCAATCTCGCCGCTCACCATCGCCAGATCTGCCTCCGGGCATCCCTGGCCCCGCAGCTGTTCCACCGTTTCCCGGGCCAGTTCCGGCTCGCCGGTGCGGGCCCAGGCCACCGCCAGATCCCGCTGGTAGGCCAGCTGGGTGCCGTCCAGATACACGGCGTTCTGGTAGGCCTGCAAGGCGTCGGTGTACTCCTCCAGCTGATAATGGCAGGAGCCCAGCACGTACTGCACCTCGGCCTGGGCCTGGCGGAACTGCTCCTCGCTCATGCCCGGGTCAGGCTCAAAGGTCTGGCCGGACAACAGATCCACCGCCTGCTGGTACTGCCCGGTGCGGAACAGCAGCCCGCCCAGCCGGGCATAGGCCTCGGTGGCCTTGGGCTCCAGCTGCACCGCCTGCATCAGCAGCTGCTCGCTGTCGGCGTACTGCATCTGTTCCATCAGGGTCTGGGCCTGCTGTACCAGATTTATGTATTCGGTGCGGGTATCCTGCTGCATGCCCCGCCAGCCCAGCGCCGCGCAGAGCAGGCTGCCCGCCAGCGCCAGGCTCCACAGCCCGGCCGCCGCCCAGCAGGACGCCGCCCAGCGCTTGTAGCGCTTGTCCATCTTTTCCAGCCGGTTCAGCGCCCGCAGCATCTCGGAGGCGGAGGCAAACCGGTCTTTCGGGTCGGGGGTCATGGCCCGCTCGATCACCTGGCGGAAGGGGTCGCCCAGCTGGATGTCGTACCGCTCCAGCGGCACCACGCCCTGGGCCCAGACCAGCGGGTCGTACCCGGTGATCATGTAGTAGGCCAGCGCGCCGATGGCGTACAGGTCGGTGCGGGTGGTCACATGGCCGAAGCCGGCCGCCGCCTGGGCCAGCGCCCGCAGCGGGCTGTCCGCCGGGAACAGCTCCGGCGCAAAATTGTACTGTTCCGGCGCCGCATAGCCGGAGGAGGCGCCGATGGCCTCCATCTCTTCCTCTTTGGCCACCAGCGAGGCGTTGAAGTCGATGACGCAGATGTCCCCGTCGGGGGTGATCATCACGTTTTCCGGTTTCAGGTCGCTGTGGATGATGGCCGGGCTGCGCCCGTGCATGTACTCGGTCACCTGGCACAGCTGCAATGTCCAGGCCAGGGTCTGCTTCTGGTCCAGCGCGCCGTGGGCCTGCACATACTCCCGCAGGGTGCAGCCGGGCACCAGCTCCATAATGGTATAGCAGTACCCGTCCGACGCACGCTTGAAATCGTAGATGCGGGGCAGATACTGGTGGCGCAGCCCGGTCAGGATGCGGGCCTCGCTGCCCTCGTCCATCTTACCCTTGAACTGGCTCTTGACCCGCTTGATCACTACGTCCACATCCAGCCCCTGCTTGTGGGCCCGGAACAGGCTGCTGAATCCGCCCTCCTGGTTCAGGGGGCGCACATCCACCAGATCCTGCCCCAGAACCTCGGCCGGGATACCGGCATCGGTCAAAACGCTCATGAAACTTTCTCCCCATTACGGGGCCTCGCCCCGTGTTCACAAATTCTCCATATTATTATACCGCCCGCCTTTCCCTGTCGAAAAGCGTCATTCCGGGCAAACCCGCCACCAAAAATGCCCGCAACCGTGCTGTTTGTGAATCGTGAAATTTCTTTTCTTCCTCCTCCTTGACAAGTAACTATCATAGTGATATTATTTTGATATCAGATAACTACCTTTTCACAAGGAGGAACAAATCATGACGGAAAAACTGTTGCAGAATAAAAAGAACGGTATGCCGATCCTGCTGGCGATCCTGGCGGGGTATGTTGTGGCCATCCTGGTAGTGCTGTGGGCGGCAGGCGCTTTCGGGGAAGCGGCAGTGCCGGAGAATCTGTCCGCACTGACCGGCGTGCTCATGGCGGTGTGCGTGGCCTGGCTGTGCCTGGGCTGGATCCTGGCCTGCGGCCTGAAGGTGCTGCGGCCCCAGGAGGCCCTGGTGCTGACCCTGTTCGGCAACTACATCGGCACCCTGAAAGGCGAGGGATTTTATTATGTGAATCCCTTCTGCGCAGGGGTAAACCCGGCGGCCCGCACCCGGCTGAACCAGAGCGGCGACGTAAGCGAGCGGCCGGTGCCTACCGGCAAGAACGAGCTGAGCGCAACACCGGTCAGCAACAAGCTGAGCCTGAAGGTCATGACCCTGAACAACAACCGCCAGAAGATCAACGACTGCCTGGGCAACCCGGTGGAGATCGGCATTGCGGTGACCTGGCGCATCGTGGACACTGCCAAGGCGGTGTTCAGCGTGGACAATTATAAGGAGTTTCTGTCCCTGCAGTGCGACACCGCCCTGCGGAACATCGTGCGCATCTACCCCTACGACGTGGCCCCCAACGTGGACACCACCGGCGACGGCCAGGCGGACGACGGCAGCCTGCGCGGCTCCAGCGAGATCGTGGCGGCCCGGATCAAGGACGAGATCCAGGCCCGGGTGCAGCAGGCCGGTCTGGAGATTCTGGAAGCCCGGATCACCTACCTGGCCTACGCGCCGGAAATCGCGGCGGTGATGCTGCAGCGCCAGCAGGCGTCGGCCATCATCGACGCCCGCAAGATGATCGTGGACGGCGCCGTGGGCATGGTGGAGATGGCCCTGGAACGGCTGAGCGAAAACCAGGTGGTGAACCTGGATGAGGAGCGCAAGGCCGCCATGGTGTCCAACCTGCTGGTGGTGCTCTGCGGCAACCGGGACGCCCAGCCGGTGGTCAATTCCGGCAGCCTGTACTGATGGCCGGGGAGAAAAAGCAGATCCCGCTGCGGCTGTCCGCCAGCCTGTACGCGGCCATTGCCGCCTGGGCGGAGGATGATTTCCGCTCGGTGAACGGCCAGATCGAGTACCTCCTCACCGAGTGCGTGCGCCAGCGCAAGAAAAACGGCCGTCCGGTCCCCCACGAACTGGATGTGCCGCCGGATCTGGATATTGAATGAAAAACGGGACGTTCCGCGCAGGAACGTCCCGTTTTGCTATCGCCACAGTTCGGCCAGCCGCGCCGCCAGCGGTTCGGCCTGTCCGGCGGCCAAAGCGCCGTAGCCCAGCACCACGGTGGAGGGCGGGCAGACCGCCGCCTGGCAGAACTCGCTCAGGCCAGCCAGCCGCACCCCGGCGGTGCGGGCGGCGCGCACCATCTCCCCTTCCGGCGGGCCGCCCGCCACCCGCAAAAGGAAATGCAGACCCGTCTGCCGCCCGCCGAAGGTCAGCCGGTCGGCGCCGAAGGCAGATTCCAGCGCGCCGGTCAGGGCGGCGGCCCGGGCCCGGTACTCCTTGCGCATCCGGGCCAGATGCCGGGTAAAGTGTCCCTCGGCCATAAACCGGTACAGGGTCTGCTGCTCGAACCGGCTCACGGTGGAGGCGTAGGCGGAAAACCGCGCCCGGTAAGCCCCCAGCAGATGCCGGGGCAGCACCATATAGGCAATACGGATGCTGGGCGCCAGGCTTTTGGAAAAGGTGGACAGGTACACCACCGGCCCGTCCGGCCCGGCCATACCCTGCAGGCTGGGCAGCGGGCGCACGTCGAACCGGAATTCCGAATCGTAGTCGTCCTCTAAAATGTACCGGCCGGGCGCGGCCATCGCCCAGGCCAGCAGCCCGGCCCGGCGGGGGGCGGGCATGGTGACCCCGGTGGGGAACTGGTGGCTGGGGGTCACATAGGCGATGCGGGCCCCGGAGGCTTCCAGCGCGTCCAGATCCATGCCGCCCGCGTCGATGGGCACCGGCAGGCAGGCCACGCCGCAGTTGCCCAGCACCGCCCGGGGCCGCAGGTAGCCCGGATCCTCCAGCGCGGCGGGGCCGCCGGGCAGCAGCACCGCCAACAGGCTGAGCAGGTATTCCGCCCCGGCCCCCACCACGATCTGATCCGGCGTGCAGACCACGCCCCGGTAGCTTTGCAGGTAGTCGGCGATGGCGGCGCGCAGTTCTTCGTCCCCCTGGGGATGGCCGTGGGCCAGCAGGCCCGGCTGGGCGTAGAGCAGTTCTTTCTGGATGCGGCCCCAGGTGCGGAACGGGAACAGCCCGGTATCCACCCCGCTGGTGCCGCAGTCGAACTGCCAGACCGGCGCAGCCGCTGCCGGAACGGCGGGCACAGGGGCGGCCTGGGGCAGACCGGGCAGCGGCAGCGAGGCGCGCCCGGCCACAAAGAAGCCCGACCGGGGCCGCACGTCCAGCCAGCCCTCGGCGGCCAGCAGCTGGTAGGCAGTATCCACCGTGT
The DNA here is from genome assembly GCA_944386225.1 of uncultured Gemmiger sp. Classification (GTDB taxonomy): domain Bacteria; phylum Bacillota; class Clostridia; order Oscillospirales; family Ruminococcaceae; genus Gemmiger_A. Next base: position 6,826 of record CALXAH010000013.1, read on the forward strand.
TCACGCTGACCCCCAGCTGTTCGGCCAGGCTGCGCTTGCCGGGCAGACGGCGGCCGGCGGGCAGTTCCCCCGCCCGGATGCGCCCGGCCAGCGCCCGGTACAGCTGTTCGTACAGCGGCAGTTCCCCCGCCGGATCGAGAGAAAACAACGGTGCCGACATAATCACGCCTCCCATCTGATACCATAAAAAATATACATTCTGACCATTTTAATGGGGTCAGAGTTCGCTATAATAGAGCATACAGACCGGGGCGAAAAAAGTCAAGGGCAGCTCCGCACAATTCCAGGCGGTGGAGCGCGCCAGAAAAATTTTTGTGATATGAATCAAAAAACGCAGGCAAACCTGGGTGGTTTGCCGAGTATTTTTGGAAAATAGCACGGAATTTTTAGGCGGGATACGCCGTCTGAGCCGTCAGGCGCGAATTGTGCGGAGTTGCCCCAAGAGTCCCGGCGGGGAGGAAAGTTGTATGCGAAATCAAGACAAACATATCCGGCGGCTGACGGTGCTGGCGATGCTGGCGGCGCTGGCCTATGTGGGATTTGCGGTGCTGCAGTTCCGGATCCAGCTGCCGGGCGGGGACGCCACCAGCATTCATCTGGGAAATTCCATCTGTGTGCTGGGGGCGCTGCTGTTCGGCGGAATGTACGGCGGCGTGGGCGGCGCGGTCGGTATGAGCCTGGGGGATCTGTTTGACCCGGTGTACATTACCTATGTGCCCAAGACCCTGATCGCCAAGTTGTGCATTGGCCTGATCACCGGCGTAGTGGCCCATCGGGTGCTGCATGTGAGCCAGCAGACCGATCCGAAACGCCGCAGCCTGTACGCCGTTATCTCGGCGGCGGCGGGACTGGCGTTCAACTGCGTGTTTGATCCGCTGTTCGGATATTATTACAAGCTGCTGATCCTGGGCAAGCCCGCCGCCGATCTGACCCTGGCCTGGAACGTGGGCGCTACCTGCATCAACGCCGTGATCAGCACCGCCGTGGGCGTGGCCGCCTACCTGGCCCTGCGCCCCGCCCTCCAGCGAGCCGGACTGTTCCGGGATCTGCTCAAGTGAGAGGCTGATCCGGGGGAGATAACATCTCCCCCGGCGCTGCGGGCGCAACAACGATGCGCCCGCTCGGCTGCGCCGACCGCGCTGCCGGTCCGGGTCTCCACCGGAGACCCGGCCGCTTCGCGGACCCGGCCCCCCTGGAAATCATGGCCGAATATCTTCGGCCATAGGGATTTTATACATAGACAAGGCCGGTGCGCAAACGGAACACGCACCGGCCTTGTCTGTTTTTATTTTCCTGAGGGCCGAGTATCCGGCCCTCGATTCTGGGGTCTGGGGGGACGTTGTCCCCCCAGATTGGCTTTCACCGCCAGCTCCACAGGCACCAGTACCGGTTCTGGGAGCAGAGCACCATCTCCCGGCCTTCGCCGTTGGTGAACACCCGCAGCGCGCCCATCCGTTCCTCCTCCAGCTCGGTAAATCCCCGTTCGGCCATGTAGATTTCCAGCAAACTGCCGTCCGGCTTCGCCAGCACCACCCGGGGCTGCTGCTGCAGGGTCATCGTTTCCGCGTCGGTCCACAGCACCCGGGCTGCCCCGGCCGCCGCCGCGAACAGATTCGGCGTATCAAAAATCAGGTACGAGGCCAGGCACCCGCCCAGCAGCGCCGCCAGCAGCGCCAGCGCGGCCAGCGCCGCCGCCACCGCCCGCCGCCGCCGCGCCCACCGGGCCGCAAACGCCCGGAACGGCTGCACGCTCTCCGGCTCCTCCTCCGGCGGCAGAACCGGCCTCTCCAGCGCCTCCTTCTCCGCCCGGCAGGCCGGGCAACGGGCCAGATGCTCCTCCACAAACGCCCGGGTCTCCCCGCTCACCAGATCCTCCCGGCACAGCGCCAGCAGATCCCGCACTATGTAACAATCCCGCGTCATGCTTCTTCCGCCTCCCACCGTTCCCGCATCATCTTCCGGGCCCGGCATCCGGTCACACAGGCCCAGTTTTCGGTTTTCCCGAACAGTTCCCCGATCTGTTTATAGCTCAGTTCCCCGAAAACCCGCAGCTGCAATACCTCCCGGTAAGGCTCCGGCAATCCGTCCGCCAGCCGCCGGACCCGGGCCGCGTCCTCCCGCCGGGCCAGCTGCTCCTCCGGGCTTTCCTCCGCCCCGGCCAGGCGGGCCAGCGTTTCCGGCCGGGCCGGTTCCTGCCGCCGCGCCTTTTTCCGGTGGGTGAAATAGCAGTTCCGGGCAATGCGGAACAGCCACGCCTGCAGCTCGCCCTCACCCCGGAACTTCCCCGCCGCTTTCATCGCCTTGAAGAAGGTCTCGCTGGTGATCTCCTCCGCCAGCAGCTCGTCCCCGGACAGCCGCCGTATGTACCGGTACACCGGCTGAAAATAGTCCCGGTAAATCTGCTCGAATCCGGTCACCGCCGCCGCCCCCTTTCACCCTGTATGACTCCCCCGGCCCCAAAACCTTACAGCCCATTGACCCACTTTTTTCGCCGTGCTATCCTGATTGTATTCTAATTGTATTCTAGATAAGGAGGCCATGTCCATGGTACAGGTGGTGTTTTCCGAAAGCGCGGCGGGCAGTCTGAAGATGGCCCTGTCGCCGGACGGTTGCATTGGCGGGGCCACCGCGGTGGCGTTCCTGGGCGGGGAGCCCTCCCCCGCCGAGCGCCTTGCCGCCCGGCGCCGTGCCGAGGAACAGGAACGCCGGGCCCGGGCGGCGGCAGTACCCATGGAGGGCAGCCCGGCGGACGTGCTGGCCTTTCCGCTGGCGCTGAGTGTGGGCCCGCTGGAGGAGGACGCGCCCGGCCCCCGCCGGCTGGAAACCCTGACAGCCCTCTGCGCCCACTGGCCGGAAGGCCCGCAGCAGGCCGCCGCATCGCTGACCCGCGCACAGAAGAACCTGGCCGAACTGCTCCGCCGGGTCCGCGCCGGGGAACCGGTGCGCGTCTGGCAAGGGCCGGAACCGGACGAGGTGTGCGGGCTGTACTGGCTGGCCTGGCAGCTGCAAAACGCGGGCCTTGCCGGTGCTGCGGTGGAACAGGTAACCCTGCCGGAATACGAAGTCCGGGCGGACGAAACCGTGGTGGAATACGCCGGCTGGGGCGAGGTCAGCCCCTACGACTGGGGCCGGATGGCCGCGCGGGCCAGACCGGTGGCCGGGCCGGTGCTGCGGATGTGGGGCTGCCGCTGGGCGGCACTGCGCCGGGAAAACGCACTGCTGCGGGCGGTGGTGAACGGCCAATTGCGGAGCGTGGGCGAGGATTTCTATGACCCCCTCCTGCTGCGGGAGATCGCCGGCCAGCCGGAAACCTTCCGGGAAGCGGAGGTCATCGGCCGGGTGCTGGGCCGGTACCGGCCGGGTGTCGGCAACGGCTGGCTGGCCGGGCGCCTGGAAAGCTTCATCCGCCGCGGCCTGCTGGAACCCGTCACCGCCCCCGAACCCGGCCACCCCGCCTACGCCCGCACGCTGCGCAGGAAATAGGGGCTGCCTTCTTTCCCGGCAAAAGGCCCACGTAAACCGGAAACGGTCTGCGTGGGCCTTGTCACTCGTTATTCCCGGGGCCTGCCTGTTCGCCCGATTCATCCGATTCCGCCGCCTCACTTTCCTCCGCGCCCAGCCGCTCGGCGGCAAAGGTCAGGGTCCCGTCGGTAAACTCATAGCGCCCGTCCCGGGCATTCCATTCTCCGGGCAGCACGCCGCCGTCCACCTCGCCCTGGCCGTTCACCCAGAACTCCAGCGTCTGGGCCAGGGTGTTGATGTCCAGCGCGGTCATATCGGTCAGCAGCCCGCCCGCCGCCCGGATGCCGTCCGGCAGCACGGTGGGCAGCTGTTCGGCCTTCTGCCGGGCCGCCGCCAGCCATACCGCTGCCCGCACCCCGTCGCTCTCGGGGCTTTCACAGCCCAGCCGTTCCAGCAGCTCGTCCAGTTCGGCGGGCGCCAGCTGCGCCACCGGATCCTCCGCCAGCCCCGCCCGGGCCAGGCTGGCGGCGTCGGCCACCCCGTCCAGATTTACCCGCACCTGGCCCAGCCCGTCGCCGATGGTGCCCCAGCCCTGCCGGGTAGCCGCCAGATAATACCGCACCTCGATCCCCAGCGTTCCGGCCAGTGCCTGGGCCGCCCGGCCCGGGCCCGCGTCGGTGTAGCAGTCCCGCAGGGTGGTGTAGCTGCCGGAAACCGTGCGCACCACGCTGTCCGCCGGCACTGTCCAGACAGCCAGTTCCCCGCCCGCCGCGTCCGGCCGTACCAGCACAAAGGCCGGGTCCTCCCCGGCCACCACTGCCAGCATGGTAAAGGTGTTCTCCCCCGTGGGCACCTGGATCCGCAGCCCGCTGGTGGACTGGGCCGCCCGCAGAGCCTGGTCGGCCTGCTGCCAGACCGCCCACAGCGCAAAGCTGCCCAGCAGGGGCACCACCACCGCCAGAGTAAGAAAAAACGCCAGCCAGAAGGCCCGGGGCGTGTTCATCCGCATACGCTCACATCCTTTTTTGTGGATGTATAGAGTGTGGCCGCGCCGCGCACACTCTATACATCACCACAAAGGGAGGGAGTTGCGCATGAGCGGATTCTGGACGGAGCTGTTCGGCAAAAAGCAGCCGGAGGCCGATCCCATGGAGATTGCCCGCACCCTGCGGGCCAACCAGGAAGCCGACCCGCTGGGCAGCTGGACCGGCACCCCCGCCGACCCGGGCGAAACGCCCCAGCAGGACGCGGACGATCTGTAAACAGCACAAGGCCCCCGGCAAAAGCCGGGGGCCGTTCCGTTACAGGTTCATCTGCCGTTTGATCCGTTCCAGGCTGCGCAGCACCACCCAGAGCAGCGCCACGTCCACCGGGAACTTGATGATATTCTTGACCAGCCGCAGCCCGCTCAGCAGTACAAACGCCTTGCCGTACATCATGCTCAGCCACAGCGGGGTCAAAAACAGGTTGAACGCCACCGTCACGATCAGCTTGACCACGATGATGCGGGTCAGCCTGACCGGTTTGCGGTAGTAGGCCAGGCCGTAGAGGATGCCCAGCAGGATGGCGCTGAGGGTAAAGCCCGGGAACCAGGCCCCGTTGGGGCGCAGCAGGTAGCCCAGCAGGTCGGTGACCACCCCGCTGGTGGCGGCCACCACCGGCCCGTACAGGTAGGCGATGGCCACGGTAGCCAGAAAATCAAACCCGATTTCCAGGTAGGCGGATACCGGGATGGTAACCTGGTTCAGCACCAGGTTCAAGGCGATCAGCACCGCCGCGCCGGCCAGGGTGCGGGGGCTTTTGAGGCTTTGGGCGCTGGCGCGGAAACTTTCCCGCCAGCCGGCAATACCGGATGATGTTGTGGGCATAAAAAAACTCCTTTCGTGCGTGTTGCCGCACAAAAGGAGCCGGTCACAGCGTCAGGCGGGCGCACGGGGGCCCGCAAAGAGCCGTTCTGCACCCATTCATGCAGCAGCGGGATGCAGGGCCGGCACCGCAAAGGCGAAACGCCTTTTTCGTCCGCTTTGCAACTCCCCGTCAAAGCGGCACTTAACGCGCAGACCCTTACTCTGCGATACTCCCATTATACTGCCCCTTTTGCGGAATGCAACCTTTTTTTCACAGCCGGAACGTGGTATACTGAAAACAACATTGCAGGCGCGGGCTATCCGCGCCGGAAAGGATCTTTGTATCATGAAACCTTTTTCCCAGATCGAATATGTCCGCCCGGACCTGGAAGGGATGCTGGCCAAGCTGGACGAGCTGACCGCGCAGGCCGCCGCCGCGGCTTCCGGTGAGGAGCTGCTGGCCGTCTGCGCCGAATACGACAAGCTGAACAAGCGGTTTGTGACCGATTCCAGCCTGTGCTACGTGCGGTATTCCATCAACACCCAGGACGAGTTCTACGCCAAGGAAAACGACTATTACGACGAGAACAGCCCCCGGTTCAACGACAAGTCGCTGGCTTTCGCCCGTGCGGTGCTGGCCAATCCCCACAAGCAGGCCCTGGCCGACCGGTGGGGCCAGATCTATCTGGACAAGCTGGAGGTAGGGGTTCGCAGCGCCATTCCGGAGATTCTTCCGCTGATGCAGCAGGAGAACGCGCTGACCAGCCAGTACCAGAAGCTGTACGCCTCCGCGATGGTGGAGTTTGACGGCCAGACCATGCCGCTGCCCAAGCTGGGGCCCTACAAGCAGAGCACCGACCGGGCCGTGCGCAAGGCCGCGCTGGAAGCGGAGGGCAAGTTCTTTGACGAGCATCAGGCGGAGTTCGACGAGCTGTACACCAAGCTGATCGAAAACCGCAACGCCCAGGCCCGCGCCATGGGATACGAGAACTACGTGCCGCTGTCCTATCTGCGGATGCAGCGGCTGGGCTACGGCCGCGCGGAAGTGGAAGCCTACCGTGAGCAGGTGGTGCGGGACGTGGTGCCGCTGGTGGCCAAGATCCAGGCCCGCCGGGCGGCCCGCTGCGGCCTGACCGACCCGAAGCTGTACGACAGTGCCCTCAGCTTTGCGGACGGCAACCCCACCCCCACCGGCACCCCGGAGGAGATCCTGGCCGCCGGCCGCCGGATGTATCGGGAACTGAGCCCCGAAACCGCCGAGTTCATTGATTTCATGATGGACAACGAGCTGCTGGACGTGCTGAGCCGGCCCGGCAAGGCTCCGGGCGGATACTGCACCGCGCTGCCGGACCTGAACGCGCCCTTTATCTTCAGCAACTTCAACGGCACCTCCGGCGACGTGGACGTGCTGACCCATGAGGCGGGCCATGCGTTCCAGGCGTACCGGGCGTTCCTGCAGGATCTGCCGGGCGAGCTGCAGAGCCCGGGCATGGAAAGCTGCGAGATCCACAGTATGAGCATGGAGTTCCTGACCACCCCCTGGCACCACCTGTTCTTTGGGGAGCAGACCGACAAGTATATCCTGTCCCACGCGGAGGATGCGCTGATCTTCCTGCCCTACGGCTGCATGGTGGACGAGTTCCAGCATATCGTGTACAGCCATCCGGAACTGACCCCCGCGCAGCGCAATGAGGAATGGCTCAAGCTGGAGAAGAAGTACCGGCCCTGGAACGATATGGAAGGTATCCCCTTCTATGGCCGGGGCGCAGGCTGGCAGCGGCAGCTGCACATCTACCTGTATCCCTTCTATTATATTGACTACTGCCTGGCCCAGACGGTGGCGCTGCAGTTCTTTGCCGCCTACCTGAAAGACCCGAAGGACGCCTGGCAGCGGTATCTGGCCCTGGTGGACAAGGCCGGTACCCGCACCTACGCGGGCCTGGTGGAAAGCGCCGGCCTGGTGGTGCCCTTCACCGACGGTTCTCTCGCCCCCGTGGCCAAGACCGTCAGCGACTGGATCGACGCCCATCAGCTGTAAAACAGCTAATCTGGGGGAGATAACATCTCCCCCAGATCCCCAGAAACAGTGGGACGGAATTCTCCGTCCCACGGAACAAAACACAAAAAGGCCGGTGCGCAAACGATATGCGCACCGGCCTATCTTTATATTTTTCCCGAGGGCCGGAGTATTCCGGCCCTTATTTCCGGGGGGCATGGGGGGAATCGTTGATCCCCCCCATATTGGCCTATCAGGCCAGCGCCAGCCCGCCGTCCCGGACGCAGACGGTCAGGGTGCTGCCGGCGGGGCGGTCGCCCGCGATGATGGCCCGGGCGATCATGGTTTCCACCCGGCTCTGGATGAACCTCTTCAGCGGCCGTGCACCGTAGATGGGGTCGTAGCCCTGGTCGATGATCATGGCGCGGGCCTCGTCGGTGACCTCCAGCTTCAGCTGCTTGTCGGCCAGCCGCTGGCGCAGATCCGCCAGCTGCAGTTCCACGATACCGCCGATCTCATCCTTGGTCAGCGGCTTGTAGTAGACGATCTCGTCCAGCCGGTTCAAAAACTCCGGCCGGAAACTGCTCTTCAGCAGCCCGTCCACCGCGGCGCGGGCCTCGTCCGAGATCTGCCCGTCGTGGATGCCCTCCAGAATATACTGGCTGCCCAGGTTGCTGGTCAGGATAATGATGGTGTTCTTGAAATCCACCACCCGGCCCTGGCTGTCGGTGATGTGCCCGTCATCCAGCACCTGCAGCAGAATGTTGAACACATCCGGATGCGCCTTTTCCACCTCATCAAACAGCACCACGCTGTAGGGCTTGCGGCGCACCGCCTCGGTCAGCTGACCGCCCTCCTCGTAGCCCACGTATCCCGGAGGGGCGCCGATCAGACGGCTGACGCTGAACTTCTCCATATACTCGGTCATATCGATCCGGACCATGTTCCGCTCGTCGTCGAACAATGCCTGCGCCAGCGCCTTGGCCAGCTCGGTCTTGCCCACGCCGGTGGGGCCCAGGAACAGGAAACTGCCGATGGGCCGGTTCGGATTCGCGATGCCCGCCCGGCTGCGCAGGATGGCTTCGCTCACCTTCTGCACCGCCTCGTCCTGGCCGATCACCCGCTTGTGCAGGATATCCTCCAGATGCAGCAGCTTCTCCCGCTCGCCCTCTACCAGACGCTCCACCGGGATACCGGTCCAGCGGGCCACGATCCGGGCAATCTCCTCGTCGGTCACCCGGTCACGCAGCAGGTTGCTGTCGTGATCGCCGGCGTTCTCCGCCTTGGATTCCGCCTCAGCCAGCTGTTTCTGCAGCTCGGGCAGCTTACCGTATTTCAGTTCGGCCGCCTTGTTCAGATCGTACTCCCGCTCGGCCTTTTCGATGGCCGCGTTGGTCTGCTCGATCTGCTCCCGGATGGACTGCAGGTTGCCGATGCTGTTTTTCTCGTTGTCCCAGCGGGCCTTCATGGCGTTGTACTCGTCCCGCATGCCGGCCAGTTCTTTCTGCAAAGCCGCCAGCCGGTCCTTGGACAGGGTATCCGTCTCTTTCTTCAGCGCCGCTTCCTCAATTTCATGCTGCATGATCTTGCGGCGCAGATCGTCCAGCTCCGCCGGCATGGAATCCATCTCGGTGCGGATCATGGCGCAGGCCTCGTCCACCAGGTCGATGGCCTTGTCCGGCAGGAACCGGTCGGTAATATACCGGTGGGACAGGGTGGCCGCGGCAATCAGGGCGCTGTCCTGGATCTTTACGCCGTGGAACACCTCATACCGCTCTTTCAGGCCACGCAGGATGCTGATGGTATCCTCCACCGTGGGTTCGTCCACCTGCACCGGCTGGAACCGACGCTCCAGCGCCGGGTCCTTCTCGATATACTGGCGGTACTCGTCCAGGGTAGTGGCGCCGATGCAGTGCAGCTCGCCCCGGGCCAGCATGGGCTTGAGCAGGTTGCCCGCGTCCATGGCGCCGTCGGTCTTGCCCGCGCCCACAATGGTGTGCAGCTCATCGATGAACAGGATGATCTGGCCTTCGCTCTTCTTGACCTCCTGCAATACGCTCTTGAGCCGTTCCTCAAATTCGCCCCGGTACTTGGCGCCCGCTACCAGCGCGCCCATGTCCAGGCTGAACACCTTGCGGTCTTTCAGGTTCTCGGGCACATCGCCCCGCACGATCCGCTGGGCCAGCCCCTCCGCGATGGCGGTTTTGCCCACGCCGGGCTCACCGATCAGGCAGGGGTTGTTCTTCCGTTTCCGGGACAGGATCCGGATCACGTTCCGGATCTCGGCGTCACGGCCGATCACCGGGTCCAGCTTCTGCTGCCGGGCCATCTCCACCAGATCCTGGCCGTACTTTTTCAGCACGTCGTAGGTATCCTCCGGGTGATCGCTGGTCACCCGCTGGCTGCCCCGCACGTCCGCCAGCTGGCTGAGGAACTTGTTCACATCCAGGCTGAAGGTACGGGTCAGTTCCCGGACGGCGGCGTTGGGCTGTTCCAGCAGCGCCAGGAACAGGTGTTCCACGCTCACATATTCATCTTTCATGGCCTTGGCACGGGCCTCGGCCGCGTTCAGTACCTTATCGGTTGCGGCGGAGATGTAGATCTTGTCCGCCTCCCGGCCGCTGCCGGTCACATGAGGCAGTTTCTCCACCTGCTGAATGGCCGCCGCGGCAAAGTTGCCCGGCTCCACCCCCATCTTTTGCAGCAGCTGGGGTACCAGGCCGTTTTCCTGGCTGGCCAGTGCGGCCGCCAGATGCTCCGGCTCCAGCGCCTGGTTCTGGTATTCCAGGGCAAGTTTCTGGGCGCTCTGCAGCGCCTCCATGGATTTTTGGGTAAAACGATCGGCATTCATACAGCGACCCCCTTATCACACATACATTTATATATTTGGCAAAGTCTTGGCGTTTATGCTAACACATCCCGGGGCATTTCGCCCGTTTGCCGCCATTTTCTCCCGTTCCTGCGGGATACTCGCCCGGCCGCTTTCTCCGGCCGGTGTGGGCAGGGTTTGTTTTAGCACTCTCACGCTTCGACTGCTAATATACTATACCCGCGCCGCCGAATTGTCAAGAGCCGCAATTGAAAAGTTTTTGTGAACAGCCCCGGCGCACGGTTTTTGCTTGACCCATGCCCCATAAAAGCGGTATCATAGACGGTAAGAGGGGCCGGGAGGCCGCATTTTACTAAAAGGAGATACAAAGCCATGGACCTGCATTTGGACAGCGTATGCGTACAGGGGGGCTACACCCCGGGCAACGGGGAGCCCCGCCAGATCCCCATTATTCAGAGCACCACCTTCAAATATGCCACCAGCGAGGATATGGGCAAGCTGTTTGACCTGGAGGCCAGCGGCTATTTCTACACCCGCCTGCAGAACCCCACCAACGACGCGGTGGCGGCCAAGATCTGCGCGCTGGAAGGCGGCACCGCGGCCATGCTGACCTCCAGCGGCCAGGCGGCCAACTTCTACGCGGTGTTCAACATCGCGGGCTGCGGCGATCATGTGATAGCCAGCAGCACCATCTACGGCGGCACCTACAACCTGTTCGCCGTGACCATGAAGCGCATGGGCGTGGAGTTCACCTTTGTCAGCCCGGACGCCACCGAGGAAGAGCTGGCCGCGGCTTTCCGTCCCAACACCAAGGCCCTGTTCGGCGAGACCATCGCCAACCCGGCGCTGACCGTGCTGGACATCGAGAAGTTTGCCCGTGTGGCCCACCGCCACGGCGTGCCCCTGATCATTGACAACACCTTTGCCACCCCGGTGAACTGCCGTCCCTTCGAGTGGGGCGCCGACATCGTGACCCACTCCACCACCAAGTACATGGACGGCCACGGCGCGGGCGTGGGCGGCTGCATCGTGGACAGCGGCAAATTTGACTGGACGAAATATCCGGACAAGTTCCCCGGCCTGTGCACCCCGGACGACAGCTACCACGGCGTGGTGTACACCGAGCGGTTCGGCCTGGCGGGCGCCTACATCACCAAGGCCACCGCCCAGCTGATGCGGGACTTCGGCAGCATCCAGAGCCCCCAGAACGCCTTCCTGCTGAACCTGGGCCTGGAGAGCCTGCACGTGCGGATGCAGCGCCATTGCGAGAACGCCCAGGCGGTGGCCGAGTATCTGCAGGGCCACAACAAGATCGCCTGGGTGGAATACTGCGGCCTGCCCGGCAACAAGTATTACGAACTGGCCCAAAAGTATATGCCCAACGGCAGCTGCGGCGTGGTCAGCTTCGGTGTCAAGGGCGGGCGCAAGGCCGCCGAGGCCTTCATGAAGCACCTGAAGATGGCCGCCATCGAGACCCACGTGGCCGACGCCCGCACCTGCTGCCTGCATCCCGCCAGCGCCACCCATCGCCAGATGAACGACGAGGAGCTGCGCGCCGCCGGCGTGGGCCCGGATCTGGTGCGGCTGAGCTGCGGCATCGAGGACAAGCGGGATCTGATCGCCGACCTGGAGCAGGCGCTGGCCCAGATCTGAGACCTTTCAAAATCCCACAGAACGGAGGGCCCCCATGCCCCTGATCATTCCCCAGGATCTGCCCGCCTACAGCCAGCTGGGCAGCGAAAACGTATTTGTGATGCACCGTCAGCGGGCGGCCACCCAGGACATCCGGCCGCTGCGCATTCTGGTGCTGAACCTGATGCCCACCAAGATCGCCACCGAGACCCAGCTGGCCCGACTGCTGGCCAACAGCCCGCTGCAGGTGCAGCTGACCTTTCTGCGCACCGCCACCCACGCGGCGGCGCACGTGTCGGCAGAACACCTGGAAGCCTTCTACACCACCTTTGACCAGGTGAAGGATCAGCGGTTCGACGGCATGATCATCACCGGCGCGCCGGTGGAGCAGATGCCCTTTGAACAGGTGGACTACTGGCCGGAGCTCTGCCGCATCTTTGAGTTCAGCAAGACCAACGTCTACTCCACCCTGCATGTGTGCTGGGGGGCGCAGGCGGCGCTGTGGTACCACTACGGCATCCCCAAGGTACCGCTGGAACACAAGATGTTCGGCATCTTCCGCCACCGGGTCACCCGCCCGGCCAATCCCCTGGTGCGGGGCTTTGATGAGGAGTTCTGGGCCCCCCATTCCCGTCATACCGGCGTAGACCCCGAGGCGCTGGCCGCCTGCGGCACGGTGCGGATGCTGGCCGAAAGCGAGGAGGCCGGGCCCTATCTCATGGGCATCGACAGCGGCCGCCAGATCTTTGTCACCGGCCACCCGGAGTACGACCGGATGACCCTGGACGCGGAATACCGCCGGGATCTGGACCGGGGCCTGCCCATCGCCCCCCCGGCCAACTACTACCCGGACAACGATCCCACCCGCGAGCCGGTGCACCGCTGGCGCAGCCACGCGTTCCTGCTCTACGCCAACTGGCTCAACTACTACGTCTACCAGGACACCCCCTTCGATCTGGACAAGCTGTCCCCCTCGATGGAATAACAGCCGAAAACGCCCTGCCGGAACCCGGCAGGGCGTTTTGTGTTTGGGTGCCAAACAGGCAAGGCCGCTGCCGGATCCGGCAGCGGCCCCCGCAAAGAGAAAGGTGAGAGAAAATTCCGGGCATCAGGCGCTGGCCTGGCACATGGACACGGCCGCGTCGGCAGCGGAAGCCGCGTCGGGGGTGTAGCAGTCGGCGCCGATCTGGTCGCAGAAGCTCTGGGTCACGGGGGCGCCGCCCACCATGATCTTGACCTTGTCGCGGATACCGGCCTCGCCGGCCTTCTTGACCACTTCTTCCATCATGCCCATGGTAGTGGTCAGCAGGGCGGAGCAGCAGATGATCTGGCAGCCCTGGTCAATGGCGGTCTGCACGTAGGTCTCGGGGGCCACGTCGGTGCCCAGGTCGATGACCTCCAGGCCCTTGCCCTCCATCATCATCTTGACCAGGTTCTTGCCGATGTCGTGCAGGTCGCCCTTCACGGTGCCGATGCACACCTTACCGGCGGCTTCCACACCGGCCTCGGCCATCAGGGGCTTCAGCAGGGCGGCGCCCATGTTCATGGCGCGGGCGGCCACCAGCACCTCCGGCACAAAGACCTCGTTGTTCTTGAACTTCTCGCCGATCACGCTCATGCCGTCCAGCAGGCCCTCGTCCAGAATCTGCTGAACCGGAATGCCCTGGTCAATGGCCTGCTGAACCAGCTCCTTGACCACCTTGGCTTTGCCGCGCTGCAGGTTTTCGGAAATATCTGTCAGAATGCTCATGATGCCTCTCCTTTTTATCCAGGTGTTGCGGCCGTGCCCGGCCCTTTTCTTTAACTATATCTTTCCCCGCCGGATTTCTCTTGTACAAAATCGCCCAAATTGGTAATTTTTTGTCTTTATTTTTGTCATTTACCAAAACAACAAAAAACCGGGGAGCCCCGCAGGGCTCCCCGGTCCGGTCTGCTATGGAAAAAGCTCTCAGTGCGCGGTGCTCATGAGCTGGTCGATGACCTTGTTGGCCATGGTGTTCATCAGCACGTAGGGCTCGCCGTAGGTGCTCACGGCGGTCTCGTAGTTCTCACCCATCATTTCCTGGGCGGCGGCGGTGTCCACGGTGATACCCTGGGCCTCGGCCACAGCCTGCAGGATCAGGGCCTCCTTGGCGGCGGCCTCAATGTTGGCCGCCTGAGCCTCCACCAGCGCGTCCTGGCTCTCGGCCTGGAGCATCTGGCTGATGAAGTCGCTCAGCTCCATGCCGAAGTAGGAAGCATAGGTGTTGTAGTAGTCCAGCATCACATACGCCTGATACTCCTTCATGGTGTCCGGCACCTGGGACACGGTGGAGTTATCGTTCATATAGGTGATCACATAGTTGTAGGTGTTGTTCTGCACGATGCTGTCCTTGATGGCCTGCTCCAGCTCGGCGGTAGTGGTGTAGCCGCCGTTCTCGGCAAAATTCTCGGCCACGAAAGCGTCGTTATACTCGGGCAGCTGGCTGTCCTCAATATAGTTGATGGTGGTCACGAACACAGCGTCCTTGCCGGCCAGATCCGGATTGTTCTCGTAGGGATCGGGGAAGGTGACCTCCACATTGAAGGTCTCGCCGGGCATATGGCCGATCAGCTGCTCCAGGAAATCGTCGATGTAGCTGGTCACGCCGATGGTCACGCTGGTGCCGGCGCCCTGGGTGCTGCCGCCCTCAAACTCCACGCCGTCCACGCTGCCCACGTAGTCGATGTTCACGGTGTCGCCGTCCTCCACGGCCCGGTCGGTCACCTCAACGGTGGTGGCGCAGCTGGCCAGGAGGCTGTCCACCTGGGTCTGCACGTCCTCGTCGGACGCGGTGGTCACATCCTCGGGCAGGGTGATGGCCTCGTAGTCCTCGGGCAGGGTGACGTAATCCAGAGCGGTCACGCCCTCCCAGCGGCCGTCGGCCGCGATATTCTGGCTGTAGTCAAAACCGCCGGCGTAGTTGTATTTCGCATCCCCCTCGGCCGCCGAGGAATCCCCGGAACCGGATGCGTCGCCGGAACAACCGGCCAGTGTGAACAGCATCGCCAGGCAAAGCGCCAGGCTGAGCAGCTTGAAAGTCCTTTTCTTCAATCTTATACCCTCCTAAGAGAAATTCTTACCTATTATACACCGTCAGGACGCAAAAAAACAGGGGTTTCACAAAATACAAACAATTTCCCGCCGCAGCTTTTTTAACGTATCCCTCTCCCGCCGGAAAAAATTTTGCCCGGTCTATTGACTTTAGCAAAAAAAAGTGATAGAGTATCCCTAAACCGATGAGGCGGAGATAAAACTGCACAGCGCGCTTACAGAGAGCCCGGTCAGCTGGAAACGGGCAGAAAGCGGGGCAGACAAATGGGCCGCCGAGGGCGGGGTGAAGGGCCGCAAAGCCTGGGTAGCCCGCGCCGGGAGCCTTCCGTTACCGGGGCAGGGGCGTGTTGGCGCTCCGCTGAGTGGCCGTGTTTTCGCGGCAAGCAAGGTGGCACCGCAGGTGTCGGCGTTTATGAACTGTCCGGCCTGTCCTTGCACAGTCTATCACTGTGCGGGGGCAGGTCGTTTTCTATTTTCTCCCCCGGCAAAAAGGAGGCGCATCCCTATGACAAACCGTACTTACCCTCTCGCCCCGCGATGGCGCCGATGGCGCGGCTGAACGCCGTTGTCCGTCCTTCACACCATCCGAGTATAAAGAAATGAGGGTATTGTCATGACCATGAAAAAACTGTTTGCCGCCGCCGCATCCGCCCTGTTCGCTTTGTCCCTGACCGCCTGCGGGGCGGGCTCCTCCTCTTCCGCCGCCGGCACTTCCTCCGCCGCGGGCAATTCCTCCGCCGGCGAGGGCTACCGCATCGCCATCGTGCAGCAGATGGATCACGCCTCCCTGGACGAGATCCGGCTGGCCATCGAGGCCGAGCTGGACGCCAAGGCCGAGGAGCTGGGCATCACCATTGAATATAAGGAGTTCAACGGCCAGAACGACCCCACCCTGCTGGGCCAGATCGGCACCCAGGTGGTCAGCGACGGCTTTGACGCCATCATCCCCATCGCCACCCTGGCGGCCCAGCAGATGCAGCTGGCCACCGAGGGCACCGACATCCCGGTGGTGTTTGCCGCCATCTCCGACCCGGAAGGCGCGGGCATGACCGGCGAAAACGTGACCGGCACCAGCGACGCGCTGGACACCACCATGATCCTGGACATGATGCTGGCCCAGAACCCGGATCTCAAGACCGTGGGCCTGCTGTACAGCCAGTCCGAGCCCAACAGCGCCCTGCCCATCGCCCAGGCCAAGGAATACCTGGACGGCAAGGGCATCGCCTATGTGGAGCGCACCGGCAACACCAACGATGAAGTGATCAGCGCCCTGACCAGCATGCTGGACCAGGTGGACGCCGTCTTTACCCCCACCGACAACGTGGTGGCCGCGGTGGAACTGGCCATTGCCCCCACCATGATCGAGGCGGGCGTGCCCCACTACGCCGGGGCGGACTCCTTTGTGCGCAACGGCGCCTTTGCCACCTGCGGCTGCAACTACACCGAACTGGGCGCCGTAACCGCCGATATGGCCGTTGAGGCCCTGCAGACCGGCACCATCCCCGCGATTCAGCAGGTAGCCGGCAACATTATCACCGTGAACACCGAAACCGCCGCCGGCCTGGGCGCAGACTACAGCATGTTTGCCGACATGGCCGAAAGCCTGGTGGAGGTCACCACCACCGAAGACTGATCCTCTCCGCCGCAACCCCCTCGCGGCCGGGGCCGTACCGGGCAGACTGTCCGGTACGGCCCCCGTGCGCGTGGGGCGCGGCGTTTGTGGTATTCCAAGCTGTAAGGAGGCCGAATCCCCATGTCATCCTTTCTCACCCTGGCCATCGTGCAGAACGCCCTGGAACTGGGCTTTGTCTACGCGCTGGTGGCGCTGGCGCTCTATCTGAGCTACAGCGTGCTGAACATCGCGGATCTGTCCACCGACGGGTGTTTTGTGCTGGGCTGTGCGGTGGGGGCCACCGTGGCCCTGGCCGGCCATCCGGTGCTGGCGCTGTTTGCCGCCATGGGCGCGGGCGTTGTGTCCGGCTTTGTCACCGCCTTTCTCCAGACCCGGCTGGGGGTGCAGAGCATCCTGGCGGGCATCATCGTAAACACCGGCCTGTACACCGTGAATATCGCGGCCATGGGCTTTTCCAGCAATCTGAACCTGTTCACCGCCGATACCCTGTTCACCCGGTTTGCGGCGCTGCTGGGGGACACCCCGCTGGCAGGCTGGGATGGCCTGATCCTGGCGGCGGGCATCACCCTGCTGGCCACGGGGGCGCTGCGGCTGTTCCTGGGCACCCGGCTGGGCCTGAGCATCCGCGCCACCGGCGACAACGCGGACATGGTGCGTTCCTCCTCCATCAACCCGGCCTTTACCATCACGGTGGGGCTGTGCATCAGCGGGTCGCTCACCGCCTTGTCCGGCGCGGTGCTGGCCCAGTACCAGAAAACCTGCGACGTAAACCTGGGCACCGGCATGGTGACCATCGCCCTGGCCAGCCTGATCATCGGCGAGACCCTGCTGGGCTGGGCCGGGCCCCGGGTGCGGATGCTGGCCCCGGTGGTGGGCAGCGTGGTCTACCGGTTCATCATGGCCATTGCGCTGCGGCTGAACCTGCCCGCCGAATGCCTGAAGCTGGTCAGCGCCATCATCGTGGCGGTGGCCATCGCCGCGCCCCGGCTGCGGCAGCTGGCCGCGCTGCAGAAGCGCAAGATGGCCGCCCGCCGCGCCCGCGCTGTGAAAGGAGGCGATGCCGGATGCTGACCCTGACCAATCTGAGCAAGACCTTCAATCCCGGCACCGTAAACGAGAAAAAAGCCCTGCAGCAGGTGAACCTGCACCTGGCGCCGGGGGATTTCGCCACCATTGTGGGCTCCAACGGGGCGGGCAAAAGCACCCTGTTTGCCGCCATCGCCGGCAGCTTTTACCCGGATGAGGGCAGCGTGGAGCTGGACGGGCAGGACGTGACCTTCCTGCCGGAGCACAAGCGCAGCCGCCAGCTGGGCCGCCTGTTCCAGGACCCGCTGCGGGGCACCGCCCCCCACATGACCATCGAGGAAAACCTGTCCCTGGCCTATCTGCGGGCCAGCCGGGCCAAGGGCGGCATCCTGAGCCGGGTGACCCGGGCGCAGCGGGAGCTGTTCCGGGCGCGTCTGGCCGCGCTGGGCCTGGGCCTGGAGGACCGGATGAAGCAGCCGGTGGGGCTGCTCAGCGGCGGCCAGCGGCAGGCGCTGACCCTGCTGATGGCCACCCTGGTAACCCCGAAGCTGCTGCTGCTGGACGAGCACACCGCCGCCCTGGATCCGGGCACCGCCGCGGTGGTGCTGGACCTGACCGAAAAGATCGTGGCCGAAAACCACATCACCTGCCTGATGATCACCCACAACATGCCGGACGCGCTGCGGCTGGGCAACCGGACGCTGATGATGGATTCCGGCCGGATCGTGCTGGACGTGCAGGGCGAGGAGCGGGCCGGCATGACGGTGTCCGACCTGCTGGACCGGTTCGGCCGCAGCACCGGCCGCGCCATGAACAACGACCGCATCCTGCTGAGCGGCCTGGAATAACTCACCCCTGTGCCCCGGAGGCCCGCGCCTCCGGAGTATTTTGCGCTTTTCACAAAGTTTTTCCGTTTTTCTTGTACATGTAACACAAAATTCATCGACCTCATGGCGGCAAAAGATTGTCGATTTTCCAAGCTGTTCAAACCCCGCGCAGGCGGCTATAATAGGGGCGTGCCGCACGGGAAGGGAAAGCCCGACGCGGCCGGAGGGAATGGCGGCCGGAGGCCGCACAGGGGAAAACGGAGGAACATACCATGGAACAGACGCGCACAGCCGGGCCGGCGCGGCCCTCGCTGCTGAAGATGACCTGGCCGGTGTTCATCGAGCTGCTGCTGCAGATGCTGGTGGGCAACATTGACCAGATCATGCTCAGCCGGTACAACGATACGGCGGTGGCCGCGGTGGGCAACGCCAACACGGTGATCAACATTCTGATCCTGACCTTCAACGTGATCAGTCTGGCGTCCACGATTCTGGTCAGCCAGTATCTGGGCGCCCGGCAGGAACAGACGGTGCGGCAGGTATACGTGCTCAGCTGTCTGGTCAACCTGATTATAAGCCTGGCCCTTACCGTGGGGCTGCTGGCGGCGGCAGGCCCGCTGGTGGTGCTGCTGGGCGTGCCCGCCGAGGCCGCGCCGGAGTGCCTGGCCTATCTGCGGGTGGCGGCGCTGAGCCTGCCGTTCCAGGCGCTGATGCTCACCTTCAGCGCGTTTCTGCGGGCCCACGCCCGGATGACCGTCATCATGCTGACCACCGGTCTGATCAACCTGCTGAACATCGTGGGCAACACCGCCTTTATCTACGGGCTGGGGCCCCTTCCGGAACTGGGCGCGGCGGGCGCGGCCCTGTCCACCACCCTGTGCCGGATCGCGGGCACGGCGGTGCTGGCGGCGGCGTTTCTGCGCAGTGTGCCCGGGGCTACCCTGTCCCCCGCCCTGCTGCGGCCGTTCCCGAAACCGCTGCTGCGGCGGCTGCTGGGCATCGGCCTGCCGGCGGGCGGCGAGGGCCTGTCCTACAACCTGAGCCAGGCCGCCAGCCTGGTGTTCATCAACGCCATGGGCACCTACGCGGTCACCACCCGGATGTACGCCACCATGTTCGCCCAGGTGTGCTATATGCTCATCAGCGCGGTCAGCCAGGCGGTAGCCATCCTGGTGGGATACTCGGTGGGTGCGCGGGATTTTGAGCAGGCCAAGCGGGACAACGCCCGGGTGCTGCGGCTGTTTCTGCCCATCACGGTGAGCATCGCCCTGGCGCTGGCGGTGTTTGCCCGGCCGCTGTACGGCCTGCTGAGCAGCGATCCCCGGGTCATCGAGCTGGGCGCCAAACTTATGTGGATCGAGGTCGTGCTGGAGATCGGCCGCTGCCTGAACATTGTGCTGGTGCGCAACCTGCAGGCGGTGGGAGACGTGCGTTTTCCGGTAGGCGTGGGGATTCTGAGCCAGTGGATCATTGCCGTGGGGATTGCCTGGGTGCTGGGCGTGTGGCTGCAGTTGGGCCTGGCGGGTGTCTGGCTGGCTTTTGCCCTGGACGAGAATCTGCGGGGCGTGATCTTTGTTTTCCGCTGGCGGCGGGGCGGCTGGCAGAAGATCCGCACCGTATAAAGGTGCACAAACTGTGTTTTTTTACCGTCACTTTACACAAATCAGGCATTTTATGCTATAATAGGGTATCTGACTTGTTTCAAAGTTGTATCGGGCCGTACCCTGGCCCCTGCTTTCAAGGAGGTACTTCGCTATGAATCTGGCTCCGCTTCCCACCGGCGTACTGCGTATGCGCGCCGGCCTGGACGAGCTGGTATTTTACCCGGACCAGCGGCCCATCCTGCCGGACCGGCTTTCGGCCATGACCGGCAGCGGCCAGCCGCTGCTGCCCTGCCGTTTGCTGGACGAGGACGGCCGGGTGGCCCTGGTATACGATGTGGGCAGCCGGCTGCGGATCAGCAAGCTGCTGCGGCTGCGCCCGCAGGAGATCTGGCCCGCGGCGGCGGCGCTGCGGGCGCTCTGCCTGGCGGTGCAGGGGCTGCCGGCGGCGGGCCTTGGCCCCGAGGGGCTGAGCTTCTGCCCGGATCACATCTTCTGGGACGCGGCCCGCAAGGGCGTATATCTGACCTACCTGCCGCTGCCCTGCGAGCAGGCCCCGGAACAGCGGCTGCGGGACGCGGCGCTGGAGCTGGCCCGGATCGCGCCCGGCACGCCGGACGCCCGGCGGCTGGCGGATTATGTGGCCCAGCCGGATTTTTCGCCCACCGGCCTGCGTCACCTGGCGGAGGGCATGATGGCCGCCGAACCGGCCCGCACCGATGAGATCGAGGTGCCGCTCTATCCCGTGCAGGAGGAGTTCACCACCTTTATCGAAAGCGCGCCCCGGCCGGAGGGCACCCTGACCAGCGCCACCGGCAACCTGTACGAGCTGCAGCGGCGGCAGCTGCTGGCCTCGGCCCGGCAGGAGGGCGGCGGCGTGCGGCTGTGCATCACAGCCGGGCAGGATTCCAGCCATGTGAACGTGACCCAGCTGCCCTGTGTGATCGGCCGCAGCCCGGAGATGGCCCAGCTGGTGCTGGAGGATCCGCAGCTGAGCCGCCGTCACGCGGTGCTGGAATGGGTGGACGGGCGGCTGTGCGCCCGGGACCTGGGTTCCAAGAACGGAATGTCGGTGGACGGGGTGCGATACCCGGCAGGCCAGGCGGTACCGCTGCCGGTGGGGGCGACCCTGACGCTGGGCCAGACGCTGATCACGGTGGAAGGCCTGCTGGACAGCGAATCAATATAAAAATCCATACCCGCGGAGCCGCCGTTTTGAAGCGAAACGGCGGTTCGATTCGTTATATTGTCAGAAAATGGGGTGATCTGTATGGGCAAAAGCGCATTGATTCTGGAAGGCGGGGCTTTCCGGGGCAATTTCACCAGCGGCGTGCTGGACGTCTGGATGGAGGAAGGATTGTGGACCGACGCGGTGGCCGGTACCAGCGCGGGGGCGCTGAACGGGCTGTACTACGCAGCCCGGCAGCCGCACACGGCCATCCGGGTAAACACTGAGTTTGCCCGGGATTCCCATTATGTGGGGCTGCGTGCGTTCGCGGCCAGCCGCAGCTTCGTGAACTTTGATTATCTGTTCGACGATATCTGCAAAGAGCGGATTCCCTTTGATTTTAAAGGATTGGAACATTCCCCGATCCGGTACATAGCGGTGGCCACCAACTGCAACACCGGCAAGGCGGCTTACTTTGAAAAGGGCGGCCCGGTGGACGTGTACCAGGCGGCGCGGGCGTCCAGCAGCATGCCGCTGTTCAGCCCCTTTGTGCAGCTGGAGGGCGAACCCTATCTGGACGGCGGGATCAGCTGTTCCTTCCCACTGCAGTGGGCGCTGGACGAGGGATTTGAGAAGATCGTGGTGGTGACCACCCGTCCGCTGGGATTCCGCAAGGAGCGGCTGAGCAAGCGGATGAAGGATCTGTATTACGCCCGGTACCGGCACTGGCCGGAGCTGATGAAAGCCCTGCTGTATATGCCGGTGCAGTATAACAAGCTGATGGATCTGACCGACCGTCTGGCGGAAGAAGGCCGGATCCTGGTGGTGCGGCCCGCCGCGCCGCTGGCGGTGGATCGCCTGGAACGGGATCCGGACAAGCTGCAGCTGGTCTATTCCCAGGGCCGCGAGCAGGGCCTGCGCGCCGTACAGGCGCTGCGGGAGATGCTGGCGGAGTAAGAACAAAGCCAAAAAGGCCCGCGTCAAACCTTTTCCGGTTGGCGCGGGCCTTGCGTTTGTACCTTTCCCTGAGGGCGGAGTATTCCGCCCTCGAGTGTTGATTTCCCCCTGTCATCCCTCGCTCCCGTCGGTCAGGTGTTTCCAGAACGCCCGGCTGGCGGCGCTCAGGGGCCGGCCCTGGACGCGGGCGGCGTAGATCCAGCGGGGCGGCATGCTGAACGCCAGCCGCAGCGGGGTGACCGCACCGCTTTCCACCAGCGGCCGGGCCATCCCGGCGGGCACAAACCCCACCCCCAGATCGTGCTGCACCGTTGCCAGCACCAGATCGGCGGTGGTCACCTCCACCTCCGGGTTCAGGTTCAGCCCCTTGGCGGCAAACAGCTCATCGTAAAAATCCCGGGCGCAGGTTCCCGGCTCCAGGCAGATCATCGGCAGCCCGGCCAGATCCCGCAGATGCAGCGGCTTGCGGGCCAGATGCGCCATCCCCGGCCCCGCCACCAGCATCTCCTCCACCCGCACCAGCGGATGCAGCTTGAGCTCCTTGCCCGCCTGCAGCGGGCCGCTCACCACCGCCATCTCCACCCGTCCGCTGCGCAGATAGGCCAGTGCCTGGGGCGTGGTTCCGTTGGTCAGATGCAGCCGTACCCCCGGCCACCGGGCCCGGAAACTGTCCATCCGGTCCAGCAGCAGTTCATGCAGGGCCGTCTCGGTGGAGCTCAGCCGCACCACGCCTCCCTGCAGGCTCAGCGCCCCCGCCAGCTCTGCCTCGCCCTGCTGCAGCCGCTCGCAGGCCGGGCCCACCGTGCGGTACAGCAGTTCCCCTTCCGGTGTCAGGCTCACCCCCCGCCGGGTACGCACAAGCAGGGTGCAGCCCAGCTGCTGCTCCAGGTTCTGGATACACCGCGTCACCGACGGCTGGCTGCTCATCAGCGCCCGGGCCGCGCTGGTAAAACTGCGGCAGCGCGCCACCTGGCAGAACACCCGGTAATACTCAAAATTCACCGCCATATACGGCACCCCCTGTTTTTTGTCCGAACCCTGTTCGGCGTTTTCCTGTTTTCTGTGCCGGAAACCCCGCCCGCCGCCCTGCTTTTCCTGGCTTGCGGCCGGTCCGTTCAGTCATACGTTTTTGTTATAGTATAAATGCAAAACCGGCATTTTGCAAATCGCTTCTTCTGCGCTATACTATACAGCGTAGCCGTCCGCCGTCCGGGCAGACGGGGTTTTGCAGTGATAGAGGGAGTGTTCGTTTATGATACAGGACCTTACGGTCGGCCAACCGACACAGGTGCTGCGCCGGTACAGCGTGCCCATGTTTGTGGGCGTGATTTTTCAGCAGATGTACAACATTGCCGACAGCGTCATCGCCGGCAAATTTGCCGGTGAGGCGGCGCTGGCCGCGGTAGGCGCCAGCTACTCCATCACCATGATCTTCATGGCGGTGGCGGTGGGCAGCCAGATCGGCTGCAGCGTGGTGATCAGCCAGCTGTTCGGCGCCAAGGACTACGGCCGCATGAAGACCGCCGTCTCCACCACCCTGATCAGCGGCTTTGTGCTCAGCGCGGTGCTGGCCGCGGCGGGCGTGGGCGGCAGCGGCTGGCTGATGCGGCTGGTCAACACCCCGTCCGATATCTTTGCCGACGCCCAGCTGTATCTGGGCATCTATGTGGGCGGTTTCGTGTTCCTGTTTCTCTACAATGTGGCCACCGGCATCTTCAACAGCCTGGGCGACAGCCGCACCCCTCTGTATTTCCTGATCGGCTCCAGCCTGTCCAACATCGTGCTGGACTGGGCCTTTGTGGCGCTGTTCCACTGGGGCGTGGCCGGTGTGGCCTGGGCCACCTTCCTGGCACAGGGCGTGGCCTGTGTGCTGTCCCTGATCGTGCTGCGCAGCCGGGTGGCACAGGTGCACTGTGAGGGTCACCATCCCCTGTTCAGCCTGGCCGCGCTGGGCAGCATCGCCCGCATCGCGGTACCCAGCATCCTGCAGCAGAGCTTCATCTCCATCGGGGATATGTTCATCCAGGGCCGGGTCAACAGCTACGGCTCCAGCGTGATCGCCGGTTATTCCGCCGCCATCAAGCTGAACACCTTCACCATTACCAGCTTCACCACCCTGGCCAACGGCGTGTCCGGCTTCACCGCCCAGAACGTGGGCGCGGGCAAGCACGCCCGGGTACGGCAAGGCTGGGGCGCGGGCATCCGCCTGGCGCTCTGCGTGGCGGTTCCCTTCTTCCTGGCCTTCTTCTTCGGCGGCCGCATCTGCCTGGAACTGTTCATGAACGCCGATGCCACCCAGCTGGCCCGAGATACCGGCATGCAGTTTTTGCGGATCGTTTCCCCCTTCTATTTTGTGATCTGCTTCAAGCTCATCAGCGACGGTGTGCTACGGGGCGCGGGCTGCATGCGGCTGTTCATGGCCGCCACCTTCACCGACCTGGCGCTGCGGGTGATCCTGGCCTTCGCCTTCTCCGACCTGCTCAACGCCGCGGTAGGCGTCTGGCTGGCCTGGCCTGTCGGCTGGTGCATCGCCACCGCCATGTCCCTCTTCTTCTACCTGCGCGGCCACTGGATGCCTGCCTGGAGCGGCAGCGCCGCCGAAACGGCCGAGGCCCTCACCGAAGAGGTCTGCGCCGTCGAAGAGGGCTGATCTCCCCCTTTGCGTTTCCTCCTTCCTTGCCGGCCGCAAGCCCGGCATTCGCCGCGTTCCCCCCTCCTCCGGGAACGCGGCCTTTTCTTTTCAACAAAGAACGCGCCCCGCGTGGAAAACTCCGCGCGGGGCGCATTTTTTATATTCAGGCGCTTTCGTAGGCTTCGTCCACGGTCATGTTGGGCTCCACCTGTATCTCGCCTGCCAGCTGTTCCGCCGTTGCCTGGGGCGCCAGAGCCGGGTCCAGCCACAGGATCCAGGTCTCGTCCCCGCCGTTCCAGCTGAAATACAGCTCGGTCAGGTTCAGCCCTTGCAGCTTTTCGGCCTGCTGCCGGCAGGCTTCGGCAAAGGCCTCGGCCGTATCAAAGGGGCCGTACAGCCGTATTTCACAGCTGACCCGCGCCTTCTGCCGGGCCTGTTCGTCGGTAAGGCCCGGCGCCTCGCTCAGGTTTACGAACACGTCCGCCCGGTAGACTTCGCTGCCATCCAGACAGGCGTCGATCTCCTGTTCGGCCTGCTGCCGCACAGCCTCGTACTGGCCGGGCTGGTAGTATTCCGCCAGCATGGGCACCAGCGAAGCCACACAGCCCGCCCCCAGCAGGATCAGGCTGATAAAGATGCTCAGCAGATCGTAGCGTACCCGTTCGCCCCGGCGGCTGCGCCAGATCATCTCGGCGCCCAGCGCCACCAGCACCAGCGGCGCCAGCTTGAACACCGTTACGGCCGGAAATCCCGGCACAAAATACACACACAGGATAAACAGCCCCGCGGCAATCAGCGCCAGACCCATGGTGGTGCTGCCCACCCGGCGGGGCGGCGGCTCACGCCGGGCCGCCGGAGGCGCAGCCACCGGCTCGGGATTCGGCGCGGCGGATTGGTTCAAATGTTCGTCCATACGCTCCGCCTCCTTATTCCTCGCCCCGGTAGGGCGGGATTTCCTCCCGTTCCACGGTAACTGCGCGGGGCCCGCGCACCAGCCAGATGCCTACCGCCAGCAGCGCCAGCGCGGCCAGCAGCTGCGGCACATTATACAGGATGCGGATCATCCACTCCAGCCCCAGTTGGATGGACAGATCCAGCAGCGGCTCCCGCACAAAGTTGGTGTACAGCATGTACGCGCCCAGCGCCACCAGAATCCAGCCCACCAGGGTGCTGCGGCTCTTGACCAGCCGCAGCAGATTCTGATTCTCGCCCAGGTGCATCATGTAGTCGTCCACCGGCGGATGGCCTTCCATGCAGTTGTAGTGGATGTTGAAGGTATCAAAAAAGCTGTACATCCAGACCACCGGGATCAGCATTCCCAGCGGGCTGAACAGCCAGGTCAGCACCACCGAGCCCGCCAGCAGCATAGCCATGGACAACCCCCGCTTCATATACCCCTGGTACATCTGGCCCGCGCCGGGCACAAACGCGAAGCAAAATACAAGAAAACCGTTCTTTTTCATGGTGTGGGTCACTCTCCTTTAACAGAATCGGCAGGCGCGCCGGCCTCGCCGGAAGGCTGATCGAAACTCGGCTGCAGCGCGTCCAGAAGATGATCGGCCGCGCTGCCGAACACGCCGAACATCTTATTCAGCGAATCGCTGATTTCCCAATGGGTTTGTTCGTCCGGGCGCTCCTGCCAGTCGGGCTTCTGGGCAATGCGGCCGAACACACCGCTGCCCCACAGCCCGAACGCCAGCACCACCGCCGCAGCAGCCACCGCGTACCGGTTCATCAGCACCCGGGCAATCCGCTGCCGGATGCGCCGCATGACCGGCAGGGTCAAATCCTCGGGCGGCTGGATCTGTACCGGCTCCGCCAGCGCCAGATACCGGTCCAGGCACGCGTCGCAGAAGCTCAGGTGTTCGGCAGCTTCCAGACGGGCCAGTTCGTCCAGCTGGCTGTCCCGCAGCGCCGCAAGCCCGGCGTCGCTCAGATGGCCGTTTTCCAAAAACAGTTCCTGTGTCATCTCAGCTGTTCCCCCTTTCCTGAATCTGCCGCTGCAGTATCTGCCGCGCGCGGTATAGCTGGGTATGTATGGTTTTCACCGGCCGGCCCAGCGCCGACGCGATCTCCTCCACGGAGCGTTCTTCCAAAAAATACATCCGGGCCACCGGCCCATAGGGCTGGCGCAGCCCCCGCACCAGATCCGCGATAGCCGCGGCCTCATCCCGGTCCACCGCCGCCTGTTCCGGGCTTTGGGGGCCGGGCGGCGCCCCGGGCCGGGGCGTTTCCGGCATGGCGTCCTCCCCCGGCAGGCCCACCTTCCGGCACCAGGCGCTTTTCAGGTGGTCTTTTGCCTTGTTGGCCGCGATGCGGGCCAGCCAGGGCTTGTAGTGTTCCGGCGGGCAGGCGTCCATGTGGGTGTAGGCGGCCAGAAAGGTCTCCTGCGCCAGATCCTGCGCCGTCTGATGATCCTGTACCAGCTGGTAGCAAACGGTATACACGAGGGCCTGGTACTGGCCGACCAGCTTGGAAAACTCTGCGTTTGTCATCCGGCCCCTCCCCTCGTTTGTTCCGTTCTGCTTATACTACGAGCGGACGGTTCGCCTTTCTTCATATCTGTCCTGTTTTTCTGCGGAAAATTTTCCCGGCGCAGCAAACCCTGCCGGGACCCCGTTTCATCTCTGAAAACAAACAAACCCGCCGGCGCCATAACGCCAGCGGGCCTGTGTACGCCGTATACGCCCGCAGCCGGGAACCGCGCAGAACCGGTCAGCCTTCTTCGCTGTCCAGCCGCTCCCCCTGCACCGCGTGCATGACTACCCGGTTGCCCTGGGCCGCCCCCACGCTGTTGCAGGTGGACAGGGTCATCACCGGCTTTGTGCCGTCCACCTCTACCCCCATGTCATAGAGGGAGCGGTCCTTCATCCCCTGCACAAAGGCGGTGAAATCCTCGCCGGGCAGATAGCCCACCATGTACACGCCCGGGTCGGTGCTCAGCACCTTCTCGATGGAAAACACGTCATACTGCCAGATCCCCTCCGGCGTGTAGAGAACAAAGGAGGCCTCGCCCCCATTTTCCAGAAAGAAAGATTCCTCCAGATAGCTTTTCAGCCGCCCGAACATGGAGCCGTCCTTCATGTTGTGCCCATACACAATGGCATGCCAGTCCAGAATGCCCTCGTTGTTCGCCTCCAGAAAGATGCTGCCGCCGTTGTTCCAGGTGCCATCCGGCAGGGCACGCAGATACTGGGTGTTGGTGCTCCCGTGCACAATGGGGAAATCAATGTTCATCAGCGGCCACTGGATCCAGCCCACCACGTCGGGCCAATCCTGGCGCAGGGCGTCAAAATCCACATCCAGCAGCGCGGGGCCGCTCTCCTCTTCCGGCGTGCTCGCGGCCGGGGCGGTGTACTGCTGCTGCATCTGGTCAAAGGCCCGGGCACTCTGCCGGTATCCCCACCAGGTCCATACCATCATGCCCAGCGCGCCCAGGGCCACCAGCCCCGCCACGATCTGTACAAACAGCCACAGCCGGTCGCTGCGGCCGGATTTTTTCTTGTCTTTTTTCTCCATCGGGTCGTAAGTTCCTCTCTGTCTGTGTTGCCGGCAAGGCCCCTGCCTCTTCCTCCGCAGCGGAAGCCTTGCGCTGCCATGTATTCAGTATACGCCCTCCGCCCGTTGGCTGACAAGTCCATTCCGGCAGAAAAGCGGGACGATTCCGGCGGGCACAGCGAACACCGGCCGCATCCTGAACGGATACGGCCGGTGCTGTTTTGCGTGTTTATGTACTATCCGGATTGCCGCCCACGGTCAGCGCCGTGCAACGGCAGAGCAGCCTGCTCAGAAACCAAGTTCATACAGCGCACCCAGCGGGCCGCTGAGAGGTTCAACCCCGTTTTCCCGGATGCAGATCCCGGTTTCAAAGCGGCACCCGAAATGATCCGCCAGCAGGAAATTATCCATCTGATAGGTATAACCGGGCTGCACCGCATAGTCCGGATCGTCGTTGCGTGGACGGTATTCCTCCACCTCGGCCAGCCCTACCCCGTGCAGCGGATCGTAGACGTAGTGGCGTTCCATGCCGGCCTCGGCAAACAGGGCCTCATAGGCCCGATTGAATTCCACCATCTGCATACCGGCCCGGGCGTTCTCCCGTGTCCAGATATGAACGCGGCGGGCAAATTCCACCAGCTGGCGCTGTTCGGGGGTGAACCGGCCCATGCTTACCGGAACGCCGATGGAACCGCAATCGCCGTCCACACTGGCCGACAGACCCAGCTGCACAAAACTGTCCCGGCCCAGCACCCGGTACGCGGAAGGACGTCCCAGCGGGTACCGGGTAGTCAGGTCGGAAAACGCATAGTTGGGCATACCGTCGGTCTCGGCGCCGTTGGCATAGATCACGCCATGGGCGATGCCCAGCAGATTGCATTCGGTCATGCCGGGGCGCATCTGCTCCAGACATGCCTGGGTGGCCAGTTCAATGATGCGGTAGCTCTCTTTCAGACAGGCGATCTCCGCTTCGCTCTTTTTGGCACGCAGCACCCGCATGATTTCCGGCGCATAGCTGATGCGGGCCAGCGGCATCTCCTCCCGAAGCGCTTCCAGGATAGTGACTGTGGTGTCGATGGGATTGCCCAGCCCAATATGAAGGCGTACATCCCGCAGACCCAGCGAACGGAACACCTCGGCAAAACTGCCGATCACAAACTTGCCCGGGATGGGATCCATGCTGGAACGGAAGCTGTTCAGCGGGATTACCGTATCAACCCGGCTGAAATGCCGGCAATAGGTAAGCCCTTCCGGGCCCGTAAGCATGGCGGCGCGCCCATCGGCGGTGATCACCACGCCCAGCCGTTCCCATACCGGGGTAACGCCGGTGAAGTACCGTACATTCTGGAAATCGCCCTCACTTCCGCAGACCAGCAGCGCGTCAAAGCCCCGCTCTGCTACAGCCTGCGCGGCCCGCTGTACCCGTTGGGCATACTCGCCGTCGGGGATTCGGATGGTGGTAGACATAGAATTGCAGCTCCTTTCTTTTGGTTAATGCGGCGAGGAAGGATGTTCCTTCGCCGTAACTTCGGTTATGTGGCGGTTCAGCTGAACCGCCAGATTTTCGCCGATCACCAGCACATTGACAAGCTTGGCCTGCAGGATACTCAGCACTGCCTGGCGGGAATATTTCCTATAGGCAATCCCAATGGAGTATCCGACCTTCTGCAGCTGGGCCGGTTCGATCGCCAGGATCCGGTCCTGGATTCCAGCGTTGCAGGAAACGCCTTCCTGGTTGTAGTAATGGCCGCACACGCTTGCCACCACCCCTACCTCGCTGAGCTGCAGGATATCTGCGGAGGAAAGCAGCGCCTGCGGTTCATTGCGGGGCGCATAGAAAACAGGGCGTTCAATTTCAAAAACCGCCACATCCAACTCGCCGTATTTCTTTTCGATCCGGTTCAGGATATCGCTGTTGAACAGATCCTGCTTGGTCATTTTTGATTTGACCATCAGCGGTGTGTTGAGCACATACCCGTGCCCGTTCAGCTTGGCGCAGTACAGCGATATCAGGCCGCCGCTTTCATCCATGGTGGCCAGCGGCGATACCGCCCCCTGCAGCTGCACCACATCCACCGCGATATGCTGGGAATTGTTCAGGCTTCGGCCGGTATAGTAGCAGGCCCGGCCGCGGGCTACCCCCAGCGTCATGCCGTCCCGCAGAATCTGCATCAGGTACATGCTCAGACGCTCGCCGATGTTGCGGCAGATGCGGTCGTGCGAGGGGGCGGACGGTACAATGATCACATCCCGCAGGCCGAAATGCAGCTGGATCAGGCGGGCCATCTTTGTGTGTTCCGATATGGTATCGTGCACGGTGATTTCCACAATGCCGTCCGCGATGCACTTTTTCAGGATCCGGGAAATATTGGAACGGCTCATGCCGGTTACCTGCGCGATATGTTCCTGGGAATCGCCGTTCACGTAATACATTTTGGCCACTGTAATGGCCAGCTGTTTTCGCTTTTCCGAGTTCAACGGGCTGTGCTACTTATAAATTTGTAGAGGCGGGCGACTGGGTCGTATGGCTGCTGACCGGCAAACTGACCACCAGCACCTGTATGGCAGGCTATAAAGCCTTCTGGAGCCCGGAAGAGGGTTATCCCAGCCGGGAATTCTTTGCCGCGGTGGATCCCGCCCCGCAGGACATTGCCGACAAGGCGATTCAGGATGTTTATACCGTAGGCACACGGGCAGGCGGGCTGACCGAGGAAATGGCCCGGATCACCGGCCTGCAGGCGGGTACCAGCGTGGCCGTATCCATGATTGATGCCCACGCCGCCGGGCCGGCGGTAGGCGTACTGCAGGACGATTCCATGGTGCTGGCTATGGGCACCTCCCTGTGTCACATCCTGGTAAACCGAAAAGAGGTGTTGCTGGAAGGGATCGGCGGCGTGGTACGGGATGGTGTGGTGCCCGGGTATTACGGCTATGAGGCCGGCCAGGCCGCTGTAGGCGACATCTACAACTGGTTCATCAGCAATCTGGCTTCTGCCGATTGTTTTGAGCAATCCGCGGAAGATAACATCAGCCCGCTGGCGGTAATGGACGCCCGGGCAGCCCGGCTGAGGCCCGGCGAAAGCGGCCTGCTGGCACTGGACTGGTGGAACGGAAACCGTTCTATGCTGAACAACGCCAACCTGTCCGGCCTGTCACAGGGCACGGCCTACGGCGCCGCCATGTACGGGATGGTAGCAGCCGGCGCAGCAGCCGGCGGATTTGATACGATGGATCAGGCCATGCGGGCGCTGGCCAAACCACCGCTTAAAAGCTACCGGCCGGATATGCAGGCACATCAGGTCTACTCCCGCATCTTTGCGTGGTATCTGCGGGTACAGCAGTTCTTCGGGGTGGAGAACCGTGACATCATGCAGGGCCTCAAAGAGATCAAGGCAATGTGCAACCAACAGGAATCCGCCAAATAGAAAGGAGCTTGACAGCCATGGCGAACACGGAAAGGACCATCCACAAAGGTGAAGTTGTGATCGAAGCCCGTGATATCGTAAAGAAATACGGGCATCTGCAGGCGCTGAAAGGCGCCTCGCTGAAGGTGTACGCCGGCGAGGTCACCGCGCTGCCGGGCGACAATGGTGCGGGCAAGTCCACCCTGGTAAACATCATCTGCGGCGCGATCCCCAAAACATCCGGCCAGATCTTTTGCCGCGGGCAGGAAGTGGAAATGCAGTCTATCCAGTATGCCCAGCAGCTGGGCATACAGACGGTGTACCAGGATCTGGCGCTGGCCCCCGACCTGAACGTGCCCAACAATATCTTCCTGGGGCGTGAGATCATCAAAAACAGCTTTTTCGGCCGCTTGTTCAAGCTGCTGGACATGAAGCAGATGGCCAACATCAGCCGGGCCCATCTGGCAGACCTGGGCATTGGTCTGAAATCCATGACCGTGCCGGTCAAGTCCCTTTCCGGCGGCGAACGTCAGGCGCTGGCCGTAGCCAAGGCTGTGGCCTGGTGCGAGTCCATCCTGATCATGGACGAGCCCACCGCGGCGCTGGGCGCCCGCCAGCAGGCGCTTGTTTACTCGGCCATGCGGGCAGCCGCCGACAAAAACCTGGGGGTTCTGGTTATATCCCATGACATTCCCAAAATGCTGGAGGTGGCCGACCGCATCTGTATCATGCGGCAGGGTGAAGTCATCGCGGATCTGGTAGCAAAGGAAACCAACCTGCAAACCGTGCTTTCACTGATGCTTACGGGACAGGCGGGATGATCAAACCACAAAGGAGGAAAAAACATGTCCAAAGAATCCAACGTCACGCCGGAAAAAAAGGCGTCCGAGCAGCGCTCTGTGGATGAGATCCTGCATTCCAAGGGCGTGTCCAGCGTAGCGCAGAAAGAAAAAACTCCGCTGCAGAATTTCCTTAGCTCCTCCATGGCCTTTGTAATCGGTATGGAAATCCTGCTGGTACTCGTATTCGGCGTGTTGTCCGACCACGGCACCTTCCTCACACTGGACAACATGATGAACATTCTCATGAACTCCGCCCAGATGTGCATTCTGGCGGTGGGCCTTACCTTTGTAATCAGCAGCGGCTACTTTGATCTGTCGGTAGGCATGAACCTGATCCTGTGTTCGGTTGCCGCTGCCAAGATTTTCAAGATCGTGGCCGGTACGCCGGAGCAGATCAGCAACGGAGAATATCCCCACATGGCCGCGGGCATTGTGGCGGGCTGCCTGGCCGCGTTGGTCATCGGTATGCTGGGCGGCGCTTTCAACGCCTTTGCCACATCCAAGCTCAAACTGGTTCCCTTTATCGCCACCCTGGCCAGCATGTACATTCTGCAGGGCATTGCTATGGTTATCTGCAACGGCGCCCAGGAAAAGCTGCTGCCCCGTGCTTTCCAGACCTACTTTGGCCACGCCAGACTGTGGGGGGTTATCCCGTATCAGGTCATTGCCGCGGTACTGATCGGTGTTCTGCTGCATTTCGTGATGAAGTACACCCAGTTTGGCCTGCATGTGCGGGCAATGGGTTCCAACCGGGAGTCAGCCCGCCGTGCCGGTATCCGCATTGATCTGGACACCTTCAAGATCTATATGCTTATGGGCGCGCTGGCCGGCATCGCAGGCCTGTTCGACGTTTCCCGTTTTGCCACCACCAACCCCTCCGGCCACACCACCGACGGCATGATGGCCATTATGGCCGTGGTTATGGGCGGCACCAGTATGAAAGGCGGCATTGCTTCGGTCAGCGGCACCATGCTGGCCGTGCTGATCCCCGTAACCCTGCAGATCGGTATGATCGTGCTGGGTATCAACTCCTTCTACCAGCTCATCGCTATCGGCATTTTCCTGATCATCGCCGTGTACATGGACTATGTGCGCAACATGAAGCCCAAGAACTGACATCGGATCAGACCCGCAGGCAAGCGGGTATGAAAATAAACCGGCAAAGAGAAACAAGGAGGTCACTATGAAAAAGAGAATGGTATGGATCCTGGCCGCGCTCATGATCATCGCCGCTCTGGCAGGCTGCGGGCAAACGCCGGCCGGCAGTTCTGAACCCTCCGGACAGAACAGCGCATCTCCGGATGCCTCTTCTGCCGCCGGCGGCAGCGACGAAGACCGTCTGTACATCGCCGCGGTAGCGGCTGAGGTGGGCATCCCCTATTTCACCACTATGCAGTGGGGCGCTATGGATGCGGCCGCCGACTACAATGTGGAACTGTACTGGACCGGCCCCGCTGAATGGGATTTCAGCAAACAGCAGACCTTTATCGACGGTGTGGTTGTCACCAATCCGGACGCCATGATGCTGGTTCCCACCGACAACGCCGCCCTTGTTACCTATGTGGACGAATGGATGAACGAGGGTATCCCGGTGATCTGCACCGACCTGATCCTGGCAGAGCATGTGGATCTGGTGGGTTACAGCTCCGATCCTTACTCCGGCGGCGCGGAAGCCGCCCGTCAGTTCTACGCCCAGAACGGTGATGGCGGTGTTTACCTGCCGGTCGGCACCAACCCCGGCGCGTACGGCGCCAACCTGCGAGTACAGGGCTTTGTGGAAACCATTCAGGAACTGGATAAGGACTGCACCATCCTGGATACCGTATACCCCGGCAACGACGCCAACAAGGCCGCCCAGCTGGTCAGCGCGGCCCTCACCGGTAACCCGGATATGACCGGTATCTTTGTGGCAACCTCCGCCCCCGCCTCGGGCGCGGCTTCCGCTGTGATTGAAGCGGGCAAGAGCGGCGTGGTCAAGGTTTGCTCCTTCGACGCTGATCCTCAGCAGATTCTGGATCTGAAGGCCGGTACCTACGATGTGCTGATCGCCCAGGATCCCTATCAGATGGGCTATGACGCGATCATGAATCTGGCCAAATATTGCCGCGGCGCACTGACCGACGAAGACTTCACCGAAGCGGCCGTCTACTATGAGATGAAGGCCCTGACCCGCGAAAACGTGGACGATCCGGAAAACGCCAAGTTCAAGTACATTGCCGAGCTGTCCGAAGACGGCTATTGATCCTGATGCATCGCTCACGGCCTGCCCGTGAATCAATACCATCATTTGAAAAGGAGTGTTTTGTATTATGGCTTACAAGATTCTGTATGTGGGAGATACCCAGGTCAACGTGCAGACTTCCATCAAAGGTATCGATAGCTGGACCTTTACCTATTACAGCGATTCCGCCCGGTATCTGCGCAATGCGCTGAACGCCGCAGACGACATCGAGTGCACCCATATTCCCTCCATGAACTGCATCGCGGACATGCCTTCCACGGCGGAAGAGATGAAGCAGTATGACGCCATCATCGTCAGCGACGTGGGCTACAACAACATCGTGTTGCAGCCCGGCAACGTACAGCCGTTCCGGGTTCCCATGGGTCCGGACCGCGTCAAGGCGCTGTGCCAGTACGTCCAGGAAGGCGGCGGCTTTATGATGATCGGCGGCTGGCTGTCCTTCTCCGGCATGCAGGGTAAGGGCATGTACGGCGGCACCAAGGTGGAGGATCTGCTTCCTGTTACCTGCGAGCCCCGCGGCGCCGACGACCGTATGGAGATCACGGAAGGCTACTCCATGCAGATTGACGATCCCGAGCACCCCATTGTAAAAGGGATCAGCTGGGATGTGCCCTACCTGTTTGTGGGCTACAATAAAGTCCACCTGCGGCCGGACGCCCATCTGGTTGCCTCCTATGACGGGGATGTACAGATCGCAACCCGCCAGGTCGGCAA
This sequence comes from uncultured Gemmiger sp., assembly GCA_944386225.1. GTDB lineage: Bacteria > Bacillota > Clostridia > Oscillospirales > Ruminococcaceae > Gemmiger_A. The sequence goes on from CALXAH010000013.1 coordinate 42,210, forward strand.
GGGACGCAGCTGCGTGTTCACCTCCGACGTGGGCCCCCACTGGGCCGGCAATTTCCTGGATCACCCGGATTACAACAAGTTCTGGCAGCAGATTGCCCGCTGGGTGGCCGGCGGCTATCCGGACTGATCCATTCCTTCCGCCCGAAACCAAAAGCCAGGCCCACGGGCCTGGCTTTTTCTGTCTGAACGCCTTGCGGCGTCACGGAGGAACCCGGCATGAAGCATCAAAGCAACCGGATTTTCTTCTTTTTATATCTGTTTTTCTGGTTGGGTGAAAACTGTCTTTCCCAGTACCTGGGCGTATTTTATGAGCAGCAGGGCCTTACCGGAACGCAGATCGGAATAGTAAGCGGTATATTCAACGGAGCTGTAATCGCAGCGGCGCTGCTCGTAGGCATGGCGGGCGACGCATTGGGCAACGCCCGCCGTCTCCTGATGCTGCTGTGCGGCGGCATGATCCTGGGTACCGGCCTGTTGTTTTCTGTGCGCGGCTGGCCTGTGACGCTGCTGGCCGTTGCCGTTTATGGCTTTGCTTATTCTCCTTTCAATGGTATTGCCGACAAGGCATTGATGTCCCGCCTGTCGGCTGCCCCGCATCTGTTCGGCCGGTATCGGATGGGCGGTACCCTGGGGGCCGGTATCGGGGTTCTGATTGCCGGTGCCCTGGTGGGCCGTACTCCTTTTCTCAGTCTGTTCGCTGTATATTGGGCGGCGGCTCTGCTCTGCGGCGGATGCACCCTGGCATTGCCGGCCGGTTCCGCGAACGTCCCGGAGGATCGGGTTCATCTGCGGGATTATGCGCGGATCGTCCGCATGCCCGCCTTTCTTCCGATCTACCTGACCCTGGCCGTCTGGGGCTTCACCGAAAGCGGCGTCATGCAGTTTCAGGCCCTGCACGTGGCCCGCTGCGGCCTGGACGAGAGCTATACCAGCCTGTTCGTGGCTGCGGCCATGGCGGGAGAGTGCGTAACCTTTGCCCTGGCGCCCCACATCATTGCCCGGCTGGGTACGGCTCGAACCGTAGCGCTGGCTTTTTTCCTTCAGTTCTGCCGTATGGGCGCACTGGCTTTACTGGGATTTCTGCCGCTGCCGCTGGTCATCTTTTGCCAAATTATAGGCGGTGGCGCCTACGCCAGCCTGTATTCCGTTATCACACAGGCCATCAGCGCGCGTTTTCCGGAAAAGGTACGCTGCTCCGCGCATACCCTCAAGCTTGTGGTAAACCGCGGGATCGGCACCACCTGCGGCTCCCTGCTGCTGGGTGTGCTGTATGAGCGCGGCGCTCTGACCCAGGCCTATGCCATTCTGGCTCTCACGGCCGGGCTGTACATAGGCATTTCCTTGTTCTATGCCCTGGTCAACCGCACTTCCCGTTTACCGTAATTTGTTACACCCATCCCGCACGGAAAGAGCACTGCCACCATTCCGCAGCATTCCGATCTGCCGTCTTTTTTCATCGCCCGGACGCCGCGGATTCCCCCGCTATACAGATGAGCCGGCCTCTGTTGCAAAATTGCGCAAAACACCCTTTTTCCCATGGCATCGGCTTATCCGGCGGTTCCGGTTTCCTTTTCTTCGATCCCCCGCCAAGAAGCCGCTTCCCGGCGAACAAGGGCATTTCTTTCTGCCCAGCAAAAAACAGGCCCCGGCGTTGCCGCGCCGGGGCCTGTTCTGTTAAAAATCGCTTTTGCTCTCTTGATGGGTAGGAATCAATCGGAGAAATTACTCCTCCTGGCCGCCCTTGCGCTTGCGCAGGGCCACCAGCACGATCAGCAGGATCGCCAGCAGACCCACAACGCCGCCAACAACCATCGGCATGCTCACGCCCGCCGGGGTGCTCTCGCCGCCCGCCTGGGGAGTGCTCTCGTCGGGGATATCCTCACCGCCGGCCTGCGGGGTGCTCTCATCGGGGATATCCTCACCGCCGGCCTGCGGGGTCTCCTCGTCGGGGATCTCCTCGCCGCCGTCACCAGCGCCAGCACCATCACCGCCGCCGACCACGCCGGCACCGCCCACCAGGTTCACGTCGTTGTAGTTCACCACAACATCGCCGTCCACATATTCGGTCACGGTGTTTACATGTACCGTCTGGGTGTAGTAGAAGGTGAAAACGGTCTGTCCGTCTTCCAGAATTTCCTGGGTCTGTACTGCGTCTCCAACCACAGTAAACTCATCCACCGCGATGGCGGTCAGGGTCAGAGGCAGGCCAACCGTGGCAGTGCCACGCACACTGGGGGCCACTTCCTCATTGGTACCCTGCAGCAGGTACTGCACCAGATAGCTGCCCTCGTTCCGGTCGCCTTTCAGAGCGTACTGCGCCACAAAGTCGTAGTCACTGGTCATCGGATTACCGGCAACATAGTTGGTATCGGCATCCACTACGGCGGTTACAGTGTAGTTGCTTCCGGCCGTGGTAACCAGCGTGTCGTTGGGTACCGGTGCAGTGGGCGCCGTCTCCTCGTCCATCACCAGCACAGCCACAACCGTGTTGGTATCGTTGTAGTAAACGTTATCCGCACCATACTCAGAAACAAGGCTTTCCACGTATGCCGGGGTAAAGGAACCGTGCTCACCGGCGCGGAAGGTTACCACATAGCCGGTATCATCCGCCGCAAACGCGGTAGCAACAGGGAGGGCGGCCAGCATGCACAGAGCCATCAGCACCGCCGCAAAGCGTTTCATAAAAGCTTTCCGCATGGCTGCTCACTCCTCCTTCTTTTTCTTCTTTTTAGCCGCCAAGATGAACACCAGCACGGCCAGAACCAGCACACCTGCCAGCGGGGCAAAGGCAACCGGATCGCCAGTCTGCACACCATTCAGCCAGTACCGGGTCTGGGTAACAACGATGTCTTTTCCCTTCTCATACACGGTCTCGGTGCGGCTGACGGGTACAACAGCCTCAGCACGGAACTGGAACTGCATAGCGCCGTTGCCGGACATGTACATCGCATCGGTGCCGGTAGCATCCGGTTTGATGCGCAGGGTCAGGGTAGCGGTGCTCTTCGGATCCACCGAAGCTACCAGCACATAGTCATTGCCCAGCACATCTTCCTGGTTCAGCACCTTCAGCTCTTCGGTATTCTGGCCACCCACCAGCACGCCCTGCTCACCACCGTCAGCATAGGTGGCAGCCCCGGTACCGTCATTCTGGACAGCGGTGTTACCAAAGATCACCTGGCCGTCCACCAGCATGGTCACGGTGTAACCGGTATCCTTGGCGCCGGCAGCCGTCAGGGTCTGCAGCACTTCGGTGGACATGTAAAAATTGGTAATGTAGTTGCTTTCGTTCACCAGCTCAAAGGAGCCGCTGCTCTCCACACCGGGCATCATGCTCTCAAAACCGGTCAGACCTTCCGAGGAGATCGCCAGCTCATCGCTGCCGTCATAGGTTACGGTGGTGGCGCCATCCGCCGCATAGCAGCCCAACGCTGCTACCAAAGCCAGGCTCAGCACCAGCACAAGTGCGAACAAACGTTTTGTCATTGCATTTCACCTGTCTTTCCGCTGCGCTTAGTTTTCGATGCTGATGATATTTCCATCAGCATCCAGTTCGGCGGTCACGCCCCAGGCAGACAGGATGCCCGCCTTATTCAACTCATTGTCGTCCTTCACATACTGCACGCCGTCAGCCTCGGCCTTCAGAATAATGCCTTTACCAGCATATTCGTTCTTCAGGCTCTCGTCCAGCGTAAGCCAATCCAGCAACCGACCGGTACTGCTATTGGGCTGCAGAGGCGTCTTGAAATAGAACACCTGGGTTTCGCTCTTGGTCCGGCCTGCGAACAGACTGGCCGCCTGCATCCAGCCGCTGTTGTCCGCAGTAATCAGCTCAATATTGCTGGAATCCAGTTCTGTGTTCTTTTCAAATTCGCCGTCTACCGAATCAGCCCAGTACTTGGTAACGGTCACCCGTACATAGGCGGGTACATCTCCTCGGTTGTATATGTTGTAATTTTCATACAAGCTGTACTCGCCGCCGGGCATAATATTCTCCAGATCCACATAATCCCCTTCGCTCTGAGGGATCATGCTGAACCATTCGATTTCCAACTTAGGCGCAGCCAACTCAGCCACCACGGCTTTGGTGCCTTCAGCTTGCTGCGCGGCTAATGTGCCGCCTGCGGCCACCGCAAACACGAGAGCGGCAGTGACAGCCATCAAAATGTATCTTTTTTTCACTTGAAACTCTCCCTTTTCTTAAACTTGTCTGCAAGTGCCCACAAGAGGAATGCCAGGGCAAAAACCACTATGCAAACAGCGATGCCGCCGGGCGATTGCAATTCCATAGCGGCGGCGCCCAGGCATGGAACGGAAAAGCTCACGACGCCCAGCACCTGACTGTATCGCACGGGATAGGTGTCCGCGCTGGCATTTGCGTCGCCTTTGGTGGTCAGCTGTTGGCCGGCCACATCGTTGGAGACCACCCGATGGGTCTCCGTCCAAGCACTGCCTGTTCCTTTGGAGTAGGTCACGATATCGCCGGGCACAAGGTCCGCGGGATCGCATCCCTTTACATAGACCGCACAGCCCACAGGCAGGGCGGGGGTCATACTGGGGGTAAGTACGCTGTAAATTTGGTATCCGAATAATTTAGGAACGGTAAGGGGGAGGGCGACAAGGATCACAAGGATCATCAACACCGTTGCCGCGACGTTGAGGATTTTCGCTTTCACACGCCGCCCTCCGTTTCAGTTATAAATTACCACTTACCGCAAACACGGAATTTTCCAATCGCTATTAGTTGATGAAGCCGTAGTTCTCTTCAAAATGATCGGCAGTACCCTTAGCCTGCTCCAGAACCATCTGCTCGAAGTCCTCAGCCGACAGATTATCTGCCTGTGCCGCATAAGCAGTCACATTGATGTCAAACTGAGCATCAGCGTACTCGTTGTTCCACTCGGCCGGGATCTGAATGCTGCTGAACAGATCGATGATCTGGTTCTTATCGCTGGTGTCCACAATGCCGTCCATGATGTACAGGGTGCCGGTCAGGCCCTGGAAATCCGCGGCGTAGTAGGTGGTAAGAATGGGGAATTTACCCTCGCGAAGAATCGCGTTGTCAACCCGGTTCAGCAGTTCCAGATCGGTGGGCTTCGCGGTGTTCTTGTTCTCCACAGTGACCAGAACCGCCAGACGAGTAGGCGCACTGTCATGAACCACAGAGATGAAAACGTCCTTGCTCAGTTCATCGCCGGGCACAACGTTGTCGTACTCGATGCCGGAACCATCCGGCTTTACCTGCCCCTGCACCATGCCATCAACCTCGGGGCTCATGTCGTGCAGTACGATATCCACCTTACCAGCGGTAAAGGCGTTAACAACGGTTTCGGTCTGATCAGTGAAGTAGGCCAGGGTGCCGCCAACAGCGATAACCGCGACCAGGCACAGACTCAGAGCCGCTACCAGAAGATTGCGCTTCTTCATGATACTATACCTCGTTTTAATTTGCTAAATACCCGCACACCCGCAGGCGCATTTCTTAAATTAGTTCCCCGGCCCGGCCATTGCGGGCCGGGAATTGTATCAGCAAAATCAGCCCTGGGCAGTGGGATAATCAACCGCCTCGTAGGCCTCCATCACAGTCGCCAGGTCATTCGCTTTCTGGATAGCCTTCACCTTGATCACGATACTGCCCACGTTATCGGTAGTAGCATCCTCAGCGAACTGAATGGTATCGAACAGGTTCCAAGTGGTCGTCTCGTTAACCTCCAGGTAGTAGGTGTTCGCAGGCAGAGCCTTCTCACCTTCCGGCACATCAGTGTTTTTATGCCAAGCGCCCAGACCCTTGTTATACGTATCGTTTTCCACAATGGAAACCTTGTCGCTGTTCACAACTTCGATAAACACATAGGTCGGAATATCCGTAGTAACGGTAACCACAGGCTTCTTGTGGGCTTGCTGGCCAGCGACCAGATTGATATAGCCGTAGCCGGTATCATTACCTTCCCCGTCCGACGTAGGAGTAGCAGATTCGTTCCATACACGGTTATCCTCTGTCCAGGTCTCACTCTGCTCAACCGTAATTCCATTCGCGAAACTAAAGGTGTTGGTCAAGGTGCCATCGCTCGCGGTCAGGTAAGCCAGGGTGCCGCCAACGGCAATCACTGCAACCAGGCACAGGGACAGGGCCATCATAAGTACGTTTTTCTTTTTCATGATTAAATCTCCTCTTCTTGTTTTTTTAGACGCACCTTGCGCCTTAGGATACATTCGGATTGGCGGCCGCGCCGCCGGGGGGAATTCCTTTCGGTCTCCTGTAATTCAGTTTATCGGAAGGAGGATAAAAAAGCGGTTAAAATATCGCTGTCAAATCCGATATTTACTGCTCTTTTACATTTTTTCTTCCTTTTCAGAAGCTTCGGCAACCTGCAAGGCTTTTTTCTTATCCTCTTCACCCGCGTCGATAATGGCCGGGATGAAGTTGAGCAGAATCACCACCACAAGCACACCGCACACCACCATGATACCGGTGGGTGTTTTGATGTTCATGGCGATATAGCCGAGATACGGCAGATGGAACTTGGTTTCGCCAAAGACCTGGCTGAACGCCACTGGACCATCCTCCGCCTCGTTGGCGTCACCCTTGGTAACCAGAGTGCTCGTCTCCGGGTCAACGCTGACCACCCGGTGAGTGACCATTGTTTTACCGTCCGAGAGGGTGTAGGTGCAGATATCGCCGGGCTCCAGCTGGGTGGGATCGTCCAAAGGCTTTACATAGACGATGCTTCCCACCGGGATGGTGGGCTCCATGCTGCCGGACAGTACCGCCATCTCCTTAAAGCCCAAAAGCATGGGCACCAGGATCACGGCCGCCACCGCCGCCAGCAGGAGCATCACCACCGTGGATAGAATGTTACAAATCTTCTTTACGACCATGGGCACTCCTTATCAGGCATCGCCCAGTTTCGGAGGATCCGCGAATACCCCCGCAATCTCTTCCGCAGTGCTGCAATTAGAATCTGATGTCGCCAGCACGCTTTCCTCGTAAATGTACACGCGGAACTGCTTATCGGTCGGCATTTCAGTAACAGTCACGCCATTGAACAGGGGTGCTGTCGTACCACCCGCAGCCAATTTACCGCTGTAGTAATAGTAGCCATCGCCTGCGTTATACAGCCACTTTGAGGTATTATATTGGGGCGTCACATGCGCAGCCAGCATGGGATTAGCATACTCATCGCCGCTTTCGTCAACTATCACCACATAAGCAATCGCACGAACATACACATCTGCCGTGCCGGTGTTTTTAACAGTCGGCGCCTTGTTTGTTGCGGAATCAGGGTCTTCCGGTTCCTCTACCTCCGTATCGATCTTCATGAGCGAAAAGGTGTTGAGCAGCGGGCTGTCGCTGGCCACCAGATAGGCCAGCGTGCCGCCCACAGCCACCACGGCCACCAGCAGAACGGAAAGCAGAATTCGGATTATCGGTTTTTTCATTGTTCTCGCTCCTTTCTCCTGGTGTTAAGCGCCCTGGTTCAGGCCTTTTTTATACTTCCATTCAGTTCCATCGTGATAGAAAGTATTCGGCAGCTTCTCAATGTCGCCCCACTCGTCGCCGTCACAGAGATTAATAAAACCTACTTCCGCAGTAGCGCCTCCACTAACTGTTACAAGCCGGTTATTTGCTCCACTCAATGTGAATCCCATAGTCGGCAATTCAGTGACAGTGTAGTTGCCCGCCGGCAAGTTCTCCAGTACCACTTCACCTTGGCCATTTAAGGCAGGACACGGGATACTTACAATGGTTTCAAAATTCTCTGGACCAGTTACTTTGAACAGAAATACTGCGTTCTGCAAGCTGCCCGGAATCTGTGTAAGGTCAGATCCCTGAACCGCCTGAACAGTTTTGGTAATTTTCAGGTCGCCACGTGCCGGTGTATACTTATTAGTAAAAGCAGCCGTATGGTTACCATTCTGTTGGGTACTTCCACTGATGCCTGTTTGCGTTGCATCCAGAACAAATCCATCCAGCTCTGCTCCGCTTTCTGCGACCTCATAATGTACACCCGGCATGATTCCTTCAATAGTATACCGGAAAATATTGGGATTGCTTGTATCTGGATCAAATTTGCTCAACGGAACATTCTTTACCTCGTCACCTAGTGTAATGTTGAAAACCAGGCTGTTCATTAACGAAGCAATCTGCTTTGCACCCAAGCCATCAAATGTTTTCTCAACAGTCAAACGTGCCGGTGCCAACTGAATTACGGGTTTCGGGAAGTCATTGTGCTGTTCTACACCATTAAACGTGTACGTGATGTACGCTTCATTGTTCGAGTAGAATCCCACATCATTCGCATGAGTACCCGTATTTCCATCTCCGCGATTTGGATATGTAAAGCCTAATTCCTTATACTCTGTATAAGCAGCCTCTGTAGGTTCAATTCGAAGATTTACAGTATATGTATACCCTTGTTCCAGCTTATAATCATCCAGGAAAATCATTTTCAGCTGACGAGTAGCCTCATCATACTGAACCGTTACAGGCTCCGTGGTGACAGTTTCATTTTTTTCGTTTTTCACAACCAATGTGGGCTGCTCTCCATTGACCGGCTTCACATTGGTACTCAAAGTATCTACCACAGATACGTCACTGCAGAGCAGATGAGTAACACTTCCCTGAATCTGATCGAACACATTTTGCAATTCCGTAGTGTTCGAAGCACTAAAATTCCTGAAATTATCGCGGCTTGCGCCTACAGAAGACTGATATGCGGCATTGCAGACCTGCTGAAGAATGTCATCTGCACCTTTTTCGTTGCCGACACGAACGCTAAAGAAGCCATTCAAATTAGTTAAGTTCGCTGCTTCACCAGTCGCCCCATTGATACAGCTACTTGTTGTATCATGGCCATTTCCTTCTTGTGTACCTCGATCAGAGTAGTAGTATGTAGGCGCACCATCTGACAGGAAAATGACATACTTTTGCGCATCCGGACGCGCATTTAGAAGCAGTGCACGAGCCTGCAGAATACCTGCCTGATAATTGGTTCCTCCTGTTACACCAATTACAGTGTTGTTAATTATCGTCTGCGCATCCTTTGTCCAATAACAGGTCTGAATTGCATCGCGATAATACGTTGTACCACTGGTCAACTCGTCGCTGAAGTGTACAAGGCTGTAGCGGACATCCATTTTATCATTGGACGACATGCTGTTTACCAGCTTCTTAACTGCCTGACCAACTGCATCAATGCGTCTCTGGCCGTCCATACTGTCTGCCATGCTGGCCGATACATCAACCACAAAAACGACATCTGCTTTTGCCGGTTTTGTAATGCTTCCTACCTCACCGGACAAACTTAACTTCAAATCATAGCTGCCATCTTCACGACGATCCGCACGCTTTTCACGCTGCAGTTCCGTTTCTGTGTTTACGTCTCCTGCATCACCATCTTTTGCGTTTCGGTAAATCAATTGAACATCTGCGTTGCCATCTAACGTATAGAATCCTGAAGTATCATGGTTGTAAACGCTATCGTAAAGTCGCAGACTGTCGTCAGAAGCCCAGTTGTCTATGCGTGCAAAATGGCTTACCGGATGGATTTGATCATTGCTGTCAATGTAGACCGCGCTCTGGAAAACATATTCTTCCTGGCCCACCGTAAATCTATCCATGTCAATTCCGGCAAGAATATCAGTGAACGAATATTTTGTTCCCTCTTTGCCAACATCAAACTGCGTGGTTTCTCCTTGCGGCACATTCAACGTATTACCTTCTGTATCAACAATGTCAAAAGTAAGCGAGAGTTGTTTTTCGCCGCCAATCAATCTATCGCTAGTCCATGTAATAGTAAAACTGGAGAAACTATCTACATCAAAGGCAGCGGTCACATCGCCATTGGTAGCGACCACACCGGTCACATCGTCAGAGGGCAGGCTGGCGGCAGCCAGGGTAACAGGCGTCGCGGTGGCCACCTCTTCTACGGTCACATTGCCGTTGGCATCCTCCGCATGGTGCTGCACAGCCAGAGTGTTTGGATCGGCATCCTCAGGCAGGGCGGCGGGGGCCACCATGACAACGCGCACTTCGCCCTGGGGCTCCACTTCGTTGCCCTCGGCATCCTCAAAGCGGATGTCCAGAGCCATGTAACCATCGTACGTTACGCCGGCTTCGTCCAATTCAGCGGCGGCTTTTTCGGCCGCTTCGCCGGTCAGCAGATCGGCCTTCAGGGAAGCGCCCTCGGGAATCACGCCCTCCTGGGCTTCCACGGTGACCACGGCCACGCGGTTGCCGGTCTCATCCAGCACTTCCGCGGTGTATTCACTGTTCAGCGGAGCCTGCGGGGTCTCTTCGTCCTCGATCTCCTCGCCCTTCAGGGCGGCCAGGCGGGCGTTGTAGTCCGCCAGAGTGTCCTCGCCCAGGGCTTCCAGGGCGGCGGTCTCGTCTTCGGTCAGGGCCTCTACAGCGGCCAGGAACGCGGCGTCGTCCATCGCCATCAGTTCGGCCAGCAGGGCTTCACCGTCCACAGTCTCCGGCTCGGCGGTGGGTTCCGCGGAAGGCTCCGCAGAGGGTTCCGCAGAAGGCTCGGCGCTGGGCTCCGCGGTGGGTTCCGCAGAGGGTTCGGCACTGGGCTCCGCAGAGGGTTCCGCAGAAGGCTCGGCGGAAGGCTCCGCAGAAGGCTCGGCGCTGGGCTCCGCGGTAGGCTCCGCAGTGGGCTCGGCAGTAGGTTCCGCCGTCGGCTCGGCAGTGGGCTCGGCGGTGGGTTCCGCGGTCGGCTCGGCAGTGGGCTCGGCGGTGGGTTCCGCGGTCGGCTCGGCAATCACGGCCGGGGTATTTTCCGGCGTGGTGCTGTCGGTCGGGGTCGTCTCGGTGACGGCAGGGGTCGATACAGGCACACCACTGTCGGTGGCCAGGATCGGCGTGCTCATCACACCGGCCAGCAGAACGACGGCCAGCAGAACACTGGTGAATCGGCTGAACAGGTTGTGTTTCATGGTCTTTGCCTCCCTACACGGATTTGGTTATTCTTGGACGAACGAGTCGTGGTTTTCTTCGGACGGTTCCTGCGGGGAACCAGGGTCGGGCAGCGATTCTTCCACAGCGCTGTCCATCAATTTTATAAGTTCCAGCGCGCTGCGGAAACTTGCTTTCTGGTTTTTTTCCGCCCAGACCACCGTGCCCTGCCAGGTGGCGTTCTGCCGGTGCATTACATGAACTACAAAGGTGGCCATGCGGCCTTTCTGACCGGAAAGCTCCTCTTTGCTCATCCGACGTTCCACCTCTTTCTCCGTTGGGGCAGCGGGTTGACCGCGTCTGAAACTGCGGGGCCGCTGTGCGGCTTGCGGATACCCGATCCTGTCGCACAGATCGTCGATGCAGGCCAGCAGCTGAAACCGGCTGCGAAACGGGATTGCCTGGTCTGTGTAATAGTGGAACAGCCGCCCGATGCATTCGCCGTTCAGGACGCTGTCCACACACACGCTGCACAGGTTTGGCGCCGCGGCATGGATCCCGTGTATCTGCACTGACACCTCGCCCCCTCCCTTTACATGATAAAAGTATGCCACATACCGGTTAACAATTTGGTTAAAAACGCAAGCCCGATTTTTTATCTCGGACATATTCTCCGGAAGGACGCCCTTAGTATGCCATACGAGGGTTAAGCGGGAGGTTAATTTTTCAAAAAGATTAATATTTTTATAGATTCTTACACTTAACCTCAAAATCGACACTTTTATTTGCCGCGATTTTGGAAGAAGGCTGCAAAAAAGCCACAAAAGTGACAATTGTCCGCATTTTCCGCACTTGTCAAACGGAAAAGATGCGGGTATAGTTATATATAGTAAATCTTATCGCCAGTGGGGCCTGCAGAGCGGAAGGCCCCTGATCCGCCGGTCATCGCACAACGCGGCCGTGCGGAAAAGGAGGAGGATTCTGATGAGCGAAGCGGTTCCGGCATTACAGGTTCGCATGCTGGGGGATTTCACCATGACCTACCAGGGGCAGGTACTGCCGCTGAAAAACAGCCTGTCCACCAAGGCCATGCGGGTTCTGCAGCTTTTGTTGTACCGGGGCGAGCGTGGCATGGCCCGGGAAGCACTTGTGGATTCGCTGTTCTGCGACGATACCAGCGCCGACCCTTTGAATAACTTAAAAGTGACCGTATCCAATCTGCGGCGGATCCTGGTTAAAGCGGGTCTGCCGCCGGAATTCACAGTGCGTGCCAAGAGCAAGCGGTACCATTTTGCGGCGCCCAAGCCGATATGGCTGGATGTGACCGCCTTTGACGAGTGGCTGGACAAAGCCGGCACCGCCGGTACCGAGGATGAAAAGCTGGCCTGCCTGCTGGAGGCGGAAAAGCTGTACGCGGGGGATTTTCTGCCCCATCTGGCGGGCAGTGACTGGGCCACCGTGGCGGCAGCCCATTACCGGCAGCGGTATTTTGACTGTGTGCAGCAGCTGGCGGAGATCATGAAGGAGCGCGGCCAGTGGGAGGAACTTCTCACGGTGGCCACGCGGGCGGCGGCGCTGCATCATCTGGAAGAGTGGCAGTGCCTGCGGATCGACTGCCTGATGAAGATGGAGCAGTATCAGGAGGCCAAAGCGGTATACGACCAGGCGGTGCGGGAGCTGGAGGAGGAGTTTGTTGCCAAGCCCAGCGACGCGCTGGTACAGCGGTTCCATCAGCTGAGCCGGGCGGGGCAGGTAAGCTACGAGACGGTGCACGAGCTGACCGACCAGCTGCAGGAGGATGAGCCCGCCCGGGGCGCGTACTATTGCAGCTATCCCAGCTTCATCGACGTATACCGTACCTGCAGCCGGATGCTGGAGCGCACCGGCCAGAGCGCCTATCTGCTGCTGTACTGGCTGACCGACTCCCACGGGCAGGTGCTGGAGGACGCGCAGAAAGCGGCCCAGGCGGCGCCGAAGCTGAAAACGGCGATCAGTTCCAGCCTGCGCCGGGGCGATGTGTTCACCCAGTACGGGCGGGATCGGTTTCTGGTGATCCTGATGGGCACCAACCGGGAAAACTGCGATCTGGTAGACCGGCGGATCGTGCGCAAGTACAAGGAGGACGCGGCCTGGGGCGTGAGCTTCCGGCACACGCTGCACGCGGTGGGCACCGCCGAGCTGGATCTGGACGACAGCCGCATCTGGCGCCCCATCGAGGAATAATCCCGGCTACATACCAACAAACAACGCCGCCCGCGGACAGGTGTCCGCGGGCGGCGTTATGTTATGCCTCAAATATCGTCCGGATCGTCGGCGGCGGGCAGGCTGTCCCACCGGCAGCCGGGCGGGCAGGCGATCTCGCCCGGGGCGGGCGGCGTATCCGGCCGGGCCAGGAACGCGGCGGCAGGCCCCCGCTGTTCGATCCCGATATCCACATTGACCAGGCGTCGGATATACCGGGACGCCTCGCCCCGGAACAGCCCGGTTTTGTAAAAACCAATGGAGACGGTCAGGTCGGAGACCACCGCCAGGTCGGCGGCGCCGGTGTCCCCGTTCAGGCCGCTGTTGATGTCGGCACTGACCACAAAGGCCCCGTTTTCCCCGGCCCGGTTGATCCATTCCACCGCCTGCCGAGCCGCGCCCCGCAGCGGGCCGGAAAACCCGGTGCCCAGCACACAGTCCGCTACCGCCGGGGCGGCGGCCAGTTCCGCTTCCCGCCCGGCAAAGGGCAGGATGGGCACCCCCAGCGCCCCGGCCCGGGCCAGGTAGTGGGCGTTGTCCGGGCTGGCCTTGTCGGACAGGCGGTAGATCGTGCAGGGTATGCCCGCCCGGGCCAGCAGACAGGCCAGGGCCGCGCCGTCGCCGCCGTTGTTGCCGGGGCCGATCAGAATTGCGGTACCGGCGGGCCAGTCCGCTGCCCGGAAGATGCCCCGGGCCGCCCGGGCCATCAGGGTCAGGCCGGGCACCCGGTTGGCGATGGTCCAGGCGTCGCTGGCCCGCATGGCCTCCACCGAAAGAATGGGCTGCATGAAGATCCCTCCCCTTTTTCTTTCAGTATACACGGGCCGGAGGATTCCGTCCACCCGCCTGTACGCCCTTGCAAAACCCGGCGGGCCGGAGAATTCCGGCCCGCGATTTCGGGGGGCCGGGGGGATCGTTGATTCCCCCGGATTTTTTATTCCGCGCCTCGTATGGTAAAGGTAAACCGACCCTCGCTGCGAGGGGCGCTTTCGTCCGCGATCAGGTAGGGATCCCCCGACAGAAATCCCTCCATCTCCGTCCGGCATTCCATCTCCAGATTCCGCCAGGTCAGGGTAAAGGGCTCAAAAGCGGTTTGTTCTTCCAGCCGGCCGGGCAGGCTGTAGAGCAGCCCCCAGTTGTTCCACCAGCCGCCCTCCCCCGCTCCAAAGGCGATGGAAACCAGCTGCATATCGTATCGGGGCCAGAAGGCCAGGAAGGTCTCTCTGTCCCATTCCTCCTGCAGGGTCACCGACTCCACAAACCCGTCCGCGCCGGTCTCGATGGTTATCGGCAGCGGGCCGCCGGAAAAATCAATAACATAGCTGTAGGGATCGGATTCCGTCCAGCTGCCGTCCGGCTGCAGCAGGCAGGTGGGGTCGCCGTTGTACCGGGCCAGAAAGTTGTAATTATCGGCAAACTGCTGCGCCGTGAGGGGGCCGGTGTGGGGCACAAACCCCGCCATCAGCGCCAGCAGCACGCTCAGGCCGTAGCAGCCCGCCATGCCCAGCACAAAACCCGCGTTCTGCCGCCAGTGGCCGGGCTTTACTATATAATGGTTTTCCTCTTCCCTGTCCCAGCCGTTGCCCTGCCAGTCGCTGTACTCCCGGTAGCTTTTGTACATCCGCCAGAGGGAGACAAAAGGCAGATACAGCGCGGTGCCCTCCCAGAGAACCCGCCGGGTACGGGCCATTGCCTGGCTCCAGGTCAGGCGGGTGCCATCGGCGTTTTCCACACGCAGCCCGAACACCATCTTGCCCGGCGTGGCCCCCCACAGATGCAGGCAGACCGGTTCCAGCACCAGGGTCAGCAGGACGCTTGCCGCCAGATCCATCCAGGAGACCAGCGTGCCGTACCGGGTTATGTTGGTGTGGCAGATCAGGGTGACAAAAATCAAAAAGGGCACCGACCAGATGGACATATCCAGCATCCGGGCAAAGTACCGCCGCCAGGGGCACCAGAGGGGCAGCGGCGCGTCCCGGAAGGGTTCCCGCGCGGGCATCGCGGGCGCGGGAACGGCAAACCGGTTGGGATCCAGTTCCCGGTAGCCCACCCCCGCGTCCCGGATAGCCCGGCAGGTGTCCTGATCCCGGGCGGTTTGGGCCTGCTGGCGTTCCAGCTCGGCCAGGCGGCGGGTCAGGGTATCGGGCAGCCGGCGCTCGCCGGCCTGCAGGGCGCGGATCTCCTCCAGCGGCACACCCAGACGGCGCAGCAGCTTGATCCGCTGCAGTTCGGTCAGATCCGCCCGGGAGTAATCCCGGTAGCCGTTGGCCTGCCGGGCGGGATGGATCAGCCCTTCTTTTTCATAAAAGTACACGGTGGTCCGGTCCATACCGGTGGCCTCCAGCAGTTCCCGGATGGTCATGGCGGCTCCCCTCCTTTTCTGCTTTCAGCATACACTATAGACCGGGTATAAGGTCAAGCCTTCTGCACAAAAAACGGGCCTCCGGCACGCTTTCGCATACCGGAGGCCCGGAAAGGATCCGTCAGCCCAGAGGATATTTGACAGCCTCGTCGTACATGGCCAGGATGTTCTCCACCGGGGTGTCCGCCTGGATGTGGTGGGCACTGGTGAGGATGTAGCCATCCGGGCCCAGACGGTCGATGGCGCTGCGCACCGCGGCGCGCACCTCGTCCGGGGTGCCGTGGGGCAGCATCTGCTGGATATCAATACCGCCGTGGAAGCACAGCCGCTTGCCGAACTCAGCCTTGATCTTGGTAAAGTCCATTCCGGCGGCCAGGGGCTGCAGGGGGTTCAGCACGTCCATGCCGTTGTCGGCCAGTTCGCCGATCAGGGGATACACCGCGCCGCAGCTGTGGTACATGACCGTCTTGCCGTAGCTGTGGATCACCTTGTTCAGCCGCTCGTGGCAGGGACGCACCAGCTCACGCCAAAGTTCCTTGGAGAAGAGCAGGCCGTTCTGGGAGGCGATATCATCGTAGGTGTAGACCATATCGTACTTGTCGCCCGCGGCCTCCATGCAGCGGCGGATGTACTCACAATAGAAATCGGTCAGGCGGTTCATGATACCCGCGGCGATCTCCGGCTCGGTGAGCATGTCGATCATGAACTGCTCCATGCCCCGCAGCGCCCAGGCGAACTCGTAGATGCCGCCGGTCTCCAGCTTGATGTAGTAGGTATCGTGGGCGTCGCCGATCTTTTTGGAAAGCCCCTCGTAATCGTAGTGATCCGGGTTGGGCCACCACTCGTAGTCGTCCAGTTCGCTGGCGTCCTCAATGTCGGCCAGCGGGAAGGAGGCATACTCGTCGTAGGTGCAGAACCCGTTGTTCACCATCCGGCGATGGGTGCCCAGCCGGTCGTAGAAGGTGCCGTCCGGCATCTTGCGCAGCGGCGGGCCGATGTAGTCCGGCGCAAAGGCGCGGATGTCGCTGTGCAGCGCCTGCTGGACCGCTTCCGGGTCCCGGGTGCCCAGATGATCGTACAGTTTTTCCCATACCTCCGGCACCGCCCAGAAATCCAGGGGAATCCGGTCGGGGGTCTTGTGGTCCAGGGCGGCGAGTACGCGCTCGCGGGGTGTCATGGACATAATTCGCTCGCTCCTTTCTTCTTTTCGGGCAGATTACTGCGCGGCCCGGTCCTGCTCGATCAGGATGCGGATCGCGTCGCAGGCCATCTCAATGGTCTCGTCGTTCATGGCAAAGTAGGCCATCACCGCGCCGGCCCGCACGCCCCGGATGGAGGCGATGACAAACAGGGCGGCGGTTTCCATCTCGCTGGCCATCACGCCGGCCTTGCGCCAGGCTTCCCATCGCTCGTGCAGGCGGGCGCTGACCGGCATGCTGTCGGGATCGTGCTGGCCGTAGAAGGAATCCTTGCACTGGGCAATGCCCTCGGCAAAGTTGAAGCCCCGGGCCTTGGCGGCGCGGCTCAGCGCGTCCACCACATGGCGGTTGGCAATGGCCGGGTACTCGATGGGCACGTAATGGATGGTGGTGCCCTCGTCCCGCACGGCGCCGGTGATCACCACGCCGGACAGGCTCTCGTCAAAGCTGGCGTCGCACACCTTGCCGCAGGTGCCCACCCGGATAAAGCACTCCGCGCCGCAGTGGATCAGTTCTTCCACGGCGATGGCGGTGGAGGGGCAGCCCATGCCGGTGCTGGCCACGGTGACCTTTTCACCCAGCAGGGTGCCGGTCCAGACCTTGTGTTCCCGGTTGTGGGCCACCAGCTGGGGGTTGTCCAGATGGCGGGCGATGATATCGGTGCGGAAGGGATCGCCGGGCAGCAGCACGTAGCGGCCCACGTCGCCCTTTTTGCACTTGATGTGATACTGACGGCCTGCGTCGTCCAGCACTTCCTTGCTCTGGATGTACATACGGAATCACTCCTTTTCAGATTGAATCAAAAACGGTTATTCGGTTTCGGAAGAACGGGGCCGGGCCAGCGCGGCAAAGCCCAGCGACGCGGCCAGGGTGATCGCCAGCACCAGCATGGTGTAGGGATAGGCCATCCCCATGCCCAGCGAGGTAAGCAGCGGGCCGGTGATCAGGGGGTTGGCGGTGTCGGACGCGCCGCTCACCACCGCCACGGCGGCAGCGGCCAGGCTGGCATGGCTGGGCTTGAGCCCGGTGGCCAGGGTGACGATCACACTGAACAGCACACCCAGGAAGAAGCCCGCCACCGCAAGCCCCGCGAAGAACCCGACCGGGTGCTGCAGCCAGACGGCCACGCCCAGGGCGATCAGGGCAATCACGCAGTTGCCGATCAGCACCTTGATGGGCGGGGTACGGCGCAGGATGGCCGTAAAGCAGAGCGAGCCCATCATGCTGGCCAGATTATACACCGTCAGCAGGTTGGCGGCCAGGGCCGCGGGCAGATCCAGGCCCTCGGCAAAGGTGGCGGTGTACAGGTTGATGGTGTTGACCACCGCGCTGTAGGCGAAGCAGATCACCCCGAACAGCACAATCCCCAGCCAGCGCACCCGCAGCCGGATGGCGTGGGCGGTATGGCCGCCCTCGGTGGCCAGCTGGCTCATCTCGGGCAGCTTCATGAAGGGCAGCACCAGCAGCATTACCAACGCCAGCACCGCAAACACATAGTAGCTTACATAGAAGGGCAGGTTGGCGGCCAGGGCCACGCTCATGATCAGGGGCGGCAGGAAACACCCGGCCCCGAACAGCGCCTGCCCGGCGCTGAGCATGCTGGCGTAGCTGTGGGGATACACGGCGCTCAGGATCACGGGGCAGGCCGCGTCCTGGCTGCCCATGCCCGCGCCGCCCAGGAAGGCCAGCACCAGGCCCGCAACGTAGTTGTGGGTCAGCGGGATGCCGCCCAGGAAGGCCAGCAGCAGCGTGGTGCCCAGCAGCAGGCTGGTGCGCACGCCGAAGCGCTCGGTGATCCAGCCGGTCAGGAACACGGTGCTCATCCGGCCCAGCGCGTAGGCGGACTGGATGGCGGCCACCTGCGCCAGGCTGACGCCGAAGTGATCCATCAGGTGGGTCATGCTGCTGCCCACCAGGATACAGGCGGCGCCGGTCAGCAGATACAGGGCAAGGGCCTCAAAGGCCGCCGCCCGATAACGGGGCCGCGCCATAGATCAGACGCAGCGGGACCGGATCGCGGCCACCGCTTCCTCCAGGGTGATCACGTCCTCGCCCACGCCCAGGGCATGGCACACGCGGCTCACGTAGGGCTGCTTGAGCATGGCCTGCTCCAGCGCGGGGAAGTTCCAGAACACTTCCCGGGGGGTGCCGCTGGTGACCACCTTCTTGTTGGCCATTACGATGACCCGTTCAAAGTTGGCCACCACAAACTCCATGTCGTGGGAAATGGTGATCACCGTCTTGCCCTGGCGGTGCAGTTCCTTCAGAATGTTGCCCAGGCGGATGTTGCCCTCCAGGTCCTGGCCGGCGGTGGGCTCGTCAAAGATCATCACCTCGGTGTTCATGGCGATGATCGCGGCGATGGTCACGAACTTGCGGGTGGACAGGGGCAGGTTGTAGGGATTTTCCTCCCGGAACTTCTCCATGCCGGTGATCTCCAGCGCGTAGTCCACCTGCTTTTTCATGGTCTCCTCGTCCAGGCCCATCATCTTGGGGCCGAACTCCACCTCACCCAGCACGGTGGAGTGGAAGATCTGGTCATCCGGGTTCTGGAACACATACCCGACCACCCGGGAAACCTGGGCGGTGGTGTAATCCTTGGTGTTCATGTCGCCGATGATCACATCGCCCTTGCTGGGGCGGTGCAGGCCGTTGAGCATCTTGACCGTGGTGGTCTTGCCGGCGCCGTTCTGGCCCACGATGGCCAGGTTTTCGCCCTTTTCCACCCGGATGTTGATGTTGTCCACGGCCAGAAAGCCGCCGGGATATTCAAAGCTCACATCCCGCATCTCGATGTATGCCATGGCTTACTTGCCCCCCTTTCGCATTGCTTCGCCGATGACCTCGCAGGCCTGCGCCTCGGTGACCGGGATGTACCGCAGCGGCACGCCGCTCTCCACCAGGCGGTTGCCCAGAATGGCCATCTGGGGCAGCTGCACGCCCTGTTCCGCCAGAGACATATCGGTCAGCACCTTGGCAGTGGCGTCCTTGCGGATCAGCCGGCCATCCTTGAGCACCAGCACCTCGTCGGCGTACTCCGCCACCAGGTCGATCTTGTGCTCCACCAGGATGACCGTTTTCTTTTCCTTCTTCATCTCCTCGATGATCTTGAACACGCTCTCGGTGCCCTCCGGATCCAGCTGGCTGGTGGGCTCGTCGATCACCAGGATGTCCGGCTTGAGCACGATAACCGACGCCAGCGCCACCCGCTGCATCTGGCCGCCGCTCAGCTCAAAGGGATTCTTTTCCGCCAGGTGCAGGATGTTGGTCAGCTTCATGACCTCCAGCACCCGGTCCTCGATCTCATCCACCGGCACGCCGAAGTTTTCCAGTCCGAAGGCCACCTCTTCAAACAGGGTGTCCTTGACGCCGCTGATCTGGTTGAAGGGGTTCTGGAACACATAGCCGATCTTCAGCGACAGCTCCCCGGGGCCGTAGTCCACGGTGGGCTTGCCGTGCACCAGCACCTCGCCCTCCAGCTCGCCCTTGTAGAAGCTGGGGGCAAAGCCGCGGATCAGGGAACACAGGGTAGTCTTGCCGGAACCGTTCTCGCCAATAACGCCGTAGAACTTGCCGGCCTCCAGGGAAAAGCTCATATCCCGGATGACCGGCTCGTCGGTCAGCGGGTAGAGGTAGGTTACATTTTTGAATTCGATCACAACACCCATAGTACGATCCTCCCTGCGATCACGACTACCGCCACGGCGACGGCAATGCCGGTGGCCAGCGGCTCATTGCCGGATTTTTTCAGTTCGAACAGATGGGTCTTGGGCCCGTTCACGTCAAAACCCTTGGATTCCAGCGTGAGCACACGTTCCTCGGAGCTGGTGATGGCGCCCACGATCAGCGGCACCAGCGAGGGGAAGAAGGCCTTGGCGCGCACGATCATGTTGCCCTCGGTCTCCACGCCGCGGGCCCGCTGAGCGTTCATGATGGTGCGGCTGTTCTTGCCCAGCACGTCGATCATCTGCAGGCTGCTGATGAACACATAGGCCGCCTTGTAGTTCATGCCGGAATCTTCCAGCGCCCGGGTGAACTCCTTGTTTTCGGTGGTCTGGAACATCCACACGAACATACCCGCGATATTCATAATGGAGAAGCTCAGGCTCAGGCCGCTTTTCAGGCCGGCCTGGTAGATACGCAGAAAGCCCAGCTGCCATACCACCACTTCACTGGGGATCAGCAGCGACTGCACCACCAGGATCAGCCCGGCGATGAACAGCACCGCCCGGAACGCGCGCAGGAAGCGTTTCCACACGCCGCTGGCCGCGCTGAGGATGGGAACGATGAAGAACCAGGGGATCAAAAACAGCGGATAGCCGCCCTCGCCCACCCCGATGGTGCCCAGCACGAAGGAGCAGGCCGCGTACAGGCACAGGATCAGGAATTTGCAGGAGGGATACAGCGCCGCGATGGGGTTGCTCTTGTGAAGCTGCAGCTTTTCTCTCCACATATGTACGTCACCTCTTCTGATGGATATAAAGTGCCGCCTCCGCAGGGAGGCGGCAAAGCATACGCAAAGGATTACTTGCCGGCGGTGGTCTTCTTGATGTAGTTCTCGCCGCAGCCGAACTTAACCAGGGTACGGGCCGGGATAACACGGATGACCAGGTAGCCGATCAGGAAGGAGATGATACGGTCCACCACGGTCCAGATGCCCTCGGTGCCGATAACCGCCGCCCAGATGTTGGCGCCCGCCGCCATGGCCGCCGCGGTGATCAGGGAGGTGCCGGAACCGGTCACGCCGCCGTAGACCAGAACCACGATGGGGGCCGCGCTGGCGATGGACACGAAGGCCATGATGACCATGGAGATCAGCCACTTCCACCAGGTACCGAACATCTTGCCGCGGGCCAGGAAACCGGTGACCAGACCGGCCAGCACGTTGACGGGGATAAACGCAAAGTTGACCGGGTTGGCGATACCGGTGACCACGTTGGTCAGGCCGCCGGCCACAGCGCCCACCCAGGGCCCGCACAGCATGCCCGCGAAGATGGTGCCGATGGTATCCAGATACATGGGCAGTTTCAGCAGGCTGGCCAGCTGGCCGCCTACAAAGTTGACCGCCGCCGCAATGGGGATGATCAGGATCGCAAGCATGGAAAAATCGCTTTTGATGGAATGTTTTTTCTCTTTCATGATGTACCTCCTAATTTTGACGGGTGTGTATGCGGACAAAAAAGCGTGCGCGGCGGCCCATCGTCCGCCGCCCGGGCCGCCCCGGGAGTCGACACGCGTTATACCAACTATGTACAGTATACTACGATTCTATTTTGTTTAAAAGATTTATGTATAATTGCCCATGATTTTTGTCGATATGTTCATGTATATCGGGCGTTTTATGGGCGTATCTCACAAAAAACGAGGGATTTTTGTAAAAGTTTGATGGGAATTATTTATGCAAAACAGACAGAATTCAAAAAGGAGATTCCATTGACGCAAGTTTTAATTTATACTATAATAAAAAGTTAAAAACATATAAGGAGGCATCCCTCAATGGACAAACGCAAGATCATCATCGACACCGACTGCGGCTCGGACGACGCCATGGCCATCGCCATGGCCCTCCACGACGATCGGTACGAGATCCTGTTCTTCACCACCGTATCCGGCAACGTTCATGCCCATCAGGCAGCCGTCAACACCCTGACTACCATCGAGCGGGCCGGCAGCTACGAGCCGCCGGTATACATCGGCTGCACCGAGATGCTGCTGAAAAAACTGGAATACGCCTACGAGACCCACGGCCAGGACGGCATGGGCGACATCGGCCTGGTGCCCACCCGGCTGAAGGTAACGCCCGGCAACGGCGTGCTGAAAATTCTGGAAGCCCTGGAAGCCCATGAGCCGAACACCATCGACATCATCACCCTGGGCACCCTGACCAACATCGCCGTGGCCATGCGCCTGGCGCCGGACACCATGCGCCGGGTGCGCCGGATCGTGAGCATGGGCACCGCGGGCC
This sequence comes from uncultured Gemmiger sp., assembly GCA_944386225.1. Taxonomy (GTDB): domain Bacteria; phylum Bacillota; class Clostridia; order Oscillospirales; family Ruminococcaceae; genus Gemmiger_A. The sequence continues at coordinate 64,874 of CALXAH010000013.1, forward strand.
TGGGCGCCGGCAACGTGAGCCCGGTGGCGGAGTTCAACATCTGGCAGGACGCCGAGGCCGCCCGCATCGTGACCGAGTTCGGCGTGCCGCTGGTGTATGTGGGCTGGGACGCCTGCCTGGGCGACGCTATGCTGGGTCCCGATGACCTGAAGCGGCTGACCGAGAGCGGCCCGCTGGGCCGGTTTGCGGTGGAGTGCAACCGCCAGCTTATGGAGATGAACGAGCAGCGTTTCGGGTATCCCTGCCTGGATATGGCCGACCCGGCCGCCATGGCCGCGGCGCTGGAGCCGGACTGCATCGCCGAGTGCGACGAATACTACTGCGAGGTGGATACCTCCAACGGCCCCAGCTACGGCGGCGTGCTGGTGGACACCTACCGGTTCAGCGGCAAGCAGCCCAACGCGGCCATCTGCAGCAAGTTGCACGCCGACCGATTCAAGGAATACCTGTTCCGCACCCTGGGGGCCTGATTCTGCGTTGCCGCCGCGGGATGCCGGCGCGTCCCGCGGCCTTTTCTGAAACCGAAAGGAGTCCTGACCATGCAATCCATTCTGTTCGTGTCCCACTGCATTCTGAACACCGCCGCCAAGGTGGTGCTGTACAACCAGGCCGAGATCGACGCGGAGGAGCAGCTGCGCCGCCGCTTTGTGGGCCGCGCCCTGGAAACCGGCGTGCAGCTGATCCAGCTGCCCTGCCCGGAATTCACCCTGTACGGCGCGCGCCGCTGGGGCCATGTGAGCGACCAGTTCGACAATCCGTTTTTCCGCGACCACTGCCGCCGCATCCTGGAACCGGTGCTGCAGCAGATGGAAGAATACCTGGCCTGCGGCGAACGGTTTGAGGTGCTGGGCGTTGTGGGGGTGGACGGAAGCCCCAGTTGTGGGGTAGACTATACCTGTACCGCCGATTGGTACGGCTCCTTTGAAGGACGCCAGGGCCTTGACGAAACCCTGGCCTCCTGCCAGCTGGTGCGCCGCCCGGGCGTGTTCATGCGGGTGCTGACCGAGATGCTGGCCGAACGCGGCTGGCAGGATCGGGTGGCGGTGCGCTCGCTGTTTGCACCGGAACCGGACAAGTGCCTGGGCCTTTTGCCGGCTGATTAAGCAAGGTGCACAATATCCCAGCGGAATCTTCGTCTTGATTGTATCATGTGCCAAGACCCGCAAAAAACGCCAATTGTCACTTTTTCAGAAAAAGCGTGTGGATAATATGGACAAATATTTATTGGATTGCTTGAACAAAGTGCTGACTGAAGCCTTCTCCCCTGCCGGCTGGCAGAACCAGGCCGCCCCGGAACTGGCGGCTTTGTGCGCCCACGGCTGCGCCCTGCACGAGCTGGAGGCCGGGCAGCCGTTCATCCAGTGCGGGTTTCCGGCCCGCACGGTCTGGGTGCTGGTGCGAGGGGCCGCACAGGTGGTCTGCTACAACCGCAAGGGCAGCTGCAGTGTGCAGGACGCCCCGGAAAAGACCCAGATGTTCGGCCTGATGGAACAGCTTACCGGCAACGAGTGCTACACCGCCACCGTGGTGAGCAGCCGTCCCAGCCTGATGTTCAGCATCCCGGCGCCGCTGATGATGGACGCGCTGGATGTCAGCGTGCCTCTGCTGCGGCTGGCTTTGCAGGATCTGTGCATCCTGGCCGAGCGGGCCATGAACCGCACCGAATACCAGGCGCTGCACCGCCCGCGGGACAATCTGGCCATCTTTCTGCACCACAACTGCCGGGACGCGCGGGAGTTCCCCCATATCATCCGGCTCACCCGCCGGGAAATGGCCGAGCAGCTGCACATCCACCTGCGCAGCCTGTACCGGTACCTGGACGATCTGAAGATCGACGGGCTGTGCTCGGTGGTGCACGGGCGCATCACCATCACCCGGGAGCAGGCCGACCTGCTGGCGGCCTACTGCCAGGGACTGTAATACAAAGGAGGGCGTGTTTGCCATGAAGATTCTCTGCGTGGGCTCGCTGAACATCGACAAGGTGTATCAGGTGCCCCATTTTGTACAGGCCGGGGAAACCCTGGCCGCCGCCGGATTTGCCCAGCTGCCGGGCGGCAAGGGGCTGAACCAGACGGTGGCCCTGGCCCGGGCCGGGGCCGAGGTGCGCCACGCCGGGGCGGTGGGCGCGGACGGCGATCTGCTGCGCCAGACCCTGCGCCAGGCGGGTGTGGACGACAGCCTGCTGGCCGCCAGCGCCCTGTCCACCGGCCACGCCATCATCCAGGTGGACCCCAAAGGGCAGAACAGCATCATCGTGACCGCCGGGGCCAACGGCGCGCTGGAGCGGGATTACCTGTCCGCCATGCTGGACGGCTGTGAAGCCGGGGACATCCTGCTGCTGCAGAACGAAACCAACGAGCTGCCCTGGCTGCTGCAGGAGGGCCGCCGCCGGGAACTGACGGTGGCCTTCAACCCCTCTCCCATCACCCCGGAACTGCCGGACTACCCGCTGGACTGCGTGGATATCCTGATCCTGAACGAGATCGAGGGGGCCGCCCTCTCCGGCGAGAGCGACCCGGCCCGGATCCCGGCGGCGCTGCGGGCCCGGTATCCCCGCGCCCGGGTAATGCTGACCCTGGGCGGGGACGGCTGCGTCTACGAGGACGGCAGCCAGACGGTGCGGCAGCCGATCTTCCCGGTCACCGCGGTGGACACCACCGCCGCCGGGGATACCTTCTGCGGGTATTTCCTGGCCTGGCTGGCCCAGGGCGAGCCGGTGGCCCAGGCGCTGCGGGCCGCCTCGGCGGCGGCGGCGCTGGCGGTATCCCGGCCGGGGGCCGCCCCCAGCATCCCCCGGCGGGAGGAAGTGCTGGATTTTCTGCGCACCCGCTGACCATACCGGCCGGAATATGCTATACTACAGGGGAGAGGGCCGCGGCGGCCCTCTCCCCTGCTGCCGCCCCCGGCGGGGCGGCTGTTTTTTTGATGCAACCACGTGTTTTCCAAGGAGGAACCATGACCCGAGACCTGACCCGGGGCAGCGTGCGGCGCGCCCTGATCCTGTTCAGCCTGCCCATCATGGCGGGCAATCTGCTGCAGCAGTTCTACAACGTGGCCGACACCCTGATCGTCAGCCGCTGGCTGGGCCCCACCGCCCTGGCGGCGGTGGGTTCTTCCGGCAGCCTGATGGTGCTGCTTACCAGCGTGCTGCTGGGGCTGTGCATGGGCAGCGGGGTGGTGTTCAGCCAGCTGTACGGCGCAGGCAACGCCGACTATCTGCGCCGGGCCGCCTGCAACGCCTTCGGGCTGATCGCCGCGCTGAGCCTGGCCCTGACGCTGCTGGCCTCGCTGTTTCTGCGCCCCATCCTGCTCTGGCTCAACACCCCCGCCGAGGCCCTGCCCGACGCGCTGGCCTATATGAAGGTGATCCTGCTGGGCATGCCCGCGGCTTTTGCCTTCAACTTCGGCGCGGCGGTGCTGCGGGCGGTGGGCAACTCGATGGCGCCGCTGCTCATCACGGTGGCCGCGGCGCTGGGCAACGTGGGGCTGGATCTGTTGTTTGTGGTGGGCCTGCGCCGGGGCACCGCCGGGGCCGCCGAGGCCACGGTGCTCTGTCAGTACGGGTCGGCGGTGCTGGCGCTGGGGGTTCTGCTCATCACGGTGCCCGGCCTGCGCCCCACCCGGGAGGACTGGCGCCCCGACGGCGCGCTGCTGCGCCGGCTGGGCCGCAGCTCGGTGCTGACCAGCGCCCAGCAGTCGGTGATGAACTTCGGCATCCTGCTGGTGCAGGGGCTGGTGAACAGCTTTGGCGTCACGGTGATGGCGGCCTTTGCCGCCGCCGGCAAGATCGACAGCTTTGCCATGATGCCCGCCACCGATTTCGGCAACGGATTCGGCACCTTCATTGCCCAGAACGCCGGTGCGGGCAAGGCCGGCCGCATCCGCCAGGGCATCAAGGAGGGCATCCGGATCACCGCCTGCTTCTGCGCGGCCATCTCGGTGGGGGTGGTGGCCTTTGCCCCTCTGCTCATGCAGATCTTTATCGACCCGGCCGAAACCGAAATCATCGCCGTGGGCGTGCAGTACCTGCGCATCGAGGGCGCCTGCTACGCGGGCATCGGGGTGCTGATGCTGCTGTACGGCCTGTACCGCGGCCTGGAACAGGCCCAGATGTCGATTCTGCTGTCGGCGGTGTCGCTGGGCACCCGGGTGGCGCTGGCCTACCTGCTGGCCCCCATCCCGGCCATCGGCCTGCCCGGCATCTGGTGGGCGGTGCCCATCGGCTGGTTCCTGGCCGACACGGTGGGTCTGGTCTACTTTGTCCGCCGCCGCGCCCGCCTGCTGCCGCCCGAGGAATAAACCCTTCCGCCCTTTTGTACTCCGCCGCCGCCCCTTGATTTTGGGGCGGCGTTTTGTTATAATTTGCACGTTACCATGTGGGCCATTAGCTCAGCTGGTCAGAGCCGGCGGCTCATAACCGCTTGGTCCCGGGTTCAAGTCCTGGATGGCCCACCAGATCGCCGCAAGCCGTATCGCTTGCGGCGATTTTTTGTTGCAGAAGTTCCCGCCTTCCGGCGGTATATGGCTGCGGATCCGGGCCGGCCGCTTTTTTGCAATTTTTTTGCCCGGACAAAACGTATATAGGTATATAGTCTCTGCCATCCGATTCCGCCGAAAGGATACGCAAATCGCATCTTCTTTGAGAAATGTGGAGGGAACTATGAAAAAAATCGATTGGGAAAATTCACAGTTACGAACCTTGTTCGCCGCCGTTCTGATTTTCGCAACTCCCGTTTTGCTGGTAGCCGGCTTTTGCTTTGTAGTTCTCTATGGTGTTGCTCACAACGCCAAGGGCGATCCCAACTGGCAATTTTATAATTTTGAAACCCAGTCCCTCACCGAAATCGAGGCCCTTTGCGGAACGGATTGGTTGTTGGACAGGTTTGCCTCCCTGCAGGCGGATCACACCTATTACCAGCTGTCGGTCAGCCAGAAGAACGCGTTTGAAGACCCCGATTGCCGGGAGAGCCTGTATGTGTCGGTAAATTATGGCGAAAGCCGGTTTGACACCAAAGCCAGCCAGATATCCTGCTACCTGTATTTTGACCCGGACGAGCGGAACCCCTCGTTTGAAGAATTTATGGAACAGTATCCAACCGAAACCCTGGAAACCGGCGAACATACCGTTACCTTCATCGAATGGTCAAAAGAGGATGCGGAGTCATTCGGATCACGCCTTGCCGCTGATTCGGAATATCATGCCTGGGCGCTTTTTTCTCATAATGGCGTGACCTGCCATCTGGAAACCTCCTCGCAGGATCCGGACTTCTTTGAAAACACGCTGGAACATATCCTGTAGTCTGCCTGCAAAGGGGCCGGGCCCTCTCCGCGAGGCACCGGCACTACAACAATTGCACCCCCGCGCCTTCTGCCGGTAACGACAGAAGGCGCGGGGGTGTGTCTTATCTTTCCATCCATTGCCCGGCCCATTCGTACCGGCCGGTCAGATCCTGCGCCACAGCCCAGACCAGAAAGGCTGCACCGGCCAGCAGCACCGCCAGAACCGGCCACCAGGAACTGCCGGCCGCACTGTCCAGCAGGCCCACCGCGCCGAACAGCGGCCAAGTACCCAGCCATTCAATGCCGTTATCCATACCGGAAAGTGCCAGCAACGGCGGCAGGCACCAGATCGCCGCGCTAACGAACAAGGCAGACAGCACACCGCCCAGTCGATGGCCCAGCCAGAGGGTGGCCGCCCCCATACAAAGACAGGCCAGCACCCGGCATAGTACCCAAAACAACAACAGATCAAACAACGTGAAAAGCCAAGGCACAGTCTCCAATTCCGATATGCTCATGGCTGGAGCATTCACGGCAGGCAAACCGTAGTCCCGCAGCACTCTCCATAAGTGGGGCACACAGCCTGCCATAGCGATGCCCAGCGCCACTAGCGTCGACTGGGCCAGCTTAGCTCTCACCGTGAAACGACGCCCTAACGGCGTGGCCCGCAATACCGTATCCATACCTCCACGCCGCTCCATGGCAAACAGCCCGGAAAAGCAAACCGCACAGAGCAGCCCGGCAAACAAGGTATCCTGCAAATCGGAACTTTTTTCCGGAAAGAACAGTTCCCGGTAGCCGCTCTCGTAGACCAGCCAGGCCCCGGGATGGCGTTTCAGGTAACCGTTCACATTCTGCTGCACCACCTGAACATAGGCGTTGTATTTCAACTGAGCGCCCGCATAGCCAAGCAGCGCCTCCGGCGAAAGCTCTCCCCGCATCACCTGCTGCTGGGCAAGCAGGTAGGGGGTGAATTCTTCCCGTTCTTCCAGCAAAAGATCCACACTTTCCTGGGTATAGGGGCCGGAAAGAGGCTTCATGTAAAAGGCATAGCAGATCTCCCGCGGGTCGAGGTGGCTTTGTACCGTCACGCCCTGCCAGACACCGAATGCCAGGAAGGCCGCCAGAAACAGTGCCGCCCCACCGGTTACGAACAGCTTGCGCCCCTCGGCCCGAAACACCGTGGTGGGCCGGGTACGGCGGGCACGCCGGGCAAACAGCACAAAACTCCGTTTGGACGACGGCAGCAGCTGCCCCCGGGTGAACAGCAGGCAGAAACCGGTGAGCAACATCCCGCCGCAGACCACCGCTGCCGTCCATTCCACGAGAGGCAAACCCACCGGCCAGCCGAACCAGAACAGGTTGCGGTAGTTGCCCAGCAGTTCGTTGGTCTGCATCAGGCTTACCAGATTGGCGTATTTGATCACATTCAGCCGGCTGGTGGCCGGAATGGCCGCCCGGATTCCATACATGGCCAGGGGCAGCGCCAGCGCCCCCACCCAGCCCGCGGCGGTGCGCCGGGCCGCCAATGCCGCCAGCATCACCCACAGCCCCATCACAAAGGCCCCGGCCCACTTGGCCAGCAGAAACCGCACCAGGTACTCCGCCACCGTGATGGACATGGTGCAGCGCATCAGGGCGGGCACGCTCTGGATGGAACGCCCCAGCGGCCCCAGCCCGTAGGTGACCCCACACCAGAGCAGGTTGACCCCGTACAGCAGCGTCAACACCGCCAGCAGGCTGAGGGCAAAGGCGGCCAGTTTGGCCAGCGCGGTTTTGAGCCGCCCGGCAGGCATGCTGCGTACCAGACACAGCAGGCCGCTGTCCCGCTCCTGCCGCACCAGGAGCAAAGCCAGCAAAAGCATGGCCGCCAGTAACAGCAGATCGGTGAACGGATAGGACAAGGCCGTATACAGCCCCTTTTGCGGATAGTAGTCGATGACCGTGCCCTCCATGCCCGCGTAAACGCTGGCTGTCTGCTCGATGTTTCGCAGATCGTACCCGGTGGAGTCGTTCTGGAAAATTGAGATGCCCGCCAGCTGCTTGGTTTTGGCTTGAATGTCCGCTAAAAATTCCGGATAGGCGGCCACCGTGTCGTATTCGGACGCTGCCTGGTTAAACAGGGCGTAGTCGGTGTACAGATCATCTGTATACATTGAGTAGCTTTTATCCAAATACTCCTGTTCGTATTTTTTGAACACCTCATCGTATTCATCCCGGAAGGAGCGCAGATACTCGCTGTCGCCGTAGGCCAGCTGCCTATAGTAGGATTCAATGTTGATGATCGCGCCGCATTCCTCCACCTTGCCGTGCAAAAAATCCCCCCGCTGCTCCATCGGCATGGCGGAGAGTTCGGCCCCCAGCCGCCGCCAGCTTTCGGCGGAGGGCTGCCCGGCGGCGGGCCGTGCGCCCATCCAGAGCAGCAGAAGATTGGCGGACGCCAATACCGCCACCAGCAGCGCAAACAACCGGCCCATCCACACCTTGCGCAGCTCAAAGCCCATCAAGCGGGTCATCGTCCGTCCTCCTCGCCAAAAACGGCCAGATACACGTCCTCCAGGCCCTTGCCAGGGGCGTAGCGCTCTATCAGCCCGGGTACCGGGGCCATGTCCACCACCTGGCCGTCCCGCAGCAGAACGACCTGGGTTGCCACGCTCTCCACATCGGATACCACATGGGTAGCCACCAGGATGATGCGGTCAGTTGCCATACCGGCCAGCAGCTTCCGCAGCCGCACCCGCTCCTTAGGGTCCAGACCGGCGGTGGGCTCGTCCAGAATCAACAATTTAGGGTCTCCCAACAGGGCCGACGCCAGCAGCAGACGCTGTTTCATGCCGCCGGAACAGGCCGACAGCCGCTTATCCAGCTCATCCGACAAATTCACCGCTTCGGCCACCCGGGCAACCTCGGCGGCCACCGCCGGGCGGGGAATCTCTTTCAGCGCGGCCAGATAGGCAAGGAATCGCCGCCCGGTATAACTGTCGTACAGCCCCTGCTGCTGGGGCATATAGCCCAGAATCCGCCGGAAGCCGATCCCCCGGGCGGGCTCGCCGTTCCAGAGCACCTGGCCCCCGTCCGGGACCAGGCTGCCGGTAACAATGTTGATCAGAGTGGATTTGCCCGCCCCGTTGGGGCCCAAAAGGCCATAAAGGCCCGGGCCAAGGGTGAGTGACACCCCGGCCAGGGCCTGTTTTTTTCGTTTGACTTTTCCCAAAAGGCCTTCCCGGGTGCGATAGACCTTTTTTAAAGATTGGATGGTCAGTTGTGTCATGCCGTTCCTCCCGGTATAAATTTTGCAGTTGGGTTTGGATCACCCCGCACTTTCTCTACCCCGTAGTACAATGCCCACGCCCGGTTGCGTTCCCCGGCGGGATTTTGAGTCAGATCGGTTAGAAAATCTCCCCGCAAGAGATTGAACCGGGTGGTTACAGACTTTGCAAACGGCGCAGTCACCTCACAGATTTCCTGTTCCTTTTGGGCCAGAATGTACGCGGATACCGGCCCGCGTTACCATAGCGGATCCATCTGGATGGGGATGTCCTTATCCGTATTCGCATCCGCCCAAAAATCTTCTTTTGCCACCAGCGAATATTGCGGATACTGGTAGGAATAGTCTCGCTGCACCAGATAATATGTCCCTGCGTCTTGCACCACACGGTTTTTTGTTCGGGTATCCAGCTCACCCAAAGCAGCATATTGGGAGGGTATTAGCTCACCGTCCCGATACAGATACCAATTGGGATACGCTTTGGTATCTTCGCTTGCCACACTTAGCATCAACCCCTCCGGTAGGGCTTCCACCGTTTGTGTAACTGTACTGCAACGCAGGCGGTCATCCTGGAAAGTTGTTTCGCTGCCGTCAGCAAAATCGTGGATCGTGAGAGTGCCTTCCGCGCTGTTGGTAAGATACAGGCAGGTACCAGCATAATTCATAAATGTATTCTCCTTCTGCCAGGAAGGATAGTCGCCCGATATCCGCTGCCCATTTTGGTCGATGCAATATGTTTCAATGGTCATCGCGTCACTTGCATCATTACTTTCTTGAACAATTCCCATCGCATCCACGTATTTAATCACCAGCTGATCACCACAGGCGCCCAGCAACGTTATCGTGTTGTTTTTTCCATCGCTACGCTGGTGGATCTTTTCCAGTTTTCCGGTTTTCAAATCCAGCCTGCGGATCGTGTACTCCGGCCATCCGGTCTCCGGCTTTGTTTCTTCCACACAGAAGAACAGGTATTGCGCGTTACCCACCACGCCATCAGCGGAAAAAGTCTCATTGCTGTTCAGTTGTAGCACCTGCCGCCGGTTTTGTCCGTTCAGGTCCATTTCCAGCAGTTCTTCGCTATTCCCATTGGCACTACAAATCACATACAGTTTGTCATTCAGTACGAACTGCGTGTTCCAACCGACCGGCAACCAGGCGGTACAGGTATCATCACTGTGGGTGCAGTTGGCCTGGCTGCACAGTGGTACACCGATCTTCGCTTCGTAATCAATAAATGTCAAAACCTCCGACCAGTCCAGCAGAGTGCGGCGGATATACGCGCCGTCTTCTGTCCCCGTTTGACTGAAATTTTGGTCACAGCTCACTAGATTTTCCAGCGGCAAAAATGAAGATTTGGTCTCTGAACCGCCTACAGGTCCTTCTTCCGCAATCGATTCGCTTCTTTCACACCCGCCTAGAATCATTGCGAACGATATAATCCCCGCAAAAAGAACCCCAACAATCCTTTTATTCATTAGCAGTTTATCCTTTTCAAATATGGGGGGGAGTTCCTGTTCATACTGAAACCTGAAACTCCCCCCATTTACTGGTTACTTAACTATATACAACCGTTACCGGGTTATCGCACTTCTGTACCAATAGCCCAGACGTGCCACAACTGCCTATCCTGCTGCCCGTACTGACCAGGAGTTGCCCAACACACATTCAGGCCATTATGAGGCAAGCCCGAAATTATTTCCAGTGCCATATTTTGATACTTCATGATAATGCCATAACACTCACTGCCCCCCTGCGAAGATTCATCTGCAAAGTGGATAGCACAATCCTCTCTATTATTGTTTCTGGGATTCAGCATTTCACAATTGTTATTGGAATGATTCAGATTAAGCGCCAAACTAGGTTTTTCCACCACTACAAGAATCATTGCATCGAATGTCTTATCATACGTGTATTTCCATCTCTGCGAGGGATTGCCAGTAACAGCCCAAATATTAACATTGGAGCGATTTACTGGGGAAGCACTTGTGTTAAGGCGATATCCGTCTGCAGTAAGTGGCATGACGGCCAGATCTGCATCGGAGGGCGGCGTTGCCGCGAACGCTACCGCACTGATAGAGCACAGGCAGATGAGAGAAAGGACTACCGCTACCAACCGCTTGGCCGACATCTTCTTCAACATTTTGAATCCTCCTTTACGACTGACATAAACCCATCAAATCTCACGGAAATTCATAAAAGCGGTTATCTTGCCTTTACTGCATTGGTATCGCCTCCAGCACATTTTTATCCTTAATTCTCAATCAACTGGTTGGTCGTGCCAAACATTCTTTCATTCTCTGTAGCAAAAGCTCTTTCGTATCTGATGACGCAAATCACCAGAATTTGTCATTGAAGAGTTTCTAAACAAACATAGACTCGCATCTGTTGATATTAAAATTATATATCTCAGTTACTCTACACTTGATGAATTTTGATA
>CALXAH010000014.1 GCA_944386225.1 uncultured Gemmiger sp.
TTCAATTCGGGTGGGTATCCACCGGCGACCAATCAGAACGTCGAAAGTCGTGCCGCAGTGCAGGCCCCCATAATAGTTCTCCAATCCGAAGCGAATATCCATGCGCTCATTCTCGCGATCATAAACTAAAACTCCGCTTTTCATAAGGTTCTCCTTTCCTCTCGTTGAAAAAAGCACACTGGAAAGATACCCAGTGTGCTTTTTAACAACAAAGACCGCTACTCACAAATGTGAATAGCGGCCTTTTGATTTACCTATTCGGCGCTTCTCTTTGGCGTAAGATTGGCGTAAGTGTGGCGTAAGTTAGACTATCCAACCCTGAAAAATGGCCTATTTACAGGCTTTTTTTGTGTTGCTCAGTACATGCCGCCCATCCCGTCCATGCCGGGGGCAGCAGGCGCTGCCGGCGGTTCGGGCTCGTCGGCTACCAGGCTCTCGGTGGTCAGAACCATGCTGGCCACGCTGGCGGCGTTCTCCAGAGCGGAACGGGTAACCTTGGTGGGATCCACGATACCGGCCTCGATCATGTCGCCGTAAACCTCGTTCTGGGCATCGAAGCCGTAGTTGACCTTGCCGGAAGCCATGATCTTGTCGATGATCACGCTGCCTTCCAGGCCGGCATTCTTGGCGATCTGGCGCAGAGGAGCCTCCAGAGCCTTCAGGACGATCCGGGCGCCGGTGCGCTCGTCACCCTCCAGCTCGCCGCAGACCTTCTGCACAGCGGGCATGGCGTTGATGGGGGCGGTGCCGCCGCCGGCCACAATGCCCTCTTCCACAGCCGCCTTGGTGGCGTTCAGGGCGTCCTCAATGCGGAGCTTCTTGTCCTTCATCTCCACTTCGGTGGCAGCGCCGACCTTGATGACGGCTACGCCGCCGGCCAGCTTGGCCAGACGCTCCTGCAGCTTCTCCTTGTCGAAGTCGCTGGTAGCAACTTCCATCTGGGCACGGATCTGGGCCACACGGTCCTTGATGGCCTGCTTGTCGCCCATGCCGTCCACGATGGTGGTGGTCTCCTTGGTGACCTTGACCTGACGGGCACGGCCCAGCATGTTCACGCTGGCGTCCTTCAGCTCATAGCCCAGCTCCTCGCTGATGACCTGGCCGCCGGTCAGGATGGCGATATCCTGCAGCATCTCCTTGCGGCGGTCGCCAAAGCCGGGGGCCTTGACAGCCACGCAGGTGAAGGTGCCGCGCAGACGGTTGACGATCAGGGTGGACAGGGCCTCGCCCTCCACATCCTCGGCCACGATGACCAGCTTCTTGCCGCTCTGCACGATCTGCTCCAGCAGGGGCAGGATGTCCTGGATCACGCTGATCTTCTTGTCGGTGATCAGGATGTAGGCATCGTCAATGACCGACTCCATCTTTTCGGTATCAGTGACCATGTAGGGGGTGATGTAGCCACGGTCAAACTGCATGCCTTCCACGACCTCGGAGTAGGTCTCGGCGGTCTTGCTCTCCTCAATGGTGATCACGCCGTCGGCGCTGACCTTCTCCATAGCCTCGGCGATCAGCTCGCCCACGGTGGCATCGCCGGCGGACACGGTGGCCACACGGGCGATGTCCTTGGAGCCGCTGATCTTCTGGCTGTTGGCGGCAAACGCTTCCACAGCGGCCTTGACGGCCTTCTGCATGCCGCGCTTCACATCCATCGGATTGGCACCGGCAGCCACGTTCTTCATGCCCTCGTTGACCAGGGCCTGCGCCAGAACGGTGGCGGTGGTGGTGCCGTCGCCCGCGGCGTCGTTGGTCTTGGTGGCAACTTCGCGCACCAGCTGAGCGCCCATGTTCTCAAAGGCGTCCTTCAGTTCGATCTCCTTGGCGATGGTCACACCGTCGTTGGTGATCACCGGGCTGCCGAACTTCTTGCCCAGCACCACGTTGCGGCCCTTGGGGCCCAGGGTGATCTTGACGGTATCGGCCAGGGTGTCAATGCCGCGGGAAAGGGCCTTGCGGGCCTCTTCACCATGCAGAATCTGCTTTGCCATAGTAACTCTCTCCTTTTTGGGCGGCCGCGCCCTCAAAGCGGGCCGTTGTCAGTATTTGCAGTGAATAAGGAACAATGCGTCCGGGATTACTCCACGATGGCCAGGATATCGCTCTGGCGCACGATGGTGCACTCCTCACCGTCCACCTTGACCTCGGTGCCGGAATACTTGCTGGTGAGCACCTTGTCGCCCACCTTGACCAGCATCTCGACCTCTTTGCCGTCCACAAGCCCGCCGGGGCCTACAGCCAGCACTTCGGCAACCTGGGGCTTCTCCTTGGCGGAACCGGCCAGGATGATGCCGCTCTTGGTGGTTTCTTCTGCTTCCACGGTCTTGATAACGACCCGGTCAGCAAGAGGTCTGATCTTCATAACGCATAGCCTCCTAAGCTTATATAAAAATTTGCTTTGTTTTGGTTTAGCACTCATTATCCATGAGTGCTAATACATATTTTACGCAGTTTTGATACAAAAATCAAGAGGGTAAAATAAAAATTTTTTGTGAACGGTTCGCAAAAGCGGCCCCGGACTGCCAACCCGCCGAAGCGGGCGGCCCGGGGCCGCTGTATCAGGATATGCAGCAACCAGGCGGGTTATCCTTCCGCGGGCAGAACAAACCGCACCGCGCCCGGCACCACCTGGGCTTCCAGGCCCGGAAGCGGCGCGCACTCCCCGTCCCGGTTCACCACAATGTCGCCGCCGTCTGCCGGGTATATCTTTACATGCCGGGCCCGGCTGGTCCAGATCACGTCCTGCAGCTCCGGCAGAACCTCCCCGTCCCGCATGTGACGGCCCTCTTTATACAGACCCAGCACCCGGGCAATGCGCACCAGGCCGATGCGGCGCACCACCACCACATCCAGCAGTCCGTCGGTCAGGCTGGCCTGGGGTGCAGCATAGAAGCCGCCGCCATAGGTACTGCCGTTGCAGACAGCCGCCATCAGGCAGTCCTGTTCCAGGCGCTGCCCGTCGATTTCCAGCACCAGACGGCGGCCCAAGGGCCCCAGCAGCTGCTGCAGGATGGACAGCTTATACGCCATCGTGCCGCCGCACAGCGGGATACGCCGGAATTTCGGGATGCCGTAGGCCACCTGGGCGTCCAGCCCGGCGGAACAGATGGCCGCGCAGTAGCCCCGGTCGGTCAGAACCACGTCCAGCGCCTGGGCCTCACCCCGGATCTGGGCGCTTACATCCCGGAACCGCTCGATCGGGCAGGCAAAGTTGCGCACAAAATCATTGCCGCTGCCCAGCGGCAGGCAGGCCAGTTCCACCTGCGGATGGCCCACCGCCCCCTGCAGGATCTCGTTGAGGGTACCGTCGCCGCCGCAGGCGTACAGCCGTACCGGCCGTCCGCTGGCCGCCATATCCCGGGCAATGCGGGCCGCGTCCCCCGCCGCGCGGGTGATTTCCACCCGTGCCTCCACGCCCAGTTCCCGGCTGACCTGCCGGATGCGCGGTTCCAGTTCCACGGCCGCGTTGGTCTTGCCGGCCACGGGATTGATGATAAAGATATGCTCCATCCAATCATCCTTTCACGGCGGGATATCCGCTGGTCTGATTCCTTCTCTTTTATTGTACCGGAACCAGAGCTCCGGGGCAATAGGCAGAAATAACCCGGCTTGTTTCAGGCATGAAAAAAGAACCGTGCCCATATGGGACACGGCTCTGCACAACGTTGAGAAAATCAGTGAATGAAGGCGCTGTGGATGGCGGCCACGGCCCGGTCGGCCTCGGCCTGGTCGATGATCACGCTGATTTTGATCTCGCTGGTGGAGATCATGCGGATATTCACGTTGGCCTCGTAGAGAGCCTCGAACATGCTGCTGGCAACGCCGGAGTGGCTCTGCATGCCGGCGCCCACGATAGAGACCTTGGCCACGCCGGTGTCCACCTTGATGTCGCTGCCGCCGATGCGGCCCAGGTTCTCGCGCAGGACGGCCAGGGCCAGTTCCGCGTCGGAACGGGGCACGGTGAAGGTCAGATCCTTGCTGTCGTCACGGCCCACGCTCTGCAGAATGATGTCCACGTTGATCTTTTTCTGGGCAAGCGCCCCGAACACCTTAAAGGAGATGCCCGGCACGTCCGGCACCTCCAGAATCGAGATGACGGCCACGTTATCGTCCTTGGCCACCCCTTTGATCAGCATACCTTCCACGTCTGCTACCTCCTTCACAATGGTGCCGGGGATCGGATTGAGGGAGGACAGAACCTCCAGCTCCACCCCGTATTTCTTGGCCAGCTCCACGCTGCGGTTGTTCAGCACCTGCGCACCCAGGCTGGCCAGTTCCAGCATCTCGTCAAAGCTGATTTCCTGCAGCTTGCGGGCGTTCTTGATATGACGGGGATCGGCGGTGTACACGCCCTCCACGTCGGTGTAGATCTGGCACCGGTCCGCATGCAGTGCCGCCGCAATCGCCACTGCGCTGGTGTCCGAACCGCCGCGGCCCAGCGTGGTGATATCATCCATGCGGTTCAGGCCCTGGAAACCGGCCACCACTACCACACGGTTGCGTGCCAGCTCGCTTTCGATACGCTCGGTATCCAGCTTGGTAATGCGGGCCTTGGTGTAGGCCCGGTTGGTGCGGAAGCCCGCCTGCCAGCCGGTCAGGCTGATGGCCGGGGTGCCGATGGAATCCAGCGCCATGGCCAGCAGCGCAATCGAGATCTGCTCGCCGGTGCTCAGCAGCATATCCATCTCCCGCTGGGAGGGGTCATGGGTGATCTCCGCCGCCTTTTCGATCAGGTCGTCGGTGGTATCGCCCTGGGCAGACACCACTACCACCACGTCGTTGCCCGCATTGCGGGTGTTGGCCACGATCCGGGCCACGTTGAAGATCCGTTCACGGTCGGCAACCGAGCTGCCGCCGAACTTTTGCACGATCAACGCCATATCATCACTCCTTCAAACGATTCGGCAAACGCCGTTATTCAACCACAGCGCCGGTGTTGTCCGGCAGCAGGCGATGCAGGGTAAAGGCTTTGAGCGCCTCGTCCTGGGCCAGGCATTCCGCCGCCCGGGCAAAGAACCGCTCGTCGCTGCGGTGCAAAACCGCCATAATGGTGGGGCCCGCACCGGACAGGTAAACCGCGTAGGCGCCCAGATCCAGCGCCAGTTCGAACACCTCCGTACCGCCGGGGATCAGCGGCAGCCGGTATTTCTGATGCAGCACGTCCTTGGTGGCCACGTGCAGCAGGTCATATTCCCCGTCGCAGAACGCGGCGGTGGCCAGAGCGGCCCGGCTCAGGTTATAGACCGCATCCTTATGGGAAACGGTACCCGGCAGGGCCTGACGGGCCTGCTCGGTGAGCAGCTTGAAGTTGGGCACAAAGGCGCCGAACACCAGGTCTTCCCGGATATCCTTTTTAACGCTGTACACCTGCCCCTCGTCAAAGGCGCTGGTGACAAAGCCGCCCAGCATGGCGGGTGCCACGTTGTCCGGATGGCCCTCGATGGCGGTGGCCAGGGTGAGCATCTGCCGCCGGGTGAGCGGGCCGCCCAGCAGGGCGTTGGCCCCCAGGATGCCCGCCACGATACAGGCGGAACTGGATCCCAGGCCCCGGGCCATGGGGATGGTGTTGGTCTGCACCATGCGCAGGCCGGTAAACGGCCGGTCCACCTGATCATACACCGCCTTGGCGGCCCGGTAGACCAGATTGGAGGAACCGGTGGGCACCTTGGTACCGTCGGAGGTGGAGATCTCCAGCCGGTCGCAGGGCGAGAATTCCACCACGTTGTACATGCCTACCGCCAGGCCCAGCGCATCAAATCCGGCGCCCACGTTGGCGCTGGTGGCAGGAACGCGAACTCGGATCATCAGGCACTCCTCCTTATTCTTCCAGACGGCGCAGCACCTGATGCACCGTGCCGCCGGCAGCCGCCACCTTTTGTTTCAGGGTTTCCAGAGCGTCGGGTGTGAGCGCCGGGGTCAGCCAGCAGAGCTGGCCCGCCTGCGCGAGCACCGGTTCGCCGCCGCAGAATTCGTTCATTTCACTCTCGCCCACACCGGACACCCGCACCAGACAAACGGCGGGCGCCGGGTCCTGCAGCATGCCCTCCGCGGGGGCGGCCTCCTGCCAGAACAGGCTGTCGTGGATGCGGGAACCGTTCTTGAGCGCGTCGATCACATCGGCCACCACCGCGCTGGCAGTGGGCAGTTTGCCCGCGCCCTTGCCGTAGAAGATCACGTCGCCCAGCATATCACCCTTGACCAGCACCGCGTTGAATACGTCTTCCACACCGGCCAGCTGGCTGGTCTGGGGGACCAGCATCGGCTCCACACCGGCCCAGACCTGCCCGTTTTCATCCTGGCGGGAATGGACGATCAGCCGCACGACCCCGTCCAACCGGGCCGCCGCCTGCACGTCCAGGATGGTCACATCCCGGATGCCGCGGGTGGGCACGTTCTGTGGATAAATATGATGGCCGAACGCCAAACTTGACAGAATGCTGATTTTGCGGCAGGCATCGGGGCCGTCCACATCGTCGCCCGGGTCACGGGTCTCGGCGTAGCCCAGCTGCTGGGCCAGCTTGAGGGCCTCGGCAAAATCCATGCCTTCCCGGGCCATCTTGGTGAGCATGAAGTTGGTGGTACCGTTTACAATCCCCTGCACCTGGGTAATCACATTGGCCGCCAGGCACTGATGCATGGGGGTGATGATGGGGGTGCCGCCGCCCACGCTGGCCTCGAACAGGAACGCCGCCCCATGGGAACGGGCGATGGCCAGCAGTTCGGCCCCGTGGGTAGCCACCAGCTCCTTATTGCTGGTGCAGACGCTGCGGCCGCTTTCCAGCGCAGCCTTTACATACGGATAGGCAAACCGTACCCCGCCGATGGTCTCCACCACCACCCGGACTTCCGGGTCGGACAGGATCACGTCGATATTGTTGACGAACAAAGCGGCATCCGGATGGCCGGAGAAGTCCCGGATATCCAGAATGTACTTGACCTCCACCGGTTCCCCGGCGCGGCGGCCGATACCGGCGGCGTTGCGGCGGATAACCTCCAGCACGCCGCTGCCCACCGTACCGAAT
Organism: uncultured Gemmiger sp.; assembly: GCA_944386225.1. Classification (GTDB taxonomy): domain Bacteria; phylum Bacillota; class Clostridia; order Oscillospirales; family Ruminococcaceae; genus Gemmiger_A. Next base: position 7,020 of record CALXAH010000014.1, read on the forward strand.
CCGAGTATTGCGATCTTAGCCATAAGGCGTTCTCTCCCCTCTTTACTCATGATAACAGGGGATCACACCCCCTGGCGCACCTCCACCACTGTGCGCTGACGGCTCAGGCGGAGCAGCATCTCCTCCACCGACATCTGCATGGTGTTGGTCCGGATGGAAACCGCTACCTGCGCGGCGCCGTTTTCCGGCGTGGACTGGTTGATGGTCACGATGCTGGCGCCGGCGTCGGAGATCCCCGCCAGAAGTGCCTGTAGCGCCCCGGTCTCGTCCAGCAGAGTTGCCAGAACCGTGACCACCTCCCGGCTGTTTTCCGCGTCAAAGACACAGTCCTTGTACTTGTAGAAGGCGCTGCGGGAAAGCCCCACCTGCCGGGCCGCGCCGGAAATGTTGGCCGCCGCACCGGATGCCAGCAGTTCTTTGGCACGCACCACCTTGATGAACACCTCCGGCAGAACCTGCACGTCCACCAGCAAGAACTTTCGCTGCATTAATGTGTCCTCCATATGCGAACAGTTGTTTTTGAGACTAAGCCTACTATACCACTTTTCCATGATAGAGTGCAAGAGAAAAAACAGCCGCGGACAGGCTTTTCGGCGGTTTTTGGCGATATGCCACAGATTTGTAAACAATACCGGCTGCCGGACACACACAATACACAAACCCCGACCTGTGCGCTGGGTGCATACACAGGCCGGGGTTTTCCAGCTGGAAATGCTGTTTTACGGATGCAGGATGCAGGTGTCGGGCACGTTGCTGCTCAGGTAATAGCCCACACGGGTATTGGGACAGTTGGGGCCCGCGATATCGCCGCTGTCGGCACAGAAGGTCAGCTGCAGCACATCGGAGGAGGAATTGAACTCCTTCTTTTCCAGGCCGTCCTGCACGATGTTCATATAATCGCGCCAGACCTTCTTCATGGGGTCATTGCTCTGCTTGCGGATATCCCGCATGCTCTTGGGCTGGTCATAGCCCCACCACATGCTGGTGACATAGTAGGGGGTCAGACCCACAAAGGTGTAATCCTTCCAGTCGTTGGTGGTACCGGTTTTGGCGGCAGCTGCCATGTTGCCGCCGGTGGGCGCCATGCCTGCAGCCGTACCGTTGATCAGCACGTTCTGCAGCATCCGGTTCATGACCATGGCCGCGCCCTCGTCCAGAGCCTGGGTCACGGTGATGTCGCTGGTCTTGTCGATATACACATCGCCGTTCGCATAGGTGATGGCGGTGTACAGATGGGGGGTCACATAGGTGCCGCTGTTGAAGATCTGGTAAGCGGCCGCCAGCTCCAGCGGGCTGATACCGATGGTCTGGCTGCCCAGAACCAGCGGGCCGTAATCCATATCCGTCTCGGCAGACAGCTTGCTCAGGTTCAGTGTGGTATGGGCAAAGTCAAACATACGGTTGACACCTACCCGGCTGCCCACCCACACCGCAATGGTGTTCTTGGACTTGGACAGCGCGTCGCAGGCCAGAATGGGCAGGTTGGTGATGGAGTCCACGTTGGCAGGCCAGGACTTAAACGCGTTGGGGTCGGCCTGCACGCGGGCATCGTTCACATTCAGCGGATAGCCCATCCGGTTGCAGTAATCTACATCCAGGACTTTTTTGTCTTCCTTGGTATAGAACGGAATGTCCATGAAAGGCATAGAGTAGTGAATCGCACCGTCCTGGATCGCCAGGGCATAGGCGGTGAGCGGCTTCATGGAGGAGCCGTTGGGCCGGTAACCCTCGGTGACGCGGTTGTAGGTCAGGTTGCCGGTCTTTTCTCCCAGGCCGCCCACCAGGGCTTTGACCTCGCCGTTGTAATCGATGGTAACCATAGCCGCCTGCGCATCCACATAGCGGTAATACTTGCCGTCCTTGCTCTGCTTGAGGGTACCGTCCTCGTTGTAAACGGGGATGTCGTCCTCGCCCAGGGCATCCACCTCCTGCTGGTAGGTCATGTCCGGGAAGTACTGATGATCCTCGTTATACATGAACTCCTCCATGGTACGCTGCATGTCGATATCCATGGTGGTGTAGATCTTGAGGCCGCTGTTGTACAGAATATCGTACGCAGCGCTTTCCTCGCCCGCTTCCAGGCCTTCTTCCTCCATGATATCCTGCACCGCCGCCTTGATGACCGCGTCGGTGAAATAGGAGTTGATGGAAGAATTGGTGCTGGAAGCCGTATCGTCGGCATCGGTAGCCAGCACCAGCGGCGCAGCCACGGCCTGATCATACTCCGACTGGGTAATCTTGCCCTGCTCCAGCATCAGGCCCAGAATGTGATTGCGCCGGGTGATGTGGTTTTCCGGATTGATGATCGGGCTGAATTTGGTGGGGCTCTTGGTAATCGCTGCGATCGAGGCGCACTCGGCCAGGGTCAGATCCCCCACATCCTTGCCGAAATAGGCCTGCGCGCCCGCCTGCACACCGGCGATGGTACCGGTCAGGCTGATGGTATTCATGTAGGCTTCCAGAATAGTGTCCTTGCCGTATTTATCGTCCAGCCAGATGGCACGGAAGATCTCACGGATTTTACGCATGGGATCGGTGTCATCATCGCCCGTAATATTTTTGATCAGCTGCTGGTCGATGGTGGAAGCGCCCTGCTGGGAAGAATACAGGGTGATACGGCCGCCGGTCAGTTTGTCCAGGAACAGGTTGATGGTGGCCGAGATGGTACGCTTCCAGTTGACGCCGTTGTGTTCGTAGAAGGTTTTGTCCTCCGTGCACACAAACGCCCACTTCAGGTTATCCGGCACCTCGTTGTGGTCGACCCATTTGCGGTCGTTGTTGCGGCTGAGTTCAGCGGTGACCTCCCAGTTGCCGGTATCGTCGTTATAGGCCAGAAGCTGCGTGGTGTAGGACAGCTTCATGTTGTCCAGATCCAGCAGGGTCGCGTCATCCTCGGTGACCTTGACCACATACATGCTCAGCAGCACGGCCAGCACCGACGCCACCATGATGCCCAGGCAGCAGCAGATGCAGAACAGCCGGACCAGGAAGCGCAGCACACGCCATTTCTTTTTCTTTTTGCCGCCGCCCCGGCGGGGGGGCTGACCACCGTCACCGGAGCCCTGGGCCGCGGGCCGGGGCTCGGCGCTGCGGTGGGTCTGACTGGTGGAAATCACCCGACGCCCGGAGGACGGATTGGATGAAGGATGGTTGCTGGTTGCCATGAAAGGGGACCTCCTTGTAAACCTCTCGTTCAGGGAAATACAGCCGCTCTGCGGCTGGAAAGCAAGGGGATGCACATACAGCGTTTTGCTGCATGTAGTGATATTATACCACAACCGCCCGGCAAAAGTATAGAGAGCACCGGTGAAAATTGCCGTTTGGACGGTTGAAACCGGGAAATCGGGCCAAACTAACCCTGATGCCGTTTGCCATGGTATCGGACAACAGAAGAACGCGCAAAGGAGGATTTCCGAATGAGCAAGCGATGGTTTTGGGTTCTGGCAGCGCTGTGCGCACTGGCGCTGGCACTGGCACTTTTGTGGATGCTGGCCCCCCGCTCGGTGGAACCAGCCCCCCGCGAGCCGCTGTATATCCTGCGGGACATGAATGGCCGGGTGGCCCGGTACGGGCCGGATCAGGATACCGCACAGCCTCCCGCCGAAGTATACGCAGGGGTATACACCAATCTGCTGCCGGAACAGGACGTTCTGGCGCTGCGGGAAGGCATCCCGGTTTACAGCGAGGAGGAACTGCAGCGGCTGCTGGAGGACTTTGGCTGGTAAGGGGTGGAAATGCAGCCGCGAACATGGTAGAATAATAGAGAAATGCAAACAAAAACGCCGGGTATTTCCCGGGACGGAGGCTGCCATGAATATACTGGATCATCCCATCGACGCCGCCCGCATTCTGCAGAAAAAGCGGGCCTTGAAGCGGGAACTCAGCGCCCGGGAAGGGCTGGTGGAAAAGCGGGTCGCCATTTTGAGCGGCAGTACCATCGGCGAGGTACAGAACATCCTGGAGGTATTCCTGCTGGCGCAGGGGGTGCGGCCGGTATTCTATCAGGGCGGCTACGGGCTGTTCTACGAAAATCTGGTATTTGATGACGGCAGTCTGGCGGCTTTTGCGCCGGACTTTGTGTATATCCACACCAGCAGCCGCAACATCCGCAGCTGGCCCTGTCCCGCCGACAGCGCGCAGCGGGCTGACGAACTTCTGGAGGCGGAATACAGCCGGTTTGAGGCGGCGGCGAAAGCAGCCCTGAAGCTGGGATGCCCGGTGATCGTGAACAACTTCGACCTTCCGGTATACCGGGTAATGGGCAACCGGGAAGGCAGCGATGTTCGCGGCCGGGTGCGGTTTGCTCGGCGGCTGAACGAAAAGCTGGCGGCCCTGGCGGACGCCACTCCCAACCTGTACCTGAACGATCTTGCCTATCTGCAGGCCCAGCTGGGCATGGAGCGGTTCAGCGACCAGACCGCCTGGTACGCCTACAAATACTGCTGCGCCATCGAGTGCATCCCCTACCTGTGCCAGAGCGTGGCCAACATCATCAAAAGCCTGCTGGGCCGCAACAAAAAGGCGCTGGCGCTGGATCTGGACAACACCCTTTGGGGCGGCATTGTGGGCGACGACGGGCCCGAGGGCCTGACCCTGGGCAGCGAAAGCCCCGCCGGTATGGCTTACAGCGAGTTCCAGACCTATTTGAAGGAGCTGTCCCAGACCGGTGTGCTGCTGAACGTATGCAGCAAAAACGAGGAAGCCAATGCGCTGGCCGGGCTGGCCCGGGGCGACAGCGTACTGCAGCGGGAGGATTTTGTCAGCTTCAAGGCCAACTGGGATCCCAAACACGAGAACCTGGCTTCCATGGCCAAGGAGCTGAACCTGCTGCCGGAAAGCTTTGTATTTGTGGACGATAACCCGGCCGAACGGGAGATCGTGCGCACCCAGCTGCCCGGTGTGGCGGTGCCGGAGCTGACCTGCCCCGAGGAATACATCGCCGCCATTGATCGGAGCGGATATTTTGAGGTGACAACCCTGTCGGCGGATGACCGCAAGCGGGTGGAGATGTACAAACAAAACGCCCAGCGGGCAGCGGCGGAGCAGAGTTTTACCGACTACAACGACTACCTGCGCAGCCTGGACATGACCGGGGAGTTCGGTGCATTTGACAACGAGCACGCCGAACGCATCTGCCAGCTGATCAACAAAACCAACCAGTTCAACCTGACCACCCGCCGCTACACCCCCGCCGAGGTGGAGAGCCTGATCGGCGACGAGGGCCACATCACCCTGTACGGCCGCCTGGTGGACAAGTTCGGCGACAACGGTATTGTGACCGCCCTGATCGGCAGATGCGAGGGCGACACCCTGGACATGGAACTGTGGATCATGAGCTGCCGCACTTTCAAGCGGCGGCTGGAGCACGCCATGTTCGATGAACTGGTGCGGCTGGCCCGGGAGAAGGGCGTAAAGCGGATCGTGGGCCACTACTACCCCACCGCAAAAAACTTGCTTGTACGGGACTTTTATGCTACAATCGGCTTTGAACAAACCGCCGAAGACGAAGCCGGAAACAGAACGTTCGAGTTTACAGGTTTCGAGGGGTACCAGCCCCAGTGCGGCGTAATGGAAATCAAACGGGTATAAGGAGAGATACAAGTTATGGAGCGTGACGCGATTCTGGCCGAAGTACAGGAGATCTTCCGGGACAACTTTGACGACGACAGCCTGGTGATCGGGCCGGCCACCTGCGCTGACGACATCGAGGACTGGGACAGCCTGGAGCAGATCAACCTGCTCACCGCCATCGAACGCCGCTTCGGCATCAAGTTCAAGCTGGAAGATGTGCGCGGGCTGCAGAACGTGGGCGACCTGCTGGATCTGGTGCAGCGGCTGACCGCCTGAATCCAATCTCCGGGCCGGACGCCGGCCGGGCCGAAACGCCCGGCGTATGCGCCCGGCCCTTTCTCTGCGGGAGGATCTGTTATGAACCACTATACCATGGAACAGCTGCAGCCCGGCATGGCGGAGGAATTCACCGTGACCGTGACCGAAGAAATGATGGCCCGGTTCTGCGCCATTACCGGCGATGTGAGCCCCATCCACATGGATGCGGAATACGCCGCCGGACGGGGATATCCCGGTCGGGTGGTATACGGCATGCTGGGCGCGGCCTTTTTCTCCACCCTGGCAGGGGTGTACCTGCCGGGCGAACACTGCCTGCTGCACAGTGTGGAGACCAAATTTGCCAAGCCCGTTTTTATTGGCGACACCCTGACGGTGCGGGGCGAGGTGACCGAGGTGAACCCGGTATTCGGAGAAATCACCATCCGGGCCAGCCTGACCAACCAGGACGGAAAAAAAGTTACCCGTGGCCTGATCAAGGCCGGGGTGGCCCGCTGAGCAGGAGGAAGGAGAGCAATCTATGCAGAACGTCTATCTCATCACCGGCGCTTCCAGCGACGTGGGCTGCGCACTGATACGCCGCCTGGCGGACCACGACAGCCAGGCGCTGATTGTGGCCCAGGGCGCCGGCGATCTGAACCGCCTGGCCGAACTGTGCCGGGAATTTCCCGGCCGGATCCGCACCTACGACGTGGATCTGACCGACGAGAATGCGCTGAGCGCCTTTATCGCGGACGTGCAGACCAGCTGCCCCGCCCCTACCCATCTGGTGCATCTGCCCGCACTGCGGGTGATCAACACCAAGTTCAAAAAGTTCGATGAGGAGCGGTTTGAGCTGGATCTGTCGGTGCAGGTGCGCAGCGCGGTGAAGCTGTGCAAAACCTTTGTGCCCCTCATGGCCAAGGCCAGGCGGGGCCGGGTGCTGTTCATGCTGACCAGCTACCTGATCGGCGTGCCGCCCAAGAATACTGCTGCTTATATTATGGCCAAGAGCGCCCTGGGCGGGCTGGCCAAGAGCCTGGCCGCCGATTACGCGCCGTTCGGCGTAACGGTAAACTGCGTGGCCCCCAGCATGATGGAGACCCGTTTCCTGGCCGATACCAGCGATCTGATCGTGCAGGCCAGCGCTGAAGCCAACCCCATGGGACGCAACGCCCGGGTGGAGGATGTGGTTCCCGCTATGGAGTTTCTGCTGGGTGACGAAGCCGGTTTTATCACCGGCGTAACCCTGCCCATTACCGGGGGGAGTGCGTTTTGAGCGCGGCGGAGTTCCGGCTGGCGCGCCCGGAGGAAAAACAGCGCGTTCTGGATTTTGTCAACGCCAATTTTGACTGGCGGCTTCCGCTGGTGAACCGCCCGGAGTGGTTCCATTTCTATTACGAAAGCGGCGACGGGCTGCAGTTTGCTGTGGCCGAGGAAAACGGCGAATGGCTGGCCGCAGCCGGTTACATACGGGCTAACCGCTCCCCTTCCCCGGATATCTGGGTATCGGTCTGGGTAGCCCGCAAAGGTCACAACGGCGTGGGGCTGGAGCTGATGGAGGCGCTGCCCCGGCTGACCGGCGCTCGGGTGGTGGCCTGCAACAACATCCGGCCCAAAACCATGGCCTTCTACCGGTTCCTGGGCTGGGAAGCCGACCGGGTCGGGCACTTTTTCCGGCTGGCCGACAGGGCGGAATACCGTCTGGCTGTGCCCGGGCCGAATGCCGGGCGGCTGCCCGCCTCCGGAGATCTGACCCTGGAGCCGGTGCATAGCGTGACCCGGCTGCAGGGAATGGGAATGCCGCCCAGTTCCCACACGCCCGTAAAGGATATCTGGTACATGACCCGCCGGTATTTCGACTTTGATCACTACCGGTACGACGTATGGTGTGCCACCGAGCGGGGAAAACTGCTGGCGTATCTGGTAACCCGCACCGCTGATGTGACCCTGGATGGCGGCAGCCGGGTGAAGGTGCTGCGGATGGTGGACTTCATCGGCGAGGATGCAGTGCTGGCCCGGCTGGGAACGGCTCTGGACTGGATGCTGGCGGAGAGCGGCGCGGAATACCTGGACTGCTACTGCGTGGGTATCCCGGCCCAAACGATGGCTGCCGCCGGTTTGAGCCAGCGGCAGGAGGGCGACGGAACTGTGATCCCCAATTACCTGGATCCGCCGGTGCAGGAGAACACCGAATATTACTATTTCACCAACCGGCCGGAAGGGTTTGTGCTGTTCCGTGCGGACGGCGATCAGGACCGGCCCAACCTGCCGGCTGACTGACGGCCCGTCAAAGGAGGAATCTGCTGTGGGACGCACAAGGGGAAATTTTACGCTTCTGATTCTGGGCATAGTCTTTTCCGCCATTGGCATTCTGGAATATGGCGGTCTGCTGGTTGCCTGTGTGGTTTGCCTGCTACAGGGTGATCCTCTGCCCCCTGTGCCGGTATTTATCTTTCTGCTGCTTCACGGCGGGATCTTTGGCGGTGTCGGGCTGGGGGCCTTGTCCGCCCGGGCCCGGGGCGCCAGAAAAAAGGCCCGCCTGATGGCCGAAGGAGTTCCCGTACTGGCGCATATTGTGGATGTTAAACGGGATTATTCCGTGCGCGTCAACCGGCAGTACGCCTGGCGCGTGATCTGCGAACTGGAAGAAGGCGGCACCGTGTACCGGTTCCGCAGTGACCGGTTGTGGGAATATCCGGAACTGAACAACGAGTACGTGGCCGTCTACCGGGATCCCGCCAATCCCCGCTGCTATTACATGGATGTGGAGGGCAGTTGCCGCCCGGTTGTGGAACTGTAACCATACAAAAATGTCCCGCACAGACTGTGCGGGACATTTTTTGTTACAATCAGCCGGCTACACGTTCACCGGTCATGGTCTGCTCCACAATGCTGTCCATGATTTCCCGGGTCATGCTGCCGCTCAGATAGCCGAATACGTTGCCGTCGGTGTCGATCATAAAGGTAGTGGGGAAAGAGTACACCCCGTAACTCAGGAACAGTTCGCCGGTGGTATCCATGAGAACCGGATAGGTATAGCCCTGCTCATCCAGCCAGGCGGCGATTTCTTCAGCAGACTTGTTATCCGCCGGATACAGGCTGTCATCTGCTTTGGGCGCGGCTACCCCCAGCACCACCAGATCACCCTCGTTCTCGCCCCATTCCTCATACAGGGCCTGCAGATCGGGCATTTCCTGCTGGCAGGGGCCGCACCAGGTGGCCCAGAAGTTCAGCAGGATGGTTTTGCCCTCGTAATCGGCCAGGGTATGGGTGTTGCCAAACTGATCCTGGAGAGAAAAATCTATAGCCGGAACGGTCTGTTCTTCCGGCTGGCTGTCCGGCTCGGCGGAAGAAGGCGGAGCGCTTTCAGAAGAAGAGGCCGGTTCGCTTGTGTCCGGGTCCGCCGGGGCGGAACTGTCCTCCTGCTGCACCACCGAAGAAGAACTGCTGTTTGTACTGTCGCTGCCCAGCCCGGCCAGATAGCCGGTGAAGCTGCTCATCTTACCGGAAATCATCAGCACGCCCAGCAGAATCAGCAGCGCGCCGCCCGCTTTGGCGGTGTATTTCAGCCAGTTCATATGGCTGCGGAAGAAGCGCAGCATCTGGCCGGTAAACAGCCCCACCAGCAGGAAGGGCAGCACAAAGCCCAGCGTATACACCCCGATCAGAACAAAGCCCAGCACCCGGCTGTCAGAGGAACCGGCCAGCAGCAGCACGCTGGTCAGGGTGGGCCCTACGCAGGGGGTCCAGGCAAAGCTGAAGGTAAAGCCCATGACCAATGCGGGGATGGGGCCCATTGCCCATTTATCCAGCCGGAAGGGCAGCCGCAGCTCCTTGGTGGAGATGCCACCGAAAAACAGCTGCCATACGCCCATCAGCAGCACCACAATGCCGCCCGCCACCGTAAACGCGGTGCGGTACCGGCTGAAGAACTGCCCCAGGGCGGTAAAGCCCATTCCCAGCAGGAAGAACGCGAAGCTGATGCCCAGCACAAAGAAGAAGGTGTTGACCAGTGTGCGGCGGCGGGCCGCCTTATCCAGAGCGGCCTCCGGCGCGCCGCCGGCCAGATAGCTCAGATAAAGCGGCACAAGCGGCAGCACACAGGGCGAAAAAAAGCTTAACAGCCCCTGAAAAAATACGGTAATCGCAGAAACGCTGGTTTGCAGATCAAATCCCATAGTGACTCCTTTCGGCGGGCTGAATGCCCGGGAAACTGGCCCCTCCTTTTTTCGTCGGATAGAAGCTGGTTATCAGTATACCACATTTCTTCCGGCTTGTGTGTGACGGAATCACATCGGTTTGCATTCCGGACGTCGGCCGTGTACAATAGAAAGAGAAACTCCGGCGCCCGGCGCCGGGAAAGGGTGTGGGGTATGGACTTTTCCCAGTTGGCATCGATCCGGAAAGACAGTCTGAGTCAGGCTATGGAGCAGTTTGTGTTTTACCCGCTGGCGTTCGGCCGCTGGAAACAAGGGCCCGGCATCCCGGACGCCCGCCGCAGCCTGTCCCAGCATTACAAGCTCACGCTGGTGGCAGAAGGCACGGCCCGGTTTTCCTGCTCCTCCGGCACCCATGTGCTGCACGGCGGTGACGTGGTGCTGATGGCGCCGTTTATTCCCTATGAGGTACGCATGGATCCGGAGGACGGGTTGGATATGTTTTATCTGTACTTCGAAGTAACCCCATCCTCCAGCCTGCCGGTGTTCAGCCAGCTGTTCCCCTGTACCGGCGCGACGCTGTATCCAGGCATGATTGACCAGGCGCTGCGGATCATGCTGGAGCAGAATCTGGATCTGTACCAGCGGGGCACATCCGGCCAGTTCTTATCGCTGCAGCTTCTGCTGACCCGGCTGATGCTGGTGATACGCCAGCGCAGCGACGGCCTGCCTGCCCCCCGCCGGGCCGCACAGGTATCCAACGGGGAACGGGTGGTACAGGAGTGCGTGGAGTATCTGGACGAGCATATGCGGGAGAACGTGCAGGTGCAGGACCTGTGCAAAGCCGCCAATGTGTCCCAAAGTTACCTGTACAAATGCTTCGATCAGGTAACCGGCATGTCCACCCGTGAGTTCATCCGGCGGTATCGGATGCCCCAGATCGAAATGCAGCTGCGGCAGGAAAACCTGAGCATTCAACAAATTGCCGAACAGAATGGATTTTCCTCGGCCAGCGCATTCAGCCGGATGTTTCACAATCAGTACGGTATCTCCCCTGCTGCCTACCGCAAACGCAGCCGTTAACAGCCTATACAATACAAGGAAAACAGGCGCTGCCCGCCGGATACCGGGGGCTGCGCCTGTTTTCTGTGGACCGAATATACGGGAATCTCTTGGTTGGGTTGGCGGCTGCCGGCCGCCGGACTATCAGGCTATGAGGGTATCTTCCCCACACAGCTGCACGCGCCGCTGCAGGGGGAGGTCTTCAAATTCATCGCTTGCGTCGTCAAATTCCTCGCCGGCGCAGCGGCATTCATCCAGCGCCATGGCCTCCCGGATCGAAGCCCAAAACTGTTTCAACATACTGCCTTCCCCTTTCTGTTGAATTTTTGTATCGGAATGCAAACCGCGCGCTGCGGGCAAGCTTGCGGGACCCGCAGCGGCTTTTTGTTTGCTCTCTGCCCTTAATACGAAGCTATGCGGCACTTTATTTCAATTCGATTACAAATTCTGCAAATTTTTTCTTGATTTTTTGATTTGCTTTGTTTTTCCTTCTGTGAGTACCAGTATACTGCAGTTTTTCCGGCCAAATCTTCAACGTTCTGTTTCAAAATCGTAAACTGTGCAGGGCGGTGTTTTCTATCCTATGCGGCTTGCCCGGGAAATGTTCCCCTTACGGCTCCGGTTCCGTCCCGCCATCTTCCAGGCGGCGGCGCAGTTTCTGCAGACCGCGCTGGCCGCGTTTTTTCACCGTTTCATAGGGCAGCTGCAGGCTCCGGGCAATTTCGGTATAGTGCATTCCCTTCCAGTACCGCATGCGCAGAATACGGATATCATCCGGATCCAGCGTTTCCAGCGCCCGCACAAAATCGGTGCTGCGCACCCGGATGCTCCTCTCCTGAAACAGCTCTGCCGCCGCTTGGCAAGCCCGTTCCCAGCGGCAATTCTGACGAAATTTATCCAGCGCTTTTCTGTCCGCGATAGCGGCCAGGTAACTTTTCAGACTGCCGGAGTCAGGGTCAAACCGCTCCCACCGCAGGCAGAAATCCCCCAGTGCCGCCAGCACGCACTCCCGGATATCCTCCGGGTCATCCAGACGGCGGGCGCAAATGCCCCACAGCATATGCTGATATTGTTCGATCACGGCCGCACAGCCGGCTTCCCGGTCCGCGCCCAAAATCCGCAGAATCTCCTTCTCTTCCATCTACGCGTGCCCCTTTCTTCAAATGATTTCGCCGTTTTTCGGCAGAAAGGGACAACGCTGTTCTATTTTTTACAAACAGCCGGATAAACGATTGTTTTGGATAGGTTTCCCATACAAAAACCGGGAGAGGACTTTCATCCTCTCCCGGCTTTCTTTTGCACAGCTCATTTCTCGGCCAAATGGATCGCATCTTCCGCATCGCTGAAGCCCATATTGACCGCCAGCAGGCCATCGCCATACTTGTTGAACATCCCCACGGGAATCGCCCACAGATCATCCACCGCGTCGTCGCCGGGCAGATCGTCCCGCACATTGATGCTCACCTTATAGCGGATCTCGCCGTCCCGGTGATCCAGTTCAAAATTGCCCACCGTCAGGCCGTAGTTGGCCCGGGTCAGGTACTCACAGACCTGCGCCATGCTGCTCTTGTCGGCACTGATGGCGATGTTGCCGTAGGCCAGCAGGGCCCGGCAGTAGTTCTCTTCGCCGCTGATGGGGCGCACATAAACCACGATATCACAGGATTTAAGCTTGGTGCGGTTCAGATTGAACCCCATCGTAAACTTGTTCTTGTCCGCATCAAAGCGATAGTTGTAGCCTTTTCGGTCCAGAACATTTCTCACGCAGGCGATTGCCTGCCGCATGGTAGTTGCCATTGGGTATTGCCTCCTTTTTCTTGGAACCGCAGCGCGGTTCCGCCTTTACTATAGAGTTCGCCCGCAAAAGCAAAAAAGGGACAAAAAAATCCCCGTTCCGCAAAAAAACGGAACGGGGACGAATCGGCTGATTCTCAGATGGAGATGGTGTTGGACACGTCCAGCAGGAAGGTGTCGATGGTCTTGTGCATGGACAGGGCCACGTTGATGTCAAAATCGACGATCTTGTCGGCAGAGACAGCCACAACGCGGTTGTAGATGCCGCGCTCCAGCAGGGCCACGGCATGGTAGCCCATGGTGGAAGCGGTGACACGGTCCCGCAGGGTGGGAGAACCGCCGCGCTGCACGTGGCCCAGAACGGTGGCGCGGGAGTCGATGCCGGTGGCAGCCTGGATCTCATTGGCGATATCCTGGGCATGGCCCACGCCCTCGGCCACGATCACGATAAAGTGCTTCTTGCCGGTCTTCTGGGTAAACTTCATCCGGCTCAGGATGTCCCGCTCCAGATCATAGGGACGCTCCGGAATCAGGGTAGCCACAGCGCCGCAGGCAATGCCCACGTTCAGCGCGATGTAGCCGGCGTTGCGGCCCATGACCTCCACAACGCTGCAGCGGTCATGGCTCTGGGTGGTGTCGCGCAGCTTGTCAACCATCTCCACCGCGGTGTTCATAGCGGTGTCGTAGCCGATGGTGTACTCGCTGCAGGCGATGTCGTTGTCGATGGTACCGGGGATGCCGATGCAGGGAATACCCAGCGCGGCCAGATCCTTGGCGCCGCGGAAAGAACCGTCGCCGCCGATTACAACCAGCGCGTCGATACCCAGTTCACGGCAGCGGTCGGCCGCCTTCTGCTGGCCTTCCTTGGTCTTGAACTCCAGGCAACGGGCGGTATACAGAATCGTGCCGCCGCGGTGGATGATCTCGGATACACTGCGCAGGTCCATCTCCCGCACTTCGCCGTTGAGCAAGCCGTTATAGCCGCGCTCGATACCGATCATGCGGAAGCCCTTGCTCAGGCCGGTACGAACCACGGCGCGTACGGCAGCATTCATGCCAGGCGCGTCGCCGCCGCTGGTCAGTACACCGATTGTCTTGATTTCCTTCAACATAACTGCTGCCTCCCAAATACTCTTTCTGCCTTTGTGTTTTGGTTTGATCTCACTTTTTCTGCGTACGAGCGGCCTGCACCGCTACGTTTCCCTGACCAAGGATCCTTTCCAGCTCCTTGCGGAGCAGCGGGTGATCCTGTGCCCACATGGTACGGGGTGCCAGTGTAAGCTGCCGAACGTCGGCAAAATACATATACACCTGCGTCCCGCCGTCAAAGATGCTGAGCAGGTTCTGTACCTTGCGCATCTGCGGGCAATCCCGCGAGGGAAGCTTCAGGTACAGGGCCATCGGCACTTCGCTCTGACGTGGCCGTGCCGCACCGGCGGGCTGATACTCCTCAATGGGCACGATCTGCTCCACAATCAGTTTAGCGGCCTCGTCTTCCTTGACCGAAACGCGGCCGGTGACCACCACCACGCTGTTATCCACCAATGCCGGGCGGCATTCCGCCAGCACACGGGGGAACAGCAGCAGTTCCATACTGCCGGTCAGGTCTTCCACGGTAGTGAAAGCCATCATGGTGTTGGAACGGGTGGTCATCATGCGGGTTTTGACCACGGCGCAGACAATCCTCACTACTTTAGAATCATAATCTTTTGCCTGCTCGCCTGTCAATTCATTTATCTTGCAGCCTGATATATTTTTGATGTTTTCCCGGTATGCATCCAGCGGATGGCCGGACAGATACAGGCCGCTGACCTCCCTCTCCATCTGGAGAAGCTCGGTTTTGGGGTATTCCGGCGCGTCCTGCATGACGTAATCCTGCACGCTTTCCTGTCCGCCGGACAACTGGGAAAACAGGTCCAGCTGCCCCTCCAGATTGCGGCGCCGGTCGCCTTCCACGCTTTTCAGGATCCCTTCCAGGTTCTGGTTCAGCGCCCGGCGGGACCAGCCGAAGCTGTCGAACGCGCCGCTTTTGATCAGGCACTCCACCGCCCGTCGGTTCAGCTCGCTGCCCTGCATCCGCTCGCAGAAATCATACAGGGAGCGGAACGGCTTTTCCTTACGCTGGCGTACCACGTTGGCAATCAGGTTGCGGCCCACGTTCTTGACCGCGTTCAGCCCGAAGCGGATATTCGCCCCGTCTACCGTGAAGCCGCCCTGGCTGATGTTGATGTCCGGCGGCAGCACCCGGATGCCCAGGCGCTGGCACTCGCCGGAATACTCGATCACCTTATCGGTGTTGTCCAGCACGCTGGTCATAAGCGCGGCCATGAACTGCCCGGGATAATGGCACTTGAGATAGGCGGTCTGGTACGCCACATAGGCGTAGGCGGCCGCGTGGGATTTATTGAACGCATAGGAGGCGAAGCTGGACATATCGTCAAAAATGTCGTTCGCCACCTGGGCCGGGATACCGTTGGCCACACAGCCCTTGCATTCGTGGCCCGGCTCGGTATTGCCGAATACGAAGTGCTGGCGCTCCTTCTCCATGACGTCGTGCTTTTTCTTGCTCATGGCGCGGCGCACCAGGTCGGCCTGGCCGTAGGAGAAGCCCGCCAGCTCCCGGCAGATCTGCATGACCTGTTCCTGGTAGACGATACAGCCGTTGGTCACATCCAGGATATGGGCCAGCTGCGGGGTCTTGTACCGGATCTTGTCCGGGTCATGCCGGTTGCGCAGGTAAGTTGGGATGGAGTCCATGGGGCCGGGACGGTACAGGGAAATCAGGGCGATGACGTCCTCCAGACTGCGGGGGTGCAGCCCCATGAGCACCTGTTTCATGCCGGTGGATTCCAGCTGGAACACGCCCTCGGTTTCGCCGCGGCCCAACATGGCGTAGGTGTCCGCGTCCTCGTAAGAGATGGCATCCAGCGAAAAGGACGGCTCCATCTCCCGGATCATTTCTTCCGCGTCGTGCAGCACCGTCAGGGTACGCAGGCCCAGAAAGTCCATCTTCAGCAGGCCCAGCTCCTCAATGGTGGTCATGGTGAACTGGGTCACCGGCACCCCGTCGTTGGAGGCCAGCGGCACATACACATCGGTTGCCTCCGGGGTGATCACCACGCCGGCCGCATGGGTGGAGGCGTGCCGGGGCATACCCTCAATCTTTTCGGCGGTATCCACCAGCTCCTTGACCACCGGGTCAGCATCGTACTGGGCTTTCAGCTCCGGCGAGACGGTAAGTGCCCGGGCCAGGGTCATCTTCAGTTCCATGGGCACCAGCTTGGCAATGGCGTCCACCTTCTGATACCCGATGTCCAGCACCCGGCCCACATCCCGCAGAGCGTTGCGGGCGGCCATGGTACCGAAGGTAATGATCTGGGCCACATGGTCGCTGCCGTATTTCCGGTTTACATAGTCGATGACCTCCTGCCGGCGCTCGTAGCAGAAGTCCACGTCAAAGTCCGGCATGCTGACACGTTCCGGGTTCAGGAAGCGTTCAAACAGCAGGTTGTACCGGATGGGATCGATGTTGGTGATGCCCACGCAGTAGGCGGCCAGGCTGCCCGCGCCGGAACCGCGCCCCGGCCCTACCGGAATCCCCTGGCTTTTGGCATAGCGGATGAAATCGTAGACGATCAGGTAGTAGTTGGTGTAGCCCATGCGGCGGATCACGTCGATCTCGTAGCGCAGACGTTCTTCCAGCGCCGCGTTCACCCCATCGCCATAGCGGCGGGCCAGCCCTTCCCAGCACATCTTTTCAAAGTATTCCTGGTTGCCCATCCCGTCCGGCGATTCGTAGTAGGGCAGCTTGGTAACGCCGAACTCAAAGTCGAACTGGCACATCTCGGCAATGCGGTTTGTGTTTTCGCAGGCCTCGGGCGCGATGGCGAACAGGTCGTACATCTCCTCGGTGCTTTTGAGATAGAATTCGTCGGTTTCGAACTCCATCTTGTCCGGATCCTTGATGGTCTTGCCGGTCTGGATACAGATCAGGATGCTCTGCATCCGGGCGTCCTCTTTGCGCAGATAGTGGGCGTCGTTGGTAGCCACCAGCGGGATGCCGGTTTCCCGGCTCAGGCGGATCAGCTGAGGCAGGATCTGCTGCTGTTCAGCCAGGCCGTGATCCTGAATTTCGATGAAATAGTTCCCCGGCCCAAACAGATTGTTGTAGTATTCGGCTACGCTGCGGGCCCGGTCATAATCGCCGGAAAGCAGCGACTGGGGCACCTCGCCTGCCAGACAGGCCGACAGGCAGACCAGCCCCTCGTGGTACTGTTCCAGCAGTTCCCGGTCAATGCGGGGCTTGGAATAGAACCCCTCGATAAAGCCGGCGGAAACCATCTTGATCAGGTTCCGATACCCCTGGGCATTCTTGCACAGCAGCACCAGATGGTGGCTGCCGTCCACCCGGCTGACCTTGTCGAACCGGGTACGGTTGGCCACGTATACCTCACAGCCGGTGATGGGTTTGATCCCCGCCTTTTTGGCCGCCTTATAGAAATCCACGCAGCCGTACATGGCCCCGTGGTCGGTGATGGCAATGGCCGTCTGACCCAGCTCCTTGACACGGTCGAACAGCCGGTCGATCCGGCAGGCGCCGTCCAGCAGGCTGTACTCGGTATGCACATGCAGATGGGTAAATTGTTTGTCGCTCATGGTTTTTGCTTCTCCTGCAGCTGGGCGGCGATGCTCTCCAGTTTTTTGAACCGGTGAGACAGGCCGGATTTGCTGATGGGCGGATCAAACCGGGCAGCCAGCGCCGCCAGCGGCAGATCCGGGTATTGCCGGCGCATAGCCGCCGCCTGCCGCAGCGCATCGGGCAGTGCGTCCAGCGCGTCGTTTTCCTCCAGGAACGCGATGGCCCGCAGCGCCTGCACATTGGCGGTGGCGGTCTTGTCCATATTGGCGGTATCGCAGTTGTTGAGCCGGTTGGTCTTGTTGCGCAGCTCCTTGTATACCTTGCGGTTCATCATCTCCATCGCGCCGCCGGTGGCCCCCATAAAGGTGAGGATATCCTCGATGGGTTCGCTGGCTTTCAGATAAACCACATTCATGCCTTTGCGGCGGGTGCGGTGGGGGCGGAACTCATGCTCCGCCAGCAGGGCCTCAAAGTCCTTCGCCAGGTTGAGACGGCCGGTCATGAACTCCAGATGATACTCCTTCTGGGGATCGGTGACGGTGCCGCAGCACAGAAACGCCGCCCCCACATAGGCGCTGGCGCACTGGGGACAGCGGAACAGCCGGGGATTGATCCGCAGGCTGGCCTCCTGACCGGTATGGCCCAGCATCTGCAGCAGATGAGCGACCTGCGAGGGTTCCTTTACGGCAAATTCCCAGATGCTGCCGCTGGGGCGGTTCTTTTCCACCAGCTCCCCCTGAATCCCGTTCAGAGCGAACATCCGGCGGGCCAATTGGGCCACCGGGAGGGACTCGGTTTGCAGCACCGTACCGTTCTGGTCAAAATAGCGGCCGAAGCAGGCAAATCCGTAGCAGGCCGCAAGGCTGCAGCAGGGCCGCGTGATCTTGCGGGCCGCAATTTCCTGTTTAACATCCTGGGAAAAACTCAAGGCGTGAAATCTCCTTTTAAGCAGCGCCGCCCGACACCCTGCCCGGGCATCGCGCGGCGCCTGATACTTCTGGTAAAAGCCGGTTCAGCTGGTGCGGTTTGCGTCCCGGTGCTGTACAACCGGGGCATAGCCCAGCTTTTCGCAATAGTCCGCCAGCAGGCGGGCAAAGGTGATAGACCGGTGTTTGCCGCCGGTGCAGCCGATGGCAATGGTGAGCTGGCTTTTGCCTTCCTTCACATAAAGAGGCAGAGTCAGCGCCAGCAGTTCCTGCAGCTTGGCCAGCAGCTGCTGAGATGCCTCGCTGGCCATCACGTAATCCACGACTTCCTGATCCAGGCCGGTCTTTTCTTTCAGTTCAGGCACATAGTACGGGTTGGGCAGGCAGCGCACATCCCAGATAATATCCGCTTCTTTGGGCGAACCGTACTTGAACCCGAAGGACAGCACGGTCAGCGCCATAGAGTGCTGCCGGTTGTTCAGGAACAGCGCACAGATGCGCTGCTTGTTCTGCGCCGGGGAGAGAAGCGAGGTATCCAGGATATAGTTGGCCCGCTCATACAGCGGACGGAGGATCTGCCGTTCCCGGGAAAGTGCCTCGGTGGTGGACAGCCCCTCGCTGATGCTCATGGGATGGCGGCGGCGGGTTTCCTTATAGCGGCGCTGGAGCACCTCGTCCGATGCATCCAGAAACAGCAGCTGAAACTCGGCCTGCTGGCGGTCCAGTTCGCTGAGCGCCTGAACCAGTTCCCGGCTGGAGCGGGCACTGCGCACATCCAGACCAACGGCCACCTTCTGCAGCATGCTCTCGCTCTGATGGGCAAAATCCACCAGACGGGACAAAAGCCCTGCCGGAATATTGTCAATACAGAAATAGCCGATATCCTCCAGCGCGTGCATCGCCAACGACTTGCCCGCGCCGGAAAGCCCGGTCACGATCAGCAGTTCCACTTCCTTCTTCCTCCCCTGCGCCGGGCTGCTGCTCAGCGCACTACCCGGATCTCCTTTTCCAGGACAAATCCGGTCTTTTCCTTTACAATGCGGCAGACCTCGTCGGTCAGCCGCAGCACATCCCGGCAGGTAGCCTGCCCCAGATTCACCACAAATCCGCAGTGCTTTTCGCTGATGGCGGCGTCCCCGATCCGAAAGCCCCGCAGGCCGCACTGGTCGATCAGCGCCCCGGCAAACGCGCCCGCCGGACGCTTGAAGGTACTGCCCGCGCTGGGCAGCTCCAGCGGCTGTTTGGATTTACGGCGGGACATGTAATCCTCCATGGCGGCGCCGATCTCCTGCACGCTGCCGGCACGCAGGCCGAACCGGGCGCTGAGCACGCACCAGGGCCGGGATTCAAAGATGCTGGTACGGTAGCCCAGGGCCAGCTGCTCAGCGGGCAGTTCCCGTACCTGGCCTTCTTCGTCCAGGAAACGCACCGAGACCAGTACATCCCGCATTTCACCGCCGTAGGCGCCCGCGTTCATATACACCGCGCCGCCCACTGTGCCGGGAATGCCATAGGCAAACTCCAGCCCGGCCAGCCCGGCATCCCGGGCGACCGTGCAGACCCGCGTCAGCAGCGCGCCCGCGCCCGCCGTAAGGAACTCATCCTCCGTGCAGACGCTGTTCAGCGCCCGCGAGGTGCGGATCACCGCGCCGTCAAAGCCCTCGTCCGCAAACAGCACATTGGAGCCATTGCCCAGCAGGTAATACCGCACCCCCAGCCGGTGCGCCTCGCTTACCAGGGCAAGCAGGCCGGCTTCATTCTCCGGCTCGCACAAAAGGCCGGCCGGACCGCCAATACGGAAGGTTGTATAGCCTGCCAGCGGCACGCCGGGCCGGGCGGAAATGCCCTGCGCCGCGGCAAACTGCTGCAAAGCGGAAAGAGACTGCTCAGAATCGGTCACAAAAGGGGCCTCACTTTCTGTTCTGATTTCCCAGGCTGGCCGCGCCCACAACACCCGCGTCGTTGCGCAGTTCGGCGGTCTTGATGGTCACCCGGCGCTCGCCGTTGCGGGCGTACTCCTCCAGATCCACCAGCGCCCGCACCGGAGCCAGCAGGGTTTCCCCCTCCTTGGACACGCCGCCGCCGATGCAGATGATCTCCGGCTGGAAGATGTTGATGATGTTGGTCAGGCCGCAGGCCACATACTTGACAAAGTCCTTGACCACCTGGGTAGCCAGCGGGTCGCCGGCGCGCATGCCGTCAAAGGCGGTTTTGGCGTTCACCTTGCTGATGTCCCCCTCTACCAGGGTCCACATCATGTTCTGAGGATTGGACTGCATGGCAATGCGGGTATCCTCGGTCAGGGCACGGGCAGACGCGTACTTCTCCCAGCAGCCCTTGCGGCCGCACATGCAGGGACGGCCGTCCATCTGGATCACGGTATGGCCCAGCTCGGCACCGGCGTAGTTGAAGCCGGAGAAGATCTTACCGTCGATGATGATACCGCCGCCGATGCCGGTGCCCAGGGTGATGACTACGGCGTACTTGGCGCCCTTGGCCGCGCCGGCGATGTACTCACCATAGGCGGCGGCGTTGGCATCGTTCTCAATGTACACGTCACAGCCCAGCAGAGCCTGGATGTTGGCCCGCAGAGCCCAGTTGTTGTAGCCGAAGTTGGCGTTGAACTCCACAATGCCGCTTTCCGCATTTACGCTGCCGGGGGTGCCGATGCCCACCCAGCGGACGGCTTCCCAGGAAACGCCGGCTTCTTCTACCACCTGACGGCACAGATCCGCGATGGCCTGCTCCACCTCCTGCGCCGGGCGGGGCAGGTTGGTATCGCAGGTCTTTTTATAGACAATGCGGGATTCCTCGTTTACAAGACCTGCGGTAATGGTAGTGCCGCCCAGATCCACGCCGATGGTATAGTATGTCATATGAAACACTCCTTACAATGTATTCCTATTGCAATCCCCTGTTACTCCTGCAGGCCCAGCCGATTCAGCAGTTCCTGGGCTGCGTTGTAACCCATCTTCTTCTGGCGGTTGTTGATGGCCGCCGTTTCCAGAATGACCGCCAGGTTACGCCCGGGCATAACCGGGATCACGGTGCTGGGGATCTTGACCCCCAGAATGTCGTAGGTCGCGGTCTCCAGGCCGGTGCGGCTGTAATTCTTGGTCTTGTCCCAGGGCTCCAGCTCCACCACCAGGTCTACCTTCTCGCTGACCTTGACCGCGCCGATACCGAACATCCGGGCCACGTTTACAATGCCGATGCCCCGCAGCTCGATAAAATGGCGGATATTTTCCGGCGAACGGCCCACGATCGACCGGTTGGAAACCCGGCGCAGATCCACCGCGTCATCCGCAATCAGGCGGTGGCCGCGTTTGACCAGCTCCACGGCGGTCTCGCTTTTGCCCACGCCGCTGTCGCCCAGGATCAGGATGCCCTCGCCGTAAACCTCCACCAGAACGCCGTGCCGGGTAACGCGGGGAGCCAGTTCCACATTCAGGATACTGATCAGGTTGCTCATCATGGTAGAGGTGCTCTCGGTGGAACGCAGCAGCGCTACCTCGTATTTTTGAGCGCACTCATACATTTCTGCCAGCGGCTCAATGCCACGGCTGACAATCAGGGCAGGCGGGTGCATGGAGAACAGCTTGTCCACATGGAGGGCACGCTGCTCCGGCGTGACCTCCTGCAGGAAGGACATCTCCGCCATGCCGCAGATCTGGATGCGCAGCGAATCAAAGTACTGGTAATAGCCGGCCAGCACCAGGCCGGGACGGTGTACGTCCGCCGAGCAGACCGGGATGTCCTTCAGATCCCGGGGCGCATAGGCGACTTCCAGGTTCATATGTTCTGCCAGATAACTCAAAGGCACAGAAAATTGCGGCATACCAACACCCTTTCCCATTTTGCATGGAAGTTTTTCACCGTTCCCCGGCGGCCTGCCGGGCCGCCGGGCTGTACGGAATTATATCCTCTATTATATATGAATTTATCCCGGTTGGCAATTTCCTTTTTTGTCTTTACAGTGCACGAAGTCGTACTTTCCAGTCAATACGGCCCGGATCATACCATTGGCCCGTTCGCTCCAGTTCAGCGCAGGCCGCCGCGTCCCGGCTGCGCAGCCAGAACCCCATCCGCAGCAGGTCCTGGCCCTGCCCGAAGGTCTCCCGGGTGATGCGGCGGGCGGTTTCTTCCAGCTGCGCGGCGATTTCATCCGCCAGTTCCTGCTTGCCGGTGTGGATCAGCCCGCCGGAGTCGGTCAGATTTTTCAGGTAGCCGCTCAGGCAGGCGTTCAGGGTCAGGGTATCCAGGGAAGCCTCCCAGCCCAGCAGCGGCAGCTCCAGCGTATACCGCACCGGGCCGCGGCCGGTGGACGCTTCCAGGGAAACGCTGCGCACCTGCCCCTCAATCAGGGCGGCCAGGGCGGTAGCCTCCCGATCCCACACAGCGGTGCACTCCCCGCCCAGGAACAGCCGGGTATCCCCCGGCACGGCGGTTCCCTGCCGACAATCCACCTCCAGGCAGGGCAGCAGCCCGGCTTCGGCCCCGGCCAGGCGATAAAGACGCTGGGTATACAGGCTCTCCCCCGCTGCCTGCTCCAGCTGCCGCAGCAGGGCGTAGCGGTCTTCGCCGGAGGCGGGCTGCCAGTCTTCGGCCAGCGTCTGTACCCCGAATACCGCCATATTGGGACGGCCCGCGCTGTCATTGGCCAAGTAGGCGCAGGCCTCGTACATGGCCTGCCCCTGCGCCCCCGGGCCTAACAGAAGCAGCTCGTTCTGGCCGTAAAAAGCGGTGAGCGGGCTGGCGGACTGGGCATCCTGCAGCGCGTCGGCCACCGTGGCCCCCTGCCCGGAAAGCACCAGCGCTTCGGGTTTTGCCTGGCCTGCGTCGGCACTGGCGCTGCTGGTCACATACACCAGCACCGCCTGCCAGCCGGATTCATCCCGATCCAGGTACAGGGTGTTGACCACCGCCCGGCCGCTCAGCGGCTCCCCCGCGCAGCCGGCCGCCAGCAGCAGGAACAGCGAGATCAGCAGCAGTTTGGCATATTTCATGGTGTTTTCCTCCTTTTCGGCAGCAGAGCAGCCGCCAGCGCCGCAGCCAGAAGCCCGCCGCACACCCATTCCATCTGCTGCGCGGTGCATGTTCCCAGCAGCACGGCCAGGGCGGCGCCGCCCGGAACCAGCAGCCAGCGGGAACGGGCGGTGGGCAGCAGCCCCTGCAGCAGACGAAGCAGGGCCCAGGTGCTGAGCATCAGCCGAAGCAGCGCCAGCAGCATCCAGATGCTGACATGCACCGCGTCCAGCCGCCGGAACACCGACACGCCGCCCAGCCGGGCCACCGTATAGACCGGGTGGCTCTGGTCGGCATAGCCCGCGCCCAGCACCGCCTCCCCCAGCACCGCCAGCGCGGCGGTGACCACCGCCCAGCCTGCCAGCACTGCCGCCGTGACCTTGCGGCCCTGGCGGGGCGTGGGTGCCAGCCAGGCGGGCAGCAGGAATTCCGGCACAAGCAGCAGCCGGGCGGGCAGTGCCTGCCACAGCTGGGTTTGCGGCGAAGCCACCACCTGCAGACTGCTGACCCGCAGCTGCCCCACCACCGACAGGAGCAGCAGAACCGCACCGCCGCCGCAGGCCCAAAGAAATACGTTGGCGGTGCGGGTTATGCCGCCCAGGCCCGCATGCACCCCGTACAGCATCGCGGCAACTACCACCGCGGTATACCAGAACAGGGAAAGGTCGGTTTCGGTGGTGTCGCTGTAGAACCGCTGGGCCTGGTAAAGCTGGCATGCCACCGATACCGCCAGCGCCGCGGCAAAGGCACCACGGCAGAGCACCGGCCCGTCGGGCGCCAGGCCCCGGCCCGCGGGCAGCAGCAGGACCCAGAGCAGCGGCACCGCCGCCGCGCAGGCCAGCACCGTGACCTGCGCCCCGGCGCCGGTGGGACGGGTCTGCAGAAGCAGCGGAGCCAGCAGGGCGGTAAACACCACCAGGCCCTGCTGACGCAGGCTAATCTTCGGTTTCATGGGGCGGCACCTCTTCCCGTATGGTATAGGGGCGGCGGGCCAGTACCCGCCAGGAAAAGCGGAACATCCCGTCCCGCAGCATCCCGGGCCGGGCCGGCACCAGCGGGGCGGTATAGGGCATCCCGAGAAAATCGGTGTTGCAGGCGGAGACCGCCATCACCGCGAACATACAGGCCACCCCCAGCAAGCCGGCCACACCGCCCGCCAGGGTGAACAGAAGCCGCAGAGCGGTGGCGGGTTCATAGAGGGCCGGGATCACAAACATGCTGATGGAGGTAAAGGCGGCCACGATCACCACCGGCGTGCTCAGGATGCCTGCGTTGATGGCCGCGTCGCCCACGATCAGCGCACTCACCAGGCTGACCGTATGGCCGATGGGTTTGGGCAGGCGCAGACCCGCTTCCCGCACGATCTCCAGCAGGATGAGCACGAAGATCATCTCCAGAAACAGCGGCAGCGGAGTAGCCCGTTCCGCTGCCGCCACCTTATACAGCAGCTGGGGCGGGAACAGCTCCGGGGAAAACTGGGCAATGGCCACATATACCCCGGGCAGCATCACCGCCAGCAGGAAAGCCAGAAATTTCAAAGCCCGCAGCAGGCTGGCAAAATAGGCCTTGGTGGCATAGTCATCCAGGCTTTGAAAGTTTTCGATGAAGAAATGGGGCAGGATCATGGCAAAGGGGCTGCCGTTGACCAGCAGCACCAGCTTGCCCTCGCAGATTTTGGCGCAGGCGGCGGCGGAACGCTCGGTATAGCCGGCCTGCTGGAAAAAGCTGAACGGCCCTCTTTGCAGGAAAGGGGCCAGGTAGCTGGAATCCAGCAGCAGCGGGATTTTGGTGTTCTGCAGCCGTTGACGCACCTTTTCCACCAGTTCGGGCGGGGCCAGGCGGCGGTTGTAGCACAGGGCCACTTCCGTACCGGTCAGATCCCCGGCGGTGTGCATCTCGATTACCAGGTCGGGGGTGCGGATCAGACGGCGCAGCAGGCTGATATTGACCCGCAGCAGGTCGCAGAAGCCCTCCCGGGAACCGCGGATATTGCCCTCCCCGGAGGGTTCCGACACCGAACGGTAGGCCAGCAGCTGGCTGGAAAGCGCCACCGCCACCGGGCTGCCGTCCACCAGCAGGACGGTCATGCCCGCGGTCATGCGGGTGACCAGGTCATCAAATGTTTCCACCGGAGTGGCCTCCACCGGCAGGTCGCTGGCGTGCAGGATATAATCGGTCAGGGCTCTCCCGTCCGGCATGGGCGGGCCGTCGCGGCTGAGCAGATCCAGCAGGATCACCCAGAGCTTTTCCGTGCTGGACAGGCCGTCAAACATACAGGCGGCGCATTCCACACCCCGGATCCGCAGATTTTTTGCATACAAATCCATGGAATCGCCAAACATCTGTTTCAGGACCGGAAGATCCTTCTGCAGGCTGCCGGTCAGTTTTTTTAAAGACACGGGCGTCACCTCCCGGTTTAGTATGCCGCCCGTGCCGCCGGATTACTCACAAGGAGGTATGTGTTATGCTGACCGCCGTTGTGCGCACCGCCATCATCTATGTGCTGGTGATCGGTACCATGCGGCTGATGGGCAAGCGCCAGCTGGGTGAGCTGCAGCCCTCGGAGCTGGTGTCCACCATTCTGATCTCCAACCTGGCCTCCATCTCGATCGAATCCACCGAACTGCCGCTTTCGGCCAGCATTGTACCGGTACTGCTGATCGCAGTGCTGGAGCTGCTCAGCAGCGCGCTGGTGTTCTGCCGGCCCCGGCTGGGCCGGATCATGGCGGGCAGCCCGGTGGTTGTGATCCGCAAGGGGGTGATTGACCAGAAAGCCCTGCGTCGGCTTCGTTTTAGCGCCAGCGACCTGATGGAAGCCCTGCGGGACCGGCAAGCCTTTGACCCCACCCGGATCGACTACGCGGCCGTGGAGACCAGCGGCACCCTGAGCGTATATCCGCCGCCCCAGCCGCAGCCGGGTGAACCGCCGCTGCTGCCGGTGCTGGAGGACGGTCTGCCCTGCCCGGAAAACCTGCGGCTTTGCGGAAAGGATGAAGCCTGGCTGGCCGGGCAGCTGGACAAAAAAGGGCTGCGCCCCCGTCAGGTGCTGCTCATGCTCACCGACGGGGCCCAGCGGGTGATTCTGATTCCCCGCGAAGCCAACTGATTGAAAGGGAGGCTCCGACTATGCAGCGAATCTCCGTTGCGCTGGTGATCCTGCTGTGCATCGCGGCAGCGGTGCTGGCAGGCGTTGTGTTTCTGGACCGGTTTGCCCAGACGGCCGACGCCGGATTTGAACAGATCCTGACCGCCGGCGATGAGGGCCGGTTTGATGAGGCGCAGGCCCTTCTGGGCGAATTGCAGCGGTATGTAAAACGATGCGAGCCCTGGCTGGCCCTGGTGGTGCGGCGGGATCAGCTGGGGCAGGCACGCACCGCACTGGCCGGTATCCAGCCCTATCTGGAAGCCGATTACTGGGCGGACGGCAAGCTGGAACTTCTGCGGGCGCAGGAACAGCTGCGGGCTGTGCTGCATCTGTACCGGCAGGTGCCGTAGACAGAGAACCGCCCGGTCCGATCGGACCGGGCGGTTCTCTGTTGCGTCAGGATTCGGTTTCTTCGGCAGGTTCCTCGGCGGGCTTTTCTTCCCGGCCGTTCATCAGGCCGCGGACTTCTTCCCAGAAGCTCTGCACATCGCTGAACTGGCGATAGACCGAGGCAAACCGTACATAGGCCACCTCGTCGATCTTTTTCAGTTCCTTCATGGCCAGGGTACCCACCTGGATGGAGGTAACCTCCTTCTCGCAGGAACGCAGCAGCTCCTGCTCGATATTGGCCACCGCGTCCTCCAGCATCTGATAGCTGACCGGGCGCTTTTCACAGGCGCGCAGCATACCCATCAGCAGTTTCTGCCGGTCGAACGCCTGGCGGGAATTGTCTTTTTTGATAACCATCAGGGGCACGATTTCCACCGTTTCATGGGTGGTGAACCGTTTGCCGCAGACCAGGCAGGCGCGGCGGCGGCGGATCTTGCTGCCGTCATCCGTGGGGCGCGAATCAATCACCTTGGAATCCGGCGCTCCGCAATAGGGACATCTCATCCGGTGTTATCCTCCCGTATCGGGCCCGGCCGTGCCGGGCGGGATCTGACCCCGTGGCAACGGGGTGCTGTTTAGTACTATTGTACATGATTTGCCCTGTTTTGTCCATACGGGCCGGTAAAAAAGAACAAGCCGGGCATAGCGTCCGGCTTATCCTTTTTACATTGCGGTATCAGGCTTTCTTGGCGCGGAGGGCCGCTTTGCCCGGGTTGCGGGATTTGCGGTGCTCCCAGAAGGCCCACAGCGAGGAGGTGATGCACAGCGAGGTGTACACACCGGAGATCATACCGGCCATCAGGGGCACGGCAAAGGTGTAGATGCTGTCCAGGCCGAACAGGATGGACACCACGCAGACAACGCCCAGCGCCAGGCAGGTGGTGATGGTGGTGTTCAGGGAACGGCGCAGGCTCTGGCTGATGCTGGTGTTGACCAGTTCATCAAAGTCCATCTTGTTGCCGTACAGGGTACGGTTCTCGCGGATACGGTCGTATATGACCACCGTGTCGTTGATGGAGTAACCCAGGATGGTGAGCATGGCCGCGATGAAGTTGGCGTTCAGCGGAATACGGCCGATCACAAACACGCCGTAGACCATGCACAGGTCGATCAGCAGGGCGATGACCGCCATCACGCCGGCGGGCAGGCCGCCGATGTTGCGGAAACGCACCATGATGTACAGCAGGATCAGCACCACGGCGGCGGCCACAGCCACCAGGCTCTTCTGCAGGAACTCGTTGCCGATGACCTTATCCACGTTGCGGACGGTCAGCTGCTCAAAGCTGTTGTCGGCAAAGGCGCCGGCAAAGGCCTCGTCCAGCTGGGCCAGCTGCTCGGTGCTGATGTTGGAGGCGCCGGGCAGGGTGATGATCACGGTGTTGTCGCCGGTGGCAGCGTTGTTGCCGGCCTGGATGCTCAGGCCGCTGCCCAGCACGTTCTCGGCCTCAGAGCGCACCGCATTCAGGTCAATGGTGCCCTCATAGCCGTAGGTCAGGATCGCGCCGCCCTTGAACTGAATATCCATACCCACGCCCAGCACCGCGGTGCAGATCAGCACCAGGGCGATCAGCGCGCCGGAGATGGAGAAGAAGATCTTGCGGTGACCTACAAAGTTCCAGGTACGGGGCTCGGTGTTTTTCTTGGAAGCGCCGTACAGCCAGGGTTTGCGCAGGGCCTTGATACGGGAGATGCCCCGCAGCATGACACGGCTGCACAGGATGCCGAAGAAGAAGTTCAGGATCACGCCCACCAGCAGGGTGTAGCCGAAGGAGTACACCGTACCGGCGGTGGAAGGCCCGAACGCAAAGAACAGCGGGCTCAGCAGCTTGGCCAGGAAGCTGTCGGTGGGGCCAAAGGAACCCATCAGGATCACAGCCACGATCATCACGGTAATGTTGCCGTCCACAATGGGGGCCAGACCGCGGCTGAAACCGGCGTTCAGCGCGCCGTCCAGGGTCTTGCCGGCGCGCAGTTCTTCCTTGATGCGCTCGGCGGTGATGACGTTGGCGTCAACACCCATGCCGATGGCCAGGATGATACCGGCGATGCCGGGCAGGGTCAGGGTGAAGCTGTTGAACACCCCGAAATAGCCGGACACGGCCGCCAGGGTGGCGGCAACCTGACCCAGCAGCGCGATGCTGGCAATAAAGCCGGGCAGGCGGTAGACCAGGGTCATGAACAGGAAGATCAGCACAAAGGCAATCACGCCCGCCAGCACCATCGCATCCAGGCTGCCCGCGCCCAGAACCGGGCTCAGGGTGCTGTAGCTCTCCGCCGAGAGGGCGAAGGGCAGCGCGCCGGAATTGATCTGCCGGGCCAGGGTAACGACCTCGTCCTGGGTGAAGCTGCCGGTGATTACGGCGCGGCCGTCGGTGATGGCCGTCTCCACGTTGGCTACACTGATGCACTCGTCATCCAGCCAGATGCTGATGGGGGTACCGGTGCCGGCCAGCTCGGTGGTGGCGGCGGCAAACGCCGACTTGCCCTCATCGCTGAACACCAGCTGCACCAGATACTCCGGCGTGGTGCTGTTTACCTGCTGGTAGCCGGCGGAAGCGGACTCCACCTCGCTGCCTTCCAGGATGATCTCGCCGTCGGCGGTATCACCTTTACGGAAAACCATGTGCGCGGTGGTGCCGATCTCGTCGATGGCCGCCTGCGGGTCAAACTCCGTGTCGCCCTCTTTCCAGGGGAAACGGACAATGATACGGTCGTTGCCCTCGTCCAGATAGATCTCACTGTCGGTGATGTTCAGCGCCAGCAGACGCTGCTCAATAACCGACTTGGCGGCTTCCAGCTGTTCGGGGGTGGCATCCAGATCATCCACCGGCATAAAGGTCACGTCCACGCCGCCCCGGATGTCAATGCCGAAGCGGATGTCCTGCGCGCCTTTGATGTAGGTGGTGACTGTGTCTCCGTACTGGTAGCTGACCCCGAAAAACGCCGTCCAGGCGAAGATCAGGATCAGGGCCGCTACCGCGAAGAAATGCCAGGATTTACCTTTTCTCTTCATGGGAACCTCCCTATATTTTCGGGCCCGCGGCCCGGAAGTGCCGGATTATTCGGCCAGCAGTTTTTCCACTGTAGCCAGCCGCACGCAGATGCACAGCAGCTGCGAAGCGGTGCGCAGCTCATCCAGCTGCGGATAGGTGGGGGCGATGCGCAGGTGGTTGTCCTTCGGGTCGATGCCGTAGGGGAACGCCGCGCCCGCGCCGGTGAGCACCACGCCCGCTTCCTTGCACAGCTGCACGGTACGCTTGGCGCAGCCCTCCTGCAGGTACAGGCTGATGAAGTAGCCGCCCTTGGGATCGGTCCAGCGGGCGATCTTGCCGCAGCTGGACAGCTGCTCGGCAAAGGTCTGCTTGACCAGGTTGAACTTGGGCTCCAGGATGGCACGGTGCTTTTTCATGTGCTCCAGCACGCCCTGGCGGTTCTTGAGGAACTGCACATGGCGCAGCTGGTTCATCTTGTCGTAGCTGATGATCATGGGCACCATGTTGGAGGTGATGTGCCGGATGTTGATGTCGCTGGCCGCCACCGCCGCCACGCCCGCGCCCGGGTAGGTGATCTTGCTGGTGGAGCAGAACATCAGCGGACGCTGGGGATTGCCCGCCCGCTTGCAGGCCTCCAGGATGTTGGGGATCTCGATCTGCTCGTCGGTCAGGTGATGGACGCAGTAGGCGTCGTCCCAGATGATCTTGAAGTCCGGGGCGGCGGTGCGCATCCGGGCCAGACGGGCCACCGTCTCGCTGCTGTACACGTAGCCGTCCGGGTTGGAATAGACCGGCACGCACCAGATGCCCTTGATGGTTTCGTCCTCGCGCACCAGCTGCTCCACCATGTCCATATCCGGGCCGTCCTCCCGCATGGGCACCGACAGCATCTGGAAACCGAAGTATTCGGTCACCCGGAAATGCCGGTCATAGCCCGGGGTGGGGCACAAAAACTTGATGCTGTTGAAGAAACGCCAGGGACGGATGCTGTCCACAAAGCCGGCACGCCAGCCCAGGTCGATCAGATAGTACATCATGGCCAGGGAGGAGTTGCCGCAGACAATGACCTCTTCCGGGGTAACGCCCAGCAGGTCGGCAAAGAAACGCCGGGCCTCGGGCATACCGGCCAGCAGGCCGTAGTTGCGGGCGTCCACACCGTCCTCGCCGATGTAGTTGTCCATGTGCAGCATTTCCTTGGACAGATCCAGCTGCTCGGGGCAGGGCTTGCCGCGGGACATGTCCAGCTTGAGGCCCTGTGCCTTGTAGGACTCATACTCCCCCAGCAGACGGGCACGTTCCGCTTCCAGCTGGGCGCGATCCATTGCAAAGTAATCCGCCATAATCATCTTTCCCTTCTACAATCAGATTCTTTTCCCACTCTATGCACGTACGCCCGTCCGCGTTTAGGCCCGCGGCCGAGCGTACCCGCTTATTATAGTACAATTCCCGCCGGGAAACAAGCATTTATGCCGCCTTTTTGCAAAATCGACCCCCGCGGCCGGTGTTTGCCGCGGAGGTCGGTTGCATTTTGCGGGATCAGACCTTCATATTCAGGCCCTGCTCGCCTTTTTCGGTGTTGTCGAATTCATAATCGTTGCCGGGCAGCACCGCGTTCAGCACGATGCCCAGGATGGCGGCAATGGCCAGGCCGGACAGGCTGATGGTCAGCTCAGCGCTCTGGTACAGGGGCAGGCCGTTGGGATAGGCGCTGTTGAAGCCCAGGGCGCTGACCAGGATGACCGCCGCGATGATCAGGTTGCGGCTGTTGGTGAAGTCCACCCGGTTTTCCACCACGTTGCGCACACCGATGGCGGAGATCATGCCGTACAGGATAAAGGAGATGCCGCCCACGATGGCGGAAGGCACGGTGTTGATCGCCGCGCCCAGCTTGGGGCAGAAGCTCATCAGGATGGCAAAGCAGGCGGCAATCCGCATGACCAGCGGGTCATAGATGCGGGTCAGAGCCAGCACGCCGGTATTCTCGCCGTAGGTGGTGTTGGCAGGGCCGCCCAGGATGCCGGCCAGGCTGGTGGCCAGACCGTCACCCAGCAGGGTGCGGTTCAGGCCCGGATCGCGGATGTAGTTCTTGCCGGTGGTGGCGCTGATGGCGGCCACGTCGCCGATGTGCTCCATCATGGTAGCCAGGGCGATGGGCATGATGGTGAGGATAGCGGAAATGTCAAACTTGGCCATGGCGCTGGTGGTAACAGGGATGCCGAACCAGTCGGCAGCGGCGATGGCGGCAAAGTCCACCCGGCCCATGACCAGGGCGGCCACGTAGGACACCACCACACCGATCAGGATGGGCAGGATCTTGACCATGCCCTTGCCCCAGATGTTGCAGACCACCACGGTGCCCAGGGCGATCAGGGCCAGCACCCAGTCGGACGAGCAGTTCTGGATGGCGGAGGGGGCCAGGATCAGGCCGATGGCAATGATGATGGGGCCGGTAACCACCGGCGGGAAGAACCGCATGATCCGGCGCACGCCGAAGGCGGTGATCAGGCCGCTCATGACCAGGTACAGCAGGCCGGCCGCCACCACGCCGCCGCAGGCGTAGGGCAGCATCTCGGTGTTGGGGATGGTCAGGTTGCCGCTTTCATCCGCCAGCATGGGGGCCACAATGCCGAAGCCGCCCAGAAACGCAAAGGACGAGCCCAGGAACGCGGGCACCTTGCCGCCGGTGATAAAGTGGAACAGCAGCGTGCCCAGGCCCGCGCACAGCAGGGTGGTGGAAACGCTCAGACCGGTGAGCAGCGGCACCAGCACGGTGGCGCCGAACATGGCAAAGGTGTGCTGCAGGCCCAGCACCAGGGTTTTGCCCGCGCCCAGTTCCCGCACATTATAAATGGCGGTGATCTCGTTTTGTTTCTGCATGGAAGTTCTCCTCTCCTCTTCACATCTCTATCGCAGCTGCCCAAGCGACAGGTACGCCATAAAAAAGGCACCGCCCCGAAAGAGGCGATGCCTTGCAGCGATTAAGTAAGAAAAGCGGAAACAAAGCCGCCCCGGGCGGCCAGAAAACGGGACAGGCGCATACCGGTATTCTTCCGCATGGCGCGCGCCCCCTTCCGCTCAAATTTTTACCATCATACCAGAAAGCGGGGCGGGATGCAAGACCCCGTGCCCGCTTTTTTACAGGAAGTTACAAGCAACGGATCAGCAGCATATACAGCAGCGTACCGCCGGCGATGCTGAGCAGGGTGTTGCGCCGCCACAGGTGCAGCGCCACCGTGGCCGCCCCCGCCGCCAGCGCCGGAACCCAGCCGGACAAGGCGGCAAAGGATGTGCCCCGCAGACAATAAACCACCAGAATGGCCATGACCGCGGGCGGCAGACGTTCGCCCAGGCGGCGCACCAGGGCGGGCGGCTGCCCACCCCGGCCCAGCGCCAGAAACGGCAACGCCCGCAAAGCAATGGTCACCCCGGCGCAGACCAGGATCAGCAACAGCGTGTGCAGTTCAGCTTTCATGGCGCGCCTCCTCTTTGTCATTCCGGCCGCCGGGAATCAGCAGCGCCGCCGCCAGCAGCATGGCCGGGATAATGAACCGGTCCTGCCCCAGCACCAGCAGGCAGACAAGCCCCGCCGCCAGCCCGATCAGGGCAGGCCGGTGCCGGCGGGCGGCCAGCCACTGTTCGGTGAAGATCACCAGAAACAGCGCGGTCATGGCGAAGTCGATGCCGGTAGCATCAAAAGGCAGGCTGGCCCCCAGCACCCCGCCCAGCACCGAGCCGGCCACCCAGTACAGTTGATCCAGCGCGCTGATCAGCAACAGGGTGCGGTCTGGGTCCAGGCCCGGTGGGGTCTGCTCGCTGCACAGCAGCGAATAGGTCTCGTCGGTCAGGGAGAACACCATATAGGGGCAGGCTTTGCCCATGGCGCGGAACCGTTCCAGAAAGGTGACCCCATAAAACAGATGCCGCCCATTGACCGCCAGAGTCATCAGCGCGGTGGCCAGCACCCCGGCCCCGCCGGTGATCAGCCCCACCAGCGCAAACTGCATCGAACCCGCGTAGACGATCACGCTGATCAGCAGCGCCCAGGGCCAGCCGTAGCCCGCCTGGCTGAGCAGCACCCCGAACGCCACCCCCAGAAACACATAGCCGCAGAATACCGGCAGGGTGCGGCGCAGCGCATAGCGCAGTTCCTGCTTCATCCCTTTTCCCCCTTTTGAAAAGCACCCGGAGATGCGCTCTCCGGGTGCTGGTTTTTACAGCTGAACCTTGTGGTAGACCTTCTTGCCTTTCTTGACCACAACGCCGCCGCGCAGGGCTTCCTCCGCAACGGTCAGGGTCGGATCGGTGACCTTTTCGCCGTCCAGCAGGATGCCGCCCTGGGCGATCAGCTGCCGGGCTTCCCGCTTGCTGGGCACCAGCCCCGCCGCCAGCAGCAGATCCAGCACGCCGATCTTGCCGTCGGTCAGCCGGTCAGCGGTAAGGGTGGTGGAGGGCATATGATCCGCGTCGGCCGCGCCGCTGAACAGGCTGCGGGCGGTGGCCAGCGCCTTGTCGGCCTCCTCCTTGCTGTGCACCAGGCTGGTCAGCTCGTAGGCCAGCTTCTCCTTGGCGGCGTTGATGGACTTGCCGTCGTGAACATCGATGGCCTCGATCTCGTCCAGATCCACGCTGGTCAGCAGGCGCAGGCAGTTCTGAACCTCGGCGTCGTCGATGTTGCGCCAGTACTGGAAGAACTCGTAGGGGCTGGTCTTTTCGGGATCCAGCCACACGGCGCCCTTCTCGGTCTTGCCCATCTTCTTGCCCTCCCGGGTGGTGAGCAGGGTGAAGGTCAGGCCGTAGACCTCCCGCTGGTCGCAGCGGCGGTTCAGTTCCACGCCGCCGATGATGTTGCTCCACTGGTCGTTGCCGCCGAACTCCATCTTGCAGCCGGTGTCGCGGGCCAGCTTCAGGAAGTCGTAGCTCTGCATGAGCATGTAGTTGAACTCAATGAAGGAAAGTCCACGCTCCAGACGGGTGCGGAAGCACTCGGCGGTGAGCATCTTGTTCACCGAGAAGTGCACACCGATCTCCCGCAGGAAATCGATGTAGTTCAGGTTCAGCAGCCAGTCGGCGTTGTCCATCATCAGGGCCTTGCCCTCGCTGAAATCCACAAACTTGCTCATCTGACGGCGGAAGCAGTCCGCGTTGTGCTGGATGTCCTCCCGGGTGAGCATCTTGCGCATATCGGTCTTGCCGGTGGGGTCACCCACCATGGTGGTGCCGCCGCCCAGCAGGGCGATGGGCCGGTGGCCGTAGTCCTGCATATGCTTCATGACCACCAGCTGCAAAAAATGGCCCACATGCAGGCTGTCGGCGGTGGCGTCAAAGCCCACGTAGAAGGTGACCTTCTCGCTGCCCAGCAGCTTGCGCACCGCTTCCTCGTCGGTGCACTGGGCCACCAGGCCGCGGTCTTTGAGCATGTCGAATACATTGTCGTAGGTTCTCATGGTTTACCCTCCTGTTTTTTGCGGCAAACGGCGCAAAAAACGCCCTCTGCCAATGTGAATTGGCAGAGGGCGGACAGTTCCGCGGTACCACCTCTGTTCACCGGCGCCTCACGGCGACGGCCTCACGGGTGCAGACAACACCCTAGCGCTGTAACGTGCGCACACGGCCCGGCCTACTGTTGGTTCAGCCTGCTGCTCCGGGATGTATTCCCCCGCCCACGCGCCGCTCTTTTCACCAGCCAGAGCTTCTCTGTACCGCGTGGATGGCGAGGTACTGGTTCCCTTCCCCGCATTTAATAGTACACAGTTTACCGCCATCAAAGGGTTTTGTCAAGCCTTTTGCGCCGCAGGGCCGGATATGGTATAGTAATAGGGATTTACGACTGTCCGGGAGGGATCGGTTTTGGGATGTGAACTTTGCCCCCGCCGCTGCGGGGCCGACCGCACAAGGCAGGCCGGGTACTGCGGGGCGGGCAGCGCCCTGCGGGTAGCCCGGGCAGCGCTGCATTTCTGGGAGGAGCCCTGCATCAGCGGCACCCGGGGCAGCGGCACGGTGTTTTTCAGCGGCTGCCCGCTGAAGTGCTGCTACTGCCAGAACTGGAAGATCAGCGCCGAGGGATTCGGCAAGGAGATCCCGCCCGAAAGGCTGACCGAAATCTTTCTGGAACTGCAGGCCAAAGGAGCCCACAATCTGAACCTGGTGACCGCCACCCCCTGGCTGGAGTGGATCCTGCCCGCCCTGGACGAGGCCCGGCGGCGGGGCTGCACCCTGCCGGTGGTATACAACACCGGCGGTTACGAAACACTGGAAACGGTGGAGCGGCTGGCCCCCTATGTGGATATCTGGCTGGCGGACGTGAAGTATGTGTCGCCGGTGCTTTCGCGGGAATATTCCGGCGCGGCGGACTATTTTGCCGTGTGCCGGCAGGCGGTTACCCGGATGCTGGAACTTGCCGGGGCGCCGGTGTACGATGAGGCAGGCATTCTGCAAAGAGGCGTGATTCTGCGTCATCTGGCCCTGCCTGGCTGCCTGGAGGATTCCAAAGCGGTACTGGACTGGATGGCCGCTCTGCCGAAGGGCAGCTTTATCCCCAGCCTGATGAGCCAGTACACCCCCTTTTACAAGGCGGCGGAGCACAAGAATCTGCGGCGGCGCATCAGCACCTGGGAGTACCGCCAGGTGATCGGCCGGGCGGTGGATCTGGGGCTGACCGAGGGCTATATGCAGGAAAAAAGCAGCGCGCGGGAGGAGTACACCCCGCCGTTTGATCTGGAGGGCGTATGAACACCATGAGTTTTGTGGGCGCGGCGGCCAGCCTTGTGTATCTGGCGCTGTTCTGGTGGTGCGGCTGGGCACTGGCCCGGCGGGCGCTGCCCCGGGACGGGGCGGAGGTACTGCTGCCGTTGAGCGGGGCGTTCTGCACGGCCCTGCTGGCAGGGCTGCCCGCTGTGTTTGCGCTGGGGCTGGGCTTTACGCTGCCGGCGGTGCTGGCGGCGGGGGCCGCGGCGCTGGGGCTGGGGCTGTGGGCGACACTAAGCCGCAAACAGCCCGCCATGCCCCGGCCCGGCAAGGATCTGGCGGCGCTGCTGGCCTGCGTGCTGCCGCTGCTGGCGGTGACCCTGTGGCTGCTGCACACCCATGTGCTGCTGGCCCGGGACGGTGCTTACTGGTGCGGCCAGAGCACCTACGGCGATCTGCCCATGCACCTGGCCTTCATCAAGAGCATTGCGGTGCGGGGGCAGTTTCCGCCCATCTATCCCCTGCTCAGCGGCAGCGAGGCCTTCGGCTACCCCTATCTGAGCGAAACGGTGAGCAGTGTTTTCCTGCTGACCGGCGCCTCCCTGAAAGCCGCCTATATTCTGCCCTGTATTCCGGCGCTGGTGTCGGTGTTCGGCAGCCTGTGGGCGCTGGGCCGGTCGGTGCTGGGCGGGCGCGGCCCGGCCAGCCTGGCTTACTGGCTGTTTTTCATGGGCAGCGGGTTCGGGTTTGTGTATTTTCTCGGCGGCGGATGGGAGAACTTTACACGCATCTTTACCGCCTACTACGAGACCCCTACCAACTATGTGGAGGAAAACATCCGCTGGGTAAACCCCATTGCCGATCTGCTGGTGCCCCAGCGGGCCACCCTGTTCGGCTGGGCGGTGGGTTTTGCCTGTGTGTATCTGCTGTGGCGGTTTGCCTGGATGGGTGAGCGGCGGCTGTGGGGCTGGCTGTGGCTGCTGGCCGCGCCGCTGCCTTTGCTGCAGGCCCACGCGGCGCTGGTGCTGGTGATCCTGGCCGGGGCCGGGTTTGTGTTTGCGCTGATCCGCGACCCCCGCACCAAAGCGGCGGTACTGCCCTGGCTGGCCTGGGCGGGGGCGCAGGCGGTGGTGTGGATTCCGCTGGTGTTCACCCAACTGATGACCGGCGGGCAGACCGGCGGCAGCTTCTTCCGCTGGCACTGGAACTGGGCCAACGAAGGAGACAATTATTTCTGGTTTTATATCAAGAACATCGGCCTGGTATATCTGCTGATCCTGCCCGGGTTTCTGTGGGCGGGGCGCAAAATGCGGGAACTGTACGCCGGCGGGCTGGCCATCCTGCTGCTGGCGGAGGTGATGCTGTTCCAGCCCAACCCTTACGACAACAACAAGCTGCTCTACTTCTGGCATCTGCTGAGCTGTCTGCTGGCGGCGGGGCTGGTCTGCGGGCTGGCGGCGAAGCTGCGGAAGAAGCCCGCCCGGGTGCTGCTGGTCAGCGTGGTGGTTCTGCTGGGCTGCGTGGGCAGCGTGCTCACAGTAGGCCGGGAGTGGGTGAGCGAATACCAGCAGTTCGGCGCGGCGGAGGCCGCGGTGGGCAGCTATGTGGACGAAAACGCCCCGGCCGACGCAGTGTTCCTGACCGGCACCCAGCACCAGAACCCGGTGGCCAGCCTGGCCGGGCGGCAGATTGTATGCGGCTCGTCGCTGTATGTGTACTTTCACGGCAAGGACTATTACGGTCAGGCAGAGCTGGTGCGCCAGCTGTACGAGCAGCCCAGCGAGGAGCTTCTGGCACAGCTGGGGGTGGATTTTGTGATGGTCGGCCCCTGGGAGCGCAGCGACTACACTGCCCTGGACGAGGATTTTTACCGAAGCCGGTACACGGTGTGGTATGAGGCGGACAGGTATAGCATTTACCGGATCACGGAATCGTAAAAAACGCCTGTGCGGTGCATGGCATCGCACAGGCGTTTTCTTGTTTTGGATAAAACGGGTTATTCCGCGGCGTCGGCCAGGGCAAAATCCACATTGCCCAGCGCGATATCCACGCGGGTAACCTTGACCCGGACGGTATCGCCCAGCGCCCAGCTTTTGCCGGAAATGGGGTCGGAGACCCGCACCCCGTCGGTGAGCACCGGGTCGCCCTGGCAGATCTCGATGGTGCGCAGCATGCCCTCCACCGTGTTGGGCAGCTCCACATAGACACCGTGGGCGGCCGCACCGCTGACCACGCCTTCGAACTCCTGCCCCAGGCGGG
Source organism: uncultured Gemmiger sp. (assembly GCA_944386225.1). GTDB lineage: Bacteria > Bacillota > Clostridia > Oscillospirales > Ruminococcaceae > Gemmiger_A. Next base: position 45,923 of record CALXAH010000014.1, read on the forward strand.
CCTGCATATACTCGGCCTTATAGCAGCTGGTGGCGCTGCGCTCGGTCTGCATGGCCAGCACCTCCCGGGCGCTGGACTGATCGGCCGCGGCCTGGGCAAAGTCCTGGTACCGCTCGTTCAGGGTATTCTCACTCGCGCCGGCGATCAGGTCGCTCAGAATCCGGTGAATGGCCAGGTCGGGATACCGGCGGATCGGGCTGGTAAAGTGGGCGTAATCCTCCAGCGCCAGGCCGAAATGCCCCTTGGGCGCGGTCTCGTAGCAGGCCTTGGACATGCAGCGCAGCACGCCGGTGTGGATGGCCCGCTCCAGAGGCTGGCCGCGGGTGGCGTCCAGCAGCTGGGCAAAGTCGCGGGGGGCGGGGCCCTCCGGCGGGAAGTTCACATTCACGTTGCAGGCGGTGAGCAGGGTCTGCAGACGCTCCAGCCGCTCAGCATCGGGCTTCTCGTGCACACGGTAGACAAAGGGCGCCTTGGCCTTGCGGGCCGCCTTGGCCGCACACTGGTTGGCCAGCAGCATGCACTCCTCAATGATCATCTCGCTGCGGCCACGCTCCCGGCAGACCACATCCACGCAGCGGCCGTTGGCGTCCAGCACGATCTTGGCTTCGTCGCTTTCGATCTCCAGGCCGCCCCGCTCCTTGCGGCGGGCCGCCCGCAGACGGTACAGCTCGTCCAGCACCGGCAGCTGCAGCGCCACCTGGGCATATTTATCCGCCAGTTCGGCGTTGCCCTGCCCGGCCAGCAGGGCGTTGATCTCGTCATACACACCCTTGACCCGGCTGCGGATGACCGTTTTGGCAAAGGCATAGTGCACGATCTCGCCCCGGGCATCCAGCTCCATCATGCAGGAGAAGGCCAGGCGCTCCACCTGAGGATTCAGGCTGCAGATACCGTTGGACAGCTGCCGGGGCAGCATGGGCAGCACACTCTCGCCGAAATACACCGAGGTGCCCCGCTGGAACGCCTCGTCGTCCAGGGCGGTGCCGGGCTTGACGTACTCGCTTACATCCGCGATGTGCACACCCAGCCGGTAACCGCCGGCGGTGCGCTCGATGCTTACCGCGTCGTCGATGTCCTTGGTGGAGGCGGAGTCAATGGTAAAGATGGGCAGATCCCGCAGATCCAGACGGCCCCGGATCTGGGCGGGCTGCACGGTAGCGTTTTCCAGCAGGCGGGCTTCGGCCTTGACCTTTTCCGGGAAACGCCGGTTCAGCCCGGCGGCATAAAGAAGCGCCTCAATGCAGTGGCTGGCCTGATCCGCGCTGCCGAACCGCATGGCCACACCGGCCCGGTGGTCGGCGTGATGGTCGCCCCGTTCCAGGATCTCCACCGCGGCCTTTTCGCCGGGACGGGCGCCGCCGTCGGCGCTCTTTTTGATATACAGCAGGTTATCCGGGCTTACGTCCGGTTTCAGGGCCAGACGGCCCTCCGCTTCCACAATCTCACCCACAAAGGTATTGTGGGGCTCCAGAATGGAGACGACCTCCCCTTCCTGGGAACCGGCCACCCGGGGATGGTCGAACAGGCGCACCAGCACCTGGTCGCCGGGCATGGCGCCCAGCAGGCTGCGGCCGGGAATAAAGATATCCCCTTCCCCGTCCAGGCGGGCGGCAAAACCGAACCGGCGGCCCAGCTTGACCAGCCGGCTGGGAAACGCCTTGTCCGCGTCGCCGGTGCGGGTCAGGAAATAGGCGCCGTCCTTTTCGCGCAGCATGCCGCGCCGGACCAGCTCCTCCACGGTGCGCTGGATTTTTTTATCGTTGCCCAGCCGCTTTTTCAGTTCTTTCAGGCGGCAGGGCCGTTTTTCGATCTCTTTCAGAATCTTGGTTTGCAGTGACATACATTTTTACCCTTTCTCTTTCTTCCCTGTCGGACGGCCCCTGCCGCCCGGCACGAACAAAAGGGCCCGCGAACGGCGGACCCTTCCATTCTCTTTTTACCTGTACAGATCAAGCACCCAGGTGAGCGCTCAGCACGCTGACCAGAATGGTGACCACAACAAAGACCGCACCGGCGATCTTGGTGGCCTTGGCCAGGTTGGCGTCACGGCCACGGCTGCGGCCGGCTTCGGCCTGGCTGTCGCCGCCCATGATGACGCCGGACAGGCCGCGGCCCTTGGGCTCCTGCATCATGGTGAACACAATGATGGCAACGGCGGCAAAGATCAGCACAACGCCGCTGATGATCTCAAGAATACTCATGAATGGACGCTCCTTTTACGAATACGCAGTTTGATACAAGACTTAATGTAGCATATCCGGCGGATAATTGCAACCAAAAAACGAAAAAACCGCAAAAAAAGCCCCGAACCGGGTATTTTGCACCGGTCCGGGGTACGGATGCTGTCAGTGACGGCCGTGGAGAACCGGGCTCAGCGGCTTATAGATCAGGAAGGTCAGCGCCGCGTCGATCAGGCCCTTGACCAGGGTAAAGGGTGCGTTGAAGACCAGCAGGCATTCCAGCAGGCCGTCGGAGCCGGGACGGATAGCGTTATAGGCGGCCAGGATCTTGTCCATGCCGCCGAACATGGCAGCGTATACCGGGTAGCTGATGAAGTAGTTGACCGGGATGGAGATCACGGCCATAACCACCGCGCCCACCAGCGCGCCGATCACCGCCCCCAGACGGGTCTTTTTATATTGGTAGATCAGGCCGGCGACCCCCACAAAGGACGCACCCAGCAGAAAGTTGCACACCTCGCCGATGCCGCCGGTGCTGCCCCGGAACAGCAGGTTGAACAGGTTCTTGAGCAGGCAGACCACAACGCCCGAGACAGGCCCCAGGCTGAAAGAAGCCAGCAGAGCGGGCAGTTCGGACACGTCCATCTTGACAAAGGACGGGATGATGGGCAGGCTGAAGTCCAAAAACATCAGCACGGTGGCGATGGCCGCCAGCATAGCGGTGACAACGGTCTTGTGGATTCTTGCGGAATGGGTAGTCATGATAGTACTCCTCCCGGGCAGTTTCGCCCTGTTTGATATTGCGAAAGGCTGCCCCAACGTGTGGGCAGGGAGGAAACAAAAAACGCGCCCTTCTGCAAAAACATGCAAAAGGGCGCGGCAAATGTACAGATACCCTGCCGTTTCTTTCATCCGGACTATACCGTCGGCTCTGGAATTTCACCAGATCGGCATCCATACAGGATGTTCGCGGGCTGTACCGCCGGTGGGGAATTGCACCCCGCCCTGAAACAGACTTTCTGCATAGTATTATATGCGCTTTGCATAGAAATTGCAACAACAATTTTGCAATAAACGGAAAGGTCTGGTATAATCGTGGAAGAATATTTTGAATCGGCAAGGCAGGTGTTTCGCTTGTTCGACACGTTACGGACCTATTGGGAAGACAATCCTGGCTCGCTGCTGCTGTTGGGCGGCGCGGTCTTTCTGTTCGCCATGTCCTACCTGATCAGCCGCCTGGTACGGCACAAGCTGCTTCCCTGGGCGCAGAAGCGGGCCGATCGCCGTAAGAACCGGCTGCCCGGCATTCTGCTGAACGGCTTCTCCAAACCGCTTCCGGTACTGGTCTGGGTGCTGGGGCTGTATGCGGCGATGTTCTTTCTTCCCCTGCCGGACGTCTGGCTGGATCCGCTGCTGCGTTGGGGGTTGCGGCTGCTGCGCATTGTACTGATCGGCCTGTTGGCCTGGGGCCTGATCGGCTCCAGCGATATTGCGCCGATGATGGTACAGAATGTGCAGGGCAAGCTGGACGTGGAGGTGGACAAAACCGCCGCGGCCTTTATCAACAAGATCCTCAAGATCGTGGTGATCTGCTTTGCCGTAATCATGGTGCTGGGCGAGCTGAACTTTGATGTGAACGGCCTGCTGGCCGGCTTCGGTCTGGCCGGCCTTACCATATCCCTGGCCGCCAAGGAAAGTGCCACCAACCTGTTCAGCGGGCTGATCCTGATTACCGAAAAGCCTTTTTCTCTGGGCGACTGGATCCAGACCGGCACGGTGGAGGGCTCGGTGGAGGACATCGGGTTCCGCTCCACCCGGGTGCGCACGCTGGACGGTTCGATGGTAACGGTGCCCAACAGCCAGCTGTGCGCCGACAACATCGTGAATGCCACCCAGCGCACCCTGCGGATGCTGCGGTTTACGCTGGGGGTCACCTACGACACCCCCCGCGCCACCATCGAAAGCCTGATGGCGGAACTGCGCACCATGCTCTCCGCCCGGGAGGATGTGGACAGCGATTCCGTGCGGGTGCGGCTGACCGGATTCTCCGCCAGCAGCATCGACATTCTGGTGCAATGCGCGATCAAGACCCCGGATCTGGCGGTGTTCCTGGCCTCGCAGGAACAGATCAATCTGGAAATTCTGGACATCATGCAGCGACAGGGTGCGGAGTTCGCCTTCCCCTCGCAGACAGTGTATATGAAGCAGGAATAACGGCAAGGCCCGGACGGTTTCCGTCCGGGCCTTATTCTTTGTCTCACAAGAAGCTGAGCTGATTAGTATCGGGCAGATCGCCCAGCGCGCCTACCGATTTCAGGGATTCCATCACCGCGGTGGATACGCCGCAGGCCTGCTGCAGCTCCTGGGCAGAGACGTATTCCTCCCCGTGGATGGTGGCGTTTTCCAGCGCCATGGCCGCCGACTCGCCCACCCCTTTCAGGGCCATGAAGGGCAGGCGAACCTTGCCGTCCTCCAGGGTATACAGCTTGGCACGGCTCTTGCCCAGCTGGATGGGCAGGAACTCGCAGCCCCGGGCCAGCATCTCGTTGACCAGCTGCAGCGAAACCTGGATGTCTTCGTCCTTGGCTTTCTTTTCCTCTTTAAGCCGGGCGTTGACCTGCTGCAGGTGCTGCCAGGCCACCTTCTGGCCGCCGATGGCTGCCTCGTAGTCGATATCGTCGCCCCGGACGGTGAAGTACACCGCGTAGAAGGCCGCCGGATGGTAGACCTTGAACCACATCAGCCGGATGGCCGCGATCAGATAGGCCACCGCGTGGGCCTTGGGGAACATATACTGGATCTTGCGGCAGGAGTCCATGTACCAGTCCGGCACGCCGCACTCCTTCATCTTTTCCTCCGCGCCTTCGGGGAAGCCGTTCTTGGCCACCTTGCCCTTACGGGTAAGCTCCATGATATTGAAGGCCAGTTTGGGTTCCAGGCCCTTGTGAAGCAGGTAGGTCATGATGCTGTCACGGCACCCGATAACGTCGGAAATGGTACACACGCCGTTCTTGATCAGATCCTGGGCGTTGCCGTTCCACACGTCGGTGCCGTGGGACAGGCCGGAAATCTGGATCAGGTCGCTGAAGTTCTTGGGCTGGGCCTCCAGCAGCATCTGCCGCACAAAGGGGGTGCCCAGTTCCGGGATACCGAAGGTACCGGTCTGGCTGTCGATCTGCTCCGGGGTGACACCCAGCGCCTCGGTGGAGGTAAGCAGGCTGATAACCCGGGGATCGTTCATGGGCACCTTGTCCATGGTGATGCCGGTCATGTCCTCGAAATACTTGTACATGGTGGGCACATCATGGCCCAGCTCGTCCAGCTTGAGCAGGGTGTCGTGCAGGTATTTGAATTCGAAGTGGGTGGTAAGAACGCCCTTCTCCTTGTCGTCCGCCGGGTGCTGGATGGGGCAGAAATCGTAGATTTCATAGTTGGATGGCACAACCACCATGCCGCCGGGGTGCTGGCCGGTGGTTCGCTTGACCCCGGTGCAGCCCTGGGTCAGGCGGTTTTCCTCCGCGTGGTTTACGATGCGGCCCCGCTCCTCCAGATATTTGCGCACATAGCCGTAGGCGGTTTTATCCTGCAGACCGGACACGGTGCCCGCTTTGAACACGAACTCCTTGCCGAACAGCTCCTCGGTATACCGGTGCACATGGCTCTGGTATTCGCCGGAGAAGTTCAGGTCGATATCCGGTTCCTTGTCGCCGTAGAAGCCCAGGAAGGTCTCGAAGGGGATATCATGGCCGTCCACCTCCATGGGGGCGCCGCAGACGGGGCAGTTTTTATCCGGCAGGTCGAAGCCGTCGGCCACGCTGCCGTCGGTGACGAACTCGCTGTGCTTGCACTTGGGGCACAGGTAATGGGGCGGCAGGCTGTTGACCTCCGAAATGCCGGAGAAGTGGGCCACGGCGGAGGACCCTACCGAACCACGGCTGCCCACCTGATAGCCGTGCTCGTTGGAGTAGGCCACCAGCTTGACCGCGATCACATACAGCACCGCATAGCCGTGGCCGCAAATGGAGTCCAGCTCTTTCTGCAGCCGCTTTTCCACCAGTTCGGGCAGCGGGTCGCCGTATTTTTCCTTGGCGTGGTTCCAGGTGGCACTGCGCAGCTGCTCCTCCGCGCCATCGATGGAGGGCGGATAGGTGCCCTTGGGGATGGCCCGGATGCTGCCGTCGATGCTGTCGGCAATCTTGTTCGGGTTGGTGACCACGATCTCGAACGCCTTTTTCCGGGGCAGGTAGGAGAACTGGTCCAGCATATCCTCGGTGGTGCGGTAGAACAAAGGCGCCTGGTTATCCGCGTCCTTGAAACCGTTGCCCGCCTGCAGGATGGCCCGGTAGGTGGCGTCCTCCGGATCCTGGAAATGTACGTCGCCGGTGGCAATCACCGGTTTGTGCAGCGCTTCGCCCACCCGGATGATGGTCTTGTTGAACTCCTGGATCTTTTCAATCGAGTCCACCATATGCTCCCGCAGCATATACTCGTTGTTGCCCAGGGGCTGAATCTCCAGAAAATCGTAGAACTCCGCGATGTTGCACAGTTCTTCAAAGCTCTGGCCTTCCACCACCGCCCGGTAGAGCTCGCCCGCTTCACAGGCGGAGCCCACCAGCAGACCCTCCCGGTAGCGGTTGATCAGGCTGCGGGGCACCCGGGGCCGCTTGAAGAAGTATTTTACATGGGCTTCGCTGATGATCTTGTACAGGTTGCGCAGGCCCTGGGAGGTCTGCACCAGCAGGATCAGATGGTTGTACTTTTTCTTGAGCACGTCCCCGTTGCCGCCCAGTTCGGTGTTGATCTGGCGCACATCGGAGATACCCTTTTCCTTCATATCCGCCAGCATGCGGCAGAAGATGCGGGCCAGCGCGGCCGCGTCGTCCACCGCCCGGTGGTGGTTGAAGGGCTCAATCTCCAGGTACTTGTTCACCGTGTCCAGCTTGTAGTTGTGCAGGCCGGGGTACAGCGCCTGGGCCATGGGCAGGGTGTCGATGTAGGCGTTTTCCAGCTCAAAGCCCGCCTCCTGGGCGGTTTTGCGCATATACAGCATATCGAACCGGTGGCCGTTGTGGGCCACCAGAATCCGGTCGCCGGCAAATTCGGCAAACTGCTTGATGGCCTCCACCGGGGTGGGGGCATCCGCCACCATGGAATCGGTGATACCGGTGAGCTCCACCACCCGGGGCGGGATGGGCTTGCCCGGATTGACAAAGGTGCCGAACCGGCCGGTGACCTGGCCGTTTTCCACCAGCACCGCGCCGATCTCGGTAAGCTGCTCCTGGGCCGGGTTCAGGCCGGTGGTTTCCACATCAAACACCACAAAGCTGCCGTCCAGGCTGCCCGCCGCCTGGGCGCCGTAGACCACCGGCACCATGTCGTTTACATAGTAGGCTTCCAGGCCGTAGATCAGCTTGAAGTCCGGATCGTTTTTCTGGATGGCGTCGGCAGCCAGCATGGCTTCCGGGTAACCCTGCACCACGCCGTGGTCGGTGATGGCGATGGCCTTGTGACCCATCCGGTGGGCGGTGCGCACGATCTCGCCCGGGTCGCAGAAGCCGTCCATGCTGCTGAGCTTGGTATGCAGGTGCAGCTCCACCCGCTTCTGGGGGGCATGATCCTCCCGCTTGCGGCGCTCCACCACCATCACGTCGTAGGGGATAAGCACATAGTCCCGCTCGTACTTATCGTAGCTGCAGTCGCCCTTGATGACCAGGGTGCTGCCCTTTTTCAGTTCCTCCCACTTGCTGCAGTCCTCCCCTTCCTGGGCGCGGATCTTCAGGTTGATGGAGCCGGTATAGTCGGTGATGGACACGATATAAATTTTGCGGAAGCTGCCCTTGACCTCGGTGGCGAACACATCGCCCCAGACCATGGTCTTGCCGCCCTCGCCGCCCAGCTGGATCAGCGGGGTAAGCTGGGCAGGCTTGAACTCCTTGCCGTGGAAGATGCGTATCGGCTTGTCGGTCAGATCCAGGCCGGGGATGCGGGGCGGCTTCTTCTTGTCCTCCTTGAAGGTAGACTCGGGCATCTTCTGGCGGATATGCTCCTCCCACTGTTTTTCCGACACGGCGGCCCCGCCCTCAAGACGCACCTCCGGCAGGTAGCCGGTACGCTTTTCAATCAGTTCAGCCAGGCGTTTCGGGAACTGGATGGATTCCAGAAACAGGGTGCCGGTGGGAATCTTGAACAGGATAGCCCCGTTCTCCCAGGAGATCTGGGCCTTGTCCAGAAAGCCGTTAAGGGGCAGATCCTGGCGCTTCAGATCCTCCACCATGCCCCAGATCTCGGCCGGGGTGATGGCTTCAAAGGGGAAATGGCAGCAGCACTCCACCTCCATCCCGGCAAACAGCGGCTGCAACGACGCACCCAGACGGGCACAGAGCGACCGGTCAACCGGGGCCGCGCTGTGCAGCCCCACCACCGCCCGGTTCAGCGGACGGAACAGCTCCACCGACTGCACCGCCACCCCCGCAAAGCTGCGGGAGAACTCCTCGTCGGAGGTAAACTGGGGCCAGAGCTCCGACACCAGACGTTCCATTCTTCCCTCCCCTTTCGTTTGGTCAAAAGTGCGCCCGGCCTGCCCGCGAAAGGCAATGCCCGGCGCACCGTTTGCTTACAGTTTATAGACCTCGTCCACCAGCTGGCCCACGATGTCGCCCCGCAGCATCCGGATCTTTTCGCCCCGGATGAAGAGCAGCGCCTCGTCCTTGCCGCCGGCAATGCCGATGTCCGCCTCCCGGGCCTCGCCCGGGCCGTTGACCACGCAGCCCATCACCGCCACCTTGACCGGCTTGTGATAGCCGCGCAGGCGTTCCTCCACCTCCTGGGCGATCCTGGCCACCGGGATGTTGGTGCGCCCGCAGGTGGGGCAGCTGATGATCTCCGGCCCGGCCACGGGATAGCCCGCGGCCCGCAGGATGTCGTAGCCTGCCTGGACCTCCTTTTCCGGTTCATCGGTCAGAGAGACCCGCAGGGTATCGCCGATGCCCTGCAGCAGCAGCCCGCCGATGCCCATGCCGGACTTGATCAGGCCCATCCGGTAGGTGCCCGCTTCGGTAACACCCACATGCAGCGGGTAGTCACAGGCTTCGCTGAGCAGCCGGTAGGCCTCCATCATGGTGGGCACATTGCTGGACTTGATGGAGATGACGATGTTGCTGAAATCGTGTTTTTCCAGCAGGCGCACATGGTACAGGGCGCTTTCCACCAGCGCCTGAGGGGTGGGCGCGCCGTATCTGGCCAGAATCTCCTTTTCCAGGCTGCCGGCGTTCACCCCGATGCGGATGGGGATGTTTTTGGCGTTGCAGGCATTTGCCACCGCCTTGACCCGGTCATCCGCGCCGATGTTGCCCGGATTGATGCGGATTTTATCCGCGCCCGCGTCCACGCAGGCCAGGGCGATGCGATAATCAAAATGGATGTCGGCCACAAAGGGGACGTCCACGGCGCTCTTGACCGCGTCCACGATCCGCACATCCTCCAGGGTGGGCACGCTGGCCCGCAGGATCCGGCAGCCCGCTTCGGCTACCCGCCTGGCCTGGGCCACGTTGCCCGCGATGTCCGCCACCGGCACGTTGAGCATGGTCTGCACGGCGATGGGATTATCCCCGCCGATGCGCACCTTGCCGATCTGTACTTCCCGTTTACGAACGCGCTCCATAGTGTTTTACCTCCCCGGCCGGTCAGGCTGAAAACAGCAGGCGGCCAATATCGTTATAGGTTGCAAAGGCGATCAGCAGAAGCAGGCAGGCCATCCCCGCCAGATTGACCCACATCTGGAACTTGGCCGGGATGGGCCGGCGGATAACCGCTTCCACCAGCAGGAACAACAGCCGGCCGCCGTCCAGCGCCGGGATGGGCAGCAGGTTCATGATGCCCAGGTTGATGGTGATGAGGGCCAGCAGGCTGAGCAGTTCGGTCAGGCCCATGGCGGCTGCCTGGCCGATGGCACTGACGATGCCCACCGGGCCGGACAGATCGTTGACGCTGGCATTGCCGGTGAACAGGTCCACTAGGCTGCGGAACACCAGCCGCCCGTAATAGGCGGTATACTGCACCGCCTGGTACAGTACCCCGCCCACCGTTTTTTCGGTGGCCAGCACCTTGAAGCCCATATCCAGGTAGGTGCTGCCGTCCTCGGCGGTGACGGTGGTCAGGGTCACGCCGGGCAGGCTGACCTTTTTGCCGTCCCGGACGACGACGAAATCGGCGGAGCCGCCGCTGGCGCGCTCCAGCTCATAGACGATATCCGAGGCCACAAAGCAGCGGCGGCCGTTGATGGAATAGATCTCATCCCCCAGCTGCAGCCCGGCGATCTGGGCGCCGGAGTTCTCAGTGATCTGGGCCACCTGCCGGGTGACCAGATAGTCCTGGCCGCTCAGCAGCACCACCAGCACCAGAAAGCCCAGGATAAAGTTCATGATGGCACCGGCGGCCATCACCAGCGCCCGCCGGGGAACGCTGACCCGGTCAAAGGGTTTGCCGGTTTTCAACTCGGCGGGCACATCGTCGGCAAGGGGATCTTCCTCGTCGCTGAATTCCCCTTCCATGCTCACGTAGCCGCCGATGGGCAGCGCCCGGATGCTGTACCGGGTACCGCCCCGGATGCGGGAGAAGAGCGCGGGGCCCATCCCGATGGAGAACTCGTTGACCTGGATCCCGCACCATTTGGCGGTGATGAAGTGGCCGAATTCATGAAAGGCGATCACCAGGCCGAATACCACTACGGCGGCGATCAGGGTTATCAATGCGGACATGGCATACTCTCACTTTCCCAGCCCCGGAGCCGCAATGCCGGGTGTTCTGTCAAATATGGGCCAGCACAAAGCTGCGGGCCATCCGGTCGCACTCGTACACGTCCGGCAGGGTATAGGTTCCTCCAAAGGATTCGCTGTCCACCACGGCTTCCACCAGGCGGCCGATATCCAAAAAGCCGATCTTGTCCTCCAGGAACAGCCGCACCGCCTCCTCGTTGGCGCCGTTGGCCGCGCAGGGGGCCAGACCGCCCTTGGAGATTGCCTTTTTGCAGGCGGCCAGGCAGCGGAAGGTTTCCTCGTCCGCCACGTCAAAGGTGAGCTGTTTGAGGGTGGTGAAATCCAGTTCCGGGGCCGGGCCGGGCACACGCTCCGGCCAGGTGAGGGCGTACTGGATGGGGATACGCATATCCGGCACACCCAGCTGGGCCAGCACCGAATTGTCGCTGAACTGCACCATGGAATGGATAATGCTCTGGCGCTGCACCACGATCTGGATTTTTTCCGGCGGCAGACCGAACAGCCACACCGCTTCGATCAGTTCCAGGCCCTTATTCATCAGGCTGGCCGAATCGATGGTGATCTTGGCGCCCATGTTCCAGTTGGGGTGCTTGAGGGCGTCCGCCCGGGTCTTGCCCGCCAGCTGCTCCCGCTTCATGCCGAAGAACGGCCCGCCGGAGGCGGTAAGCAGGATCTTGGTGAGGGTCTTGGCCGAGTGGGCATCCTGCAGGCACTGGAAGATGGCGGAGTGTTCGCTGTCCACCGGCAGCAGGTGCACACCGTTCCGGCGTACCGCCTCGGTGACCAGGTGCCCGCCGGTGACCAGGCTTTCCTTGTTGGCCAGGGCCACGTCGTTATGGCTCTCGATGGCGGCCAGGGTAGCACCCAGGCCGGCAATGCCCACCACGGCGTTGAGCACCGCGTCCACCGGATGGCGGGCCAGCTCGATCAGGCCCTCGGGGCCGCGAAGCAGACGGGGCGGCGAAGGCATCCCCGCCAGCAGCCTTTCCATCTTGTCGGCGGCGGCTTCATCCACCACTGCCACCCATTCGGGCTGGAATTCCTGCACCTGCTGCGCCAGCATCTCCACCCGGGAGTTGGCAGCCAGGCCGTGCACCCGGTACCCCTGGGCCCGGATTACGTCCAGGCTCTGGGTACCGATGGAGCCGGTGGAACCCAGCAATGTGATTGTTTTGCTCATTGTCTGCACCTCACTGTGCCACCCGGTAGAACAGCAGCGTGACCGCCAGCGTTACAAAGGGGGCGATAAACATTACGCTGTCAAACCGGTCCAAAATGCCGCCGTGGCCGGGAAAAATCTTTCCGTAGTCCTTGATGCCCTGCTGACGCTTGACCACCGAAGCAAACAGATCACCCAGAATGCCCAGGCCGGAACCAATGGCGCCCATGATGGCAATAAACAGATAGGTGCGCCAGGTAACCCCCACGCCGCTGAACATCAGGCTGTACAGCCCGCCGATTTGCTCATAGACGGCGGTGATCGCCACCGCCAGCAGCATGGAGCCGAACACCCCGCCGATGGCGCCCTCCACCGTTTTGTGGGGGCTGACCACCGGGGCCAGCTTATGCTTGCCCAGGAAACGGCCGGTAAAATACGCTGCCGAGTCGCCGCCCCAGGCCATGCCCAGGATCAGCAGGATAAAATAGATGGCGTCGTTGCCATACTGTTCCATGGGAAGGAGATGCTTGAGGTAGACCAGTGAATAGAAACACAGGATCACCAGGCCGGAAAAGCAGACCACGCCGCTCATCCGGGCAAAATCCAGTTCCGCATGCCGCCAGAGCAGGCAGATGCACAGGTACAGCGCCACCAGCAGCGAGCAGGGCAGCAGCACGGCCCAGGCGGCCGGCATCGTGGACACCATTACCAGCACGGTATAGGGCACCATCGGTTCGAACACGACCCATTCACGGCGGCCAAAGCCAAAGGCGTGATAGATCTCCCATTCGGCCAGCAGACATACGGCGGCCACGATCAGGTTGAACAGGACGCTGTCAAACAACACCAGCACCAGCGCCAGAACAACCAGCGCCACGGCGGAGGTGATGATTCGCGTTTTCAAATAGGCTCCCCCACTTTCGGTATAGGTAGTATTTCCCTCATCAGATGCCGCCAAACCGGCGGGAGCGCCGGTTGAACTCCTCAATGGCCAGATCCAGGTCATGGCGGGTAAAGTCCGGCCAGAGCACATCCATCTCCACCAGTTCGGAATAGGCGGCCTGCCACAGCATGAAGTTGGACAGGCGCTTCTCCCCGCTGGGACGCAGGATGAAGTCCGGGTCTTTCTGACCGGCGGTATACATCCGGTCACTGAGCAGCTGCTCGGTGATCTGCTCCGGCTGCAGCGTGCCCTGGCGCACCTCTTCCGCCAGCAGGCGGGCCGCCCGGGCGATCTCCTGCCGCCCGCCGTAGTTCACCGCCACGTTCAGCACCATGCCGGTGTTGCGGGCGGTGCGGGTTTCGATCTCGTTCATCTTGCGCTGGTATTCCGCCGACAGGGCGGTGCGATCCCCGAGAAAGACTACCCGGTTGTTTTCTTTTTCATAGTCGAAAGCCTTGATCAGGTAATCCCCGAACAGGCGCATGATCGCGCCCACCTCCTCGGCGGGACGGCGCCAGTTTTCGGTGGAGAACGCATAGAAGTAGACCGAGGCCACACCCAGCTCGTTGCAGTAGCGGGTGATGTCCTGGAACACCTCCGCGCCCCGCTTGTGGCCTGCGGTGCGGGGCAGCCCCCGCTTTTTGGCCCAGCGGCCGTTGCCGTCCATAATGATGCCGATGCTTAAACCACGGGCAAAATCCGCCGTATGTTCCATGCTGGCAGCTCCTTTCATTGCGGGACGGCTTCACATACAAAGCGCCGAGCACAAAGCAGGAAAGCGCCTCTGTGCGCGCCGTGCCGCCCCGCATCGGGGGCATTTTGTACCGCAGCGCCCCGGCGGGTTTCCTCCTCCATGCTCGGCCGTAAAGACCGTGCCCTTGTACTGTCCGTCAGCGGGAACGGTCAGATCTCCATGATCTCCCGGTTCTTCTCCTCGCAGACCTTGTCAATCTCCTTGACGGCCTTGTCGGTAGCCTTCTGCATCTGCTCTTCCAGCTTCTTCAGGTCATCCTCGGTGACTTCGCCCGCCTTCTTGGCGGCCTTGAACTTATCCAGCGCGTCGCGGCGCACGTTGCGCACCGCCACCTTGGCCTCTTCGCCCATCTTCTGTACGTCCTTGGCCAGCTGCTTGCGCCGCTCCTCGGTGGGGGCGGGGAATACCAGACGGATCACGCGGCCGTCGTTGGTAGGGTTGATGCCGATGTCGCTGGTCTGAATCGCCTTCTCGATCGCGCGCAGCAGCGAGGCGTCCCAGGGGGTGATGGTCAGGATGCGGGCTTCGGCCACCGCCACCGCCGCTACCTGCTGTACCGGGGTGGGGGTGCCGTAGTAATCCACCGTCAGCTTATCCAGCACGGCGGGGTTAGCGCGGCCGGCGCGCACGGCAGCTAGCTCCTTTTCCAGATGACGGATGCTCTGGGACATTTTTTCCTCGTAAACCTTGGTCATTTCGCTCATGTTGATTCTCCTTTTGTGATCAAAGTCGGTTGCGCGGTTCCGGTTTTACTGCAAGGGCGGCCGGATGCGCCCGTTTTGTTTCTTATTCCTGCACCAGGGTGCCGATCTCGTCCCCCTGCACGGCGCGGGCGATGTTGTCCGGGTCGCGCATGTCGAACACCAGCACCGGCATCCGGGTATCCCGGCACAGGGCCGCGGCGGTGGCGTCCATCACGCCCAGCTTCTCCTCCAGCACCTTGCTGAAGGTAAGGGTATCATGCTTCACCGCATCCGGGTATTTCTTAGGATCCTTGTCGTACACGCCGTCCACCATGGTGGCCTTGAACATCACGTCGGCGCCGATCTCCGCGGCACGCAAGGCAGACGCACTGTCGGTGGAGAAGAAGGGATTGCCGGTGCCGCCGCCGAACAGCACAATGCGGCCGGCTTCCAGGTTGCGCACCGCTTCACCGCGGGTAAAGGGCTGGGCTACCTGGGGCATTGCCAGCGAGCTCATCACACAGGTTCCCATCCCCTGCTGCTCCAGCGCATCGGCCACCGCCAGACAGTTCATGATGGTGGCCAGCATCCCGATCTTGTCGGCACAGGTACGCTCCATTTTGCCGCTGGAACGGCCGCGCCAGAAGTTGCCGCCGCCTACCACAATGCCGATCTGGGCGCCCAGATCCCGGGCCTGTTTGATGCCCCGGCAGATTGCTTCCAGGGTGGGCTCGTCAAAGCCGACGCCCTTGTCGCCGGCCAGGGCTTCGCCGCTGAGTTTGAGCAGAATCCGTTTGTATCGTATCGCCATACTTGTTCATCCACCGTTTCCTTGGATTTGATTTCTTTTATTTTACAATAAACCCACGACAAAGTAAACACCAAAACCGCACCGGGCTGGACGCGGCATACCGGTCAACAAAAAACGGGCGGGAACGATGCAACGTCCCACCCGTTCAAGGTGCTCATTTTTGCCGCGCACAGGCCGGTTCAGGGCCGCGCGAACTCCCGCTGAACCATCCGGCGCATATCGTCCGCTTCCAGCATGGCGGACACCGGTGAGGAATGCAGCTCCCCCGCGGCATCCCAGCCGGAGGGAATCGTCAGTTCCACGCAGGCGCCCTGCGGGCTGCTGGTGATATGCATATGCCAGCCCAGCACTTTGCAGAACTCCCGGCAGAGATACAGCCCCAGCCCGCTGCCCCGGCTGGCCGGCGGAGAAAACGGCCGGCCACCGTTCAGCCGGTCAGCCAGCGCGGCCGGAAAGCCCGGCCCGTCATCCCGCACCCGAAGAAGGTGCCGCCCTTCGCCGGGCTCCAGTTCCATCCAGACATTGCCCCGGGCCCCGCCGTGGTACACGGCATTGGAAAGCAGGTTCAGCACCACCCGGTCAGCCAGGATCCGATCCGCCATAACCGCCAGCGACTGCGCCCCGGCGGAAAAACTCAGCTTTACCCCCTGGCGCGCCGCACAGGGGGCAACCAGTTCCGCCAGCCGCCCCAGATGCGACACCAGCTCCATTGCCTGCGGGCGGGCCGGTGCGCCGCCGTTCAGGCACTGGTACGCATCCAGAGTATTCTCCGCCATCCGGCCCAGCACCGCCGCACTGTCCTGAATACTTTGCAGCGCCCGTTCCTGCTGGGGGGTATAGCAGCCGGGGCTGCGGCGTCCCGCTTCGGCCAGAAACTCCGCACCGGTGAGAATCACGTTCAGCGGACTTTCAATATCCTGGCAGAATCCGCTCAAAAGCGCCTGTTCCTGGCGCTGCGCGTCCTGATCCTGTACGGTTTTGGGGTCATCCATACTCATTTCCTCCGCAAAATATGCAGTATCACCCGCCCCGCGCCAGACCGGCCAACTGTTCCAGCATCGCTTTGCTGGTCATCCGCTTACCGGGATGTTCCCGCCCGAAATGTTCGGTCATCTGCCGATACAGCGCCGTGTTCCGGGTTTCCATAACCTTCAGCGCACGCCGCATGCTGGTATCCACGGCGGATACGCTGACACTGCCGGCCTGGGCGGCGGGTATGTAGACCTCCTTGAGCAGCGCGAAATCCGGGCCGCAGGCCATGGCCGCCTGCAGGCAGCAGCGAAAGCAGCTGTAAAAACTGTCGCCGGGACGCAGGCCCAGCCGTATGAGCCAGCCGTCCAACGGATCCTGCCCGTCGGCCCCAAAGCTTTCGCATACATCCAGCGCACGGCTTGCCAGCCGCTGCAGGGTGTAGGGTTTGACCAGGTAGTAATCCGCCCCTGCCTGCAGGCACCGGGCCTGCAGCGCGGGCAGTTCCGCGTCAAACACCACAATCACCCGGGGCGGATGAAGAAGCTCTGCCTGCCCCATCGCCACCAGCAGCTCCCGGGCATCCATATCGCCCCGCAATTCCAGCGAGGTAATCACCAGATCCACCGGACGTTCCCGCAGAGCGCGGAGCAGCACACTGCCCTCGGTGAATGTGCCCCGAACCGCAAATTCAGGGCGCATCGAAAAGTAATCCGCCAGCAGCCCCAGCTGCTGCAGGTTATTCTCCGCGAGATACAGGTCAAGTGCGGGGCACCGGCAATCTGTTCCGCCCATTCCTTTCGCGCCGCCTTTCCATCAGAATTTTTGCATCAGTTCATGCAGTACGTCCTGCCAGTTTTCCAGCGGGACGGCATTTTCATACAGGCATTGAAGAAGCTGTACGGCGGCCAGCCTGTTCAGCGGTCCGATTACACAGGAATCCGTGCGAACCCCCGCCTTTTGCCGGTACTCCAGACAAATGCGCCAATTCTGTGGACCTTCCTGCCATAGAGCATACACCATTTTCCCCTCTGCCTGCAAGTGCCCCAGCGAAGAAAATGAGTGCACGAACCGACAAATCTCGTTTTCTTTCATCCCAAACAACTCCTGCCTCACATGGAATTTTCTTTGCAAGGTTCCCCTTTTGAGGATACCCCTGCTGCCGCACAGCTGCAAGAAGAAAAAATCGTCTTTTTTCGTCACACGCCCGCAGCAGAAGATTTTCCGGAGGCACCTGCCCCCGGGTAACGTAGGAAAGCCAGCCGTACAAAGCTGTGAAATGCAAAAATCTTTCAGAAATCCCTTGACAAATTCCGCCGGATGCTTTATACTCATCAAGTGCCGTGGGCCTGTAGCTCAGTTGGGAGAGCGCTGCGTTCGCATCGCAGAGGTCAAGGGTTCGAATCCCTCCAGGTCCACCATAGAAATGCTCCGGTCGTTGGCCGGGGCGTTTTCTGTTTTTCAGCGCTTTTTATGCCGAAGGGTCTGTTCCAAACACCGCCGGAATAGCCGGAGAAGCAGCTGCATACTGTTATAAAAAGCAACGAATTGTTCATAATTTTTCTCTCGACATCCAGCCTCCAGCTTGTTATAGTAGGGAAACACGCAACAGCCAGTCCCCCCGTTTGCAGGGTTCAAACCGAATGCTGCTGCCAAAAGGAGAATAGTTTATGATCGTTCCTGTTATCTTATTCTGCATAGGGCTGGTCTGCCTGATTAAAGGCGGCGACTGGTTTGTGGATGGCGCTACCGGTATTGCCCGCCGTTTTCATCTGCCCGAACTGCTGATCGGCGCCACGGTAGTGTCCATCGGTACTACCCTGCCGGAGGTCATGGTATCCACCACCTCGGCACTGGGCGGACACGGCGAGATCGCTTACGGCAACGCCATTGGATCGGTAATCTGCAACACCGCCCTGATCGCCGCGCTCACCATCGCTGTACGGCCCGGCAAAATCGACCCCAAAAGCCTGCGCACACCGGTAACGTTCTTTTTCCTTGCCGCGCTGTTTTACGCCGGCATCGCCTACACCACCGGGTATTTCAGCCGGATTGCCGGCCTGATTCTGCTGGCTTTGTTTGCGATTTATATGATCACAACGGTGCGGCAGATGACCTCCAAACCGGTTGCTGCCGCATCGGAGGAGACGGCAGCTGAAACCGAGCCTCTTTCCAAGGAACTGCTGCTGTTGGTGGCAGGCGCGGTATTGATCGCCATTGGCGCCAACCTGCTGGTGGACAATGGCACACGGATCGCCCAGGCGCTTGGGGTACCGGAATCGGTCATTGCACTGACCTTTGTGGCGCTGGGCACTTCCCTGCCGGAACTGGTCACCGCCATTACCTCTTTGATCAAGGGCCATAGCGCTCTTTCGCTGGGCAATATTGTGGGCGCTAACCTGTTCAATCTGGTGCTGGTGAGCGGCGTATCGGTGGCACTGGCCCCCTTCAGCATCCCGCAGACCGCCCAGATTGCCGGACACAACGCCTCGCTGGTGATGGACATCCCGGTGATGTTCGCGGTCATGCTGCTGCTCACCGTGCCCGCCCTGCTGCGCGGCAAACTGAGCCGGGTGCAGGGCATCGTCCTGCTGGCCATCTACGCGGTATTCTGCGCGATCCAGTTCAGCATTTAACCCGCAAAAGAAACGGGCCGCTGTCGGAAAGGACAGCGGCCCGTTTGTTATGTGTTGTCCCGCTCCGGTGCGGGCAGCGCATCGGGCAGAGCAGTAAGGTGATACAGGCGTGCGGAATAGTCCGGCATGACCCGCACTTCCTCATTGTATCCCGTGCCGGTAAACCGGGATTTGCGCCGCAGGCCTGCTTCCATGAGAAGGTCTCCGGCGGCGGTATAACATTCTTTTTCCGTATCAAGCATATACCGGTCTGCCGCGGCATGAACCAGCAGTCCGCTGGTATTGACGCTGACCGGCAGCACCGCATTAAGAAGGGTGCCAAAATCCCGGATATCCAGCTTTTGCGGCCGGGATTCCACCCGGTACAAGCGATCCGGATCCAGACCCGCCAGCCGCAGCGGTGGTGTTTCGGTATTCGGCTCAATCCGGCCTGCCGCGTCCAGAACCAAGGCCTCGGTTTTGTCTTCTGACACCACCATCCAGGCACACTGTTCCCCACATGTTCCCGGCGTAAAGGGCGACGCCAGGCGGTACAGCTGTCCAAACTGAAACAGCGGCCGGTATTGCTTATAAAATGCGATCTGCGCAGCCACCGCGCTTTTTTCCGCCGGGGACAGGCGGGTCACATCCAGTTCATATCCCAGTATACCAAAAGCCGCCACGTCAAAGCGGGCCTCCAGCTGGGAGGTGCGCAGGGTCTGGTGGTTGGGAGAAGCTGCCACATGACAGCCCATCACGCTTTGCGGATACCCGCAGACGGTGCCCGTCTGTATCTTCATCCGCTCCCAGGCATCGGTATCGTCACTGGTCCAGATCTGTGGCATATAGCAGAGCATTCCCAGATCAAACCGGTTTCCGCCGCTGGCACAGCTTTCAAACAGAACCTCCGGGTGACTGCCGGTAACCTGCTCCAGCACACGGTACAGACCCTGCATCCAGCACAGGCCAAACCGGCCCTGCTCGGCCAGTACCGGGCTGTAGCAGTCGGTCATATGCCGGTTCATATCCCATTTGATGTACCGGATAGGTGCAGAGTCCAGCAGCGTATTCAGCTGGCTGATCAGATAGTCCTGCACCTCGGTACGGCACAGATCCAGCACCAGTTGGTGACGGCCGAGAGCGGGCGGAATACCCGGCGTCTGCACCGCCCAGTCCGGATGGCTGCGGTAAAGCTCACTGTCCGGGCTGATCATTTCCGGCTCTACCCACAGGCCGAACGCCAGCCCCAGATCGTTCAGTTTACGGCCCAGTCCCGCCAGTCCGCCGGGCAGCTTTTTGCTGTTGACCGAATAGTCCCCCAACAAACAGGTATCCGTATCCCGCTTGCCAAACCACCCGTCATCCAGCACAAACAGCTCAATCCCCAGCTTTTTGGCTTCTTTGGCCAGGCGCAGCAGCTTTCCCTCGTTAAAGTCGAAATAGGTGGCCTCCCAGTTGTTCAGCAGCACCGGACGCGGCCGGGTCGCCCAGGGACCGCGTACAATATGCCGCCGCACGAACCGGTGCATATTGCGGCTTACACCGCTGCTTCCCTGCCGTGAAAAGGTGAGAACGGCTTCCGGGGTGTCCAGTATTTCGCCAGAAGCCAGCGTCCAGCTGAAATGCTCCGGCTGAATACCGGACAGCACCCTTGTTTTGCCATAAGGGCCGGTTTCCACCCGCCCCAGATGGCTGCCGCTGTAAATCAGGTTAAAACCGTAGACCCGGCCCGTCTGCTCCCCTGCTCCCGGTTCCGCCAGTTGGAAAAAGGGATTGCAGTAGTGAGAGGAGTTGCCGGTGCTGCTGCCGAACTCCCGCACCCCCTCTGTGAGAGGGGCAGGCTGGGGATGGCGTTCCCGGGCCCAGGCACCGGTAAAGGTGGTAAGCGTATACCCCCTGCACGGCAAATCCAGCTGGCTGCTCAGGCAGCGCAGAACGGTTATCGGGCTGTCACTTGTGTTCCGAAGCCGTAACCGCCGCGTAATCACGTCGCAGGCGGGGTACAGAGTATAGATCAGCTGCGCCTCCAGTCCTTTCGTTGACGTAAAGGTGGCGATCAGCGTTTCCTCCCCTCCCCAGGCCGCCGGAAGCCCCTCCGGCGACAAAGGCGTTTCCCGCCGCACGGCGCCCGCAAAAGTCCAGTCGCACACCATACTGCCGTCGGCAAACCGGGCGCTGACCATACCCATCCGAAAATCGCCCCGGCCATCCGGGGTAAGCTCCAGGCAAAGATGCAGCAGAGAATCGGGCCCCGCATCGGGAACCGTTACATCCGTACCATAGCCCGCGCCCATTTTCTCCCGCAGAGACGGAATATCGGGCCGGATCTTTGCGCCGTAATGCAGCATCTCCAGCAATGCGCCCCGACGAGCCATATAATACCCGGTATGATCGGTTTCCAGGCAAATCAGATCTCCATCAATCCGGATCATTCTCCTCGCCTCTCTTTCAGGTCAGCTGCAATACGGCGGTTCATCTCCTCCGTCAGGGCATATTTTTTGCGGAAATAGAAAATGGATACCAACAGCCCCGCAATCGGCACCAGAATCATCAGAATGCGCAGTCCCAGCAGGGTACCCGCTGTCTGCGCCGCCGCCTCGGTATCCAGCCCGATCAGATCAATGCCCACGCCCGCTACCAGCACGCTGATTGCACTGGCCAGCTTGACTACAAAGGTCTGCATGCTGAAGATCACGCTTTCATTGCGGCGGCCGGTTTTCCATTCGCCGTAATCCACAGAGTCCGCCAGGAATACAGTGGTCAATACGGTAGCCAGACCAAAGCCGATATAAATGACAAAAGCAGCCAGCCCCAGAAGCGGCACGTTGGCCGATCCCAGACTTCCCAGCACAAACAGGAACGCATAGCCGGCAATCGTCACCCCGATTGAACCGGTCAGTATGGATTTGCTGCTCCAGCGGCGGCGCAGTATCGGCAGACTGACCATACTCAGGATCTGGCCCACCCCGCCGATGGTGCCGAACAGGCTGTACAGATCGCTGTTTCCGATGTCGTATTTGAAGAAATACAACGCCAGCTGGGTGGTCAGGTACAACGAGGCATTGAACAGGATGATACCCACGACCACCACCATGGCCTGATCATTGGCCAACAGGGCGCTGA
The DNA here is from genome assembly GCA_944386225.1 of uncultured Gemmiger sp. Classification (GTDB taxonomy): domain Bacteria; phylum Bacillota; class Clostridia; order Oscillospirales; family Ruminococcaceae; genus Gemmiger_A. Next base: position 67,934 of record CALXAH010000014.1, read on the forward strand.
ACATTTCCCGCATGGTGGGCGCCTTGCCGGCGGGTATGGCCTTTTCCCGGATACCCAGCACGCAGATCAGCTCCGTAACCACAAATACTGCCGCAATGGCCGCGGCAAACAGCGCGAATCCCTGCCGTTCACCGCCACCGATCCGCACCACAATCAGCATCGTGAGCACAGTGGGCACCGCATAGCCAACGGCAGAGCAGGTACGTCCGATCACCGACAGATTTTCCCGTTCCCGGCCGGCGCTGGTCAGCGCGGGAATCATGCTCCAGAAGGGAATATCCATCATGGTATAGGTCACACCCCACAGCACATAGGCCACAGAGGCATAGACCAGTACGCCGGTTCCGGAAACACTTTCCGGCATGGCAAACATTCCGTAAAGCACCAGTGCATTGGTCACTGTACCGGTAAGGATCCAGGGACGGTACCGGCCGAAGCGGGTGTTGGTTTTTTCTACAATAACCCCCATCAGCGGATCATTGAATGCGTCAAATACCCGGGCCGCCATCATCATGATGCCGGTAAAGGTACCGCTGATTCCCAGCACCGTGTTGTAATAATACAGGATAAATCCGGATACCAGGGCATATACCATGTCCTTGCCAACGGCCCCGATTCCGAAACTAATTGTTTGCCGCATCTTGTGTCGCATCACAATTTCCCTCTTTCTGAATTATAAACGTCAAGGTCTCGGTATCCATTCCGGCAGCCTGTATGGTCAGACGCGCCCGGCCCGCACGTCCCACTGTGCGCAGATAGGTTCCGGTCATACCACCCTCCAGCGGAAGTATCGACGGGCCAATCAGCTCCGCATCCCCTTCCACGGTCAGGGTTACAGCCCGGCTGGCAAACGGTACCAGACATCCATTCTGATCCACCACCCGAATGCGGACAGTCGCCATATCCCAGGTGTTTCGTTCCGTCAAGGTCAGGGTATCCAGATGAACTTCCAGTTTCATCTGCCGTACTGGTTCCCGCACCTGCTGCGCAACCGGCTGACCGTTTCGGATTGCCTCAAACCGCCAGCTGGTAGCGATCTCACCCCAACCAGCCACATACTTGCCAAACAGATCCACCGCCTGCTGGTAGGTAATCCGGTTCACCAGCATAAGTTTAGCGGCCATCAGCAGAATCCGCAGCGGCAGGGCACCGGTTCCATACCGGGCGGCCGCCAGCAGGCACTGACGGATCTGTGCTGCCACCCCGGGAGAAAATCCTTCTTTTTCTTCCAACAGGTTTCCGATCCGGTCGTCAATCGGTACCGGGGGATGACTCATATGCGAATATGCCTTTCCCGGGAAGAATTCCTGCACGAATTCCCCGTTTTTGTACAGGCGTATGGAATCCGCATTGGTAAAGACATACACGGTACCCAGATCACCGGCCGGGTGCTCTCCGATATCCATAGTGCTGCTGGTTACCAGGACAGTATCTTCCCGGCCTTCCGCAGCGTAAACGGCAGCAGCGGGCTTCGGGTTCCGGAACATATCCAGAACGCCATGATAGCACACCCGGTCGCCGCTGCCAAAATCCCGGTGTGTATTATAATCAAACATACACCAGCCAAAACATCCGGCAATATCCGGCTGTGCCGCCACATCGTTCAGCACACGGGCATGACGCAGGGCGTGTTCCAGCCGTTTGCCTTCCCAATCACCACTTTTGGTTGGAAACATATGCCCGTTATATTCCGAGATCAGGTAGCCCTTGGTCATATCCGGCGTAACCTTCCGCTTCGGATCACATCCCTGATTCGTACCGTTATGAACAAAATCGTTGTAGGTATACACATCCTCCAGAAGATGGCTTTTTTTGAAGTTGCGTACCCCGCCGGTGGGGCGGGTGGGATCCAGACGATGGGCCATTTCGTTGGTACGCTGGTAAAACGCATCGTCATCGGCGCTTTCGTTGATCCGCACGCCCCACAAAAAGATGCTGGGATGATTGCGGTACTGCAGCACCATTTCCCGCACGTTTTCCACAGCCTGTTCCTTCCAGTTCTCATCCCCGATGTACTGCCAGCCGGGAATCTCGGTAAAGACCAACAAGCCCAGCTCATCACACCGATCCAGAAATGCATGGCTCTGCGGATAGTGGCTGGTACGTACAGCATTGCAGCCCAACTCATATTTCAGGATATCCGCATCCAGTGCTTGTGCACGATCCGGCGCGGCATATCCCATATAGGGCCAGCTCTGGTGGCGATCCAGTCCGCGCAGTTTGATTTTTTCCCCGTTAATGTATAGACCGTCTGACCGGAAATCCACAGTGCGAAATCCAAACCGCACCGACTTACAGTCCATCAGCATTTCGCCGCAGCGCAGTTCCAGCTCAGCAACGCACAGACATGGCGAGTCCGGACTCCAGAGAGGCGCATTCGGGATTGTCACCGTCAGCGCAGAGGTAAACGGTTGTTCGGTTTGCCAAAGTTCTTTGCCTTGACCATCCGTTACACGGATACGTAAAGAGCACTCATCCGCGGCAACCCCGTCAACGGAAAGAGAAAAAGCCCGGTCTGCGTTTCCGCTCACAAACACATTTTCCAGTAGCGCAGGGCCACGCACTTCCAGTGTGACAGCCCGGTACAATCCGCCAAAAGTCATATAGTCAATTGCCTTGCCGAAAGGCGGAATGTTCAGAGATTCGCGGCTATCCACCCGAACCAGGACAAGATTTTTTTCACCGAAGCGCAGATGATCCGTCAGATCGGCCGTAAATGCTGTATAGCCGCAGGAATGGGTACACAGCGAAACACCATTCAGGAACACCTCCGCCTGGTGAGCCGCTGCGCCAAACTGCAGCTGCACACGCCGCCCTTGCCAGGCAACCGGCGGGGTAAGTATATGCAGATAAGCGCTCTCCCTCTGGTATTCCTCTTCTGGAGAGCAGTTTGCCTGCATCATGGCAGTAGTGTGCGGAATGCGTACCCGTTCCAGCGTATCGGGCAGTGTATCCGCAGTAAGCCACCGTAGCTCTTCGTCGTAGAAAGGTGTAAACAGCCAATTATCATTTACAGGATATCGCATAGATCAGCACCTCCTTTCAATGCCTTCCATCAGAATGTCCATCATCGCCTCCAGTGCCTGTTGGTAGGTGATGCCGCTCTCCTGAAATCCGGGAGATGTAAGGAAATATTCCATACTGCCGATGACCATTCCCTGAAACACCGGTAACAAAAAAGGCGCCAATATTTTTTCATCAATCGCCTGCTTCAAAAGAGAAAGGGTAGGCTCCCATCCTGTTTCCAGGTGACGGCGAATGCTTCGATAGACCGAGGGATACTTCTCTGCCACCACTTCCACGCGATACCAGTCTACCTTCTGGTATTGCTCCGGAAGCACGATAATAAGGCGCCGGATTTTTTCTGTAAGCGACAGCGTTGTATCCTGCAAAATCCGTTGTTCGCATCGTTTTATCTGTTCGAACCCGTGCTCCGCTACCGCCAGAAGAAGTTCTTCTTTGCTGGCAAACATTTGATACAATGTTTTTTTGCTGATTCCTAACGAAGCAGCCAGTTCGCTCATCGTAAAATGAGTTCCCCTTTCAGATACCAGTTCCATTGTTGTTTCCAGGCAGCGTTCAAGCAATTCCATAAACGCACTCCCCCATTTTTAACCAAGCGGAAACCAAAATACGAAATCCGGTTTCCACTTGGTTTTATTATATCGTTGTATCGATAGACTTGCAATTGATCAAAAAAAATTCATCGCTTGCAGCAAAAAGCGATGAATCCGTTTGTCTATATTGCCAAGATGTTTTATCGGCCGGTCATTGGGAAACGACCAGTTTCCCGTGGGGAAAGCAGCACAAAACAAAGCCACGCCCTGCCGCCCGTCATCCGTCCAACACGAACCTGGTGCGCTTCCAGACGAGGCCGTTAAGACCGACCTTCCGGTGGAAGGTCGGTTAGGCCGAGAGTCCCTGCGAGCTGAACCGGAGCGCGCAGCGCGAACAGCGAGTCCGCCCCACGGGAAACGATCAGTTTCCCGTGGGGGAAGCAGCACCAAACAAAAAAGCCATCCCCGCTGCCCGTCATCCATCCACCGCAGGCCTGGTGCGCTTCCAGACGAGGCCGTTAAGACCGACCTTCCGGTGGAAGGTCGGTTAGGCCGAGAGTCCCTGCGAGCTGAACCGGAGCGCGCAGCGCGAACAGCGAAGCCGCCCCACGGGAAACAATCAGTTTCCCGTGGGGGAAGCAGCACCAAACAAAAAAGCCATTCCCGCTGCCCGTCATCCATCCACCGCGGGCCTGGTGCGCTTCTAGACGAGGCCGTTAAGACCGACCTTCCGGTGGAAGGTCGGTCAGGCCGAGAGTCCCTGCGAGACGAACGCGAGCCGC
>CALXAH010000015.1 GCA_944386225.1 uncultured Gemmiger sp.
GCGACCCGGCAGACCCGGCCTTCCGGGAACTGTTCGCCCGCTGGTTTGAGTGGGGGGCCTTCTGCCCGGTCATGCGCCTGCACGGCGACCGGGAACCCCGTCAGCCTCAGGTGGGCACCACCGGTGGCGCCGCCTGCCGGTCCGGCGCGGCCAACGAGGTGTGGAGCTACGGGGAAGAGATATACGCCATCTGCGTCAAATACCTGAACCTGCGGGAATCCCTGCGGGACTACACCCGTCAAGTCATGGCCGCCGCCCACGAGCAGGGCGACCCGGTCATGCGCACCCTGTTCTATGAATTTCCGGAAGATCCCACCTGCTGGCAGGTGGAGGACGAATATCTGTACGGCCTGGATTACCTGGTGGCCCCGGTGCTTAACGCCGGGCAGCGCACCCGCCGGGTCTACCTGCCCGCCGGCGCCGACTGGACTCGCCTGGAAACCGGCGAAACTCAAAAAGGCGGCCGGTGGCTGGACGTGCCCTGCCCGCTGGACAGCATGCCGGTATTTGTGCGAAGCTGACAATCCGAAACAAAACCGCAGGGCGGCATCCTTTCCCAGACGCCGCCCTGCGGTTCTTCTGTATTGGGATTAGTTGCCGCCGTCCGGCGCCAGCCGCTTCAGCCAGGCCGCGGCCAGGTCAAACCAGCCGGCGCATTCCGGCTGAACGCCCGCGCCCTGGGCATTGACGGTAACTTCGTTGGCCAGCGCAAGCCCGTGCGCCCCCACCGAGTAGAAATGCGCCTCCAGCGGCACGCCCGCCCGGCGCAGGGCCAGGCAGAACAGCAGGCTGTTCTCCGCCGGTACGCCGGTGTCCGCGTTGGTGTGCCACAGGAAGGTGGGCGGCGTCTGGCCGGTAACCTGTTTTTCCAGCGAAACCCGGGCCCGCTTGTCCTCGTCCGCATCGGGGCCCAGCAGATTCTCAAAGGAACCCATATGGGCGTAGGCCGGGTCGCTGGTGATGACCGGATAGCACAGGATCATGCCGTTCGGGCGGCAGCGGTCGGCGCTTACGCCGGAAGCCTGCGCCAGGAACGGCTGATGCCAGAACACCCCCAGGCTGGCCGCCAGGTGGCCGCCCGCCGAAAAGCCGCACACCAGGATCCGATCCGGATCCACGTGGTATTCCTCCGCGTGCTCCCGTACCCAGGCCACCGCCTGGGCCAGGGCACAGAGCGCGGTGGGGAACCGGGCCGGCGCGCAGGGATAGCGCAGCACACAGGCGTGCACACCCTGGGCACAGAACGCCAGGGCGATGGGTTCCGCCTCCCGGTCGCTGTTGAACTGGTAGGCGCCGCCGGGGCAGACAATCACCACCGGGCGGCGGCCGCTGTCCCGCAGCTCCGGCGAGGAATCCAGGAAATAGGTGTACAGCCGTGCCCCCTGGGTGGGCAGATCCATCTGCATACAATTCATACAAATGCCTCCTTGCCCGCACAGGGCGGGCGGTTTTATAGATGAAACGCGTAGAATCTACTCGTCCGGTACCTCAATTTCCAGTACGTCATCCAGCGGGATCAGGGTGCCGTCCTCCAGCAGCACCCGGCGGGCGTCGGTATCGATCCGCCGCACCACGCCCTCCGCCGTCACATAGGCCCCGCCCGCTTTGCGCCCGTCCGGCACAAACCAGGTGAACCGGGCCGCCGCGCCGGGCTGACGGGCCAAAAGCCGCAGCTTGTGGTCCAGCATCGCCAGAACCTCCTCGCTGGGCTCTACCCGCCGGTCGGTGCGGCGGGCGGTTTCCCGGATGGCGTCGTCGTAACCGGCCAGGGCCGCAAAGGGGGAAAACTGCGCCGCCCGGTCCGCCATGGGCATCGGGGAATGGGTGGTGGACACATGGTGAGGAAGATCCAGAATATCGTCATACGGCCCGCTCATGCCTTGTGCCCTCCAATCTGCCCGTTCCGGTCCCGGGCGGTGGCGCCCTCCTCCAGATCCATTCCCTTGAGGATGGCGTTCTTGCCGAATTTTTTCTTGATGGCCAGCATAGCCTGCTGCATCCGCTTTTCCCGCTCCCGTTCCGCCTTTTCCTGCTCCTGCTGCGCCTGCCGGGCCGCGTAATCGGTGAACAGATCCAGCTGTTCGGCCTGAGGCCCGCGGGCGGCGGCCTCGGATTCGGCAATCACATGGTTGGCGGTCACGTTCAGCCGCCGCACCAGCAGTGCCGGATCCACCGTCCGGTCAAACACCTCTGTGGCCGCCGCGGTGATCCGCCGGGCCGAGGAGGTGAACCCCTCCAGATTGCCGGTGCCGTGGGCGTGTTTGGGGATGGCCCGGCCGTAGTGGTCGTTGACCACCGGGCCCCGGTACGCCTGGCGGCGGGCCGGATCGTTCAGATTTTCCCGGTCATAGCCCACCGTTACTACAATCTGATCGGTCACCAGCCCCTTTTCCACCAGATTCAGCGCCAGCTGGTCGGCCATCTCCCGCAGCACCAGACGGGCCTTGCCGGACTCGTACGGGCCGTGCAGCACCTGGCCGGAACCCAGACTGCTGTCGGTGGGGCGGTAGGCTTTCACCGCCGCCACGGTGCAGGGCTCCCAGCCCCAGGCGTGGTCGATCAGCAGTTCCGCATTCTTGCCGAACAGCGCGTAGAGCAGATCCTCGTTGTGCACCGAACACCGGGCGATGTCCCCCATGGTGAACATCCCGTATTCTTCCAGTTTCTTGGCGTAGCCCGGCCCCACCCGCCAGAAATCGGTCAGGGGACGGTGGCTCCACAGGTTTTCCCGGAAACCGCGCTCGTCCAGTTCGGCAATCCGCACCCCGTTTTCATCGGCGGGGATGCGCTTGGCCGTGATGTCCATGGCCACCTTGCAGAGAAACAGGTTGGTGCCGATCCCGGCTGTGGCGGTGATGCCGGTGGTGGTGAGCACGTCCAGCAGGATGGTTTTGGCCAGCTCCCGGGGCGGCAGCCCGTAGGTGTCCAGATAGTCGGTCACATCCAAAAAAACTTCGTCGATGGAATAGACGATGATGTCCTCCGGGGCTATGTATTTCAGATACAGGTTATAGATGCGGGTGCTGTATTCCATGTAGTAGGCCATCCGGGGCGGGGCTACGATGTAGTCCACCGCCAGTTCCGGATGGGCGGTCAGTTCCCGGGCAGAGCAGGAGCTGCCGGTCAGCCGGTGCCCCGGGGCGGCCCGGCGGCGTGCCTCGTTTACCGCCGCCACCCGCTGCACCACCTCAAACAGCCGTGCCCGGCCGGAGATGCCGCAGGATTTCAGCGTGGGTGTCACCGCCAGACAGATGGTCTTTTCGGTGCGGCTTTTGTCCGCCACCACCAGATTGGTGTCCATCGGATCCAGGCCCCGTTCCCGGCACTCCACCGAGGCGTAAAAGGATTTCAGATCAATCGCAATATAGCAGCGCGGCTTCATGCCCGGGCCTCCTTTCCCAACCGGATGGATACCTCCATTATACCATAAAGCCGCCCGGTTTGCGCGCTGCTTTTTCGGAAAAGAATGCCAAAACCGCGGCGGGCGAACGCTGTTCTGCGTTCACCCGCCGCGGTCGGTATCAGCTGTCCCGGGGTTCCCGGTGGTTTGTCTGCTGGTAACGGTTCGGCGTCTCGCCGAAACTTTTTTTGAAGGCGGTGGAAAAATAACTCACGCTGGAATAGCCCACCTCCTCGGCAATTTCGTAGATCTTTTTGTCGGTCTTTTCCAGCAGTTCCATGGCCCGCTTCATCCGCAGGTTGTTCAGGCAGGTCACAAAGTTCATACCCGTTTCCCGCACGAACATCCGGCTGAAATGCTCCGGGCTGAAGGAGAGCATGGCGGCCACCGTGCTCAGCGAGATCTTTTCCGCGTAGTGGGCTTCCAGATAGTCCAGCGCCGTGCGCACCGGTTCGGAAAAGGCGGTGCGGCCGGACAGATGCTCCCGCAGCGGGGCAAACACCCGGTCCACCGCGTCGGCCATCTGGTCAAAGCCCTCCGCCTGATGGATCTCCCGCTCGGTCTGCTCGATCTGCCGGTCGGCTTCTTCGTCCTGCTCCAGGGTAAACCGCTGCAGGGTGGCCGCCAGATCCGCCGCCAGCTGTTTGACGGCGCTCAGATCGGTGGGGCGGTCCCGGCGCAGTTCCTCCAGCGCCCGATCCTTGACGGCCAGCGCCTCGGCGTAGTTCTGCTGCAGCAGTTCCCGGCTCAAAGCGGCCCGCAGGTTCTGCACATGGCGGGAGAGGGGATTGCCCGCCGCCTCCTGCCAGAGCAGCCGTTTTTCGGGCAGATAGAAATGCAGCCGGCAGCGGGCCTGCGCCGCGGCCAGCGCCTGCGGCAGCCGGGCCAGCCGGTAGCACAGATCGCTCAGCCCCACCACAAAGGGATGAAATTCGATGTTGCGCTGCCAGCCGTTCACCAGCTCCAGATAGATGGCCTCGTTCTGCAGGTTGCCCGCCAGCAGCAGATGTTCGTGGCCCAGCGGGGCTACCACCAGATTCTGCACGCCCGGAATCTCCGCGGCAAACCGCCGGGCCCAGGCCAGATCCGCGCCGTCCCGGCTCCAGACATCGGCGGCAAACAGCAGCCCGTCCTGCCAGGGGGCGCCCTGGCGGCGGGCCAGGCTTTCGGTCAGAGGCTCGTCCCGGTGCTCGCCGGAGGCCAGCCGCAGCAGAAACCGCTCGGCCCGGCGTATTTCTTCGCCCCGGCCGTCGTCTGCCCGGCGGCGGATGGCCGCGCCCGCCTTGTTCAGAATCTGGGCCAGATACTGTTCGTTGAGTTCGGTTTTCAGGATGTACTCCGCCGCGCCCTGCTTCAGCGCCCGGCGGGCGTAGTCAAAGTCCTCGTGGCTGGTCAGCACGATCATGCAGGCGGGACGCAGCTCCTTCATTCGCCGCATCATCTCCAGCCCGTCCATGCCGGGCATCTTGATGTCGGTGACCACGATGTCCGGCTTTTCCCGCCGGTAAATCTCCAGCGCCTGCTGCCCGCCGGAGGCCGCGCCGCACACCGCAAAGCCTTCGATGCGATCCACGCGGTACTGCAGCCACTGACGGATGGGCGCTTCATCATCCACAACTAAAACTTTCAGCATGGTTCCTCTTTCTGCCGCGCGTCCTGTGCGGGAATGCGCAGCGTGATGCGGGTGCCCTGGCCGGGCTCGCTGTCAATCTGCAGCCCCCAGGGTTCCCCGTAATACAGGCGGATGCGCTCGTGCACATTGCGCACCCCCAGATGGGGCCGGCCGTCGTTGGTGGCGCTCTCCATCACCTCGCGGATGCGCTCGGCGCTCATGCCCGCCCCGTTGTCCTCTACCTGAATGCAGACAGCATCCCCCTGCAGCCGGGCCACTACCGTGATAACGCCGCTGCCGGCGTCCATATCGATGCCGTGCATCAGGGAATTTTCCACCAGCGGCTGCACCAGCAGTTTGGGAATGCGGAAGTCGGCCACCTGCTCGTCCAGTTCGATCAGGGCGTCAAAACTGTCCCCGTAGCGGAACTTCTGCAGCTCCACGTACTGGCGCAGGGATTCCATCTGGCTGCGCACCGTGACCATCTCGTTGGGGGAGGACAGGCTGCTGCGCAGGATCTGGATAAAGGTGGTCAGCATCCGGCCGGCCTCTTCGTTGCGGTGCATATCCACCATGCACTGGATGGAAAACAGGGTGTTGTACATGAAGTGGGGGTTGATCTGGGCTTGCAGCCAGTTCAGCTCCATGTGCCGTTTCTGCTCCTCCTTGGTGCGCACGCTGGCGATCAGCTCCCGGATACGGGCCAGCATGCCGGTCATGCCCCGGCTCAGATCGTCCGCTTCGGTAAAGCCGCCGCTGGAAAAGGTGCGGTTCAGATCGCCCTGTTCCACCGCCTTTACGTCGTCCCGCAGCCGGCGGATGGGCCGGGCGATCTGGCCGGAAAAATGCCAGGCCAGCGCCGCGCCGCCCGCCATGGTGAGCAGCGCCATCAGCACCACCACGCGGCGGATGCTCCCGATGGGCTCCAGCACATTGACCAGGGGAATCTCCTCAAACACGGTGAAATCGCTTTCCGGGTCATAGTACCGGGTAAACAGGGCAGCCCGCCCGGCGATGTCGGCGATGATGTAGTCGTTTTCACCGAACATCCGTTCCAGGTTGCTCATACTGAAATAGGAGAACCCGATGATCTGTTCCAGATTGCTGGATACGATCCGGCCGTGGGGATCGGTAATGTAGATGTTGCTGTTCTCACTGATCACGTCGGAATAGGTGCGCCAGAGCTGACGCTCATCCGCATTGACCATCAGGTAACCCAGTACCTCGCCGTCGTAATCGGTGATGGTGCGGGCGGCGGAGAAGGAGTTGATGCCCAGCGCCTTGTCCCGGTAGCTGGCCACGTCCACGATGTCGCCGCCGGCGTAGTAGATGTCCTTGTACCAGATCTTGATCTGGGGGTTCATGTAGTCGTAGTCCAGCGGCACCGGCACCGAGCAGTACCCGATCCCGTCCGCCGACAGGAACACCGTGTAGAACTCCAGATTCACCTGGTTGAAGGATACCTGCAGCTGGCGGGTGACCTGATCCATGTAGCGGCAGAACTCGTCTGCGCTTTCCTCGTCCAGCGTCTGCACATACTCCCGGAACCGGGAATCGGTGCAGTACAGATCCGACAGGGTGTAGGCGTTGGCCTTGAACTGCCGGGCCCGCTCGGAGATCTGGCGCAGCACGTCGGTGCGGTTGGTGGCGATTTCCCGGATGAAACTTTTCTGGAAAAACCAGAATGCCCCCACGCTCAGCAGCAGGATAATGACCGTGTTCACGCACAGCAGGGTGATCATGGTGCGGGTGCGCACACTGCGTATCCGGCAGCGCAGTTCCTCTTTCTGCTTCACGGCGGGGGCCTCCTTTCGTTCTGGAATCGCTACTATTATACCAGACACCCGTCAAAGCGGAAAGCGGGGCCGGGGCGCTGCCCCGGCCCCGCACCGCGGATCAGTATTTGCCGATGCGCAGCGGCAGGGTATCCTCGGTCTGGATCAGCCGGTCCAGCAAGCGGCGCAGCAGCGCCTGTTTGACCTCGGCATAGTCCGGATCATCCCAGTGGTTGACAAACTCGTCCGGGTCCTTCACCCGGTCGTACAGTTCGCCGAACCGCTCGCCCGCGTAGTAGGTAAGCTTGTATTCCCGGGTGGTGATGGTCTTGACCATCAGGCCCCAGTCGTAGCAGTTGAATTCGGTGAGGGCGCAGTCCCGCCCGGCGCCGGCGTCGCCCCGCAGGATGGGGGCCATGCTCATGCCCTGCACGCCGTTGGGTACCGCCACCCCGGCCAGATCCAGCAGGGTGGGCAGGATGTCCACATGCTCGGTGATCTGGGTATAGCGGGAACCCTTGGGCACCACGCCCGGCCACTTGACGATCATCGGGGCCTTGATCAGGCAGTCGTAGTGGAACGGCCCCTTGAACAGCAGGCCGTGATCCCCCAGCAGTTCGCCGTGGTCGTTGGTGAACAGCACCAGGGTGTCGTCCTCAAGACCCTTTTCCTTCAGCGCCGCCAGCACCCGGCCGATGTTCTCATCGATCAGGGTGATCATGCCGTAGTAGGCGGCCTTGACCTCGCCCCACTGGTGATCGGTCAGCCGGCGGTAGTCGTATTTTTCGTTGCTGCATCCGTGCCCGGTGCGGTGACGGCGGAAATGGGGCGGCTTGTCCTCCAGTTCGCCCTCCTGCCGTACCGGCAGCGCCAGCGTGTCCGGGTTGTACATGGTGGAGTAGGGGGCAGGCGGGTCAAAGGGATGGTGCGGGTCCACAAAGCTGCACAGGGCAAAGAAGGGCCGCTCTCCGTCCGATTCCTGAATCAGATCAATCATCCGGTCGGCAATCCAGGCGGACTGATGATACTGGGGATTGATCTCGCTGGGATACACCTGCGGCGGGCCGCTCAGATCCTTGTCGGCGGCGCTGGCCCGGTCCTCCTTGGCCTTGCGCTCGCCCTGCATCTTCACAACCTCATAGTCCCGGGGGCTTTTCTCTTTCAGCCATTCTAGGTACTCGCCGGTCTTGCAGTCGCAGGTGGTGTGGATCACCTCAAAGCCGTAGTTATCGGCGGGCCAGTCGTCCTCCTCGTTCACCTTGGGCATGAACTGGGTGGTGAAATGCATCTTGCCGATGGCGGCGGTGCGGTAGCCCGCGTCCCGCAGCACCTCCGGCAGGCAGATCTCCTCATCCCGCAGCGGGATGCCGTTGTCCCGGGTGCCGTGGTTGCGGGGATACCGCCCGGTCAGGATGGAGCACCGGGAAGGCGAACACACCGGATTCTGCACAAAATGGTTGTCAAAGGTGGAACCGTTCAGCGCCAGCGAATCGATGTTCGGGGTGTGGATCTGGTTGTTGCCGTAGCAGCCCAGCGCGTCAAACCGCAGCTGGTCGGCCATGAACAGGATAATATTGGGTCGTTTTTTCATCGTTACCACCATTTGATCAGGTCGGTGACCTCATCGCGCAGCTTGTTGAAGGCCACGTCGGTCACGTCCCGGGGACGGGGCAGGTCGTTCACGATCTCCTTCTTGATGCCGGTGGGCTTGTTGGTCAGCACCAGGATGCGTTCGCTCAGGTACACCGCTTCCTCGATGTTATGGGTAATGAAGATTACGGTGGTGCCGGTGTGCTGCCACAGCTTGATCAGCTCATCCTCCAGCTTGTAGCGCAGGGAGTTGTCCAGCTGACCGTAGGGCTCGTCCATCAGCAGCAGATCCGGCTGGGTGGCAAAAGCGCGGGCGATGCTGACCCGCTGCAGCATGCTGGCGGACAGCTGGCTGGGATAGTACTTGCGGTACTCGGTCAGCCCCACCATATCCAGCATCTCGCTGACCTGCTTTTCGATCTTGTCCTTGGGCCATTTCTTGATCTTCAGGCCGTAGGCCACGTTTTCCTCCACCGTCTGCCAGGGAAAGGCGGAATACTCCTGGAAGATGTAGGACACATTGTGCTTGGCCAGATCCACCGGCTCACCGTTGATCAGGATCTCGCCGCTGGTCAGCTGGTAAACGCCCAGCTTGGTCAGGCAGTTCAGAAAGGTGGTCTTGCCGCAGCCGGTGGGGCCCACCACGCACATAAATTCGCCCTTGCGCACGTCAAAGGAGATGTCGTTCAGCACCAGCAGGTCGCCGAACTTCTTGGTCATGTGCGAAACTTTTACCAGAATCTCGTCGTTCTTGCTCATCTTGGGCCTCCTTACAGCGTGTCGTCGCAGATCTCTTCGATCTGACGGCGGATCTCCAGGAACGCCGGATCGCTATACACCCGGGGGCGGGGCAGATCCACCTTGATCTCATGCTTGATGCGGGTGGGGGTGTTGGTGAGGATGATGATCCGGTCTGCCAGGTATACGGCCTCCTCGCTGTTGTTGGTCACGAACACAACGGTGCGCTTTTCCTTCTGCCAGATTTTCTCCAGTTCTTCCTCCATCATGTAGCGGGTCTGGGCGTCCAGATGGCCGAAGGGCTCGTCCATCAGCATGACCTTGGGATCGTTGGCATAGGCCCGGGCGATGCCCACACGCTGCCGCATACCGCCGGACAGCCGGTTGGGAAAGCTCTTTTCAAATCCCTGCAGGCCCACCAGATCAATGAAATACTGGGCCCGTTCCCGCCGCTGCTTTTTGGGGACGCCGCGGCTCTTGGGGCCGAATTCCACGTTGCCCATCACGGTGCAGAAGGGGAACAGCGCGGTGGTCTGGTAGACCACGCCCCGGTCGGGGCCGGGGGCGGTGACCGTCTTGCCGTCCACCTTCACCTCGCCGGAGGTGGGCAGCTGCAGCCCCGCGATCAGGTTGATCAGGGTGGTCTTGCCGCACTGGCCGGGCCCGAACAGAACCACAAATTCGTTCTCCTGCACGTCCAGGCTCACGTCCCGCACCACTTCGTTGGTTTTATGTACACTCAGATAGGTTTTGCTCACATGATCGAGCGAAATGATGGGTGTCTTGTTTACCCCTCCATGATGTTCCACGAACACAGCCTCCTCTCAATAGCGCGCATCAGGGTGGCCAGCAGCATGCCCACCAGGCCGATCACGATCATGCCCACCATGACCAGTGTGATGTTCAGCGTATCGCTGCCGCGCTGGATCATCCAGCCGCAGCCTTCCTGGGCACCTACCATCTCGGCGGCCAGCACGGCCATCCAGCTGGTGGACAGCGCCACCTGCATACCCGCAAAGATCTGCGGCGTGCAGGAGGGCAGCACAACCCGGAAGAAGATGTCCCGTTCGCTGGTGCCCAGCATCCGGGCACAGCCTACCAGTTCCGGGTCCACGTTCTGGGCGCCGGTGTAGGCGTTCAGGGTCACGTTGGTGAACGCGCCGATACCGCACAGGATGTACTTGGAGGTCTCGCCGATACCGAAGAACAGGATAACCAGCGAGATCCAGGCGATGGGCGGAATGGGGCGCAGCAGCTCAAAAATGGGCTTGAAGATGGCCGAGGCCCATTTGGAGGTGCCCATGGCGATGCCCAGAATGATGCCCAGCACGGTGGCCACGCCGAAGCCGACCAGCACGCGCCGCAAACTTACCAGCAGATGGCCGGTGATGACCTTGCTGCCGATGGGGGTGTAGAAGGATTCAAACAGAAGCTTCAGCACCGCGATGGGATCGGGGGTGGTGTTCTTGACCGGGGTGAAGGTGGTCAGAAACCACCACAGCACAAAGAAACAGGCGATGGCCACAACGGCGTATATCGTTTTTTCCGGATCAAAACGTTTCTTTTTCATCCGCGGCGGCCTCCCTTAACGAATTTTTTCTCCAGCGCGTTCAGCCCCACCGTAAAGATGGTGCCGATCAGGCCGATGGTCAGCATGGCCACCACGATCAGGTCGGCGCGGGCCAGGCTGCGGTTCAGCTGGATCATGTAGCCCAGGCCCTTGTTGGAAGCCAGCATCTCGGCGGCGCACAGGGTCATCCAGGCGGTGCCCAGAGAGATGCGCAGGCCGGTGAAGATCAGCGGCAGGGCGGTGGGGATGGCCACCGTGAACAGCATTTCCCGGCGGGATGCGCCGAAGGTCTGGGCCACCCACAGGTGCACGGGCTTGGTCTGCTTGATGCCCGCGTAGGCGTTGATGACGCAGGGCACAAAAGCGGAAACAAAGATGATGGCGGCCTTGGCCCCCAGGCCGATGCCGAACCACAGGATCATCAGCGGGATCCAGGCGATGGTGGGAACCGGGCGGATCAGGTCAAACAGAGGGGTGACGAACAGGTCTATCCGGCGGAACCAGGCCATGGCGATGCCCAGAGGCACACCCACAATGGCGCCCAGCAGGTAACCGGTCAGCGCCACCTGCAGGCTGGCGGCGATATGGCCGAACAGGGTCGCGCCGTCGGGATTGGTCTGGGTAAGTTTCTGGATGAATGCCTCTACCACCTGTACAGGGCTGGGCAGCACGTAGTCGGGTTTCAGGTGCAGCACGGCGGTACATACGTACCACACGCCGAAGAACACACACAGCGAGATCACCGACACAATGGTGAACTTGATGCGTTCCTTGCGCTTCTGGATGGCGTATTCGTTCAAGGAATATCCTCTCCTTTCGGAAAAAAGGGGCGGCAAATGCAGCGGGAAGTCCCGGCATTTGCCGCCCTCTGCCTTTTCAGGTCATACGGCCGGGCCGCGGGCTCAGAAGCCCAGGGCCTCCTTTACGATGGAGTCGTCCACATGGGTGGCGATCTCCGGATACTTGCTCTCTTCCAGCAGGCCCTGGGAAACCCAGAACTCACCGGTAACCTCAACGGATTCGCCGATGGTTACGGTCTTGGCCTCCTCGCTGGTCACGAAGGGACGGGTCTCCACCTCGGTGGCGCAGGCTTCCAGGGTGGTCTCGCTGCCGTTCTCGGTGTACCAGTCGTACAGCATCTGGGCGGCCATGTCGGGATCGGCCTGCAGGGCGTCGGTGGCCTGGAAGAAGGCCTTCACGTAGTTCACCAGCACATCGCGGCGGTTGTTGAACGCCTTGTTGGAAACGATGATGCTGTCGTACTGGGGCACGCCCAGAGTGGTCAGGCTGGAGGTCACCACGTAGCCTTCGGCCTCAGCGGTGTAGGAGGTGGGCGGGTTCAGAGCGGCCACGGTGCAGTTGCCGGTCTTCAGCGCCTGGTAAGCGGAGGGGAAGTCCATGCTGACCAGTTCCACGTCTTCGGGGGTCAGGCCCAGCACTTCCAGCCACTTGTTCACGTTCAGGTGGGAGATGGTGCCGGTCTGGGTGGCGATCACCGCGCCGCGCACGCTGTCGGCATCACCGTATACGTCGGGGTAAGAGGGGTTGGCGCCCTTGACCGCGGCGATGGGGGAATCCTCCTTCACCAGGGTGTACAGGCCGCCCTCCGAGTGGCCGATGTCGGCGATGCAGTAGGCGCCGTAGATGGCCAGAGAGTTGACAGCGGCGGCGCTCAGGGTGCCCACTTCCCACTGGTCGGCGGCCAGCGCCTCGTTCATGGCGGTGCCGTTGGCGAAGTAGACCGTTTCGATCTTGAAGCCGTTGGCCACATCCAGCCCGTTCTCGATCATGTACACAATGGGCAGGGTGTTCAGGAAGGGCATGACCGCTACCTTCAGTACGGGCAGATCCTCACCACCGGCTTCGCCGCCGCCGGCGGCGGGCTGACTGGACGAGGTGCTGCCGCAGGCAACCAGGGAGAACGCCATCACAAGCACCAGAGCCAGCGCGATCCATCTTTTCATTGCAAATTTCCTCCTTTTTGTATCGTCTCTTTTGCGGGAACGCCTTACGCGTTCCGTCGTTCCATGGCCTCATCCTACCATGCCGGCCCGGAAAGGTAAATTTATTCTTCCGACAGAATTTTTCAATTTTTTGATTTGTTTTTGTTATAGATTGGCTGTTTTTGTGAATAAAGAGAACTTGTTTTGTACAGATGCGACAAAAAGGGCGCGCCGAAGCAAGAAAAATTCCTGGAAAACCGGCTGCTTTTTGCATAAATCCGCAGGCGCATAGCGAAGAAAGCGGCAGCTGTGGTATACTGATTGCATAGCAAAAAGTTTCAACCCCTTTGAGAGATGGGAGAGGATCGGATGTACCAGAAATACAGCATCGGCAAAATGGCGTCGCTTTTGGGGATCTCCGCCGAGGCGATACGTTACTACGAAAGCCGGGATATCATCCGGCCCATCCGCGACCCGGAAAGCGGCTACCGCTACTACAGCACCTGGGATTTCCATATGCTGCTGCGGGCCCGCCACTATCAGAAATACGGCTTTTCGCTGGAGGAAGTAAGCGAGCTGTTCCGCAGCCGGGAACTGCCCGCCATCAGCGACCGGCTTCAGGATCAGGAGGAGGCCATCCAGCGGGAGATCGTCTACCAGATGAACCTGCTCAAGCGGATCCGGCAGAGCCAGCAGATGATTCTGGACGCGCACAACAGCCAGGGAAAGTACAAAATTGCCCAGCGGCCCGGCATTTACCGCATCAATACCCAGAAAAACTATACCCTGTTCAAGGACAAGGCCCAGCTGGAACTGATCGCGGACTGGGTGGAGAAAGAGCCGTTTGTCTACTCCTGCGCGGTCTTTTATGAAAAAACCATCCGGGAGGGTGATTCCCATTTTGACTTTGGCATGGGGCTCAACGAGGAATACGCCGAGTTCCTGCAGGTTCGGCCCAGCGATCAGGTGCAGTATTATCCGCCCTGCCCCTGCGTACATACCTGCGTGCAGTCCCGCTCGGGCCGGTACCTGTCTTTGGAGAATCTGCAGGGCGGGCTGGAGTATCTGCGCCGGAACGGGCTGACCCTGGCGGGGGATGTGGTCACGCAGGTAGTCTGCATGACCAAACCGGAGGACGAATATTTCAACTGGCATATCGTGTGGTTCCCCATATCAGCGGGATGACAGACAGAAAAGCAGCGGTTGTCTTGTTAAAATCGACAAGATAACCGCTGTTTCTTTGTATAATATGCCTGCTTGACCTTAAAATCCCTTGAATCGCTATAATGAACGGCGGAAATGGACAGATCCTCTCACCGGTGGGCCCCCGGGGGAGGATCCCTCTATTGTCCTGGATTGTTAATTAAACAACGTTATGCTTTGGACAATACCGCGTGAAGGAGAGAATACACAATGAGTCAGGAAAAAAGGTTGTGCTGATTACCGGCGCCGCCATGGGGCAGGGCCGGGCGCATGCCGTAAAATATGCAGAGAATGGTTTTGATGTGGTTCTGGCCGATATGCTGGAGCCGGAAGATCCCCGCTTCCAGGAGACCATCCGGGAGCTGGAAGGGCTGGGCGCTCAGGTGCTGGCGGTAAAGGCCAATGTGTGCAGCACGCCGGATATGGAAGCGCTGTTTGCCTCCGCCTGGGAAAAGTTCGGCCGTCTGGATGTGGTCATCGCCAACGCGGGCGTGATCAACTTCGGCAATACCTGGGAGCTGACCGACGCGCAGGTGGAAAAGGTCATCAACATCGACCTGATCGGCACCTGGCGCACCGATAAGTACGCGGTGCAGTACATGCTCAAGCAGGGCTTCGGCCGGATCATCAATATTTCCTCCACCAGCGGCCTGTACGGAACCCCCAAGCTGGCAACCTACTGCATGGCCAAGTGGGGCGTGCTGGGCCTGACCAAAACCCTGGCCAAGGAAGTGGGCAGCAAGGGCATCATCGTCAACGCCCTGTGCCCCACCAAGGTCAAAACCCCCATGTGCGAAACCCAGGATTATGTGGAGTTCATCAACGAGCTTACCGGCAAGCATTTTGCGGACTATAAAGAGATGTACGCCGGTGTGCCCTTCCTGGATGTGGAGGATATTTCCGACATGGTCTACTGGATGGGCACCAGCCGGGCTGCCGGCAAATTCAACGGCCGGGACGTGGCGCTGGACCTGGGCACCCTGCAGTGCTAAGGCGGGTGTGTGATGGGGAATTTCAGCTTTTCGTACCACAACCGGCCCAAGTCTGACCGGATCGGTTTCGGGGAATACCTGTGTTACGGGCTGGGGGATCTGTCCTTCTGTTTCATCTACGGGGCCATCGGTTCCTATATGGTTTTCTTCTACACCGATGTGGCCTGCATCAGCGCGGGTCTGGTGGGTACCATCCTGCTGTTCAGCAAAATCTTTGACGGCATCTCCGACATGCTCATGGGCGTGGTGATTGAGAATGTGCATTCGCCGCTGGGCAAAGCCCGGCCCTGGCTGTTCTGGATGCTGATTCCGTACTGTGCGGGCAGCGTGATGCTCTTTACCGTGCCCGATCTGCCGGAAATCGGCCGGGCCATCTACGCCTTTATCTCCTATAACCTGATGGCCACGGTATTCTTCACCTCCATGAACGTGCCCTACGGCGTGCTGAGCAGCGTGATGACCAACCGGCAGAACGAGCGGGCCATCCTTTCCATCAGCCGGGCCAGCCTGGGGGCGCTGGGCGTGTTCCTGATCAGCTCCTACGCGCCGGATATGGTGGAATGGCTGGGCGGCGGCGCAGCCGGCTGGCAGAAAACCTTCCTGGTGGTGGGTCTGGTATCGGTGGTGCTGTTCCTGATCACCTTCCTGGGCTGTAAGGAGCGGGTAGGTTCCGGCGTGCGGGAACAACAGACCGGCCGCCGCACCTCGCTTTCGCTGGCACAGGGGGTACGCATCCTGTTTGCCAACAAATACTGGTTCATCATGCTGCTGGTCAACATCTTCTACACCGCCATGACCAGCCTGTACGGCATGAACCTGTATTTTGCCAAGTACATCATGCAGGAGGAAGGCCGCAACCGGGCCATGATGATGTGCTCCACCGCCGCCTCGATCCTGGTGCCGCTGCTGATTATCCCGATCGTGCAGAAGATCGGCAAGCGGAACGTGGCGCTGTACGGCGGGGCCGGTCTGGGTCTGCTGGGCCAGCTGCTGCTGATCTTTACGGCGGAGCGTTCGCTGCCGTTCATGTATGTGGCCCTGACCATACGGGGCATGGGGGTGGCCTGCATCTCGGCCACCAAGTTCGGCATGATTGCCGACAGCATTGAATACGGCGAATACCGTACCGGCACCCGGGCGGAAGGCTTTGTCTACTCCGCCGCGTCGCTGGGGGTACGGTTCGGTTCCGCCTTTGCGCTGGCCTGCATCGGCTGGGTGCTGGGGGCGTTCGGCTACGACGGCTCCCTGGCCGTTCAGAGCGAGTCCGCCATGCAGGGCATCCGGATCATGTTCTACGCGGCCCCGCTGGTGGTGTTTGCCGCGCTGCTGTTCCTGCTGCTGCGCTACCGTCTGGACAAGGAATACGACGGCATTATGGCCGCTCTGGAAGAACGGCACCGCCGGGAAAATCTGACAACCTGAGAGGAGATTGAGAATCATGACGATTACCAAAGCAACCCGCTGGCGGGTGTTCGCGGGCGTCTGGCTGCAGAGCCTGTTCACCTCCGCCACCGCCTATTTCAGCCTGTTCTGCATTCCGCTGACTACCCAGTTCGGCTGGAGCGATTCGGATTTTGCGCTGGCGTACACCATTTATATGTTCACCTACTGCGCGGTGGGCTTCATCGGCGGCTCTCTGGCCGAGAAGCTCAGCCCCCGCATTACCATCTACATCGGCCTGTGCCTGTTTGCGGGCGGCTGGTTCCTCACCGGTTTTGCCGCCAGCATCCCCCAGCTGTACATCTTCTACGGCCTGATGGCCGGTGCGGGCGGCGGCATGATCTACCCCGCCTGCCTGCCCACCGCGCTGAAATGGTTCCCGGACCGCTCCGGCTCCATCTCCGGTCTGGTGCAGGCCGGCGCCTCCTGCGGGCCCTTCATCATGAGCCCTGTTGCCCAGACCCTGATTGACACCTTCGGCGCGCAGATGACCTGCCGCATCCTGGGCGTGGTGTTCCTGATCGGCGTGGGCGCCGTGGCCTGGATGATCGTGCCCTGTCCCGAAGGCTGGCTGCCGGAGGGCTGGAAGCCTTCCGAAAGCCAGGCCAAGGTGCTGCACACCCGTGACTATACTCTGGGCCAGATGGTCAAGACCCCGGTGTTCTGGGTGCTGCTGGTCATGTTCATCTTTGCCAATGCTGCCGGCACCATGATGGTTTCCTTCACCAGCCCCATTGCCCAGCGTCAGGTGGGCCAGGACGCCATGACCGCGGCCCTGTGCGTTTCCATCATGACCCTGTCCAATATGTGCGGCCGGATCGGCTTCGGCTTTATCTATGACATCCTCAAGGGCTGGAAGAGCCTGATCCTGCTGATGCTCATCAACGGTGCGTCCATGCTGATGCTGCCCCAGGCCACCAGTCTGCCCTTCTTCATCGTCTGCGTGGTGCTGGTGGGCTTCTCCTTCGGCGGCCTGCTGGTGGTATTCGCGCCGATGGTGCGCATGATCTTCGGCTCCCGGTACTACAACCGCAACTACGGCCTGATCTTTATCGGCTACGGCATCGGCGCCTTTGTGGGCCCCAAGATCAGCGCCTACTTCTACGACACCACCGGCCAGTATACGCTGGGCTTTATCGGCTCCGCCATTCTGGCTGTGGCGGCCATTGCGCTGATTCTGATTGCGCAGAAGATGGCGGAAAAGATGGCCCGTTCCTGATTAAAAACGAACATATATAAGCAAGCGGGGCTGCATGGCATTTTGCCATGCAGCCCCGCTTTTCTGTGTTTCAGGCCAGGGCTTCGATCTTGTCGCGGAACAGCTCGGCTGCCTGGGTCAGGGGACGGTTCTTGCGCCAGATCAGGTTCATTTTTGCCTCCACCGGCGGAAACAGCGGCCGGAAACACAGCCCGCTGTTCTCCGGCGTGTCCAGAATACCGTCCAGGCACAGTGTATAGCCCATGCCCTGCCGGGCCATCAGCGCGCCGTAGAACAGCAGGTTGTAGGTGGCCACCACATTCAGTTCTCCGCTTTTGCGGCCGAACCAGGGGGTCAGCTTCAGCTCGCCCATCTCCTGCCGGGACAAAATCAGCGGCGCACCGCGCAGATCCCGCGGGCTGATCTGCTCCAGGGCGGCCAGCGGGCTGTCCTGCCGCATGAGCACACCCCAGCGGTCGGAGTAGGGCACCGGGATCGCGGCATACTGGAAGGCGTCCACCTCGCCGAACACCAGCCCGAAATCCATCAGCCCCCGGTCCAGCTGTTCGGTGATGGTGGCCTTGTCGCCGCTGTGAATATGAAAATGCACCCCGGGATGTTCTTTCTGCAATGCCTGGGCCGCCCGCACAAGAAAATGCGCCGATCCGCTCTCGCCCGCGCCGATGCAGATGGTACCGGCAATGGCCTTGTCCGGTATCGAGATCTCCTCCCGGGTCTTTTCCATCAGCTGCACGATCTCCTCAGCCCGGCTGCGCAGCAGTATACCCTCCGGCGTCAGGGTGATTTTCCGGTTGCTGCGGATGAACAGCTGTTTGCCCAGTTCTTCCTCCATCTCCTTCAGCTGCCGGGACAGGGTGGGCTGGGACAGATGCAGCGCCTGGGCTGCGCCGGAGATGCTCTGCTCCCGGGCCACGGCCAGAAAATATTGCAGTACGCGGAATTCCATGACAAATACCTCCGTCGAACAGGCTGAAAATACGGGTTCACCGCTCTCAGTATACCACAGTCTTTCTATAACTGAAAGGCATAAAAAGGGATTTGATATAAGTATTTGAATAGGGTGAATACCGCGCTTATAATCAAGGTAGAAAACCGGTACGGAAAGGAGTCCTCCCAATGAATTCGTTTGAAAAGTATCGTCTGCCTCACGTGGTATTCGGCCTGAATACCGCGGCGCAGGCCGGGGAAAAGCTGAAAGCCATGGGCGGCACGAAATGCCTCGTCGTCACCGACAGTGGGGTGATCCGGGCGGGGCTGGTGGCCCCGATCCTGGAAAGCCTGGACAAAGCGGGCCTGCCCTATGTGATCTACGACGGGGTGCTGCCCAACCCGCCGGACTACACCTGCCTGGAAGCAGCCGAAAAGCTCAAAAGCGAGCACTGCGACTGCACGCTGGCCATCGGCGGCGGCAGCAGCATCGACACCGCCAAGGCGGCCAACCTGATCGCCGATCTTCCCGGTGAAATCGGGTCGCTGCACGACTACGGCGGCACCGGCACCAAGATGAAGCCCTCCTACGGCCGCACCGCCAAGTTTGTGGCCATCCCCACCACCGCCGGCACCGGAGCGGAAGTAACGGTAAGCGCGGTGATCTACGATCCCAAGCTGAACCTGAAATACAGCTTCATGAACGAAAACATGGTGGCGGACTGCGTCATCATCGATCCGATGCTCACGGTAGGGATGCCGCCCCGCCCCACGGCCGTCTGCGGCCTGGACGCGCTGTGCCACGCGCTGGAAGTGGTGGTGGGCGCCCGCCAGAATGACTTCTCGGCGCTGCTGGCGTTTGACTGTGTGGAACGGATCTGGAAATGGCTGCCGGTGGCGTTCCGGGAACCGGGCAACCTGGAAGCCCGTTCCCAGATGGCCTACGCGGCCAACATGGCGGAAAGCGCCGGCGGCGCGGCCAACGGCCACTGCGTGGGCCACGCCATCGGCGCCCGGTACAACATCGTGCACGGGCACTCCTGCATTATGGTCATGCCCACCCTGATCCGCCACCACGCGGAGGTTTCGGCCGACAATATCCGCCGCCTGGCCGATATCATGGGGGTGCCCTCGGTGGGATCCGCGCAGGAGGTGGCCTGGTATGTGGCCGACGCGGTGCTGCGGTACTACAAGAGCTTCGGCCTGGATACCTGCCGGGACGCCATCCGCAAGAACGGGTTTGAGGACGACGAGGAGACCTTTGTGCAGAATCTGATCCCCGCTATTCTGGACGATTACAAGTCCCGCGTCTGGATGCCCCCCATCCACCGCTCCGAGGACCGGGAGCGTCTGGAAGCCGTCTGCCGCAGCATCTACGAAGAAGAATAAGGAGGAAGCAGCACCATGGAACAGCCGGATACCTTGCGTTATGAACCGGAATCCCGTTTTTGCCCCATCCCGCCCGCGGAACGCGATCTGCCCACGGCAGTGGCCCGGCCCTGGCTGAAGGTCAGCCAGGAGGAGCCAAACGATCTGGAGGGCGTCAGCTTTGACCGGCAGGGGAATCTGTGGTTTGTGGAGGCGGCCGCCAGCCGCCTGCATCGGGTGGATATGCAAACCGGGGAGGACCGGGTTGTCTGTACCGACCCGCTGCGCCGGGGCATGTCCGCCACCAAGCACCACCGGGACGGCCGGGTGTTTATCCCCAGTGTGGGGCCGGATTTCCGCCACGGGTATGTGTTCACGGTAAACCCGGACGGCAGCGACCTGACCGTTCTGCGGGAAGGCCCGGTATTTGATGACCTGACCTTTGACCGCAATGGCGGCTACTACTATACCCACTTTGTAGGCAGCGTGAGCGATCCCTGCGGCGAGGTGGCCTATGTCTCGCCGGAGGGCGCCGTGACCCCGGTGTTGCGGCATCTGGCAGGGCCCAACGGTGTGGCGCTCTCCACGGACGGCTCGGTGCTTTGGGTTACCGAAACGGCGGCGGGCCGTCTGCTGCGGGCCAACCTGGCGGCGGATCCGGTCACGCTGGGGCCCACCCCCTGCGATTATACGGTCTGCTACCGGTTTACCGGCAGCGTGGGGCCGGATTCCTGCGAGGTGGACGCGGACGACAACCTGTATGTAGCCCTGTACGGCCAGGGCCGGGTGCTGGTGTTCAACAAGCGGGGCTACCCCATCGGGCAGGTGCTGCTGGCAGGCCGGGAAGAGGGGCATTTCCTGGCCAGTACCCATCCCATGATCCGCCCGGGCACCAACGAGCTGTACATCTGCACCAACGACCCGGAACAGGGCGCCTGGATCTTTAAGGCGGGCGCCTTTGCCGGGGCCAATCCGAACGATTTTGCCCGTTTGTAAGGCAGGGGAATGCACCATGCTGAAACGATCGATCCCTTTTCATTATGCCTGGCTGATCTGCGCCGGGGGCACGCTGCTGCTGTTCTGCACCGGCGGCCTGTCCCTCACCGCGTTTGCCGCCTATCTGCCCTATCTGAAAAGCCTCCGGGGCCTGACCGACGCCCAGGTATCCGCCTTTGTCTTTATCCGCAGCCTTACCGGGGTGGCCGGTATGCTGCTTGTCAACCGCACGCTGCGCCACTGGGAAATCCGGCGGGTCATCACAGCGGCCCTGGTGGGATGCGGGCTGTCCTTTGTGCTGTACGGCAGCGTGGAAAGCTTTCCCGGCTACTGCGCCGCGGCGGCGCTGGCCGGTATCTCGTACGGACTCGGCAGCATGATCGCGGTATCCATCCTGATTATCCGCTGGTTCAATACCCATCGGGGTATGGCGCTGGGTATCTGCATGTCGGCCACCGGCGTCTCCACCTTTCTGGTATCGCCGGTCATTACCTTCCTGGTGGAAAACCTGTCCCTGCGGGCCGCTTTCTATGTGGAAGCCGTCTTTATCTTTCTGGCGGCCGCTGTGGTCTGGCCGCTGGTGCGCAGCCTGCCCTCCTGCCTGGGGATGGAACCTCTGGGCGCGGGAGAAACCGGTTCCGGCCAGGCGACCGCCCTGTATGCCCGCCATACCGCTGCCCGGCCGCTGTATCTGTGCATGGCCTTCGGTCTGCTGCTGCTGGGGGCGGCCGCCAATAACATCAGCAGCTATCTGTCGGTACTCTATCAGTCGGTGGGCTTTTCCAGCTACCAGATTTCCACCGTGATCTCCCTGTTCGGCATCAGCCTGGCCATCGGCAAGTTTGCCTACGGGGAACTGGCCGACCACATCGGGGTGTTCCGGGCCTGCCTGGTGCTGTATGCGGTGGCGCTGGCAGGCAGCGGACTGTGCTGCCTGGCGCAGGTAAGCGGCTATGTGCTGGCCTGCCTGGCCTCGGCACTGGTGGGCTTCGGCATGGCGCTGGCCTCGGTGGCCACCTCCACCTACGCCGCGGAGGTGGCCGCAGAGGCGGACTATTCCCGGGTGGTCTCCGCGTTCCAGACCACCCAGACCTTCGGCGGGCTGGCATTCACCGCGATTCCCGGCCTGCTTGCCGGCTGGAGCGGCAACTATGTAAGTGCGTATATTATCATGTTCCTGCTGATCCTGGCCAGTGCGGTGGTGCTGCAAACTGCCTACTGCGTCATTAAGCGTCGGGACCGGGACTGACGGAAAAGGAGAATTTTCATGGAACAACAGATGCTGAAGGGCAAGGTAGCCCTGATCACCGGCGCCAGCTATGGGATGGGCCGCACCATGGCGGAACTGTTTGCCGAGGAGGGCGCAGCGGTGGTGCTGACCGCCCGCGGCCGGGAAAAGCTGGACGAGGTGGTGAACGGGATCCGGGCAAAAGGCGGCCGTGCGGTAGGGGTTACGGCGGACGTATGCTCCACCGAGGACACCAAACGGGTGTTTGAGACCGCCCTGAAGGAGTTCGGCGATCTGGATATCCTGATCAACAACGCGGGTATCGGGGAGCAGAAGATGATCGACGAGACCGACGATGACTGGATGCTTTATGTAATGAACACCAACCTGGGCGGGCCCATGCGGTATATCCGGGAGGCGCTGAAGATTTTCCTGCCCAAGAACGACGGGGTCATCATCAATATTTCCTCGGTCAACGGCACCCGCCCGTTCTGCGGGGCCACCTATACCTCCACCAAGGGCGCGCTCAATACCCTGACCAAGAACGTGGCCATGCGGCTGATCGACACAAACATCCGCTGCAACGCGGTGGCACCGGGCGCAACCGTCACCCCGGCACACCTGGCCAACAAGGCGGGCGAGCAGCCCGGCGGCGCCAAGATGCTGGCCTACAGCGGCCATTACGTCTATTTCCCCGGCCCGGAATGCGACCCGATGGATCAGGCGTACGCCTGCCTGTTCCTTGCCAGCAAGATGGGCCGTTATGTAAAGGGGCAGGTCATCCAGGTCTGCAACGGCGCGTTCCTGTGATCCGGCCCAAAAGCGAGGTGACAGCATGAAACACACAGCCCTCTTGCTTTGTCTGCTGGCGATGGCTGCCCTGACAGCCGGCTGTGCCGCCGGTACGGACAGTACGTCCGTACCGCCCGCCTCCGCGGCTGCGCCGCCGGCGGAGAGCGTTTCGCAGCCACAGACCGATGAACCGGAGGAGGAGACCGAAATGAAACTGCTTGTACAGATCGGAGACGAGACCTTTACCGCCCGGTGGGAGAACAATGCAGCCGCCCGGGCCCTGGCGGACAAAGCGTCCGAAAGCCCGGTCACAGTGGAGCTGCGGGATTACGGCGGATTTGAGAAGGTGGGCGGCCTGGGGGAGAGCCTGCCCACGGAAAACCGCCAGATCACCACCCAGGCGGGGGATATCGTGCTGTATAACGGCGATCAGGTGGTGCTGTTTTACGGCAGCAATTCCTGGAGTTATACCCCGCTGGGCCATATTGAGGACCTGACCGGCTGGGAAGAAGCGCTGGGCAGCGGAAATGTGACCGTGACCTTCTCTGTGCCGGAATAAGCCATACAGTTTGCCGAAGAACCCAACGTATCAAAACGAAGGAGGAACACCATGCTGGAATTTCTGATCGCCGTTCTGACGCCGCTGTTCACGCCGCTGGGGGGTCAGCCCCACCGATGTGCAGACCTATGTGTACAACCTGAGCGGCTATATTTATCTGCTGCTGGCCGTTACCGCCATGCTGCTGGCGGTACTGATCGCAGTACATTTCCTGGTGCGCCGGGGTGCGCGCCATCTGGCCCGCACCGGCGCCGCGCTGGCCTGGCTGCTGGTGGTGGTGCTGGTGGGCAACCTGATTGCCTACGGCCCGCTGTACAACAACCTGTCCATTATTCTGAACAGCACCGGCAGCGTGTCGGAAGAATCCGCTGCCAACAGCCGGGACGTGATCGAACAGATCGGCCAGGAGGGCATTGTGCTGCTGAAAAACGACGGCCTGCTGCCCATGGAAAATGTGGAAGCGCTGAATGTGTTCGGATGGGCTTCCACCAACCCGATCTTTGGCGGCACCGGTTCCGGCTCTTCGGACAACTCTTCCGCGGTGGGGATTCTGGATTTCCTGCACCAGGCGGGATTTGCCACCAACGATACCCTGCAGCAGCTGTATGAAAACTACCGGGATTCCCGCAATACGCCGGGCATGGGCAACATCTCCTTTACGGAATGGACCCTGCCCGAACCCACCGCGGATGTGTATACCGACGAGCTTATGGAACAGGCCCATGCGTTCTCGGATGTGGCGATGATCGTGATCAGCCGTTCCGGCGGCGAGGGCCAGGACGTTCCCGCCGACATGAATGCGGTGATCAACGGTACCTACGATATCCGGGACCAGGTGGCAAACGGAAATCCCAACTACGGGTATTACGGGGCTGCCTATACCAACAACAGCACCGAATACGACGATTTTGACCCGGGTGAATCCTACCTGGAACTGTCCAACGCCGAGGAGGCTATGATCCAGCGCGTTTGCGGCAGCTTCGACCGGGTGGTGGTGGTCATCAACGCCAACAACACCATGGAACTGGGCTGGGTGGAGGAATACGACGCCATCGAGGCGGTGCTGCTGGTGCCCGGCACCGGCTCCAGCGGCATGACCGGTCTGGGACAGATTCTCCGGGGTGAAGTGAACCCCTCGGGCCGCACGGTGGACACCTATGTCTACGATCTGACCCGCACCCCCACCTACAACAACATCGGCAACTTTTCCTACACCAACGTGGAGGATCTGAAACAGGCCTTTACCCAGGCGGATGAAGCCTATCAGGGCAACATTGCGTTTGTGAACTACGCCGAGGGCATCTACCTGGGCTATAAATACTACGAAACCGCCTGGGAAGAAGGGGTGCTGGATTACGAGCAGGAGGTGCAGTATCCGTTCGGCTACGGCCTGAGCTATACGACCTTTTCCCAGGAAATGCGCGGATTTTCCGTTGACGATACCACCGTCCGCCTGGAGGTAGCGGTGACCAACACCGGTTCGGTGGCCGGGAAAGAGGTGGTGCAGGTATACTTCACCCCGCCCTATACCAACGGCGGCATTGAAAAGGCGTCGGTCAACCTGATCCGGTTCGGAAAGACCGGGCTGCTGGAACCGGGCCAGAGCGAAACCCTCACCTTTGAGATTCCGCTGGAAGATATGGCCGCCTACGATTCCGGCTGCCTGAAAACCGAACAGGGCGGCTATATCCTGGAGCAGGGGGAATACATCCTGTCCATCCGGGCGGATTCCCATACCGTCCTGGACGAGGCTGCCTTCACGGTGGAGGCCGACCGGGATTACAGCGAGACCGGC
Organism: uncultured Gemmiger sp.; assembly: GCA_944386225.1. GTDB lineage: Bacteria > Bacillota > Clostridia > Oscillospirales > Ruminococcaceae > Gemmiger_A. Next base: position 25,148 of record CALXAH010000015.1, read on the forward strand.
CGTTCCAGCGACGAAACCCCGGCCACCAACCAGTTTGAAAGCTATTCCGCCGGGCGGGTGGAGTATCTGTCCCGTGCGGATCACTTCGCCAACCGGGACACTGCCCTGGCCGGCCCCCGGCAGGAGGAGTACCGGATGGACGATGCCACCCGGGAGGAAATTGCCGCCAAGTCGGTGGCCTATTATGACCCCACCCTGTACGACGACCCCGAGGCCGAGATGCCGGTAACCGGCGCGAAGAACGGCCTGGTGCTGGCGGATCTGGTGGGCGCGTCCTATGAGGACGAGCGCTGGGAACCGCTGCTGGATCGGCTGACGGTGGAGGAGATGACCAACCTGGTAAACCTGGGCGGGTTCCAGACCATCCGGGTGGATTCGGTGGGCAAGGCAGCCACCATGGACAGCGACGGCCCCACCGGCGTGAACAACTGGGTCACCGGCGTGTACGGCACCGCGTTCCCCACGGCCATCCTGCTGAGCCAGACCTGGAACCAGGAGCTGGCAGCCCGTACCGGCGAGGCCATCGGCCGGGAATACGCCGACTGCGAGATCTACGGCTGGTACGGTCCCGCCATGAACATCCACCGCAACCCGTTCTGCGGACGGAATTTTGAATACTATTCCGAGGATGGCGTGCTTTCCGGCTTCATTGCCGCCGAGGTGGTCAACGGCGCGGCCGACCAGGGCGTGTACCCGTACATCAAGCACTTTGCCCTCAACGACCAGGAGACCAACCGCTGCAGCTTCCTGCTTACCTATTCCAACGAGCAGGCCATCCGGGAGATCTACCTGCGTCCCTTTGAACAGTGCGCCAAGGACTTTGACTACAACGGCCGCCCGCTGGCGGTTATGTCCTCCTTCAACTTTATCGGCAGCATCTACAGCGGGGCCAACCCCTACCTGCTTAACCGGGTGCTGCGGGACGAGTGGGGATTCCGGGGCATGGTGCTCAGTGACTGGGATGGCTCCTACGGCTATCAGATTACCGACAACTGCATCCGCAACGGCAACGACATCATGCTGGGCTTCAACTCCTATCCCTCCAACCAGATTACCGACACCGACGCGGCCTCCTGTGTGCAGGCGCTGCGTCAGGCATCCAAAAACATCCTCTACACGGTGGTAAACAGCGGCGCCTATACCATAGAAAAAGACGCCGGCCTGCTTACCCCCATGACCTGGCTGTTCCTCTGCGTGGACGCGGGGACGGTGCTGCTCTGCGCCGCCGTCATGACCCTGCTGGTGCTGCGCTATCGGCGCAAAACCAAACCCCGCGCCGACGCCTGAATACCAAGGCCGGACGCTCCCTCCCGGGCGTCCGGCCTTGGTTCGTTTGGTGTCCTCTCTTGTATTCCCCCGGCGAACCTGCTACAATAAATATACTTTGTAAAATCTGTATTTAATGTAAGGGAAAGGGGAGACGCGCATGCCCAAGGTGGCCTATTCCCAGGAGGAACGGCAGCGCATCCGGCAGGAGCTGGTAACCACCGGTCTGGCGCTGATGAGCCGCCAGGGCATCCAGCACACCACGGTGGAGCAGATCTATTCGGCGGTGGGGATCTCCCGCACCTTTTTTTACAGCTTCTTCCCCACCAAGGAAGACCTGATTGTGGAAAGCCTGTACTGCCAGCAGCCCCGCGTGGTGGAATTTGCCCGCCGTCTGGCCGATGATCCGGCGCTGAGCTGGCGGGATGCCTTTTACCGCTTTCTCCACAGCTGCTGCTATGGGGAGCAGCACGGCATTGCCGTACTTACGGTGGAGGAACAGCAAAAGATCTTCCGCCGCCTTTCGCCGGAAAGCTATGCCACCTTCCGGCAGCGGCAGCTGCGCCTGTTCGGCGATATCCTGAAGGTGTTCGGCATCCGGGCCGACCGGGAACGGGTGGCCCTTTTCACCAATCTGTGCCTGGCCGTGATGGTGATGCGCCGGGCCATCCCGGAAAGTCTGCCTCTGCTGGTGCCCGAAGCCGCCGATGCCACGGTGGAGTTCCAGATCAACTCCCTGGTGGACGCAATGGAAAAAATGCGCACCTGATATGCGCCCTCTGCCCGGAGCCTTTGCCCGGCTCCGGGCAAACATTCCACTTGAATAAAAACAAAATATAAAAATTGTACTTAAAGTGCGCGGTTCGCCGGCGGCATAGCCGCCTCACGATAAACCAGACAAAATACAGGAGGTAACCGGATATGGGATTTTTCAGCAATCTGTTCAAGGGGCCCCAGGTGGACAAAGCCAAGAGCGACGCCAACGCCTGCCGGATGCGCCAGCTGTTCAACAGCGTGGTGGAAGACGGTGACCGCTACCGGCTGATCTTCGGCTATACCGAGGACGTGAGCCGTTTCAACTACGGTTTTGTGCACGGCAGCAAAACCAAGATCGGCAATCTGCTGGTGGGCTGGAACGAGACGGAACAAACCATCGTGGTGGTGCCCACCGTGCCGGACCTGTCCGGCGTGGGTCAGCCCGCCTGGTACCGCCGTGACGAGATCTTGAAGGCTGCCCGTATGAAATACCCCACCGATGCCTTTACCATCTACCCGGATCGGAAAGGCTACATTGCCATCAACGCCTACGACTGGCTGGAGGATGAAAGCCTGTACGTATACGTGTCCCAGGAGGAAGAACTGGCCGCCTTTACCGACTTTTTTGTAAACCGCTACGCCAAGAAATAACGGAGGAAGTCCCGCATGTTTGATTTGGATGCGATCAACCGCCGCGCCCGGGAGGCAAAGGAGAAGTCCCTGGCAGACCTGCACCAGAGCCTGGAGGATCTGGAAAAACGCACAGAGAAGCTGGCTGCGGAGCCGGAGCAGCCGGATGAGCCTGCCGCGGCAGCCGAACCTTCGACGGCGCCCCAGGTGGAAATCCTCGGGCAGACCTTCGGCCCGGAAGAGATGGCCCGGCTGGCCGCCGACCAGGCGCAGTTGCAGCAAATGATGGCCGAAGCCGCTGTGGGCAACCTGAATTCCATGATGGATCAGTTATTCGGGGAAGACATGGGGGTACTGATGGCCGCCATGGAGACCCTGTCCATGGAGGATGACGAAGAAGAATACGAAGACCGGCCCTTTGACGAAGCGCGGGAACAGGAACTGTACACCCTCCTGGAAGACACCATGGCCCGGCTGGATGCGCTGCCGGAGCCGGAACCGGTTTCCTACGGCAGCGACCGGGAACGGTGGGAACGGTTCGGCATTCTGCTGTCCGGCATTATCTCCCTGCTCAACGATCATGACCTGGACAGCCTGAGCGTGGAGGAACATCTGCCGGTGCTGGAACAAAAGATCGCTTCGCTGGTGCGCAGTTCCTGGGGTATCAGCGGCCGGGGCGAACTGCTGGAAATGCTGCGCTATCTGAGCCGGGAGGGCTACATCCTGCGCTATCAGCTGTACGCCGAAGCTGCCTCGCCCCAGGAACTGCTGGAGGGTGACGAGGATGAGGAAGAACAGGAGAACATCGCCCGCGCCTGGCGGTTTGCCCAGCGGTACCGGGAACAGTATTCTCCCGCCTTCATGACCGGCTGGGATGTTGGCCGGGCGGCCCTGCTCACCCGCTGGGGCGCTTACCTGGGCTGGCTTACCGAAAACGAAGCGGTGGGCATTCTGTGGGAGCTGTCCCAGAAAGCCGCCGGGGAACTGACCGGCTGGCGGGAGTTTGCCTGCTCCTATCTGTTCGGCGGCCTGATGTGGAAGATGCTCTGCGGCGACAGCTGCGCCGACAGCTATCTGACCAGCCTGGCGGATGCCGCCACCAACCTGCTGGCCGGCGGAGGGGAACGCCCCGGCGGCCAGTGGCGCGCCTGTCCCTGGCCGGCCCGCCGTCCGATCGGATTCTCCCGGCATTGACCGGCATCGCCCTGTTCCGCCCCTTGACGGAACAGGGCGATGTTTTTGCCCGGTGCGCGCCGGTGTCAAACATGCTATAATAAGGGGCAGGCCCGATGGCAGGGCCGGATTTTACAGAATCGGTTGAGGTGTGCCCATGGATTTTACCCAGTTCAAAACCCGCTATGCGCTGCGTCTGGATCCCCAGCAGGAGGCCGCGGTGCAGACGGTGGACGGCCCGGTACTGCTGCTGGCGGTGCCCGGCAGCGGCAAGACTACCGTGCTGGTCAGCCGCCTGGGCTATCTGCTCCATGTGCGCGGCATTCCCGCCGGATCCATCCTCACCATGACCTACACCGTGGCGGCGGCGGGGGATATGCGGCAGCGGTACGCCGCGTTCTTCGGCCCTGAAGAAGCCGCCCGGCTGGAGTTCCGCACCATCAACGGCGTGTGCAGCCGGATTATCCGGCTGTATGAGCAGGAATACGGCCGCACCGCCTTTTCGCTGCTGGAGGAAAACCGCAAAAGCGCTTTACTGGCTGAACTGTTCCGTGCCCAGAGCCGGGAGTTTGCCACCGAGAGTACCGTCAAAGGGCTGTCTACCGCCATTACCTACGCCAAAAACCAGATGCTTGCCGACGGAGAACTGGAGCAGCTGGAGGTGGAGGGCTGCGATTTCCCGGCCCTTTACCGTGCCTACTGCCAGACCATGCGGGCGCATCAGTGGATGGACTACGACGACCAGATGGTCTACGCCCTGCGCATCCTGCGCCGCTGCCCGGATCTGCTGGCCCGGCTGCGGGCGCGCTGGCAGTACCTCTGTGTGGACGAAGCCCAGGATACCTCCAAAATCCAGCATGTGATCCTGCGGTTGCTGGCCGGGGAGAACGGCAACCTGTTCCTGGTGGGGGACGAGGATCAGAGCATCTACGGTTTCCGGGCAGCCTGCCCCCAGGCGCTTACCCGTTTTGAGGAGAGCTACCCCAGTGCCCGGGTGCTGTATCTGGAACAGAACTACCGTTCCACTGCGCCCATCGTGGCGGCCGCGGATGCGTTTATTCAAAAGAATCAGAACCGCCGTCCCAAGCATATGCACGCCACCCGGGGCCCCGGCCCGGCGGTGGAGCGCATCCCGCTCTGGGACCGGCACAAGCAATATGAATACCTGTGCGCGCTGGCGGCAGGCTGCACCGAGGAAACCGCCGTGCTCTACCGGGACAACGACAGCGCCCTGCCGCTGATCGACCGCCTGGCCCGGGCGGGGATACCTTACCGCTGCCGCCGGGTGGAAAGCCTGTTTTTCTCCCATCGGGTGGTGCGGGATATCACCGATATCCTGCGCTATGCCCAGGACCCCACCGACGGGGAGCTGTTCCTTACCCTTTATTACAAGCTGGGGGCAGGCATCACCAAGGCGCTGGCCCGGGAAGCGGCCGACCGGGCGCCGAAAGCCGGATTTACTCCGCTGGCCTATATCGCCGATCACCCGGAGGCTTCCGCCTGGACCCGCAAACAGTGCAAGGCGCTGAGCACCCATCTGACCAATCTGCTGGCAGAACCGGCGGATCAGGCGGTGTACCGGGTGGTGCACTTCATGGGATACGGGGCCTATCTGGAGGAGCGGGGCGGCGACAGCAGCAAGGCGGATATTCTGCAGGCGCTGGGCGCACAGGAACCCACCCCCGCCCGGCTGCTTGCCCGGCTGGAGGAATTGCGGCAGCTGGTGCAGGAGGGCGCACCCGACGCGGACTGCCCCTGTATCCTGTCTACCATCCATTCCAGCAAGGGCCTGGAATACGAGAACGTGATCCTGATGGATGTGGCCGATGGCCTGCTGCCCAAAGCCCAGCCCCTCGCCGGGGATGACCCTGCCGCCCGGGAAGCCTGGGAGGAGGAACGGCGGCTGTTCTATGTGGGGATGACCCGCGCAAAGAACCGGCTGCGGGTGATCGCTTTCCAGAAGCCCGGCCTGGATTCGGCCTTTGTGCGGGAGCTTTTCCCGGAAAAGGAAAAACCGGCGCGCCCTGCCCCCAACGCCCCGGTGTCCTGGCAGCCCTCCCGTTTTGCAGCCCGGGAAGAACCGGTGGAAACCGAGGAATACACCGCGGGCATCCGCCTGCGGCATCGGGTGTTTGGCCCCGGCACCCTGGCCAGCCGGGTGGGGGACATTGCTATGATTGAGTTTGACAGCGGCCAGACCAAAAAAATCGCCCTGTCCACCGCGCTGCGGGGCCATATGCTGCAGCGGGAATGAACAGACAGAAAACGCCGGATCCTGCCTTCCACAGATGGAAAACAGGATCCGGCGTTTTCACTTATCCCAGGAATACCCGGATCAGCACCAGCGCAAACAGGATCTGGCAGGCGCCCACGCTCACGCCATATACCATCGCGCGGGGGCCTTCAGCAGCCAGGTCGCGGAACTTGACCCGCATGCCGATGGCGGCCAGGGCAATGGTCTCAAACTGCTGGCTTACCAGCTTGGCAACCGCGGATACCGGGGCGGGGATTACCCCCAGGCTGTGCAGGATGGCCATCAGGAAGAACCCGATGATGAACCAGGGCACCCCTGCCTTGACCGCCTTGGCCTCGGTCGTTTCGCTGCGGGCGAACAGCGGCGCGTCATCCCGGTCGGCATTCAGCCGGGAGTACACCAGCGCCACCAGTACGATAAACACGATCCGGATGATCTTGAAGATGGTGGCGGTTTCCACCACCTCGCCGCCCACCAGCTGGGCCGAAGCGATCACCTGCCCGATGGACTGCAGGGTGCCGCCGATCATGGCGGAGGTGTGCAGTACCTCGTGGTGGTACACAAAACCGGTAATCAGCGGCAGCAGAACCATCAGAATGGTGCCGGTCACGTTCACGATGGTGATGGAAATGCCCTTGTCCTTGCTGTCCGCTTCCACCACCGGGGAAACGGTGGCAATGGCGGAGGAACCGCACACCGCGTTGCCGGCACCCATCAGCAGGCTGAACTTCTTGCAAAAGCCCATCCGCCGCCCGATCTGGTAGGCGACCAGAATGGTCAGGGCCATCTGGCAGGCGATGAAGGCCAGACCGTTCCAGCCCAGTGCCAGGATATCCCGCAGCAGCAGGGTCGCACCGGTCAGCACGATGGAGTATTCCAGCAGGCTGCGCTCAGAAAACTTGGTGCCCGCGTCAAATACCGGCCGGTTCAGAAAGGTATTGCCGCACAAAATCCCCAGACCGATGGCGAAAAGCGCCGCCCCGATGCCGGGGAAGAATTTGGCGATGCCCTGAGCAATCAGGGCCAGGACCAGGCAGACGAGAAAACCGGGAGCATGTTTGGTGACGAACTGTTTCATGGATACCGCGTTCCTTTCCTTTTGCCGGAGAACCGGAGCGGTATCCCCTGGCTATATTTTCCAGGACTTGATTATAAACGCAGTATGCTATAAAATCAAATTAGAAATTATTGTGTATAAATAAGTTGAATTTATAGGAAGGCGGTCGCTTTATGCTGGATACAAAACTGCATACCTTTCTGCTGTTGGCACAGGATCCCAATACCACTCGCTGTGCGGAAAAACTGCATCTGACCCAGCCGGCCGTCAGCCAGCATATCAAAGCGCTGGAAACGGCCTACGGGGTGCGGCTGTTTCAAAAGGAGGGGCGGGGCCTTGTGCTCACCGCCGAAGGGCAGAAGCTGGCGCGGCTTTGCCGCCGTCTTGCCACCATGGATGAGCAGATCCGGCAGGAGGTACGCCGCCCGGCGCGTCCCGCCCTGCGGTTCGGGGCCACACTTTCCATTGCGGACGGGCTGATGCCCGCTGTGCTGCCCGTTCTGGTGGATCGTTTTCCCCAGGTACAGTTCCATATGGTACAGCACAATACCCATGCCCTGCTGGAACAGCTGGAGGGCGGCCAGCTGGATTTTGCCCTGATCGAGGGCAATTTTGAGCGTTCCCGCTATGCATACCGGCCCTTTTATGTCAGCCGGTTTGTGGGGCTGTGCCGTCCGGGCAGCCCGTTCGCCGCATTCCGCCGCCTGGAGGATACCCTGGGTGCGCCGCTGATTCTGCGGGAAAGCGGCAGCGGCACCCGGGATATTTTTGAAGGGGAGTGCCGATCCCACAACCTGTCGGTGGAGGATTACGCGGAACTGTGCGAGATCGAGCACCTGCCCACCCTGCTGGGGCTGGTGGCGGCGGGCAAGGGGATCACCTTTGCATACGAAGCCGCGGCCCGTTCGCTGCTGACCCAGGGGCTTGTTCAGATTATGGAGCTGGAAGACCTGCAGCTGGAACGGCCGTTCCACTTTGTCTGCCTGCCGGACAGCCCCCGCGCCGAACTGCTGGCCCTGCTGGCCACCGCCGTGCAGGAGGCAGCCGGGGATGCTCTCCATACATAAGCTGGAAGAAAAAGCGACCCGCCTGGCGGGCCGCTTTTTCTGAGAGGAGAATCAACCGGCCAGCTTGGCCGCGTTGGTGCCGGCAATCCGGCCCATGGTGGCGTCAATGCTCAAGGCAAAGCCGCCGGAATAGCTCATGTTGAAGAACCCGCCGTTGGAGGCTTCACCCGCGGCGTACAGGCCGGGGATCGCGGTGCCTTCCGGGGTCAGCACTTCGGCATTCTCGTTGGTCACAAGACCGCCTACCGTGCCGAAATAGGTCATGGTCGCCTTGACGGCATATCAGGGGCCTTCCTCCATCTTGACCAGGTAATCGGCGCTCTTGCCGTAATCCTCGTCCACGCCGTTTTCGCAGAACTGGTTGTACCGGTTCATGGAATACCGCAGGTTGGCCGCCGGCATCCGGATCATGTTGGCCAGTTCGTCCAGGCTGTCCGCCTTGTAGGCGTCGCCGCCGCTGGCCATGATCTCGTCAATGTACTGGATGTAGCCGGTGCTCTGGGCCTGCTCCTCGTTCAGAATGGCCCAGTAGTAATCCTCACCGTCCGGATTCACATAGTTGGCGGAAGGTGTGTAGGAAACCGGATCCTCACTGTTCACCCGCAGGCCCAGGGGATTCAGGTATACCGAGGTCTTGGGGGTGGTGTGATCCGCGTAGGTGGCTTCCAGGTCCGCCACGGTCATGTAGGTGTGGCCGGTGCCGCCCATCATAAAGCCGCTGGTGTACACGTCGGCGCCCACCTCAAGCCCCATGGTGATGGCGTCGCCGGTATTGCCGGACAGGGTGGTGTTGTATTCGCCGCTGTAGGCCGGGGCATACTGCTCCGCCATCTCCTCGCTGGCGCCGAAACCGCCGGTGGCCAGCACCACGCTGGGGCAGGTAAAGGTGTACTTGCCGCTGTTGCCTTCCGCCTTGAGACCGGCCACCTTGCCGTTCTCCATCACAATGCTGGTGGCGGCGCATTCGGTGATCAGGGTGCCGCCGTTCTCCACAAACCGGTCTACCAGCGCGGTCAGGGCATAGCCGCCCACATTCGGGGCCTGCCATTCCTCACCGTAGGCGAAAAGGGCGTAGGTCAGATCGTATCCCTGGTACCCCACATCAAAGGTGACGTACTGCAGGCCGTTCTCGCCCAGCCAGGTCAGCGCGTCGTAGGAATTCTCCGCCAGGGTGCGCACCATGGTTTCGTCGGGATACCCTTCCACATAGGTGTCCTTGAAGATACCGGCGTTCTGGTTCAGCCGGAAGTTCACATAATCCTCCACATTGCTGCCGTTTTCCGAGGGCACGGCAATGCCGCCGGCGGCAGTTTGGCTGATGCCGCCCACAAACGGCAACTTTTCGATCAGGATGACCGAAGCGCCCTCCTGCTGGGCAGCCAGGGCGGTGGAAATACCGGTCAGACCGGAACCGGCCACCACCACATCGGCCTCCATGGTGGCGCCGGCCACAACATCCACCTGCAGGGACTGGGCGTCCACAATCTGCTGGGGCAGATCCTGGATAGCGCCGTCGCTAATGCCTTCCGTCTCACTGTGGGACGTGACGGTCAGGCTCTCGATGGCATCTTCGGTAAACACACCCTCCACAGTGAGGGGGCCGTTGCGCCCGTCCACCGTGGCGGTGTAGGTGCCCGCCTTGTACTGAGCGGCCTGGGATTCGCTGCTGCTTCCGCCGGAAGCGCAGGCGGTGAAAAGCGATACCGCCAGCACCAGGGCAAGAAGGATTGCTGCTGCTTTTTCATTCTCCTTTTACCTCCTTTTGGGATCTGGCAATAATTTAACATGTGTGGCATACTGGGGTAAAGGAGATTGGACACATGTCTGAACAGCTGTATGCCCTGTGTCCAGAGAAAGTGCCATGAACGAGAATAAAAAGGATATTATCGACACCACCGCCCGCCTGATCCGGGAGAAGGGCTACGGCAACGTGACGGTGCAGGACATCTGCCGGGAGGCCTTTGTGGCCCGCAGCACCTTTTACTACCGGTTCAAATCCATCGACGATGTGGTTGACCAGATGTTTCGGTGCCCATCCCCGGCCTGGAGCCGGCGGACTGATCCGGCACACACAAAGAAAAACGACCGGAACGGCATCAACCGTCCCGGTCGTTTTCAATGCAGCAATTATTCAGCGAGGGTCTCCAGCACCCGCAGTACATTGGATACCTGCAGCTGAATGCCCAGGGGAATGCAGCGCTCATCTACCCGGAAATGGCAGCTGTGCAGCACACGGCTCTCCGGGTGTTCGGTGTCGCTGCAGCCCAGGTGGAAGAAGCAGCCGGGCCGCGCGGCGGCAAAGTAGGCGAAGTCCTCCACACCCAGCGAGGGCACGTTTTCCAGAATCACATTCTCCTCACCCAGGATGCCCGCGGCGGTCTGGCGCACCAGATGCACCATGCCGTCATCGTTGATCAGGGGGGAGTAGCTGGGCTGTACGGTAAACTCCGCCCGGCCACCCATCATGGCGGCGGTCTGTTCGCAGATGGTGCGCACCCGTTCCCGGGCAAAAAGCCGGGTGTCCGGGTCCAGGGTACGGATGATGCCGTTCATCTCCACATAATCCGCAATCTGGTTGCGCACGTTGCCGCCCCGGATGGTGCCGAAGCTGCACACCGCCGAATCGGTGGGGCTTACGTTGCGGCTTACCACCGACTGAACCGCCGTCAGGATCTGGGCGGCGATCAGGATGGCGTCCACCCCGTCGCTGGGATGGGCCCCGTGGCAGGAGCGCCCGTAGATTTTCAGGTTGATCATATCCGACGCCGCGTACATCTTGCCGTACTTGACGCCGATCTGCCCGGCGGGCAGGGTCGGGTCGGCGTGCAGGCCCAGCACATAGTCCACGTGCGGGTTTTCCAGCACGCCTTCCCGGATCATCCGCTCGGCGCCGCCGATGGATTCCTCCGCAGGCTGGAAAAACAGCTTCACGCGGCCGTGCAGTTTCTCCCGCATGCCGGCCAGAACCGCGGCCGTGCCCCAGAGCACCGCCGTGTGCACGTCATGCCCGCAGGCGTGCATTACGCCCGGTACCTGGGAACGGCAGGCCAGATCCTCGTTTTCCTCCTGGATGGGCAGTGCGTCGATGTCCGCCCGCAGGCCCACCGTGGGGCCGTCAAACGCGCCCTCGATCAGCCCCACCAGGCCGGTGTCCGCCACGCCGCGGGTGCAGGGGATGCCCAGGGCTTCCAGCTTTTGGGCCAGCAGTTCCATGGTGCCGTGTTCCTGCTCCGACAGCTCGGGATGGCTGTGCAGCCGGCGGCGCAGCTCTATGGCTTCACGGCCGATTTGTTCCCACATCGCGTCCACGCTTTCTGCCTCCTTACATGCCGGTCATAACCGCGATCTGAAGCAGGATCACCTGGGCAATCACCAGGCAGGCAAACAGCTTGCTGAACCACTTGAGCCAGCGGTCGTACCGCACGTCGCCCAGGCCGCAGACGATCACAATGCTGCAGGTGGGCCACAGCAGGTTGGACAGGCCGTCGCCGAACTGGAACGCCAGACAGGCAACCTGACGGCTCAGACCCAGGCTGTCGGCCAGCGGGGCCATGATGGGCATGGTCACCGCCGCCTGGCCGGAACCGGAAGGAATGATAAAGTTGATCAGGGTCTGTACCACCAGCATCAGCTGGGCGGAGATAAAGGTGGGGGCGCCCTGCAGCAGATTGCTCAGGAAATAGATCACGGTGTCCATGATCATGGCGTCCTGCATGATCACCACGATACCCTTGGCCAGACCGGTCAGGATGCAGCCCCACAGCACGCCCTTGGCGCCGGCCAGCATCTCGTCGCAGTATTTGTTGGCAGACCAGCCGTCGATAACGGCAGCCACGGCGGACATGATGATGAACAGGCCGCACAGCTCCTTGTAGCCCCAGCCCTTCTCGATCAGGCCTACCATCAGGATGATCAGGGTTACCAGCACGTCCAGCAGGATCAGGCCGTGCCGCCAGTTGAACCTGTATTCGTCCAGCTGGCTGCGGTCAAAGGAGTGCACACAGGGGTCGCCCAGCACCACCGACTTGGAGGGATCCCGGCGTACCTTCTGGGCGTAGCGTACCACATAAGTAATGGCGATGCCCATGAACACCACGAAGCAGATGGCACGGAAGCCCAGCCCGGAGTACAGCTCCACCCCGGCGATGGACTGGGCCACCGCTACGGTGTAGGGGTTCAGGGTGGCGGCCATGAAGCCCACAAACTCGCCCAGCGCCACGATGGCAAAGCCGGTCATGGCGTCATAGCCCAGGGCGATCATCAGGCCGACAATCAGCGGATAGAAGCCGTAGAACTCGCTCAGCATGCCAAAGACCGAGCCGCCCAGGCCGAAGATGAGCATCAGCACCGGGATCAGAACCAGATCCCGTCTGCCCAGCTTCTGCATGACCCGGCCGATACCCGCATGAAACGCGCCGGTCTTGACCATAACGCCGAAGGTGGCGGCACAGGTCAGGATTACAAAGATAATATCGGCCGAAGCAACGCAGCCGGAGTACAGGGAGGCAAACAGCCCCAGAAAACCGGTGGGTACCGCTTCGGACTTGTCAATGTACTGGAACGTACCGGGAACCGCCACACTCCGCATGGTGCCGTTCACGTCAATGGTTTCGTATTCGAACGCGCCGGAAGGAATAATCCAGGACAGCACCGCAGCCAGCGCGATGATGATGAACACCACCAGCCAGGTGTTGAGACGTTCTCGGTTCTTTGTTTTTGTGCCCATAATAGTGATTCCTCCTGTGGAAAAGTTGGGCCGCGGCCTCTGCCGCGAACTTAACTTATTGTAGCAAGCTAAAGTGCTGATTGCAATAAGAAATTATCACTGCATTGCCCTTTTTGAAGGATTGTGTCATAATGGAAACCATGCGCGGTATATATGAGGGAGGAAAGAACCATGAAAAACAAACAGCTTACCGTATGGGAAAGCGCCTGCATCGTTACCGGGTACGGCATCGGCGGCGGGGTGCTGGCCATGCCCTGGCTGTCGGCCCGCAACGGCGTGCCGATGAGCCTTGTTATCCTGCTGGCGGCCTTTGCGGCCAGTGTAATCCTGCACTGCATGATCGCCGAGCTGGCCATCAAAAGCGGCAGCGATGCCCAGATCATCGCCGTGTTCTCCAAATATGTGTTTGCGGGCCGGTTCCGCAAAGCGCTCACCACCGGTTTCTTTGTGGTAATGGCGCTGGTGCTCTTCACCAATCTGGCCGCCTACATATCCGGTGCGGCCGAAATTCTCAGCGCCATGCTGGGCATGCCGGAATGGGCGGCCCGGCTGGTATTCTATGTGTTTGCGGCCTCGGTGGTGCTGTTCGGCCTCAAGGCCGTGGGTGTCAGCGAAAAGATCGCCATTGCCGCCATCTTTGCGCTGGTGGCTCTGCTGGCGGTCTGCTCGCTGGCCAACATCCGCAACCCGCTGCCGCTGGCGGCGGGCACCGTCAACCAGGCGCTGGCCTACTTCGGCATGGCCATGTTTGCCTTTTCCGCCTTCTTCTCGGTGCCGCAGGCGGCTGCCGGTCTGGGCGGGGACGGGGCCAAAATCCGCAAAGCGGTGTTCCTGGGCATCCTGAACAACTTTGTGCTGATCCTGGTCATTACCCTCTGCGCCCTGCTGGCCTCCGATGAGGTCACCGAGGTGGCCATGATCGGCTGGAGCCGGGGCATCGGCAGCTGGGCGGAACTGGTAGGCTCGGTCTTTACCATTCTGGCCATGCTTACTACCTACTGGTCCATCTCGCTGGCGCTGGCCGATATTGTGGCCGAACAGCTGCACTGGGGCCGTGCCGCCTGCTGGCTGGTGGCCACCGCCCCTTCGCTGCTCATGACCTTCCTGGGGCTGGGCGGATTTCTGGAGTTCATGCGGCTGGCCGGTGGCCTGATCGCTATCCTGATCGCCCTGCTGGTGGTGCCCGCCTACCGCAAATGCCGCCGGGAACCGGGCGAATCCCTGCTGGGGCGCTGGGGCGGCACCGGCATGCAGATCGTGATTGCCGTGGCCTATATTCTCATGGCCGTGGGCAACGTGGTGACGGTATGAAAACGCTGTATACAAACGGAAAGATCCACACCCTCCGCGCACCGGAGGAAACCTTCCGCTGCCTGGGTGTGGAGGACGGCCGCATCACCTGGCTGGCCGATGAAGAACCCGCCGACGCCGGATGGGAGCGGGTGGACCTGGAACAGGGCCATGTGTTTCCGGCTCTGACCGACAGCCACCTGCACCTGCTGTACAGCATTGTGCTGGCAGCCAGCAGCTTCACCCTTTGCCAGGTGCGGGAAGGGCGGCTCTGGCCGGATACCCTGGCCGGGGTGGAACAGAGCATCCGCGCCTGGTGCCGGGAGAACCCCCGCCAGAAACTGATGGTGGCCAACGGGTATGTGACCTCCGCCGTGGCCGAAAAGCGCCTGCCCACCCGGCAGGAACTGGACGACTGGACCGGCGGCCGCAAGGCGGTGGTGTACAACATCGACGGGCACAGCAGCGCCATGTCCACCGCCCTGATGCGGGCGCTGAAAATCCCCGAGGAGGGCCACGACGGCATCTTTACCGGCGAAGCCCATGAGTTTATCCAGGGCCGGGTCACCGGCCTGATCGCCGCGTCGGTGAGCCCCCGGCTGCTGGCGCAGGGGATCGCCCGCTTTACCGACGAGTGCGCCCGGTACGGCATCGGCCGTGTCTGCGCGCTGGACGGCAACGAGGATGTGGACAGCGACTGGCTCACCACCGCGCTGGCCTTTATCGCCCGCCGTATGGAGATCGACGTGCGGCTGTTCCCGCAGTATACCTCACCGGAAAAGGCCGAACGGTTTTTCCGGGTGCAGGCTGTGCCCCGGATGGGCGGCTGCGGCGCCTGGGAACTGGACGGTTCGGTGGGTTCCCGCAGCGCCGCCTTTGACATTCCCTATAAAGACCGGGACGACACCGGCCACTGCTACCGCAGCCGGGAATTTGTCCGCACCCGGCTGGCCCGGGCCATTGCAAACGGGGTACAGTTCAGCTGCCATGCCATCGGCAGCGCCGCCATCCGCCAGATTCTGGGGCTGTATAAAGAACTGCTGCCCCGTGATGCCGCCGCCGGCGCGCCGCTGCACCGGATCGATCACTGCGAGTTCCCCTGCCGGGAGGACGTGGAAACCCTGAAAACCCTGCCTCTGGCGGTCACGGTGCAGCCCGGCTTTTCCTGGCTGGACAAGCGGTATCTGAAAAGCTACGAGCATTTTCTGACCCCCGAGGTGATCGGGCGGCAGATCCCGCTGCGGGAACTGGCCGAAGCGGGGGTCTGCCTGTGCGGCTCCAGCGATTCGCCGGTGCAGTCCATCGATCCCTATGCCCAGATGCTGGGAATGGTGGATTACTACCTGCCCGACCAGTCCCTGACTGCCTGGCAGGCGCTGTGCAGCTACACCGTCAACCCGGCCCGGATGCTGGGGGAACTGGCCGATACCGGTACCCTGGAACCGGGCAAGGAGGCCAGCTTCTTTGTCACCGACCGGGATCTGACCGCCGCCGCGCCCGGCGAGCTGGCCGATACCCGCGCCCGGTACACCGTTGTCCGGGGCCGCCGCCTGCAGCCCCATACCGGCACCGTGGCGGAACTGCTTCGGCTGCTGCTGCGCCGTCCGAAAAAAATTTGATCCAGACAACCGGGCCCGGAAAAGGGGAGACGCCCCCTTTCCGGGCCCGGTTTGGCTATTCGTCGGTTTCTTTTGGCGGCTCCACGGCGGGGATCAGCACCACCACCCGGGTGCCGGCGCCCGGCGTGCTCTCGCAGTACAGCCCATAGGGCGGGCCGTAGGCCAGATGCAGCCGCTCGTTGATGTTGCGCACACCATAGCCGCCCTTGGTGTTGGCGCTGGAGGCGTCCGCCGCAAAGTTGGCGGCCAGGGTGGCGGCGTCCATGCCCACCCCGTCGTCCTCCACCAGAATGCGCAGCCCCTCCTCGCAGCGGCGCACCGACACCCGCACGGTGCCAGTCTTGTCCGGCTTTTCAAAGATTCCGTGGATGATGGCGTTTTCGATAATGGGCTGCAGCACGATCTTGATTACCAGATACTGCTCGGTGCCCGGTTCCACATCCCATACCACCTGCACCCGGTTCTCGAACCGCATGTTCTGAATCTCCACATACAGCCGCACGTGGCGCAGCTCGTCCGCCAGCGGGATGACCTCCCGTCCGCGGCTCAGGGAAAGCCGGTAGAACTGGGCCAGCGCATTGACCATCCGGCTGATCTGGGGCACATGATGGGCAATGGCGGTGCAGTTGATCAGATCCAGCGAGTTATACAGGAAATGCGGGTTAATCTGCGCCTGCAGGGCTTTCAGTTCCAGCGCCTTGATCTGCTGGCCCTGTTCCAGCTTTTCGTCCATCAGGGTATCGATGCGGGTCATCATGTTGCTGAAGCTTCGCATCAGCTGCCCGATCTCGTCCTGTCCCTGCGGCTCCACCCGGGCGGATACGTCGCCGTGTTCCACCGCCTGCATGGTGTCGTTCAGACGCAGCAGCCGCCGCACCATCGACTGGCTCAGCAGATAGGCCAGCAGGTAGGCGGCACCAGCCAGCAGAATCACCACCGCCAGCATTTCCAGCTGCAGTTCCCGGCTGGTGTGGAAGATATCGTCATGAGGCAGGGCAACGGCCAGCGTCCAGCCGCAGTTCTCCAGCTGAACATAGCGGGTGTGGTACTTGCGCCTTCCCGCCGACAGGTCGTTCCAGCTGCCGGCCGGCTGTTCGCCGTTTTCCGGCGCCAGGCTGTCGGCCAGTTCCTGTGCCTGGTCGGAGGAGCCGGTCAGCACCTGATTCCCGTTCAGAAGAAATACCATGCCGTTCTGGGTGATGGTGCTGCGGTTCACCGCCGCGTCCACCCGGTCGGCGGCAATGTCGATCCGCAGAACGGCCAGCGGATCCTGCACATGGCTGGGATCGTAGATCACCCGCATCAGCGCGTACCAGTCCTGCTCCCCGGCGGGCTGGTCGGAAAAATCCGACGGGGCAAACCAGTGGGCGGAAGCCCCGTCCTGAAAGGCCGCCAGCCACTGGCTGCCGGCGGCGGAACTCAGCGACACAATGTCGGCCGAGTTGGTGTACAGGTAATCGTTACTCACATACAGCCGGATACGGTCCACGCCGGACATGGAGCGCAGATAGGAGAAGGTGGTGGAGATCCGGTCCCGGTCCTGCAGCCGCTGGATGTAGGAGGTATTGGCCGGATCGCTGGCCGCCAGGGCATACAGGGAGGAATCCATGGTCAGGATATCCGCCACCTGGGGCAGCCGGTCAAACAGATCCTCCACGGCGATGTGGGTGCCCTCAAAGGCCTTTTCCGCAGCGGAGAAGGTCTGTTCCTCAATCACGGTGTTGATCCGCTGAAAGGCATACAGGGTGAATACGCCCAGCGGCAGCACCAGCAGCAGAAAAAAGATCACCAGCAATTTGCCCCGCAGCTTGGCATCCAGCAGCAGCGAGCGCCCCCAGGCGTAGAGTTTACTCTTCTTCATAGCCGTTATGATTCTCCCGGTAGAGTTTGGGCGGGATGCCCACTTCCTTGGTGAACAGCTTTACAAAATACTTGCCGTCGACGTAGCCCACCGCGTGGGCAACCTCGTACAGCTTCCGGGACGGGTCGGCCAGCAGCTGCTTGGCCCGGTTCATCCGCAGTTCGGTAAGTTTCTGGTTGATGGTGCGGCCGCAGTTCTTCTTGTAGGCGTTGCATAAGTAGGTGTGCACGAAGCCCAGATCCGAAGCCATGGACTGCACCGTCAGGGTACTGTCCGCATAGTGGGCGGCCAGATATCCGTCCACACGGGTCACAATGTCCTGGGCGTTGGACTCCACTGCCTGGAAATAGGTCTGTATCGCGGCGGACAGGGTCTCCCACAACTGCCGCAGGGTAGGCTGTTTGGCGGCGGTGTAAAGCAGGTAATCCCCCTGTTCGGTCACGGCGGTGATATGGCGGCTTTCCGCGGCGGCCAGCAGCGCAAACACGATCTGGCAGTACAGGTTGCGGATCACCTCCGGCGGGGTGGCCTCGCACCGGCGGATCTCCCGGTAGATCTCCCCCAGCAGATCCATGGTTTCGCTGCGGCGCTTGTGCCGGATGCGGTTGCTCAGTTCGGAGAATACCGATTTGTCAAACACATATACCTGCCCGTTGACCGGCAGGGAAAAATCCCCGTCCTCGCCCCGGTAGAACACCAGGTTTGGATCAGGCCGGGCGTGGGCCTCCAGTTCCGCGGTCACCTCCCGCAGCACGGCGGTCAGTTCCTCCAGATCAATGGGCTTTTCCACATAGCTGGCGGCCTTCAGCTTGATGGCGCCTTTCAGATACTCCTTGTCGGTATACCCGCTGAGGAAAATAAACTGACAGTCCGGATACAGCTCCCGCACCGCCGCGGCCAGTTCCAGCCCGTTCATGCGGGGCATCTTCACATCGCTGATCACAATGTCCGGCCGGTGCTGCCGGGCCAGCTCCAGCGCCTGGGCGCCGTCCTCGGCTTCCTCTATCCGGTCTACCCGCAGCTCTTCCCAGGGCAGGTACTCCCGCAGGATCTCCCGGGGCATCTTTTCGTCGTCCACCACAAGCACCGAAAAGCGCATTTCGGCAGCCTCCCTTCCGTGGATTTGTGCATTTCATATATAATATATACTAAAATTATGCGTGTCTCAATGGAATTTGGTGCAAAAGAGTTGATTTTTGCGAAACAGCATAATTTTTCCCTCTTTTCATAATTGGCTCCCGTTGTTTTGCAAATCCCGGTCTGGTACCATGGAGATGGACAAAGAACCGTACCAAACAAGGAGGATGAAGACCGTGAAACGGCAAAACGCCTTACTCCGGGATCTGCGTGAGAACCGCGTCAAGTGGCTGATGCTGCTTCCGGCGGCCATCGTAGTGATCCTGATGTGCTACATCCCGATGGGCGGCATCGTGCTCGCCTTCAAGGAGTACAACTACCACGACGGCATCTTCGGCAGCCCCTGGGTGGCATTCGAGAACTTTGAATATTTCTTCCAGTCGGGCAAAGCCTGGAGCGTGACCCGCAACACCATCCTGTACAACCTGGCGTTTCTGCTTGTGAACACCTTCCTCCAGATCACCTGCGCGATCCTGCTCAGCGAGCTGGCAGGCAAGTGGTTCAAACGGATCACCCAGTCGGTGATGTTCTTCCCCTACTTTATTTCCTGGGTTGTGGTCGGGGCGTTCATCTACAACATGTTCAACTACGAGTTCGGCGCGGTCAACACCTTCCTGGAATCGCTGGGGCTCAACCCGGTGGACGTCTACTCCAACAAAGCGGTGTGGCCCTTCATCCTGATCGGGGTCAGCGCCTTCAAGAACGTGGGCTACGGCACGGTAATGTACCTGGCCAGCATCATGAACATCGACGGGCAGCTTTACGAAGCCGCCGACCTGGACGGGGCCAACATGTGGCAGAAGATCCGCTACATCACCCTGCCGGGCATCCGGCCCACCATCGTGATCCTGTTCCTGCTGGCCATCGGCACCATCATGAAGGGCGACTTCCAGATGTTCTGGCAGGTCACCGGCAACAACCCCATGGTGCTGGAGGTCACCGACGTGATCGACACCTATGTGACCCGCTCCCTGCTGCAGCTGCAGGAATTCGGCATGACCAGCGCGGCGGGCCTGTACCAGTCGGTGTTCTCGTTCCTGCTGGTGCTGCTGGCCAACAAGCTGGTAAAGAAGGTTGAGCCCGACTACGCACTGTTCTGATAAGGAGAGATCCCCATGACAAAGGCAAACAAAATGCCCCGGAAACCGGTAGGGCGGGACAGGATCGTCTTTGACGTGCTGTCCCATGTGATCCTGGCCGTGCTGGCCGCCTGCTGCCTGCTGCCGTTTCTGCTGGTGCTGAGCGGTTCGTTCTCGGACCAGACCTCCATTCTGACCCACGGCTACCAGCTTATCCCCGAAACCTTCTCGCTGGCCGCCTACCAGACCCTGTTCAAAATCCCGGAAGACCTGCTGCGGGCCTACGGCGTGACCATCTTCGTCACGGTGGTCGGCACCCTGCTGGGGCTGTTCCTCACCAGTATGGCCGCCTATGTGCTCTCCAGCCGGAACTTCCGCTACCGCTACCAGATGTCCTTCTTCTTCTATTTTACCTCCATCTTCGGCGGCGGTCTGGTTCCCTGGTACATCTTCAACACCAAATACCTGCATTTCCATAACAACATCATCGCGCTGATCCTGCCCATTCTGATCAACGTGACCTACCTGCTGATCCTGAAAAGCTATATGGCCGGTATTCCGGAAGCACTGTACGAATCCGCCCGGCTGGACGGCGCGGGAGACTTTACCATCTATCGCCGGGTGGCGATGCCGCTGTGCAAGGCCGGTCTGGCTACCGTGGGCCTGTTTATCGCGCTGAACTACTGGAACGACTGGTACGACGCCATGCTGTTCCTGGACGAAGGCCGCAGCGATCTGTATCCGCTGCAGTACTTCCTGAACAACATCCTCACCAAAGCGCAGGCGATCAGCGCGGCGGCTGCCCGCAGCGGTTTGCCCATGAGCGAGGTGCCCAGCGAACCCATGAAGCTGGCCATGACGGTGGTAGCCACCGGCCCCATCATTCTGCTGTATCCGTTCCTGCAGAAGTATTTCGTCAAGGGCGTCACCATCGGCGCCGTGAAAGGCTAAGGTAAGAAACCGCGCAGCTGGCGTGGTATGGTATAAGCAAAGAAAAGGAGGAACCCTCATGAAAAAGACAGCGAAACTGCTGGCGCTCGTCCTGGCCCTGGTCCTGGTACTGAGTGCGTTCAGCGCCTGCGGTCAAACCGGTAGTTCCGGTTCCACCGCAGCCCCCTCGTCCGCCGGATCCGGCACAGCGTCCGGCCCCGACATCTCCAAGGAAGTCACCCTTACCATGTACCTGATCGGCGACCGTCCTGTGGACAACGATCTGGTGTTCGAAAAGATCAACGAGCGTCTGAAAGAAGAAATCAACGCTACCATCGACGTGAAGTTCATGAGCTGGAGCGAATATGAGCAGAAGTATCCGCTGATCTTCGCTTCCGGCGAGGACTGGGATATTATCTTCACCGCCGACTGGTGCTTCTACAACGCCCAGGCTACCAAGCAGGGCTTCTGGGAAATCACCCAGGAAGCGCTGGAAACCTACGCCCCCATGAGCGCCGAGACCATGTACCCCGAAGCCTGGGAGCAGGCCAAGGTGGATGGCAAGGTCTACATGCTGCCCATGAACTACCAGGAACTGACCGCCTACGTCTGGATGGCCCGCGGCGACCTGATGGAGAAGTACGGCATCGAGTCCCTGGATACCTTTGAAGATGTGGAAGCCTATCTGCAGGCCATCGTGGACAACGAGCCGTCCATGATCCCGCTGGATGTGGGCTCCGACTACGACCGTCAGTTCGTGTTTGACCTGATGTGGAACGTGGAATCCAACGCCCGTGGCGATGACCGGTATGCGGTACTGCCTCCCAGCAATATGATCACCTGCGTGTGCGAGAGTGATCCCGAAGCCAAGGTAATGAGCACCCTGGATACCGACATTTTCCTGGACGTGCTGAACCATGTGAAGGATTGGAAGGATCGCGGCTTCTGGAGCAAGAACGCGGTGGTCAACACCCAGAACAACACCGAGAGCTTCCAGGCCGGCAAGTCCGCCCTGGCCCTGATGAACATCAACACCGCCAAGAGCCTGTACGCGACCCTGCAGGCCGAGCATCCCGAGTGGGACGTGCAGGTCTTTGACGCCATGAACGGCGCGCCTGCCACCATCCAGTCCTACCTGGCCAACGGCATGAGCATCTTCTCCAAGTCCAAGAATCCGGAACGTGCCCTGATGGCGCTGGATTATCTGCGCAACGATCAGATCTGCAACGACCTGTTCTGCTACGGTATTGAAGGCGTGCACTGGGAAGCCGTGGGCGACCATGGTCTGAAGTCCCTGCCTGACAGCACCAACTACGCCTACGACAGCAACTGCAACTGGGGCGTCCGCAACGACGCTACCTGGCGCACGGTAGAAGGCGGCATCCCCAACCAGGATGAACTGGTGGAGAACTGGAAGACCAACGCCCGCAGCGGCCATTATCTGACCTTCGTGTTTGATGATTCCGAAGTCAAGAACGAGGTTGCCGCGGTCAGCGAGATCTATAACTCCGATTACAAGCTGCTGCAGCTGGGCTTCACCGATGATCCGGAAGGCGACATGCAGAAGCTGCGGGATAAGCTGCAGGCGGCCGGCGTGGAAAAACTGCAAGAGGCATTCCAGGCACAGGTGCTTGCCTTTAACGAAAGCCACCCCGCCGAATAATCCATCATAACGCGCAGGGCGGAACTTCCTCCGTATAGGGCTGGGGTTCTGCCCTTTTTTGATTCTGCCGACCGGCAAAGGAGCGACTATGAAAAAGTACAGGATACTCAGCGGCCTGCTGGCCGTCTTGTTCGCCGTGACTGTTCTGCCCGCCGCTGCCCCTGCCCGGGCACTGGGCCCCTCGGCGGTCACCGTCACCGTGGACGGTTCCAGTGCCCGGCCCCTCACCGGCGCCCGCCGCGTGGGGGTCAATATCGAGATGTCCATTACCAGTGATGAGATGTGGGCTGCCGACGGAAACTGGATGGAACAGACACTGGCAGCCGGTTCTCTGAGCATGATGCGCTGGGGCTATGATGCCTGGGCCTTCAACTGGGAAACCGAGCAGCCTCTTTCGCCCGCCCGCTACTGGGGTGGCCTGAACACCCACGACGCGGCCGGAACCTTCGGCCTGCGGGAATTCATCGCGTTCTGCAAGGAATACTCGGTAGTTCCTTTTGTGATGATCCCGCTGGAATCCCTGGATACTTTCGGCGGCGAGGCCACCCTGCAGCAGATCCAGGATCTGACCGCCTCCATGGCCCGGTACATCGCCAATCAGGGTATTGAACTGTGTTATTTTGACATGGGCAATGAGGTGTGGAACCACGGCGCGGACGGGATCGCCAACGCCCGGTATCTGGGCGGACTGTACCCGGAATTCCAGCGCATTGTCAAGGAAGCCAATCCTAATTTCCGGCTGGTGCTGCAGCGCGCGCCGGAGAATATCCTCTGGAACCGCTGGAACGACACCCTGGTGGAGGCCACCGGCGGGGCGTTCGACGCTTACGACGACCACCGGTATGCCTTCTACGGCTGGAACAAATATTTTGACAAGAACGGCGACGACATCCTGACCCCCGGCAAACCCATTGAGGGCAAAGAAGCCATCCTGGGAGAATGCAACATCGGCTGGACCCCTGTTCAGGACAACTGGAACGCCGGCCATGTGCGGGATCTGGGCGGCGGTATGGCCCTGCTCAACGCGCTGCTGGATATGGTCAACCGGGAACAGTATTCCCAGATTCTCACCTGGCCCTCCCAGTGGCCCAGCAAAGCATCCATTGTCAACGACGGTATGGATAAGGGATTTGGCTGGTTCGATCTGGATGCCTGGTACCTGACCGGGGACACCCGGCGGTTTACCGGCCCGGTGCTGGCCCACCGCATCCTGAACCAGAACGTGCTGGAAAACAAGCTGGACGCGTCCAGCACCGCCCCCACTGTGCGGGTGTTCAGCTATGAGAACACCGCCGCCAACGACCTCCGGGTCATCGTCATCAACAAATGGGATCCCGCCACCCTGACCCTGCAGGTGCCTGACCGGTATACCATGGCCGACGCCATGGTGCTGCGGGGAGAAAGCGTCTGGGATACCACCCCCGACTATGTGAGCCATCTGGGCGCGGGCGTGGCAGTCAGCGGCGGCGTGCTGCAGGATGCCATTCCCGGTGAGTGTGTGGTGGTCTACCACTTCAGCACGGAATCCTCTGCCACGGTACCGGCCGCTCCGGTGCCGACCGCCCCCGCTGCCAATGCCGAGGGCAGCACCGCCCAGACCTTCCGCTGGCAGGCTGTGTCCGGTGCGCAAAACTACCATCTGGTGGTTTCCGCCAACCCGGATCTGTCCGACCCGGTCATCGATACCTATACCGGCCCCAATACGCTGTATCAGGCTTCCCGGGATCTGCCCGAAGCCGCCGTTCTGTACTGGACCGTAAGCGCGGTGAACGCCGCCGGCGAAACCGCGGCCCCGGTGCAGTCCTTCCGGACCCCGGGCCTGGAAGCCGCCCGCGTGCTGACGGTCAATGAGGACTCCGACAAGATCGCCCGCAGCGGCGGCTGGAACCTGCAGCGCTCGGAAAAAAGCTATCAGGGCAACGATATGTCCGCCGAGGGGGCAGGGGAGTACGCGGAGTTCACCTTCACCGGCACCCAGGCCCGGATCCTGGGCATCCGGGGGGAATGGTGCGGTCTGGCCCAGGTGAGCGTGGACGGCGGCGCCCCGGTCGCGGTGGATACCTACAGCGCCCGGCGGCAGGATCAGGCCGTGCTGTTTGACACCGGCGAACTGGCGCCGGGTCAGCATACGGTGCTGCTGCAGGTCATGGGGCAGAAGAACGACAGTTCGACCGGCTGCTGGATCGAGTTTGACGCGGTACAGGTGCTGGACAGCGCGGGCAACGACCCCAGGATGGATACCACCGTCTGGAATGAGGACGACGCCCGTGTCAGCCGCTTTTCCGTCTGGACCCACCAGACGGTGGAGGGCTGCTACCACAACGACGATCTGTCCAGCAACACCTGGAAAGCCCATGCGGAGTTCACCTTTACCGGCACCAACGCGGTGCTGCGGGGGCTGAAAGCGCCCTGGTGCGGCACAGCGGACATCTCGGTGGACGGCACCGTGGTGGCCACGGTGGATACCTACGCGCCCCAGCAGGAGAACCAGGCAGTCTGGTACGATACCGGCGAACTGCCCTACGGCGCCCACACCATCCGCATCACCGTGAACGGGGCCAAAAACGACGCCTCCCAGGGCAAATGGGTGGAATGGGACACCGTCACCTGGCGGTAAACCTTTCCGCCGCACAAAGGAGAATGCTATGACACAGTTTGCCTTTCAGCTGACCGACAGCCTGGAAAAGGTGCTGCCCGCCTGCCGTCCCGCGGCGCTAAAAGGGGAGCGGGCCCTGCTGCTGCGCAACCAGCGGTGGGCCTGCCAGCTGGCCTATACCTGCGCCAACGATGATTTTGGCGAAACCTCCACCGGGTTCCGGGCCGAGGTTGCCGGCCCGGCCGCCGCCGCGGTGACCCTGCGCCGGGTGGATCTGGTGCCCTGCGATTACCCCTGCCACGGCACCTGGGACGACAACTACCTGACCACCACCCCCGGCCTGCTGCCGGATCTGCTGGTGCCCCTGGGCCCGGATGAGATGGTGCGGGGCATGCCGGCCCAGTGGCGCAGCCTGTGGGTCACGGTGGACGCTTCGCTGCTGCCCCCGGGCGACAGCGAGTTCACCCTGAAAACCTTCAACGACGAAGGGGCGTCGCTGGCGGCGTTCCGGCTGCCGGTGCGGGTGCTGCCCCAGGCGCTGCCGCCCCAGACCCTGTATCAGACCCAGTGGTTCCACGCGGACTGCCTGGCCGACTATTACCAGGTGCCGGTGTTCAGCGAGGAGCACTGGCGCATCCTGGATAACTTTATCGGCAGTGCCGCCGCCCACGGCATCAATATGCTGCTGACCCCGGTGTTCACCCCGCCGCTGGATACCGCCAAAGGCGGCGAGCGCACCACCGTGCAGCTGGTGGAAATCGACTGGGACGGAACAGACTATCACTTTGACTTTGCCCGCCTGCGCCACTGGGTGGAACTCTGCCGCAAGCACGGCATTACCGAGATCGAGGTCTCCCACCTGTTTACCCAGTGGGGGGCAATATGCGCCCCCAAGATCTGGGTGAACACCCCCGACGGGCCGGAAAAGCGGTTCGACTGGCATACCCCGGCGGTGGGCGGGGAGTACACCCGTTTCTTGCGGCTGTTCCTGCCCGCGCTCAAAGAGGAGCTGAACCGGCTGGTGGGGCTGGAACACGTGTGGTTCCATATCTCGGATGAACCCCATGACCACGAAAAGGAGACCTACGCCGCCGCCAAAGCCACGGTGGCCGATCTGCTGGAGGGCTGCCATGTGATCGACGCCCTCAGCAGCTACGCAATCTACCGGGAGGGCATTGTGGAAAAGCCGGTGGTCTGCAACGACCATCTGCAGACCTTTGCCGACAACGGCGTGACCAATCTGTGGACCTACTACTGCACGGTGCAGGCCATCGACGTGCCCAACCGGTTTATTGCCATGCCCAGCGCCCGCAACCGGATTATGGGGGTGCTGTTCTACCTGTATGATATAGAAGGTTTCCTGCACTGGGGGTTCAATTTCTACAACTCCCAGCGGTCGGTGCGGCATATTGACCCGTTCCGCGTCACCGATGCGGGCGGGGCGTTCCCCTCCGGCGACCCGTTCCTGGTCTATCCCGGCCCGGACGGGACACCCTGGGAGTCCATCCGGGGCGAGGTGCTCAAGGAAGCGCTGCAGGATCTGCGGCTGCTGCGCCTGACCGAAAGCCGGGTAGGCCGCCCGCGCACCCTGGCGTTGCTGCGGGAACTGGGCGGCGAGATCAGCTTTACCCGCTATCCCCGGGACAAGGCCTTCTTTGCACGCCTGTGGGAGGAATGCACACGGCTGTGTGAATAAGTCTCACCGGATTGACAGGCCGCCGCGCACGGGGTATGATACTACCATCCCGATGCAACAAGGAGGCCGGTATGCGCGTCACCCATATTTTCCACAGCGGTTTTCTCGTGGAACTGCCCCATACGCTGCTGTTGTTTGATTACTGGCAGGGCGAACTGCCGCCCCTGGCGCCGGACAAACCGCTTTTTATCTTTGTCTCCCACCGGCATCACGACCACTATGACCCCGCGATCTGGCAGCTGCCCCATCCCGCGGTGCACTATGTGCTGGACAGCGCCGTCCCCGCACCTGCCGGAAAGAGCGTCCTTTCGGTGGAACCCCGCCGCCGCTATGATTGGCAGGGGCTCACCATCGAGACCCTGCGTTCCACCGACGAGGGCTGCGCCTTTCTGGTGCAGGCCGAGGGGGTGCGCATCTACCACGCGGGCGATCTGAACTGGTGGCACTGGGAAGGGGAACCGGACGAGGACAACGCCTGGCATGATAAGGCATTCCATGCCGAACTGGATCGCATCCGCGGCCGCCGGTTTGATCTGGCCTTTGTGCCGCTGGATCCCCGGCAGGAGGCGAACGCCTGGTGGGGCTTTGCGGATTTTCTGGATGCCTGCCCCTGCGCCCATGTGTTCCCCATGCATTACGGGGAGGACAAGGTGGCGGCGCTGGCGTACCTGCAGCAGCCCCGGCTGGCCCCCTGGCTGCCGGTGATCCATACAGAAGACAGCTGGTGCGGCACAACCGCCGCCACCTGACTATATATGGGGAGGAAAAACCATGAAGTTCAAGATGATCCACGAAAACTACAATGTGTTTGACCTGGAGCGTTCCAAGGCCTTCTACAAGCAGGCCCTGGGGCTGGAGGAGGTGCGCCGCATCACCGCGCCGGACGGTTCCTACATCATCGTGTACCTGGCCAATGCGGAAAGCGATTTCCAGCTGGAGCTGACCTGGATGCGGGATATGGATCGTCCCTACAACCTGGGCGACTGCGAATTCCACCTGGCCTTTGCGGTGGACGATTTTGAGGCCGCCCACAAACTGCACAGCGAGATGGGCTGCATCTGCTTTGAAAACCCCGCCATGGGCATCTACTTCATCGAGGACCCGGACGGCTACTGGCTGGAGATCGTCCCCACCCGCTGACCGAACAAAAAGAAGAACAGGCGCTTTTCCGGACTTGCCTCCGGAAAAGCGCCTGTTTTGTTTGTCAGTAATACAGTTTCATGCTGCCGGTCATGCATTCATCCACGGTATGGCGCAGCCACTTCACTGCGCCCTCCGCATCCCGGTCCTTCACATACAGCCACATCTGGTAATTGTTGCGGTACAGGGGCTCGGTGCCGTACAGGGTGCAGAACCGCTCCCACATGGAGTAGATGGTGGCCCGGAACGACTGGAACATCAGCGGCACAATCGTGTTGCCGGAAGCCAGCGCCAGCTCATGCTGGAAATTGTACGCCGCTTCCACCGCTTCGGGAATGTCGGCGGGCTCCTTCAGAATCTCCAGCTGCTGCCGCAGCACCTCCACCGTTTTGTCGGTGATTGTCGGCACCGCGTTGCGCAAAGCCAGCCCCTCCAGTGCGTACCGCACCTCCAGAATGGATTCCACTTCCTTGGGGCGCATCCGGCCGCCCCGGTATTTCAGCAGCAGCACCAGGGTATCCAGATTGCCGGCCTTGCGGTAATCCGCCACATAGGTTCCGCTGCGCGGTTTTACGGTCAGGAACCCGCATTCCTCCAGTTCCACAATGCCGCTGTTCACCACCGAGCGGCTTACCTTGGTCATTTCGGCCAGCTGCCGTTCGGAGGGCAGCTTGTCCCCGATCTTCAAGTCCCCCCGCAGGATCATCTCCAGCAGCTGATCCATAAACAGTTCCTTCAAAGTGGGCGGTTGAATCTTCTGAAACGCCACGATCAGACACCTCGCAGTGCAGCCCCCGGCGGGGCGGATGTTTGTTAACAGTATACCAAACCCCATGCCCGCACACAAGAGTTTTGACGGTAAAAATGCAAGAAAATTCAAACTGTCCGTACCAGATTTTCCCTCTGGCAGAATGCCTGTTTTACGGATCTGTTTTAGTACATAACTGCCAAAGTTGTAATAAAAATGGCGGATTCTGTTGACGAAAGGGGGCGGCAGGGCCTATAATGTTAAAGAAATAACCAATCTGGTTCAACCAGTTAGTGCAGCTAGGAGGCAGCAGAATGAAAGAAGTACGTGTTCTGGAAATCAAACAGAGCATTTTTGCCGACAATGACCGGGAAGCGGACAAGGTGCGCAGCGAGCTGAAGGAGAAAAAGGTATTCCTGCTCAACCTGATGTCCAGCCCGGGATCCGGCAAAACCACCACCCTGACCCGCACCATCGAGCAGCTGAAAGACCGGCTGCGCATCGGCATTATGGAAGCGGATATCGACTCGGATGTGGACGCCCGCACCATTGCCGAGCTGGGGGTGCGCACCATCCAGCTGCACACCGGCGGCATGTGCCACCTGGACGCGGACATGACCCGGCAGGGCCTGCAGGGCATCGGCACCGACGAGCTGGATCTGGTGGTGCTGGAAAATGTGGGCAATCTGGTCTGCCCGGCGGAATTCGACACCGGCGCGGTGAAGAACGCCATGATCCTGTCGGTGCCGGAAGGCCACGATAAACCCCTGAAGTACCCGCTGATGTTCTCCATCTGCGACGTGGTGCTGATCAACAAGGTGGACGTGCTGCCGTACTTCGATTTTGATATGGACAAGTGCCGGGAGTATGTGCATATGCGTAACCCGAACGCCCAGGTCATCCCCATCTGTGCCCGTACCGGCGAGGGGATGGAAGCCTGGACCGCCTGGCTGGAGCAGCAGGTGCGCGCCTGGCAGAACGACGACCAATAACCTGCAGGATCATAAATGGGAGGAAACCACATGGCAGCCTTACGGCCGAAGATCGTGAAACTGGCAAAGATGGTGGGCGGCTTGACCGGCATGATGAACACCATCGACGAAAACGCCCCTGAATACTATTCCCTGGACTGCGTCGTATCGGACGAGCAGGCCGACGTGGCCCTGGCGCTGGGCCTGCGCAAGGAGCGCACCGCCGCGTATGTGGCAAAGAAATGCGGCATGTCGGAAGAAGAAGCCCACCGGATCCTGATGGAGCTGGCCATGATCGGTGTGTGCAAGGTCTACCACAACGAGCAGGGCCAGGAGGTGTTCCTGGTGCAGATCTTTGCGCCCGGCATCCTGGAGATGATGGTCAACAACAAGGAGCAGGTGGAAAAGTACCCCCAGATCGGCAAGGCCTTTGAGGAGTACACCCGGCTGCGGATTGCCCACATCGCCCCCAACCTGCCCATGGGCGCGGGCATGATGCGGGTCATCCCCATCGAAACCGCCATCCAGGGCGACAGCCAGTGCGTCCCCTACGAAAAGCTGTCCTACTATCTGGACAAGTACGATACCTTCTCGGTGTCCGACTGTTCCTGCCGCCGTTCCCGCCGGGTGCTGGGGCAGGGCTGCGGCCATCTGGAAACCGATATGTGCATCCAGATGGGCACCGGCGCCGAATACTACATCCGCACCGGCCGCGCCCGGCAGATCACCCGGGAAGAGGCCATGGAGATCCTCAAGCGGACGGAAGAAAACGGCCTGATGCACCAGATCCCCAACATCGAGGGTCTGGGCGAATCCGCCGCTATCTGCAACTGCTGTTCCTGCTCCTGCTTTGCCATGCGGGTGGCCACCCTGTTCAATACCCCGGACGCCATCCGTTCAAACTACACCGCCACCGTCAACAAGGACAACTGCGTGGCCTGCGGCCAGTGTGTGGAGAACTGCCCCACCAACGCGCTGCGGCTGGGTCAGAAACTCTGCGCCAAAACCCCGGTGGAAGAGCCCCGCTACGACAAGGTGCGCGACCATGTGTGGGGCGAAAAGAACTGGAACCCGGACTACCGGGAGAACCGCAAGGACGTGACCGAGGGCGGCACCGCCCCCTGCAAGACCGCCTGCCCCGCCCACATCGCGGTGCAGGGCTACATCAAGCTGGCGGCCCAGGGGCGGTATACCGAGGCGCTGGAGCTGATCAAAAAGGAAAACCCGCTGCCGGCGGTCTGCGGACGCATCTGCCCCCACGGCTGTGAATCCGCCTGCACCCGCGGCGAGATCGACGAGCCCATCGCCATCGACGAGATCAAGAAGTTCATCGCCGATCAGGACATGAACGAAGCCACCCGCTTTATCCCGAAAAAACGGCACGACTACGGCAAGCCCGTGGCGGTGATCGGCGCCGGCCCGGCGGGCCTGTCCTGCGCCTACTACCTGGCCATCGACGGCTACAAGGCCACCGTGTTTGAAAAACAGCCCATCCCGGGCGGTATGCTCACCCTGGGCATCCCGGCCTTCCGGCTGGAAAAACAGGTGGTGGAAGCCGAGATCGAGGTGCTGCGCCAGATGGGCGTGGAGTTCCGCTGCGGCGTGGAAGTGGGCAAGGACGTAACCATCCCGCAGCTGCGTGAGCAGGGCTTCACCGGCTTCTACCTGGCCATCGGCGCCCAGGCGGGCCGCAAGCTGAACATCCCCGGCGAGGACGCCGAAAACGTGGCCGCGGGCGTGGATTTCCTGCGCCGCATCAACCTGGGCGAGCGCCCGGCCATGCAGGGCAGCGTGGTGGTAATCGGCGGCGGCAACGTGGCCATCGACGTAGCCCGCAGCGCCGTGCGCACCGGCGGTACCGTGCAGATGTTCTGCCTGGAAAGCCGTGCCGAGATGCCCGCGCTGGAAGAAGAAATCCAGGAAGCGCTGGACGAGGATATTCAGATCCAGAACGGCTGGGGCCCCCGGGAGATCCTTACTGAGAACGGACGGGTCACCGGCGTGGTGTTCCAGCGCTGCACCCGCGTGTTTGACGAAAACCACCGCTTCGCCCCTGTGTTTGACGAGGCGGATACCATCACAGTCCCCGCCGACCATGTGCTGCTGAGCGTAGGCCAGAGCATCGATTGGGGCGGCCTGCTGGACGGCACCAGGGTTCGGCTGAATCGCAACGGCACCGCCATTGCGGACGGCTTTACCTACCAGACCGACGAGCCGGATATCTTTGTGGGCGGCGACGCTTTCACCGGTCCGAAATTCGCCATCGACGCCATTGCGGCAGGCAAGCAGGCGGCCATCTCCCTGCACCGGTTCGTGCAGCCCGGCCAGAGCCTGACCTACGGCCGCGACCGGCGGGAGTACCACAGCCTGGATAAGGACAATCTGGTGATGGAAGGCTTCGACACCACCCCCCGTCAGCGTGCCAGCCATACCCGCAGCGAGAAGCGCGGCTTTACCGATACCCGCCTGACCTTCACCGAGGAGCAGGTGAAAAAGGAAACCCAGCGCTGCCTTGGCTGCGGCGCCGTGGTGGTGGACGAGTACATGTGTGTGGGCTGCGGCCAGTGCACCACCAAGTGCAAGTTCGACGCCATCTCCCTGGTACGCACCCGGGACGCCTTTGCCCCGGTGTTTGAAAAACTGCCCATCGCCGTGGCCAAGTATGCGGTCAAGCGTACCGGCCGGATCGCGGCGCATGCCATTACGAAAAAGGAAGACTGACCATGCATGAGCTGGGAATATTGAGCGCGATGGTCAAAACCATCCAGACGGTTGCCGAGCAGGAACAGCTGCAGCGGATTGAAAAGATCGTGCTGCAGGTAGGGGAGTTGTCCGGTGTGGTGCCCTCCTATCTGGAAAGCTGCTACCCGGCGGCGGTGTACAAGACCTTTATGGAAAACACCGCCCTGGAACTGGAGATCGTGCCCGGCATTGCCCGCTGCAACGACTGCGGCGCAGAGTTCAACGCCGTAGCCTGTGACCTGCAGTGCCCGGAATGCGCCTCGCAAAACCTGACCGCCCTCAGCGGCCGGGATCTGGTGATCAAGGAGATACAAGGCTGCTGACAAAACAAGGAGGCTATCATGGAAACCAAAAAACGCAAAGCGGAAATCTGGATCAAATGGATCATGTTCACAGCCGCCATCACCGGTATGGCGATCCTGGCCGGTTTTTACCCCGTACAGGGCAACGTGCCGCTGATCGTGATCCCCTCCATCCTGGTTCTGCTCTTCTCCAAACCCGTGTTCTTTGAACGGCTCAAGCTGACCACCCTGCTGACCATGCGTATTATCATTGTGGCGGCGGCGCTGCGGCTGTTCAACCCGCAGGTATACGTGGACGCGATCATGCTCATGCTGATCGTCAACATCCTGGAAGCCACCTTTACCGATCTGCTGCGCCACAAATGCTACTGGAACGCGGTGTCCGGCTTTGCGGTGGCGCTGGGCGTGATCGCGCTGCGGGGCCTGTGGCAGTTCGACGCTCCCTTCGGCGACTACTACCTGGCCGAGGGCGCGCTGCCCATCATCACCCTGCTCTACGCCATCGCCTACACCATCTGGAACTGGATCTTTGTTACCGACGAGTTCTCCTCCTCGGTGGCCCTGATGCATGTGGGCTTTCTGAGCGCGCCGCTGATCGGCTCTCTCTGCACGCTGGGCCTGGGCGTGTACGGCGGCATCGGCATGTGGCTGCTGCTGCGCGCCAACTCCCTGTCCATCGGCGGCTGGATGCAGATCGGCGCCAAGGAGTGGTTCGAGCGGGAGTTCTACAACGAGCGGTTTGACCGGTTCGTGAAATGGACCAAGAAAAAACCGGTGCAGATTGTCTGCATGCTCATCAACCTGACCCTCATCGTCATCTGCCTGGTGCTTATGGCCCAGAACGGCGGCATCCGATTTGAGCCTTCCCCTCTTTTCCTGTAACCTGATAGATGACAAACGCCCCGGAGCATCCGCTCCGGGGTGTTTGTCTTTTGGCACAAAACATGGTATGCTGAACGGGAATACCGGGGTACGCCCCGAGAAAACAGGGGGCAGGGGATGGACAAGCAGACAGTCCTGAAACAGACATTCGGATACAGCCGGTTCCGCCCCGGGCAGGAGCGCCTGATCGACGCGCTTCTG
Organism: uncultured Gemmiger sp.; assembly: GCA_944386225.1. Taxonomy (GTDB): domain Bacteria; phylum Bacillota; class Clostridia; order Oscillospirales; family Ruminococcaceae; genus Gemmiger_A. The sequence continues at coordinate 58,934 of CALXAH010000015.1, forward strand.
GCCGGACGGGACGTACTGGGGGTGATGCCCACCGGCGGCGGAAAATCCCTGTGCTACCAGGTGCCCGCCCTGCTGCTGCCGGGCCTGACCCTGGTGATCTCGCCGCTGATCTCCCTGATGAAGGATCAGGTGGCCGCCCTGTGCGGCGCCGGGGTAGGGGCGGCATTCCTCAACAGTTCCCTTACCGCCGAGCAGCAGCGCACCGTCTGTGCCCGCGCCCGGCAGGGCGCCTATAAACTGCTGTACGTGGCCCCGGAACGGCTGGCCACCGAGGACTTCCTGGCCCTGACCCGCACCACGCCGGTGTCGCTGCTGTCGGTGGACGAGGCCCATTGCATCTCCCAGTGGGGGCAGGACTTCCGCCCCAGCTACCGCAAAATCGCGGAGTTCCTCCATACCCTGCCCGTCCGCCCGCCGGTAGCCGCCTTTACGGCCACCGCCACCGCCCGGGTGCAGCAGGATATCCGGGAACAGCTGGAACTGCGCGATCCGCTCTGTGAGGTCACCGGTTTTGACCGGCCCAACCTGTACTGGGACGTGCGCACACCCCGGGACCGGCAGGCGGCGCTGCTGGCGCTGGTGCGGGAACGGCAGGAGAAATGCGGCATCATCTACTGCTCCACCCGGGCGCAGGTGGAAAAACTCTGCGACCGTCTGCAGCAGGCGGGTTTTGCCGCCACCCGCTACCACGCGGGGCTCAACGAGGAGGAGCGCCGCCAAAACCAGGAGGATTTCCAGTTCGACCGGAAAACCGTCATGGTGGCCACCAACGCCTTCGGCATGGGGATTGATAAGTCCAACGTAAGCTATGTGTTCCACTACAATATGCCCAAAAGCCTGGAGGCCTACTACCAGGAAGCGGGCCGCGCCGGGCGGGACGGCGAACCCGCCGACTGCATCCTGTTCTACTCGGCTGCGGATGTGGTCACCGCCCGGGCCCTGATCGGGAAAAACGAGAACGAGGAGCTGGACGAAGCCGGACGGGAACTGCTCCGCCGTCAGGAGGAAGAACGCCTGCGGGTCATGGCGGGCTACTGCAAAACCACCGGCTGTTTGCGGGGGTATATCCTGGACTATTTCGGGCAGGAGCATCCGCCCCGCTGTGAACATTGCGGCAACTGCCTGGGCGAATTTACGGTGCAGGACGTAACGGTTCCGGCCCAGATGGCCCTGTCCTGCGTGCTGCGCATCAAACAGCAGCTGGGCTATTATGTGGGCAAAAATCTGGTGGTGCAGACTTTGCGGGGCAGCCGGGAACAGCGGCTGCTGGATCTGGGCCTGGACGGGCTGAGCACCTACGGCCTGATGAAGGATCAGCCGGTGGGTCAGGTGCGGGAACTGCTGGATCACCTGGAACAGGAAGGCTGCCTGCACACCAATCCTCTCCACGCTACCCTGGAACCCGGCCCCGCTGCCCGGGGCGTGCTGTTCGGCGGGGAAACCGTGTCCCTGCCGGTGCGCAAGGACCGCCGCCCGCCTGCCGACCGCCCTGCCCGTACGGCAAACGGCGCCCCGGCGGACAGCACCCTGTTCGAGGCGCTGCGGGCGCTGCGTACCCGTCTGGCCAAAGAGGAAAACGTGCCCGCCTATGTGATCTTCTCCAACGCCACCCTTACCGATATGGCGGCCAAAGCGCCCCGTACCGAGGCGGAACTGCTGGAGGTATCCGGCGTGGGCCAGGTCAAGGCCAGCCGGTATGGCCAGCAGTTCCTGGACGAGATCGCCCGCCACATCCAGCAGAACGAATAAACAAGCGCGGGGCTTTTCCCAACCGGAAAAGCCCCGCGTGTTTTACTGGAACCAGATGTTCATGTCGTATTTGAAGGTGCGGTAGTTCTGCATGGTGCACTCGTAGGCGTATTCCCGGATCAGCCGGCCGGACGCGTCGTATTCGCCGAACACCATTGCCACGCCGCTGTTCACCACCCAGTTGCCCGCGTCGCCGCAGAGCGAACCGTTGGACACAATGCTGGAATAGGGCACATCGAAACTGCTTTCCAGCGAATAGGTGCGGGCGTTTTCGTCGATGCGGTACACATACACCTGGCTGGTTTCGCTGCCGGTGCCGTACAGATCGGTGCCCACGCTGTCCGCCACATCCAGATCCAGGTCATCCCGGCTGCTGGTGGCCCAGTAATTGTTGTTGTAAAGGGCCAGGTAGTATACGCCCTCTTCCTCACCGTCCTGCAGATACTCCACACAGTGCTGGCCGTACTGGGGCACAAAATCCCCCTCCCGGGTCAGGCACAGGGCTTCGTACTCGCTGCCCTCCCAGACCCGTTCGTCACCGGCCAGCCAGTCCACCTGCGGGTCGCTGTGCACGCCGGTCACCTTGATCAGGGCGGAGGTCTCCCGGGAGGACACAATCACGCTGTCATCCTCCGGCATGTACTGCACACTGTTCAGATGCAGCCAGTCCCATTCGCCCGCCTGCCAGAAGAACGGATCGGCGGCCCCCACCGGCCGGGTGGTGCTGAAATAGGATTCCATCAGCTGGCTGAAATCGATCAGCTCGGTCACCTCGCCGCTCTCCAGATCAATGGCAATCAGCCGGTCCTCCACCGTTTCGGCGCCGATCTCTTCCGCCAGGGCCAATACCTCGCCCTCGGCGCCGAAACCGATGTCGTGGTGCAGCTCAAAGCTGCCCAGATCGTACACCTGGGTCACCCGGCCCAGCCCGTCGATCCGGGCCAGCTTGGTGGAGGACACACAGGTCACGATCTCATCCCCGTCAAACAGGATACGGTCCAGCCCGAAGCCTTCCAGCACCATCTCGTACCGCAGCACACCCGCGTCGTCAAAGAAGAAGCCATAGCCCAGATACCCGTTCACCCGCATCATGGTAAACAGACCCTCCGCCTGTTCCTGGGTGGAGGTGCCGTCGGTTACGGTCAGCCGGGTGTCGTAGCCGGAAGCGGTTTCGGGCATGTCCACCGTAAAGGTCACCACCTGCCGGGTTTTGCCCCAGCTGCCGGTTATGGTCAGGGTAACCTCGTTGGTTTCGCCCGGCACCAGCCCGATCAGCTGGAACTCATGGGTGCGGGTGAACTCCTCGCCGGAAGCATCCGCCGCCGTGGCGGTAAAGTCCGGGATTTCCGGGTCATCCACATGTACGGTGTAGCGTACCTGGGTATCCAGCTCGGTGGTGAAATACAGGTACAGTCCGTTGCTGCCGGTACCGTAGGGGTTCAGCACCGCCAGCGGGGTGGTGGCCGTCCAGTCAAAACCTTGCTTGACGCTTTCCAGCGCCCCCTCCAGCCGCTGCTGCACCTCCAGATCGTAGAAGGTGAAATCCTCCTCCCCGATGTCCGTGGGCACCAGCTGAATGGCGCGCAGCCCGTCGCCCAGCTGCGCTTCGGCAAACTCCACCTGCCACTCCTCGTTTTCGGCAAATACATCGCCGGTCTCAAAGGACCAGTCGGCGCGCACCGCGTGCTCCTGGGCGGTGAACATCTTGGACACCGCTATCACGATAGCCGGCACCGCGATAACCAGCACCACGATCACAGCCAGCAGGATCAGCAGCAATTTCTTGTGCTTTTTCAGAGCCATAAGATCTCTCCGTTCGTTCAGAAGGTTGTTGTATCAGAAAAAGTTCAGCGCCACCAGGATCACGCCAAGGATCGTCAGGATCGCGCCGGTAAGCCGGTTCAGCAGTTTGGCGTCGGCCCGGGTGGCGATCTTGGCCGCGATCTGGGCCCACAGCAGGGTGAACAGTACACAGAGGAGCAGCAGATCCATCCGGGGCGGGCTGCCCAGCGCAAAATGGCTTACCGCGCCGGTCAGGGCCGAAAAGGTCATCACAAACACGCTGGTGCCCACGGCGGTTTTCAGCTCGTAGCCCAGCAGCATGGTCAGCACCATCAGCATCATCATGCCGCCGCCCGCGCCGAAAAAGCCGCACACCAGCCCGATGGCCGCGCCGCCCGCCGCGCCTTTTGCAATCTGCACCCACCGCCGGGATCCCTGGATGCTCCGGTTGGGGGAGGTCACCGGCAGCAGCAAAAACCGCAGCCCCAGAACCAGGGTCATGACCACCGAGAACCCGCCCAGCGTATTGTTGGGCATAAAGGTGGACAGCCAGCTGCCCACCAGGGTCATGCTCAGCACGCCCGCCATCATCACCAGCCCGTTCCGGATATCCAGTGCGCCGCTTTTGGCGTAGGTGCGGGCGCTCGCCGCGCTGGCCAGCACGTCGCTTGCCAGGGCGATGCCGATGGCGTCGTAGGCCGGCAAGCCCAGAAAGGTCACCAGCATCGGGCTGATAACGGTGGCCGCGCTCATGCCGGCAAAGCCGGTGCCCAGCCCCGCGCCTGCCCCTGCCAGAAAACAGATCAGTACCTCAAACAGAAACTCCTGCAAATTGGCTCGTGCCTCCTTTGGCAAACGGGCAAAAAGAGGCCGGTTCGCCTTGTTCCGGCCAACAGCATAGCAAATCAGCCTAAAGTGCCGCTAAAGGCAAAGGTAAAAGATTTGTGACAACCGGCATTGCGGCGGGCAGAATCCGCCTTTTTTCGGCCGGATGTGGTATACTGATATCAGACTGTGAGGTGAGATCCATGCGACTGCTGGTGGCGGAAGACGATCCCCGGCTGCTGAAAACGCTGCTGCATATTTTCCAAAGCAACAATTTCAGCGCCGACGGGGTATCCAACGGCCGGGACGCGCTGCTCTATGCCCGTTCCACCGAATACGACGGCCTGGTGCTGGACATCATGATGCCGGAGATGGACGGCATTCAGGTATTGCGGGAACTGCGGCGGCTGGGGGTGAACACCCCGGCGCTGTTTTTGACCGCCCGCACCGAGGTGGCCCAGCGGGTGGAAGGGCTGGACGCCGGGGCGGACGACTATCTGCCCAAACCCTTTGCCACGGCGGAGCTGTTGGCCCGGGTGCGGGCGATGCTGCGCCGCAAGGAGACCTACCTGCCCGACCGGCTGGCCTGTGGGCCGGTGGTGCTGAACCGGTCTGCGTTCCAGCTGGAATACCAGGGCTGTACCCAGCCGCTGAGCGGGCGGGAGTTTCAGATTCTGGAGATGCTTATGCAGGCGCCCGGCGCCATCGTGCCCACCGAACGACTGATCACCCATCTCTGGGGCTGGGACGCCACGGTGGATACCAGCGTGGTGTGGGTACATATCTCCAACCTGCGCAAAAAGATCAGCGCGCTGAACGCCCCGCTGGAGATCCGGTTTGTGCGGGGCGCGGGCTACACGCTGGAGGTCACGGCATGATCGCGGAACTGCAGAGAAAGTTTATCCGGATCAGCGTGCTGTCCATAATGACGGTATTCACCCTGATCTTTCTGGCAATGGCGCATTTCAGCACGGTGCAGGTAAAGCGAACGCTGGACGTGCTTACCCGCACGGTGGCCAATGCGGGCAGCCTGGAAGAACTGGCCCGGCAGACCGGGCCGGTGCAGGGATCGGTGTACAGCGGCGATTCGGTTGTGCGGCTTACCACCCGCACCTTTCTGATCTGGCTGGATGCGGAAGGGCAGCTGCTGCGTCTGGATAACGGGATGCCCGGCGTAACCGAAAGCCGCGCCGGGGAACTGGCCCGGGAAGCCGCCGAAGAAAACCGGGACAGAGGCTGGGTTTCGGATTACCGTTACCGCCGCATCGCCGGGGAAGGGGAGACCCTGTATGTATTTGTGGACGGCAGCCTGAACCGCAGTGTTTCCAACCGGCTTCTGTTCACGGCGTTTCTTGTGCTGCTGGGCAGCGCGGCGCTGATCCTGGCCCTTACCGTGCTGTTCTCCAAACGGGTGGTGCGCCCGGTGGCGGCCAGCTACGAAAAGCAGAAACAGTTCATCACCGACGCAAACCACGAACTGAAAACGCCGCTGACCCTGATTTTGTCCAACCTGGATATTGTGGAATCGGAATTTGGCAAAAGCGAATGGCTGGACGATATCCGCAGCGAAGGGGAGCGGATGGGCCTGCTGATCAACCAGATGGTCACCCTTTCCCGCATGGACGAGAGCGAAAACCGGCAGTTGTCCGCCCGGTTTGATCTCTCCGACCTGGTGGTGGACACGGTGGCGGAATTCCAGCCCCTGGCCGATGAGCGCGGCCTGAGCCTGTGGGTGAAGCTGGAACCAGGGCTGCCGTATCGGGGTGACCAGGAACTGATCCGCCGTCTGGTTGCCATCCTGATGGACAACGCCGTCAAATACTGCGATCCGGACGGCATCATCCGGGTGGAGCTGTTCCGCCGCCGTCATCCGGTGCTGCTGGTGGAGAATGACTACGCGGCGGTGGATTCGCTGCAGCTGGACCGGCTGTTCGACCGGTTCTACCGGGCCGACAAGGCGCGCACCTTCTCCGGCAGCTTCGGGGTGGGGCTGTCCATCGCCCGCTCCATCCTGCGCAGCCATCACGGCAGCATCAGCGCCTACCGCCGGGAGGGGATCATCGGCTTCCGGGCAGATCTGAAATAACAGCAAAAGCCCCCTTGCCGGTCGATCCGGCAAGGGGGCGCATAGTATAAACACAAGGGTTTATTTTCCGGTGTTCCGCTCCAGGTGCTGCTGCATAGCCGCAAAGGATTTTTCGCTGATTACATGTTCGATCCGGCAGGCGTCCTCGGTGGCGGTCTTTTCGTCCACCCCCAGCATCATCAGCATTTGGGACAGCACCGTGTGGCGGGTATACATGGTCTGCGCGATCTGCAGGCCGCTTTCGGTCAGGGTGATGCCGCCGTCCTCGCCCACCGTCACATAGCCGTCCTTTTTCAGCAGCGCCATGGCCCGGCTTACGCTGGGTTTGGAATATCCCAGCTGTTCCCCCACATCGATGGCCCGCACATAGGGATTGCGCCGGGAAAGAATATAGATGGTTTCCAGATACATCTGGCCGGATTCATGAATCGGCATGGCGGCCTCCGTTGGTAGGTTTTTCTGTATTATAGCACAAAAAACGGGACACATTCAATTTGCCGGGCGGCTGGCAGGCGCAAAACGGCAGAATACTTTTTCTTACGGGCTTGACAAACTGCAGCGTTTGCTATATTATTTACAAGGGTTAGATTCAACTAACCAATTTTTATACGAAGCGGTTACCGTAGACTAACCGAAAGAAAAGAGGCTGCAAATGGGAGAACAGGTGAAGACTATGACACTGAAAGACGCTCTTGAGGGGCAGGAATACCTGGTTCAGGCAATCGACACCGACGATGAGGAACTGAATGCGTTTCTGTTTTCTCTCGGGTGTTACGAAGGGGAACCCATCACCGTGATTGCCCATCTGAAGGGCGGTTGCGTGGTTTCCATCAAGGACGGCCGGTACAATATGGACAACCAGCTGGCGCAGGCGATCCGGATCTGAGATCGCCTGCCCGGCTCCGGCCAGCAAAATATGCGTTACTGTACGCAGCGGTTAGCATAGGGTAACTCGTGCGTGCTGTAATATCATTTCTGAGAATGACCAGGAAAGAGGAGGCAACACCCATGCGCATTGCTTTGACAGGCAACCCGAACTCCGGCAAGACCACCATGTACAATGCCCTGACCGGGCGGAACGAAAAGGTGGGCAACTGGGCCGGCGTGACGGTGGAGAAAAAAGAACATCCCATCAAAAAGGCCTATTCCGACGGCACGGAAGAGCTGATCGCGGTCGATCTTCCCGGCGCGTATTCCATGTCACCCTTTACCTCAGAAGAAAGCATCACCAGTTCCTACGTGCGGCATGAGCATCCGGATGTGATCATCAACATCGTGGATGCCACCAACCTGAGCCGCAGCCTGTTTTTCACCACCCAGCTGCTGGAACTGGGTATCCCGGTGGTGGTGGCGCTGAACAAGAGCGATATCAACGCCAAAAAGCAGACGGTGATCAACACCGCCGAGCTTTCCGCCAAGCTGGGCTGCCCGGTGCTGGAGACCGTCTCCACCTCGGCAGAGGGCCTTAAAGCGGTAGTCTCTGCTGCCGCCGGGCTGCAGGGCAAAACCCAGAAGCCCCCCTACAGCCAGGGCGAAATTGACCTGACCGACAAAAAAGCCGTGGAAGAGGCGGACCGCCGCCGTTTTGCCTTCGTGAACCAGTTGGTTGCCCAGGTGGAAAAGCGCAAGGTGCTCACCCGGCAGCGGGGCGTCGGCGACGCCATTGATGCGGTGCTCACCAACAAATTCCTGGGCATTCCCATCTTTGCGGTGGTGATGTTCCTGGTGTTTCAGATCTCGCAGGTCTGGGTGGGTCCGCTGATTGCGGACACGCTGGTGGCCTGGATCGAGACCTTCCAGGGCTACGTCGGCGAGGTGCTGCTGGCTGACGCCAATCCTCTGCTGACCGCGCTGCTGGCCGACGGCATCATCGGCGGTGTGGGCGCTGTGGTCGGTTTCCTGCCTCTGGTCATGGTCATGTACTTCCTCATCGCCCTGCTGGAGGACTGCGGCTACATGTCCCGCGTGTCGGTGGTGCTGGACCCCATCTTCAAAAAGGTAGGTCTTTCCGGCAAATCGGTCATTCCCTTTGTCATCGGCACCGGCTGCGCCATCCCCGGCGTTATGGCCAGCCGAACCATCCGCAACGAACGGGAGCGCCGGGCCACCGCCATGCTCACCCCGTTCATGCCCTGCGGCGCCAAGATCCCGGTCATCGCCCTGTTTGCCGGCGCTTTCTTTGACGATGCCGGCTGGGTAAGCTTTACCATGTACTTTACCGGTATCGTCCTCATCTTCCTGGGCGCGCTGCTGGTCAACAAGATCGCGGGCTACAAAAACCGCAAATCCTTCTTTATCATCGAACTGCCGGAATACAAAGTTCCCTCCCTGTGGTTTGCCTTCAAGGCCATGTGTGCCCGGGGCTGGGCCTACATTGTAAAGGCCGCCACGATTATTCTGCTGTGCAACACCGCCGTGCAGATCATGCAGACCTTCAGCTGGAACTTCCAGGTGGCCGAAACCGCCGACGCCTCCATCCTGGCTTCCATCGCCGGACCCTTTGCCTGGCTGCTGGTTCCCATCGTGGGCGTGCTCAGCTGGCAGCTGGCCGCGGCGGCGGTCACCGGCTTCATCGCCAAGGAAAACGTGGTGGGCACCCTGGCCGTCTGCTTTGTGGGTCTGCAGAACTTCATTGACACCGACGAGCTGGCCATGATCGAGGGCTCCGGCGCGGAGGTGGCGGGCATCATCGCCATCACCAAAGTTGCCGCCCTGGCCTACCTGATGTTCAACCTGTACACCCCGCCCTGCTTTGCGGCCATCGGCGCCATGAACTCCGAGATGAAGAGCGCCAAATGGCTGTGGGCCGGTATTGGCCTGCAGCTGGGCACCGGTTATACGGTCGGCTATCTGGTCTATCAGATCGGCACCCTGATCACCACCGGCACGGTGGGCGCGGGCTTTGTGCCCGGTCTGATTGCGGTAACTGCCTTTGCGGTTGTGCTGGTTGCCCTGTGCCTGCGGTCGGATAAGGAACTGAAACGTGAATACGCCCTGAATGGAGTGAGATGCTGATGATCGACTATATTGTGCTGGCAATTCTGGTGGCTCTGATTGCCGCCGCCGGGTACTATGTCTACCGGGCGAAAAAGAGCGGCAAAAAGTGCATCGGCTGCCCGGACGGCTGCTCCTGCTGCGCCAAAAAGGGAAATACCCCCCGCAGCTGCGGTGAACTGCACCCCATTTGTTAGACAGTATGATATACTGGATAACAAGTGGGGTGCTTTGCTATGCCAAAAGGAATA
>CALXAH010000016.1 GCA_944386225.1 uncultured Gemmiger sp.
TGGCATCGCCGAAATGCTCCTTGGCCTCGGTGGCGGCGCCCAGCATGTAGGTGCAGGCGGCGCAGGTGGCGCTGTCCAGGGTGCAGACCTCCATCAGCGGGCGGGGCAGATGCTCGTAGTCGGGCAGCTCCACATCCTCGTCAAAGGTGGCGGACACATAGTTCTCCACCATCTTGCGCACGCTCTCGGTCTCCAGGGCAGCCTGGGCCGCGCCGATGGCGTTCTCCACCGGCACCGCGTAGGGCATGTCGCAGCCGGGGGCCACGATGAAGTTGCGGTATTCCGGCAGCTGGGCCAGCATGTCCACCACGTATTTCATGTTGTCCTGCTGGGTGCCGTGCAGCATGATCGAGGTCAGGGGAATGTTGCCGCCGATGACCACATTGTACTTGTCGGTGATGGCCTTGGCCGCGATGATGTCCACGTTCTCGTCCACGGAAATGGAGTCCGGGCCGGTCTGGCACATCACTTCAATGTTGCGGGTGGCATCGCCGCAGACAAAGAAGGAGGAGAACACACCCTTGCTGCGGATGTGATCGAACAGCTCGGTATAGGGCCCGGAGAGGAAGTCCTCAAAATGGGTACTGGAAATCTGGGAGACCAGCGGATCCACCACGGCAATCACATCCATGCCGGCTTCGATGAACAGATCGCTCATGCGCTTGCCGCAGTCGGTGCAGAAGGCCAGCAGCTGCTGTACGTACTCCTCATCGTCATACATGTCCATGAACAGGTCGTTGCCGCGCAGATGAGACGCCAGGGTGAAGGGGCCGCAGATCAGGCCGTACAGGGCGGTGGTATCGCCCACCTCCTTCTTCATGCGGCGCATGGCGTTCAGCACCATGGGCAGACGGCCTTTTTCCGCGGTGGGCAGGGTGCAGCGGCAGGGAACGGTCATGGTGTCGGCCAGGGGATGGCTGGCCACGCTGGGCGGGCCGTCCTGTGCCCACACCAGATCACAGCCCAGGATTTCAGCCTCCAGCTGCAGATCAAACACAACCGGCTGACCGTCCGGCTTGTACAGACGGTTCACCGCCAGAAGCGATTCCACCAGCGCATCCTCGTCGGTCAGAACCTTGGTGGCGTCGGCGCCGGTCAGAAAACCGGAATGAACGCCGGAAAACGGTACCCACGGGGCGCGGGGCGTGGCTTCATGGCGCAGGGTGGCAAACAGAAGTTCCTTCGGAGTCATAACAAAAACCTCCCGTATTCAATCGTACGCGGGGCAGCTTGACAAGGCTGCCCGCGGGGACTATACTCAAACCATAAACAAGCTTTGTTCTCGGCCGCACATCTTTTGCACAGGCGTCGGCGAGAGCGGGGCTTTTTTGTTGCGTTTTGTTTACGCGGACTGGCACATGGACACAGCGGCGTCGGCGGCGGAAGCCGCGTCGGGGGTGTAGCAGTCGGCGCCGATCTGGTCGCAGAAGCTCTGGGTCACAGGGGCGCCGCCCACCATGATCTTGACCTTGTCGCGGATACCGGCCTCGCCGGCCTTCTTGACCACTTCTTCCATCATGCCCATGGTAGTGGTCAGCAGGGCGGAGCAGCAGATGATCTGGCAGCCCTGGTCAATGGCGGTCTGCACGTAGGTCTCGGGGGCCACGTCGGTGCCCAGGTCGATGACCTCCAGGCCCTTGCCCTCCATCATCATCTTGACCAGGTTCTTGCCGATGTCGTGCAGGTCGCCCTTCACGGTGCCGATGCACACCTTACCGGCGGCTTCCACACCGGCCTCGGCCATCAGGGGCTTCAGCAGGGCGGCGCCCATGTTCATGGCGCGGGCGGCCACCAGCACCTCCGGCACAAAGACCTCGTTGTTCTTGAACTTCTCGCCGATCACGCTCATGCCGGACAGAAGCCCTTCGTCCAGGATCTGCTGTACGGGGATGCCCTGATCGATGGCCTGCTGAACCAGTTCCTTGACAACCTTGGCCTTGCCGCGCTGCAGATTTTCGGAAATTTCGGTCAGTACGCTCATAGCTCCATTCTCCTCACTTGATTTGCGGTTTTGGTGGATGTTCAACCATCCGTCACGGTTTCTCTATATTGCTAGAATAGCATATCGCTGTGGAAAAGGCTTGTATTTCTTTGCCTGTTTTGGTATTATTTTGCTCAAAAGAATGCTTGTCCAAAAAGGGGCTGCATCGGAATATGAAAAAGGAAGATTTCAACCTGACACTGGCCAAAGAATGCGCCCAGGCCTTTGCGGGGGCTACCGATCTGGGCTGCATCGTATCCGATAAAAACGGCAATCAGCTGGCGGATTACGGATACAGCTGCGCGGGCTGCCGCATCTGCCGCCTGGCCAACCAGTCCCATGCCCAGTGCGTGGACGCGCAGAATTACAGCATGGCGGAGGCGGAGCGGTTCGGCGGCAAGTATATTTATTATTGCCCCATGGGGCTGACCTGCTTTATTTCTCCCATCGTAGGGGACGTGGGCAGCTGTGCCCGGATTACGGCGGGCCCGTTCCTGATGGTGGAAAAGGACGATTATGCCGACTGTGAGCTGGTAGCCTTTCCGCCCGAGATCCGGGAGAAAATCACCGAGGAACTGCGGTGGGTCCCGGTGCTGACCACCAGCAAGGTCAACCATCTGTCCACCCTGCTGTTCATGGCGGTGGGCTTTATGAACAAGGTATCCGCCTCCAACCGCCTGCTGGAAACCCAGTCCGCCGACGCCATCCAGGGGCAGATCTCCAGCTACATCCTGCAGCTGAAGCAGGAGGTGCTGCCGCCGCCGTATCCCTTTGCAACCGAAAAGCTTTTCCTGAAAAGCATCCACCAGTCGGACAAAGCCGCCGCCCAGAAGCTGCTGAACGAACTGCTGGGGCATATCCTGTTTTCCACCGGCCGCGACCTGGAACAGGTCAAATCCCGGGTGTGTGAGCTGCTGTCCCTGACCGGCCGCGCCGCCATCGATGCGGGCGCCGACGAGGGGGCCACCCTGCAGCTGTGCCACCGGAACCGGCTGCAGATCAGCACCGCGCAGAGCATCGACGAAATGTGCCTGTTCCTGACCGAGAGCGTCAATCACCTGATGGACAGCATCTTCCAGTATTCCGACGTGCGGCACGCCCACGCGCTGCATCTGTGCATGCAGTACATCGAGGTGCACTATTACGAAAAGGTCACCCTGAACCAGCTGGCGGAGATGGTGTACCTGTCTCCCTCCTACCTAAGCCGGATTTTCACCAAGGAAACCGGCAACAGCTTCAACGACTATCTCAACGCGGTGCGGATCAACAAGGCCAAAAGCCTGCTGAAATACAACGATCTGCGGGTGGCCGATGTGGCCAACGCGGTGGGCTTTGACGACCAGAGCTATTTTACCAAGGTGTTTCGCCGGATCACCGGTGTGACCCCGGTAAAGTACCGCCTGCTGGCCCACACCGACGCCCCGTACGGTTCCTGAGACAAAAAAACTGCGTCCTGATTGCAATGAGGACGCAGGCGACTGAGGCGATAAAACAAAAAAACGGAATCCGAAGGTCGATTGCCTGCGGATTCCGGTTTTGTCTGTAAAGAAAGGGTTACTCCAGAACCTGTACCTCAAAGGGGGCCAGGGTCAGGCCCAGTGCCGTCACGGCCTTGTCGTTGTGGTTCAGAACAAAGCGCACGGTGCGGTCGGCGCTGCTGCGGGTGACCAGCTCCACGCCGTCGGGCAGACGTTCAGCCGTCAGACCCGCCCAAGCCATGGCCTCGCCCAGCACCTGCTCCAGAATGTCGGCGTCGGGGGTGGTGCCCAGGTAATAGGCGCGTCCTTCGCCCAGGGCGTTGCGGGTGATGGCCGCATACTGCTGGTAGAAGGGATCGTTGTAGCTGTAAAGCACTTCGGCCCGCTCCGGCACGATCATATCCCGGAAGATACCCGCGGTGCCGCTGCCGTTTTCACCGGTCAGGGGAATGCAGTCGTATTCCTGCACACTCTCGGTTTCCTCAATGTGCAGGCCCAGCAGCTCGGTGCAATCCACCGGCAGCACCTTGCCGAAGGTCAGGTTGTTGCGGCGATCCTTCACCGCGGTGCGGTAGGTAACGATGGCGCAGCCGCCCGCCGCCACATACCGGCGCAGCCGGAGGGCGAACTCCTCGTTGGTGACGATCATGTTGGGCACAACAACGATCTTGTAGCCGGAGAAATCCCGGTCGGCGGGCAGAATATCCACCGACTGCCCGGCACGGAAAAATACCCCGTGCAGCCGCTTCATCTCGGCTTCACAGTTCAGAAGCAGGCTCTGCTGCTGAATGCGGAAGGATGCCAGCGAGTCATAATCGTACAGGATGGCCACGTCTCTGTGCACCGGGCTGGTCAGTACATCCTGGTACTTCTGCACGTCCCGGAAGAAGCTCTGCACCTCATAGAACCGGCGGCGCGGAATGTTGTCCGCGTCCAGAATGCCGTAGCAGAACTGCTCGGCGCCCTTGGTGGCGCCCCGGTAACGGAAGTACATCAACCCGTCGCAGCCGTGAGCCATGCCCTGCCAGCTCCACATCTTGGCCTGGTTGGGCCGGGGAAGGAACCCGGTAACGTCGTGCCCCTGCGCACCCATGATGGCCTCGGTGATCCAGAAATTCTTTCCCTGCAGCCCGCGGATATAATCCAGGCCAAAGGCAATTTCGGAAGGAGGCAGCGGCTCTTTCTGACCGCCCCACACCGGGTAGTTGTTGTAGGCAACCTGATCCAGGCAGGCCGCTGTGTCGGAGTAGCTTACATGCTTCTGCAGGCCGCCGCCGGGGAAGTCGTGCATGACCACCGCGCCGGGGATCAGTTCATGCAGCAGATCGGCCTGGAAACGGATAAAGTCCACGATCTTTTCGCTGCAGAACCGTTCCCACTCCAGCCGCAGGGCCGGGTTGTGGGTGGTGATGGTGGCATTGGGCAGGGGAATCTCATCAAAGGAGTTGTACTCCTGGCTCCAGAAGGCGGTGCCGTATTCCGCGTTCAGCCGGTCGATGTCGCCCGCAAACACCCGGTCCAGATGGCGGCGGAAGGCATCGCGGCAATGATCGCACCAGCACAGGTCGCTGCCCTCGTGGCCGATTTCATTGTCCACCTGCCAGGCAACAATGGCGGTTTCATCCTTGTAGTGCTCCGCCAGTGCCGTGATGATCCGGCGGCAGGCATCCAGATAATGCGGATTGGAGTAGCAGGCTACATGCCGTCCGCCGAATGCCCGCGGCGACCCGTCGGAAAAGCGGGAAAGCATATCGGGATGCTTTGCCACAAGCCAGGCGGGCGGGGTGGCGGTGGGGGTGCCGAAGATCACCTGCAGCCCCTTGCGCTTGGCCATGGCAATGACCCCGTCGAAATAGGAGAAGTCAAACTGCCCTTCCTGCTTTTCCATACGGTGCCAGGCAAACTCGCCGATGCGGATAACATTGCAGCCCAGTTCCAGGATGCGGTCCATGTCCGCTTCCATCAAAGAATCGTCCCATTGTTCGGGATAGTAATCAACGCCCAACAGCATGTTGCTTGCTCCTTTCGGTCAGTCCTGGGCCGAACGGGATTCCTCGCCCCGCAGCACCCGCAGAATGTGATGATAATACTCGTCGGTCAGCCGGTAGCCGCGCTTGTAGACCACCAGGCAGAGGATGGACAGAACAGCGGGCAGCACCAGCATGATGACCCGCATACCGGCGATGGTGCCGGCAGACTGCACTTCATTGGGCACAAAACCGATGGGATCCAGGCTGGCGGCCGCGATAAAGCCGCTGAAGGCGCCGGCAAATTTCACCACGAAGGTCTGGGTGGAGAACACGATGCTCTCATTGCGGGTGCCCAGCTTGAACTCGCCGTAGTCCACCGCCTCGCTCAGGATCACGGTGACCAGCACCAGCATAAAGCCGATGCCGATGTTCACGATGGCGCTGCACACGCCCACCAGAATGATGTTCTGGGGCGCGATATACCCCACCGCGGCCAGAGCGGCAAAGCCCACCACCGGCAGCAGGGAAGAAGCCGCAAACACAACCTTCTTGCTGACCTTCTTGGACAGGCTGGGGAACACGGCCAGGGCGCCCATCTGGGCAAAACCGGCCACGGCGGTGTAGGTGGCGTAAAGGGCTTCCTTCACGCCGCAGACATACTCAAAGTAGTAGAGGGCAAAGCTGTTGGAAAGCTGGTAGGCCATGTTGAAGAACAGCGCAATGCCCAGCACCACCAGCACCTGGTCGTTCTTGGAGAGAACCCGGATCATGCCCTTGACGCTGGTCTTTTCGCCGGTACCGGCGGTGGCAATGACCCGTTCCTTGACGTTGAAAACGGTCAGCAGGATGGTGACCACAAACACCAGAGCCACCGCGATGGCAAACCGGGAGAAGCCCAGAACCTGGTCGTCACCGCCGAAGTACTTAACAATGTACAGGCCGCCGCTGCCCACTACCAGCCAGGCCATGCTGGCAAAGAAACGGGGAATGGCACTGACCTGGCTGCGCTCGTTCTCGTTGTCGGTCAGCGCGGGCACCATGCTCCAGTAAGGAATATCCATGACGGTGTAGGTCATGCCCCACAGTACATACATGATGCAGACGTAGATGGCGTACTGGCTGGCCGGCAGATCCACATCCAGATAAAGCAGAACCAGAACCACTGCGTTCAGCAGGGTGCCGATCAGGATCCAGGGGCGGAACTTGCCCCAGCGCGAACGGGTGTTATCCACCACCATGCCCATAAAGGGATCGTTGAAAGCGTCCCAGATGCGGGCGGCCATAAACAGCACCGCCACAACCATCGGATCCACCAGACGTACGTCGGTCAGGTACTTCATGAAGTAGGTGCTGACGATGGCATAGACCAGATCCTTGCCAAATCCGCCCAGCCCGAAACTGAGTTTTGATCGCCAGGTCAAAGTGTGTTGCATGATTCTTGCTCTCCTTTCAAAATAAGCACGCGTGATCCGGATCCCCCATCCGGATTTTCTGCTTTTATTTTGCTTGTGCTTTGCACAAAAATCAATAAAGTTTTACTAAAATTTTTAACTAAATTTTCCTACGATTCTTTGCGCAAATTTGCCTAAAACCCGTCTGAATTCCGTCAGAACGCAAAAAAGCCCCGCCGGGGAAAGGCCCGGCGGGGGGAAGATGACGGATTATCGATGCTGTGCCACGCTGCCTCGCTCGATGTACAGCGTGGGAACAACTGTCTTGAAGGGGTACGGGCGTTTTTCCCGGCACAGAACCATGGAACGCAGCGCGGCGTCGGCCAGTTCATGCTGCAGCACCCGGATGGCGGACAGGGGCGGCATTGCGTTCCGCGACAAAACCGTATCGTTGAAGGCGATAACGCTTATGTCGGCGGGGATGCGTACGCCCGCTTCATCCAGCGCCCGCAGTGCACCCTGTACCATGGCGTCCGAAGAAACAAACAGCGCGTCGGGCAGGCGCTCCCAGCGGCGCAGAGCCTGACTCAAAGCCTGGTACGCCTCGGGCGCGGTCATGCCGCTGTCCACCTCCAGGGTCGGATCGTAGAGCCCTTCCTCCTGCAGGATGTTGCGGAAGTAGTACAGCCGCGCGTCCAGCAGCAGATCCCGGGTGTGCTGCAGGGTGTGGAAACTGCCCAGAAAGGCAATGCGTGTATGGCCGGTCTGCAGAAAACGGTTCAAGGCCTGGCGCAGCCCCAGGTGAAAATTGGGCACCACGGCGTAGTAGGTTTCGTTGTCGGGGGTGGAGTCCACAAACACCACATAGGGGGTATACCGTTCAAAGCTTCGGATCTCTTCCTGGGTAAAACTGCCGATGGCAAAGATGCCGTCCAGCCCGCCCTGGCCCGGCGCCTGGAAGCGCCCCTGCTCATCCCGGAAAAGGGTAACGGTTTCGATTCCTTGCTCGAAACATACCTTTTCCAGCTCATTTTTCATATATAAATAGTAGGGATCCTGCAGCACCATATCCGGCTCGAACATCTGGGCAATGCCCATTTTGGTGTGGGATTCCTCGCTTCGCACGGCTGTTCTGCCCCGCTGGTGGGCAGGCACATAGCCAAGCTGTTCGGCGGCGGCAAAAATCCGCTGTTCCGTCTGCGCCGATACGCTGATCGATTTATCCCGTTTCAGCACGCGGGAGATCGTGGAAATGGAGATGCCGGTAGCGGCAGCAATATCTTTCAGGGTGGCCATACGTTCACCTTCTTCCTTTGCGTAGATTATACGAAACTTTCGGCAAAAACGCAATCTGTTTTTTCGAAAATTTACCGAAGCAACGGTTACTTTTTTGCCGCGGACGCGTACAGGCAAACTGCCTATATAAAATTCCGGCGTTGTGTGAAAATTGGAGAAAATGCCTGAAAACTCTTGCGGTTTCCGGCGGATAGGAGTAGTATGAAGGTGCTTAATTCGGAAATCGAAATAACGGGTTCGAGATTCGAATTAAGGGTTTGAAAGAGAAGAAACGAGAGGTTTGACCATATGATTCGTAAGCGGGGTTTGCAGGATGTAAAACGGCGCAACCGCCAGGTCATTATCCAGTCTATTCTGGAAAACGACGGCCTGTCCCGTGTGGAGATCGCCCAGAAAACCGAGCTGTCGCCCAGTACGGTATCCACCCTGGTAGCGGAACTGATCGCGGAGGGGATCCTCACCGAAAGCGGCAGCCATACCACCACCGCCGGGCGCAGCCGCACCGGGCTGACCATCAACGCGGGATTCGGCGCTGTGGCTGTGGTGGAGATCGGCCGCAAGGAGAGCAGCATGACCCTGTTTGACATGGCGCTGCACCCCCTGGCCACCCGCATCCTGGCGCAGGAGTATCTGGCCGGTAACGAACTGTATGAAACCATCGTGGAGGCCATCCACACCGGCTGCGCGGGCAAACTGCCGCTGGCGGGCATCGGCCTGCTGTTCCAGGAGGATATGCGGGAGAGCGACTTCCATGTGATGTACTCCACCGGATTTGCCGCCGCCAATATTACCCTGAAAGAAGCCCTGACCTCCCAGCTGCGGGTGCCGGTGGTGGAGGAATATTCCCAAACCTATACCGTCAAGCAGGCTCTGGCGGAAGGCCCCGATCCCGCCCGGCGGAACAGCGCCCATGTGAGCATGGGATCCAGCGTGGTGGTAAGCGTCACGGTGGAAGGCCGCGCGGTTCCGCTGCGGGAGGACTTTTACAAAGATGCGGTCAAGCTGCTGGGGGTGCCCCTGTACACCCCCGAGCCCCAGGAAAAAGACCGCTCGTGGGCCGACCTTCCCGCCCACGCCTGCAACATCATCGCGCTGCTGTGCATGATGTTTTCCCTCAACACCGTTTTTCTCTCCGGATTGGAAGAGGCGGATGCCGTCCGCCGGCTGGAGACCCGGCTGGGAGAAATTCTGGCGAAAGATAGAATGCCCCATATCCAGCTGCTGCGTACAAAACAGCCCCAGCAATGGAAAGGAGTATTCGCCCAACGGATCCGAGCGGAGATACTGGCCGCCCAATGAACAAAGGAGGACATTATGGAGTTCAAGAATCTGATTGACACAAACAAATTCACCCTTGTGGTGAGCCTTCCCTCCAACAGCCTGGAGATGGCGAAGGCCGCGCTGGAAGGCGGCGCGCAGGCAGTCAAGGTGCACTGCAACGTATGGCACCGCGCCAGCGGCCACACCTTCGGCACCTATGCGGAAAACCGGGAGTTCCTGCGGCAGCTGATCCAGCTGGCGGGGGATGTGCCGGTGGGCCTGGTTCCCGGCGGCGAGGATGCCTTCATCACCAACGAGGAGCGCCTGGAGCTGGAAGAGATGGGGCTGAAATTCTTCAGTTCCTACAGCCATCACCTGCCCTGCTTCATGATGGAGAGCAAGGCGCTGACCAAGATGGTGGCCATCGATTACACCTATACCCAGAACACGCTGGACGCGGTGCGCCGCTCGGCCATGGACGTGCTGGAGTGCTCGGTTCAGCCGGGCGAGAACTACGGCACCCCGCTGTGCTACGCGGACATCCTGCGGTACAGCGACATCGCCGACAAAACCGGCAAACCCTGCCTGATCCCCACCCAGCGCAAGATCAAGCCCTCGGAGGTGCGGCATCTGTACGAGGCCGGCTGCAAAGCCGTCATGATCGGCGCGATCGTCATGGGCAAGGAACCCACCGCCGACCAGGTCCGCGCTGCCACCGCCGCCTTCCGCGAAGCGGTGGAGGCCATTTAATCCGGTGCATCCGTGTGAACGGTTGTGAATAAAGGGCGAAAGCCCGAAAGAAGGAGTAGACATTATGTTGCAAGGTTCCCTGATCATTGTGGCCTTTGTCATCATTGCGGCGCTTATGATGACAAAGAAGATCCCCACCCTGCTGGCCCTTCCGCTGATGGCGGTGGTCATCTGCATCATTGCCGGCGTACCCGCTGTGGGCGTGGACGCGGAAGGCAACAGCATCGGTTGGCTGCAGACCGTTCTGGAAAACGGTACAGTCCGCATGGGCAGCGCCATCATGGCGGTTATCTTCGGCGCCTGGCTGGGACAGCTGATGAACAAGACCGGCGTCACCGAGAACATCATCAAAAAGAGTGCAGAGCTGGGCGGTGACCGTCCCCTGATCGTGACCCTGATCATGGTTGTTGCCTGTGCGGTGCTGTTCACCACCCTGAGCGGCCTGGGCTCCATCATCATGGTGGGCTCCATCGTGCTGCCCATCCTGATCTCGGTGGGCGTTCCGGCCATGAGCGCCGCCTGCATCTTCCTGATGGCCTTTACCTGCGGCCTGACCTTCAACATCGCCAACTGGAAGACCTTCTCCAGCCTGTTCAGCCTGGACATCGAGCAGATCAAGGGCTTCGAGATCTACATGCTGGCTGCCACCGCGGTTGCCACCCTGATCCTGGTGTTTGTTGAGTTCAAGCGCAACGGCGTCAAGTTCGCCTTCTCCGCCCCGGTTTCCGAGCCCACCCCCACCAAGTAGCTCACCGGTGTGCGCGGCGCCCTGGCTATGGTCACCCCGCTGATCCCCATCATCCTGGTGGCTGTGTTCAAGGTTCCTGTCTGCCCCGCCTTCATGGCCGGCATCATCTGGATCCTGGTGTTTACCTCCAAGAGCTTCTCCAAGGCCATGAACACCCTGGTCAAGACCTGCTACGACGGTATCACCGACGGCGGCCCCGCCATCATCCTGATGATCGGCATCGGCATCCTGTACCTGGCTGTGACCCACAGCATGGTCAAGGAAGTGCTCAATCCCTTCCTGCTGGCGGTTGTGCCCTCCAGCCGGATCGGCTACATCATCTTCTTCTCCCTGCTGGCTCCTCTGTCCCTGTACCGTGGTCCCATGAACCTGTTCGGCCTGGGCTCCGGCATTGCGGCGCTGGTCATCGGCCTGGGCACCCTGAGCCCGCTGGCCGTCATGGGCGCTTTCCTGGCTGCCGAGCGTATCCAGGGCTGCGGCGACCCCACCAACACCCAGAACGTCTGGACCGCCAACTTTGCAGAAGTTGACGTAAACGGCATCACCAAGAAGCTGCTGCCTTACCTGTGGGCGGTTGCGGTGATCGGCGTTGTGGTCAGCGCGTTCATCTACTTCTGATTTTTAAAACCGGAACCATTGCCAAGCCGGGATGCCTCTGCGGGGGCATCCCGGTCTGGTCCCGGGCTTGAGCCGAAAAGCAGACTTTTCGGTTGAACCTCAGGACCAGAAAAAGAAAAACGTGGAGGTCATCTTATGAAAGTTCGCATTGGCATTGACGTGGGCGGCACCTTTACCGATGCCGTCGCCATTGACAACGACACCTATGAGGTGATCGGCGTCGTAAAAACTCCCACCACCCACGACGCAAAGGAAGGCGTTGCGGCCGGTATCGTCCAGGTGCTGCACAAGGTTATGGAGCAGTGCCACATCGCGCCGGAGGACGTGGTTTTCATCGCCCACGGCACCACCCAGGCCACCAACGCCCTGCTGGAAGGCGACGTGGCCAAGGTAGGCGTGATCACCCTGGGCCAGGGCCTGCAGGGCGCCAAGAGCAAAGGGGATACCAGCATCGGCGACATCGAGCTGGCCCCCGGCAAGTTCCTGCGTTCGGAGAACTGCTATGTGGATACCTCCGCCGCGGATCTGGACAACGCCATCCGGCAGGCACTGGAAGAACTGAAAGGCCGCGGCTGCACCAGCTTTGTGGCGGCCGAGGCGTTCAGCGTGGACGATCCCACCCGGGAGAACCGCACGGTGGAGCTGTGCCGCGAAGCCTCGCTGCCCGGCACCGCCACCAACGATATCTCCAAACTGTACGGCCTTAAGATCCGCACCCGCACGGCGGTGGTCAACGCCAGCATCATGCCCAAAATGCTGGAAGCGGCCACCATGACCGACGAGAGCATCAAGGCCGCCAACATCGAGAGCCCGCTGATGGTGATGCGGTGCGACGGCGGCGTTATGACGGTGGACGAGGTGCGCAACCGCCCGATCCTGACCATCCTGTCCGGCCCCGCGGCGGGCGTGGCGGGCGCGCTGATGTACGAAAAACTCACCGACGGCATCTTCTTTGAGGTGGGCGGCACCTCCACCGATATCTCCTGCGTGAAGGACGGCAAGGTGATGATCCGGTACGCTGAGGTAGGCGGCCACAAGACCTATCTGAACAGCCTGGACGTGCGCACGGTGGGCATCGGCGGCGGCAGCATGGTGGAGATCAAGAACGGCAAGGCTGTGAACACCGGCCCCCGCAGTGCCCATATCGCCGGCCTGGAGTACGAGGTCTACACCCCGGCGGAGAAGATCGTGGATCCGAAACTGGTATCCGTCCGCCCGATGGAGGGCGACCCGGAGTACGCCTGCATTGAATGCGCCGGCGGTGTACGGGTGGCGCTGACCATGGCGGGCGCGGCCAACCTGGCGGGATTTGTCCGCCCGGAGGACTATGCCTACGGCAACGTGGAGGCCGCCCGCAAGGCCTGGCAGCCCCTGGCCGACAACATGGGCTGTACCGTGGAGGAAGCCGCCCGGAAGGTGCTGGACTACGCCGCCGCCAAGAACAGCAAGGTTGCCGCCCAGCTGCTCAAGGACTATGACATGGACCCGCGGCATACCGTCTTTGTGGGCGGCGGCGGCGGTGCGGCTGCTGTGGTGCCCCATCTGGCGCAGACCATGGGCCATAAATCCTACATCGCCAAAAACGCCCCGGTCATCTCCACCATCGGTGTGGCGCTGGCCATGGTGCGGGATATGGTGGAACGCAGCGTGACCAACCCCACCGAAGAGGACATCATCAGCGTCCGTCGTGAAGCGGAACTCAAGGCTATCCAGAACGGCGCGGCCCCCGGCACTGTGGAGGTCAGCGTGGAGGTGGATACCCAGCGCAACATTGTGCGGGCCGTCGCCGTGGGCGCCACCGAGATGCGCAGCAAAGACCGCCTGAACCAGAAACTGGATCAGGATAAGCTGCTGGACATTGTGGCCGAGAACCTGGACGCCCCCCGGGCGGATCTGAAGGTGGCCGCGCAGAACGGCGTGATGTATGCCGTGCAGTATACCAAGGTGGAAAAGAAGCTGTTTGGCCTTATGAAGAAGAGCAGCAACCAGCTGCGCCTGATCGATGAGGAAGGCGTGATCCGCCTGCAGAAGAACAACGCCTGGGTGCGCCAGACCACGGTGGGCCAGTGGGAAAAGGATCTGGCCTGGATTTTGGAGGAACTGACCGAATACAACGACGGCGGCACCAACCTGCCCAACGTGTACGTGGTGCTGGGCAAGCGGATCATCGACCTGTCCGGCCTGCAGAGCCCGGAACAGATTACCAGCCTGGGCAATGTGGAGCTGGCCGGCTGCCGGCAGGAAGAATCCCTGATCCTGGCGGCCACCAAGCGTGTGGACGCGTAACACCGGAGGACGCAATGGAAGAATTCCGCTTTCCCTTTCCCGGCCGGGAACTGGCCGACAAGGAGCTGACCTACGATCCCTGCTATGCCCGCATCCCGGAACAGGACCGCGCCGCCATTGTGGAAAAGGCCTGGCAGAAAGGCTGTGCGGCTGCGCGGGAGGTATTCCGGCGGCAGAACGGGTCGGGAAATTTCCGGGCCATTGTGCAAAACAGCGGGCTGCAGCTGAACGAAAAGGACAGCGATTTTGTGGCGGGCGGCCAGCGCTATTTCAGCGATTACATCTCCGGCCAGAAATGCGTCAATCTCTATCGGAGAGCCATCGAACTGTGGGCACAGCAAAACGCCCTGGACTATGAAACCGCGGTGAATCTGATTCTCAGTCACGAATATTTCCATTTCCTCGAGGTCACCGAACTGGGCCTCACCAGCCGGGACTACACCGTCCCCATGGTGCAGGTCGGCCCGGTGCGGCTGGGGAAGACCGGGCTGCGCGCCCTTTCCGAGATCGGCGCGCATGCCTTCGCCCGTACCTATCATGATCTGCTGCGGCAGAAGGAGGCGCAATAAGATGGAACTGAACTATGAAGTGGTCGTCATCGGCGGCGGCCCGGCAGGCGTCACGGCAGCAATCGCTGCTGCCCGGCGGGGCGCCAGGGTGTTGCTGGTGGAGCAGAGCGGCTACCTGGGCGGCTCGCTCACCGGCGCGGGGGTCGGCCCCCAGATGACCTTCCATGCCGGCGATACCCAGGTGGTGCGCGGCATCCCGGACGAGATCGTGGAGCGGATGAAAGCCAAAGGTTTCTCACCCGGCCATATGGAGGACTTTGTGGGCTATGCCAGCAGCATCACTCCGTTTGATGCCGAAGGCCTCAAGCTGGTGCTGGAGGAGATGGCGCAGGAGGCGGGTGTGCAGCTGCTCTACCACACGGTGTATACCGGCTGCCAGGTGCAGGACGGGCGGATCACCTCGGTCACCCTCTACGCCAAAAACGGGTTCTTTACCGTAACCGCCGACGTTTTCCTGGACTGCAGCGCCGATGCCGACCTGGCCACCCATGCGGGCGTTTCCAGCGTGTACGGCCGCGATAAGGATAACCTGGCCCAGCCCATGACCATGAACATCAAGGTCGGCGGCGTGGACCGGGAAAAGGTCGTGGAGTACGTGCGTACCCATCCGGAGGATATGCTGGCCACCATTCCCTTTGACCATCTGGACAAGATCCCCCGCACCGGCATCCAGGGCGCCTATTCGGTGATCCGCGCGGCCAAGGAAAACGGCGAGTTCGATGTGGACCGGGATATGGTGCTCTGTTTTGAGACCAACACCCCCGGCGAGTTTATCCTGAATATGTCCCGCATCGTGCAGCATTCGGCGGTGGATCCGTTCCAGCTTACCGATGCGGAGATCGAGGGCCGCCGTCAGGCCCATCAGATCGCGGCGTTTATGCGCAACCACATTCCGGGCTTTGAAAACTGCCGCATCCTCTCCACCGGGCCGAACATCGGCATCCGGGAAAGCCGCAAGATCAACGGCTGCTACAAGCTGACCGCCCAGGATCTGCTGAGCAACCGGATGTTCCCGGACGCGATCGCCATGGGCGGCTACCCCATCGATATCCATTCGCCGGACGGCGCCACCATGAAACACGAATACCTGAAACCGGGCAGCTGGTACTCGGTACCCTATGGCTGTCTGGTCGTTCATGAGGTGGAAAACCTGATCGTGGCGGGCCGCTGCATCAGCGCCACCCACGAGGCCTGCGCCGCTATCCGGGTAACCCCCATTGTGATGGCGGTTGGACAGGCAGCGGGTACCGCCGCCGCCCAGAGCGTGCAGACCGGCCAGCCCGCCAATCAGCTGGATACCGACCGGCTGCGGGAAACCCTGCGGCAGGACGGCGCATTCCTGGATGAATATGCGGGGTGAGAGACGTGCCGGTATACGATGAGGAGGGCGGACCTTCCCGGGCTGCCGCCAAAGGGGAAAACCTGGTTTTCCTGATCGGGGATTCCATACGGATGGGGTTTCAGCCCTATCTGCAGCGTGCTCTGAAAGGGCAGGCCACGTTGGTGGCCCCGGAGGAAAACTGCCGCTATACCCAGTACACCTACACCAGCCTGGCGGGCTGGAAAGAACTCGTGGCCAATCCCGCGGCCGTGCGGCTGGTATACTGGAACAATGGCCACTGGGATGCCGCCCATTGGGACGGCGATCCGCAGCCGCTGAACACCGAGCCGGAATACGCCGCTATGCTGGTGCGCATTTACCGGCGCTTGCAGCGGTATTTCCCCAACGCAAAAATTCTGTTTGCCACGACCACACCGCCCAACCCGAACGGCACCATGGGTCCGAACCCCCGCAGCCGGGCGGAGATTGCCCGCTATAACCAGGCGGCCAAAGCAGCGCTGCTGCCGCTGGGGGTAGAGGTGGACGACCTGTATGCATTCCTGCAGGACTGGGGCGAAGAAGAATACGCGGATTACGTTCATCTGACGGAGCGCGGGTTTGAACGCCTGGGCCGCCATGTGGCGGAAACGATCCGGAACGCTCTGAACCGATAAAAGCAGCCGTTTCCGCAAGCAACCGAATTGACGATTGAGAAGAGAGGCTATTCCATGAAACGTTCCGAAATCAATAAAGCCCTCCGGGAACTGGAGGCAATGTGCCAGAAATACTGCTGTTACCTGCCGCCCTTCTGCCATTTCACCCCGGAGCAGTGGCAGACCCTGGGCCACGAGTACGACGAAGTGCGGGACTGCATGCTGGGCTGGGACATCACCGACTACGGCATGGGCGATTTTGACCGGGTGGGTTTCTCCCTCATTACCCTGCGCAACGGAAACCGGGCCATGGCGGACAAGTATCCCAAGGTCTACGCGGAAAAGCTGCTGTATTTGAAAGAGGGCCAGTATGCCCCGAACCATTTCCACTGGTTCAAAACCGAGGACATCATCAACCGGGGCGGCGGCAATGTGCTGATCCGGGTATACAACAGCCTGCCGGACGAGTCCATCGACTATGAATCGGACGTGACCGTCCACACCGACGGCCGTACCTACACGGTGCCCGCCGGCACGCAGATCCGCCTGACACCGGGGGAGAGCATCCATGTGCAGCAGTACCTGTACCACGATTTCACCGTGGAGGAGGGTACCGGCCCGGTGCTGCTGGGCGAGGTCAGCCAGTGCAACGACGATAACACCGACAACCGCTTCGAGCCGCCGGTGGGCCGCTTCCCCACCATCGAAGAGGACGAGCCGCCGTATCGCCTTCTGTGCAACGAGTACCCGGCGGCAACCTGAGACGGACGCATCCGCCGTCTAAAAAAAGAACAAACATAAACCCCACCGCCCGGCAAGCGTTTCAGCTTACCGGGCGGTGGGGTTTTAAAATGGAATATGTGCAGCCGGAGACCATACGTAACATATCGCGGCAAGTTAACGCATCCGGTTGGTTCAGCATCGGTTCCTCACACTGTCAAGCTACTGGTACCTGCAGACGGAGTATGGTATAGTGAAAGAAAACGATAAAGAACAGCCGGTACGCTTTTCCCGTGTGTGAATAAGCGCTGACTCGTCCAAGTTGCGAGTGCTTCATAAAACTGAGTGTACGAACCAAACAAAAAGGATGCTGTAAAAAGGGTGATTGCCGTTGAAAAAACCGCATAACGTATCAGTTAAACGACGAGTGACTGTTATTTTTATAGCACTCTCTTTACCGGCACTATTAATAATGACCGTCTATGCAGTCAATGCGATGGAAACTGTGAAAACAAAATTGGCCCGCGCAGCGGGCAGTTCGCTTCAGCTGTTTGCAGTATCGCTGGAAAATCAAATGGAAGCGGTTGAAAATCATTTGGTTGACTTGGCTTTGCGCAGTGAAGAACTCCGTCGATTGGGAGAAGAGGAAGGCCACACCCAAGCGTATCTGGATGCCTATGAGATTACACAGGGGTTTTCAAGTCTCATCGAGTCCAACGAAGCCGTATCGGGGCTGCTGCTTTACAGTACCGATAATGATATGTATATGGCCAGCTACGGCGCATTGCCTGGCGACGTGTTGCAGCAAGGTGCAACTCGGCTGGCGATGCGGGATGCTTTCGTTGTACTTGTTTCAACAGGGCCATTGGATGCGTACGAGTGGTTCGCGTATCGGATAGAGGATACCCTTTATTGGCTTCGGGTAGTGCGGTACAGAGGCGTTTATATGGCGGCGGCAATCGATTTGGAAATGTTGTATGAAACAGCAGTCAGCCAGTACGAATTTGATGGCGTGCTCTCTTTCTGGGATAATGAAGGCGTCCTTCTTTTAGGAGAAAACGCAGGAAACCCGGATTGCAGCAGCTGGGGCGTTGAACAATATGATGAAGTAACATGGAAAGGGCAGCATTATTTACGCGTCAGCGCACAGGCAGGCAAACTGCAGCTGTCTTATCTGCTGCCGTTCGGAAATACCCAGGGAGCGATGGGAAGCCTGGAGATCGTACTGGTCTTTTGTACAGTGCTGGCGCTTATAAGCAGCCCGCTGATCGCCATTTACTTGCGGCGTACAGTTTTTCGCCCCCTGGACTCGTTGGTGGAGACCATGGAAAAGATTGCGCAAGGAGAATTGGAAGCACGTCCCAGTACGATCTATAAAAACAAAGAATTCAAGCAGGTCAATGATACCTTCAACAATATGATCAGTCAGATTACACGGCTGAAAATTGATACGTACGAACAGCAGCTGGCGGTCGAACGTAGTGAGATGACAGCGCTCAAAATGCAAATTCGTCCGCATTTTATACAAAACTGCCTGAAAAATGTATACGCGCTGGCGCAAACCGGGCGAATTGAAGAGATCCAAGCGCTGATTTTGATGCTCTCCCGTCATCTTCGATACGTGCTGAGCTGTTCGCAGGATACAGTGCCCTTGAGCAAAGAACTGGAACTGTGCCAGAATTATCTGGAACTGAGCAGTGTGGGCCAGGTGCGGCCGGCTCAATGCAATGTGGAATTGGATCCCCGGATCAAAGATCTTCCGGTACCGCCTGTTTCCTTGCTTACCTTAGTGGAAAACTGCGCAAAACACGGGGTGCGCGGGGATACAAGTCTGGTGGTGACCATCACCGCGCGGCAACTGGAAATGGAACAGGGAACGCTTGCGGACATTACCGTAGGGGACAACGGCCCGGGATTTTCAGCGGCTCAGATAGAGCAGTTGAATCGACACTTGCCGAAGGAAGAGAATGAGGAACATGTTGGCCTGGCCAACGTAATGCGCAGGCTTCAATTGCTGTACGGCAAAGAAATGGCGGCAGCCTTTACCAACGGGCGCGATGGAGGAGCGCGCATCGAGATCTTTTTACCGTTGCAGAAAGAAACAACTGGGGAGGAAATGCATGAAACTGCTGATCGTGGATGACCAAATGAGCGTGGTGGAAGGCCTCAAAACCGGAGTGAACTGGAAAGCGTTGGGCTTTGCTACGGTAGACGGCGCATATAACGCGCTGGACGCACGGGCAAGCTTATCCCGTCAGGTGGCGGATGTAATGCTTTGCGATATTGAAATGCCTGTAGAAAGCGGGCTTGAGTTGTTGGCGTGGATGCGCGAACAGGGTATGGAGACCTTATGCATCTTTCTTACGGCGCATGCTAAATTCAATTATGCACAGGAGGCGGTTCGGCTGGGCGGTTTTGACTATATTATCCAGCCGGCTTCCTATTCCGAAATTGCACAGGCCGTATCCAAAGCGGTTAAAAGCGTACAGCAGGGAAAAGAGCAGCTGCAATTGCAGGATATGGGGAAGGCTTTTCATCAGCAGGAACCTGCTATCATTGCGAATGTCTTGCGGAATTTTTTGATGAATCAGCCCAACAGCCGTGATATGGACACGTTGGAACGGCTGGGGATTCTGCCGCTGCGAAGTAAGGCTGGCTATTTAGTCCTGATGCAGCCTTTACGCTGGGAAAAAGAAGAAGGTATGGAAGGCACTCTTTTTGCCGTTGCCATGGGAAACTTTTGCCGAGAGGTTTTTGATCCCTTGTCGGAATTGTCGGTTGTAGCATGGATGCCGCAATATGGTGGGCTGGCCATTGTATTGCAGAACAGCGAAGGGGAAGAAATGCCTATAGAGGGCATCATACGCCAGCTGGTGTTTTTGGAGAGCGTTTGCGAGCAATATCTGCACTGTACCGTAGCCTGTTATCTGGATGGACCGGTTCCGATGAATGAGATGCCGGGCCGGTGGCAGAAGCTGGCAGCCATGCAGGAGGACAATGTGGCTCTGCGACCGGGTGTTTTCCAGCTGGAAGAAAAACCCCGCGCACCGCACACTTTCCGTGTTCCGCAGATACGGGGATGGTACAACCTCCTTAAGGAAGGTTATACCGAAGCCATGGAAAAAGAGGGGATTGCCCTGTTGGATCAGCTTTCAGAAAATGGTCAGCTGGATGGGGCGGCACTAAAGACCTTTTATCAGGATTTTCTGCAGATGGTCTATCATTCTATGGAAGGGAGTGAAGACCGCATGCACCAAATGTTTCACGAACCGGAAGATCTGGAACTTTATCGGAACGGAATGCGTTCGATAGACAATATGAAACGGCTGCTGCATCATGTGGCAACACACTTTGCTTTGCCTTCCCCGATTGATGATCAGGCCAAAATCGTAGAAAAACTTTGCCGTTACATTAATGAACACCTGGACAGCGAATTGCGTCGGGATGAACTGGCGGATTATGTACATCTGAATCCGGACTATCTTACCCGGATTTTCAAAAAAGAGACCGGATGCACAATCAAGGAATACGTGATTCGACAAAAGATGGAAGAAGCAAAGGTTCTTCTCCGTACAACCAATTTACCGATCAGCTTTATAGCCGCTAAAGTGGGGTATTGTAATTTTTCACATTTTTCTTATACCTATAAAAAAGTTCTCGGCATTACCCCACAGGAGGAACGGCAGGGCGTAAATCAAGAATAAAGAGGTCTTGATTTCGACAATGAAGTTCTGTTTTTTGGTAGTGGAGGTAGAAAGGAGCAAGATATAATGAAAGCATCGATAGCAGGATGGCGCTTGTTGCTGCTTTCTTTCTGCATCGTTTTTTGTGTGGTGATATATGCGGGCTGCGCTCAAAAGGCGGATTCCGACACACAACAGAAGGACGAAATCACTCTGCGCGTTCTTACGGTAGGATCTTCCAGCGAGGAAGCCTGCGAGCGAATCAGTCGGGCCCTCAGTGAAATTACAATGCAGCGTTTGGGCTTTTCGGTCGAGCTGATTCAGACGTCTATGATTGATTATGACGAAGAACTTTCACGTCTGCATATGTTGAACAACAGCCCGGATCTGTTTTGCTATATGCAGCCTGAGGATCTGCTGAAATACGTGGAAGGCGGGTATGTCTATCCCCTGGATCAGATGCTGGAGAATTTTCCCTGGTTAACCGGTTACGTAACGGCTGAAACATGGACATGTGTCCGGATAGGAAGCAAAACCTATGCAGTGCCTGCCAACAACAGTATCAATTACTGCCAGGGGTTCGTTGCCCGTACCGATATTCTAGAGGAATTGGGGATAGATCCGGCCACAATCACGGATTGGGATAGCCTGCACAGCCTGCTCTTGCAGGTCAAAACCACCTATCCTGATATGACACCGGTGGTGTCCCACTTTGGGCAGACACTCCAGACACTGGGGCAGGATCCGCTGGGAGACAATCTGGGAGTGCTGCTTGATAATCGTGGCACCACAGTGGAAAATTTGTATGCCAGCAGCCAATATGCGGAAGTTTGTGCCCGGATGTATCAGTGGTACCAAGAGGGCTTAATCCAAAAGGATGCCGCCATGGGAGGCGACGCAGCTGCTCGTATGCTGTATTTGCATAATGGGTTTGGCTATTTTGTCAAGATGAACGAGGATAACCTGGTCAGTAATATTAACTCTGCGGGAATTTCCTTGTCACCTATTGTGCTGGGGGATACGATTGCCAACAGTTCTTCGGTCAATTTAGGATGGTGTATCGCGTCCTCCTGTGAATACAAACAGCAGGCCATGGAATTGCTGGAACTGATCTATACCGACCAGGAGACCGCCGATTTGTGCATCTATGGTCAGGAGGGCATAGACTATCTGCGATTGGATCAAGACACTGTAACGAGCATTGATATCCAGCCGGAGGCAGCATGGAACACGGTTGCCTGGGGCTGGCCCAACCGGGATGTGGCCAGTGTGTGGCAACTCTCTGACGGCGAGTTGCCGGTTTTCCCTACTACTGGTGCCAGACGCTCGCCCGCCATGGGCTTTGTATTTGATTCAACCCCGGTGCAGGCGGCGGTGAATCGCTGCAAAACGATTACGCAAAAATATCATAATGCACTGATGAGTGGATATTTGGATCCTGATGAGGCGTTGCCGCGCTTTTTGCAGGAACTGGAAGAGGCAGGTATCCAGGATGTGATTGACGAAAAGCAGTCTCAGCTGGATATTTGGCTTAGTTCGCGCTGATAGCGCATCGTCTCCGTTCCCGGCAGTCGCGGCACCCGGTATAGTTTGCTGTAGAGGCCGTCTTCTTGCGGCCGGGAAAGGAGAAATATGCCATGAAACACCCTGCAGTCAATCCGTATCTCCCCCTGGACGAATATGTGCCCGATGGGGAACCCCGCCTGTTTGGGAACCGTGTATATCTCTATGGTTCTCACGATACCGCAGGCGGGAATTTTTTTTGCCTGGAAGACTATGTGGCCTGGTCTGCGCCGGAAGATGATCTGTCTGACTGGCGGTATGAAGGGGTAATTTACCGCAAGGATCAGGACCCTTCAAATCCGGACGGAAAACTGGAGCTGTTTGCTCCCGATGTGGTCCGGGGAACAGATGGACGTTACTATCTTTATTATTGTCTGCGGCTGCGCCCGGAGTTCGGTGTGGCGGTGAGCGATTCACCCGCCGGACCCTTCCGGTTCTATGGACACATTACCCGTCCCGATGGTTCGATACTGGATGATTTTATGCCGTACGACCCCTCGGTCCTGGTGGATACGGATGGCAAAGTGTATCTGTACTATGGCTTTTCCAGTCAGATGCTCGCAGATAAATTCGGGGTGGAAAAAAGTCCGGGCTGCATGATGGTGCAGCTGGCACCGGACATGCTTACTGCCATTACAGAGCCGGTTCAGTGTATACCCGGCGAGGAATTGGCAATGGGCAGCTCCTTTGCGGGCCATGCGTATGTGGAAGCGCCTTCTATGCGCCGGTTCGGTGACCGGTATTACCTGGTTTATTCCAGCCAGAATTGGCACGAACTCTGCTATGCGGTCAGCGACCGGCCCGACGGTGGCTTTATCTATGGTGGAATCTTAGTAGACAATGCAGATCTGGGGTTGAATGGCAATGCCCATCCGGTCCGGCAGCCGGGCAATAACCATGGTGGCCTGGTGGAGGCAGCGGGGCGACTGTACATGTTTTACCATCGTCACACCCAGGCGAATTCCTACTCCCGTCAGGGATGTGCCGAGGCTATTGCTTTTCGGGCAGACGGCACATTGCCGCAAGTGGAGGTTACCTCGTGCGGGCTGAATGATGGGCCGTTGCCAGCCCAGGGCGAATGGCCTGCCGCTATTGCCTGCTGCCTGCATGGTTCTGATCCGGATGTATTGCTGGATTTTCGCAGTTTAAAACCGGGCAGCGTACCCTATATCACCGAGACCGGTACCGGTGGGCCGGCTCCGGAACAGTTCATCGCCAATCTGTTGGATGGATCCGTAGCAGGATATAAGTATTTTAAGGCAGAGGACGTGCGACAGGTAACAGTCTGGGTGCGCAGTACCCGGCCGGGTGAGGTGAGTCTGCACCTGGATGCGCCGGACAGCCCTGCACTGGGGCGCGCTGCATTACCCGCCGGTGATACCTGGACGCCGGTCACCATACCGGCATCTTTCGGCGGTACCCATGCCTTGTATTTCCTCTTTGCGGGTCAGGGCATAGCAGAGTTTTCCCGCTTTGCATTCAATGTGTAAAAGAAACAAAAGGAGAGGAAAGAAAAAGCCATGAAGATCTTGTATGTGGATATTGATACACTGCGTCCCGACCATCTGGGATGTTACGGATACGGCCGCCCTACCAGTCCCAATATTGACCGGATCGCCGGTGAGGGCGTGCGGTTTACCGACTACTATTGTTCCGATGCTCCCTGCCTTCCCAGTCGGGCAGCCCTTATGACGGGCCGGTTCGGCATTCATACTGGCTGCATTGGCCATGGCGGCCGCAATGCAGAAATGTGCCAGGAGGGCCGGGAACGGGGCATGGCTGATTTCAATGGTCGCTATAATTTGCCTGCCGTTATGCGTCGGGCCGGAATGAAAACGGCCAGTATCAGCAGCTTCCCGGACCGGCATGGTGCCTGGTGGTTTAATGGTGGCTTTGACGAGTGCTATAACGTGGGAAAGCGGGGATTGGAACCGGCTCATGAGGTAATTCCCATCGCCCTGGACTGGCTGGAACGCAAGAAGAACGTGTCGGACTGGTTTCTGCATCTGCATGTATGGGATCCGCATATTCCTTATCGTACGCCCGGTGAATATGGTAAACCCTTTGCGGAGATGCCCTTGCCTGATCCCTGGATGACGCAGGAACTCCTGGAGAAGCACCGCAAGACAAAGCCGGGCGGCCACAGTGCGTGTGAGGTTACCGGTTATGACAGTACCCCGAATCCGGCAACACCCCGACAGATTACGGAGATCCGGGACGTGCAAGACTTTCGCGCCATGATCGACGAATATGATACAGGTATCTGGTATGCCGACCAACAGCTTGGCCTTGTTTTTGACAAGCTGCGGGAACAGGGAATCTATGACGATATGGCAATCATTATAAGCTCTGACCACGGTGAGGATCTGGGTGAAATGGGAAGCTACTGTGAGCATGGAGAGGCCGACTACATCACTACCCATATTCCACTGATTGTCAAGTGGCCCGGCTGTGCCAGGGGAGCGGTTTCCGGCGGTTTCCACTATAATGTGGATCTGCTGCCCACGCTGGTGGATCTGCTGGGCGGTGTGCCTCCTTTCCAGTGCAACCGGGTAGTAGGAAAGCCCAATCCGGTTAAGTACGACGGTGAAAGTTTTGCCCATGAAGTGCGCACCGGTGCTGACGGCGGTCGGGATTATCTGGTTGTCAGCCAGTGTGCCCATGTTTGTCAGCGCAGTGTTCGGTTCGGAGACTGGATTTACATCCGAACCTATCATGACGGATACCATCTTACCGATGCGGAGGAACTCTTTAATGTGAAAGAGGATCCCCATGAGACACGGGATGTGGCCCATGAGCATCCGGAACTTTGCTGGAAGGGGGCTTGGTATCTGGAACACTGGGTTGCTGACGCTATGCTCGGCAACATCAGACACAGCAATGCGGATCCTCTTTGGAATGTGATTGCGGAGGGAGGCCCTTTCCATTGCCGCGGATACCTTAAAACCTATTGCGAGCGGCTGGAGGCTACAGGCCGGGCAGATTGTGCTGAGGAACTGCGTCGGCGTCATCCCGATGAATTAGCGGAGTCCTATTAACAGGAGGAGAACACCATGACGAAACGGCCACACATCATCCTGTTCAATCCGGATGAGATGCGTGCCTCGGCTTTGGGCCATCTGGGCAATCCGGCGGCCATTACGCCTTATTTGGATGCTTTCACTGGCGAAGCGGTATCCTTTCGCTATGCATATTGCCAAAATCCGGTATGTGTACCCAGCCGATGCAGCTTTTTTACAGGTTTATATCCCCATGTGCATGGACATCGAACCATGAGCTATTTGTTGCGTCCGGGTGAAACCACCCTGTTTCAAGAATTGCGGGCCGCTGGCTATTATGTATGGATGAACGATCGCAATGACTTGACTGCTGGTCAGATCCCCGGTTGGACGGAGAGCCATGCGGATGAGATATACTATGGAGGCCAGAAAAAGCAGGGACCCGGCCCGGAAAATCCCGGCTTAAGAGGCACCCGGGGCGATAAGCAATTTTATTCCCATTTTGAAGGGCGGCTTGGTCTGGATGAGACAGGAGCGAACTACAATGGGGATGATGAAGTGGTGGATGCGGCTATCAAACGGATCCGTACCCGCCCGAAAGAGCAGCCGCTTTGTCTGTTCCTTGGCCTTACCTGGCCCCATGCGCCCTATCGGGCGGAGGAGCCATACTACTCCGCGGTGGACCGCAGTAAATTACCGCCCCGTATCCGGGCGGCGGACTGCACCGGAAAAGCTAAGATCCTTGCAGAAATCCGTAAATATGCAGGTATGGAAAGCTATACGGAAACGGACTGGGATGAACTGCGCGCTGTCTATCAGGGCATGTGCATGAAAATTGATGAACAATTTGGCCGTTTAATGACCGCACTTAAAGAAGAAGGCATATACGACGATTGCGCCATCTTCTTCTTCAGCGATCACGGCGACTTTGCCGGCGATTATGATCTGCCGGAAAAATGTCAGAATAGTTTTGAAGATTGTCTGACACGGGTGCCGCTGCTGATCAAACCGCCCAAGGAAATGGCTTTAGATCCTGGAATCAGTGACAGCTTGGCTGAATTGGTGGATTTGTATGCCACCGCGCTGGAATTTGCAGGGGCTTCTTCCTCACATACCCATTTTGGCCGCAGTCTGACACCGGTGCTGACCGACAGAAAGACGCGGGTGCGTGAGTATGCTTTTTGTGAAGGAGGCCGCCAACCGGGCGAGACGCACTGTGATGAGTATCATCAGTGCGGTCCCCACGGCGCACCCCCTGCTACGCCCTATTGGCCAAAGATGATGGCACAGACGGACGATGAGGCACACGCCAAGGGCATTATGATACGCGATGAACGGTATAAATATGTAAGCCGTACCCTGGGCCAGGATGAATTGTATGATATGGCATTGGATCCCAATGAGACAACGAATCGGATTGCCGACCCATCACTGTCCCCGGTAGTTGCCCGGATGCAGTATGTGATGCTGAAATGGTTGCAGGCCACCGATGACATTGTTCCCTTTGAGCAGGATCAGAGATTCACACCCGAAATGTTATGGGCACGTGTAAGGGGACTGGTACCTTCCGATAAGGAGCCGCAAGTGCGTGAGATGATCGGCCAGGGAACACCCTTCCCTGTGCTGATGAATTTCTGCCGTTCCTTGTCAGAAAAATGATGTCCGTTCCATAAAGATAGACCCGCTGGTGGAATTACGTTCTGCTGGCGGGTTAATCTTTATGGGTTTTGTTTTTTAGGGTGCCGCCTGCGTAAGTCATAATATCTACAACGATGGTCGGATTATCGATATTGCATTGTCGATATTTTGCAGATGGTCGCAAATTTGATACTATCCTTTCGGAAAAATGAAAGAATTCGGATCGGATACATTCTATACTAATGCTGTAAGAAGCCCTGGAGGAATGTGAGCGGGGCCACTACAGAGAAGGAGGCATGTTTCCGATGCCGGAAAAAGGTAAGGTCTTGGTCCAAGTCAAGGATGTGTGCAAAAACTTTGGCGTGACCATTGCGTTGTCCCATGTGGATTTCGTGGTCAAGACCGGCGAAATTCGCGGACTGATCGGTGAGAACGGTTCGGGCAAATCCACGGTTTCCTCGATTATCGCCGGAATGCAGCCGGCCAGCAGCGGCGAAATGGCCTATAAGGGCAAACCCTGGAAGCCAAAAGATGTATTGGAAGCACAGGCTGCCGGCATTGGCATGATTGTGCAAGAGGCCGGTAC
The DNA here is from genome assembly GCA_944386225.1 of uncultured Gemmiger sp. Lineage (GTDB taxonomy): Bacteria > Bacillota > Clostridia > Oscillospirales > Ruminococcaceae > Gemmiger_A. The sequence goes on from CALXAH010000016.1 coordinate 27,511, forward strand.
TATCGCGAATATCTCGGTGGCAGAAAATATTTTTCTGGGAAGCTATCAGAAATTTCGCAAGGGGCCCATTATTGACAAAAAAGCGATGGTGACCGAGGCCCGTAAAGCCCTGGAAAAGATCGGGGTCACCCACATAAACCCGGCATTGCCCGCCCGGATGTACGACATGCAGGAGCGCAAGCTGATCGAAATCGCAAAATGCATGTATAACAATCCGGAACTTCTGATTGTGGATGAGACGACTACCGCCTTGAGCCAGAGTGGCCGCGACATCATCTACCGGATCATGCATGAGATGGCGGATGCCGGTAAAGCGGTAATGATTATCAGCCACGACCTGAACGAAATGATGGAGCAGTGCGATACCCTTACAGTTCTGCGTGACGGCGTCATTATCGACAACATCGACAAAGCGGACTTTGATCCGGATGATATTAAGCAAAAGATGGTGGGCCGCGAGATTAAAGGCAACTACTACCGGGTGGACAATGACGGTTATAGCGATGAGGTGGTATTGAAAGCGGATTGTATCACTACCATGCACAGCCTGCTTTGCTTTGATCTGGAACTGCACAAGCAGGAGATTCTGGGCATCGGAGGCCTGTCCGATTGCGGGATGCATACGGTTGGACGGGCACTCTATGGGCTGGAAATGGTAGTGGACGGTGAAGTCCGGATTTCTGACCGCAACGTGGTGGTTAAGAACGCACAGGTAGCTTTTCGCAACGGTATGGGCTATGTGTCCAAGAACCGGGATACGGAAAGCCTCGAGTTAAATGCTTCCATTTACAACAATATCGCTTCCACCGGCTATGATAAGAACAGCACAGGCCCTTTCATCAACCCCTTCAAGGAGCGAGCCTATGTGGACAAGCAGGTTCGTGCTCTGATGATTAAGTGCCAGAATGCTCACCAGCCGGTGCGTGCGCTGTCCGGCGGCAACAAACAGAAGGTGGTATTCGGCAAATGGTGTGCAGATGATGCGGACATCCTGATTCTGGATTGTCCCACCCGCGGTGTGGACATCGGTGTCAAGGCCGCCATGTACCAGCTGATCTACGATATGAAAAAGCAGGGCAAGTCCATCATTATGATCAGCGAGGAACTTCCGGAACTGATGGGCATGTGCGACCGTCTGCTGATCATGAGGGATGGACAGATATCCGGCGAGTTCTTCCGCAAAGACGGATACGACGATCGCACCCTTATCGAGTATATGATTTGAAGGAGGGAAAAAAATGACTGCGACATCCTCCGCGAATACCTCCGGGAAGGAGCTGCATCTGAACTGGAAAGAGCGCGTTGACGTGATCCGCTCCAATCGCTGGTTCCTGATGGCCTTCCCCTTCGCCATGCTGGCGCTTATCATCCTGATTTTTGGTGGGGCTACCGGCGGCAATTTCTTCCGGGTCAGTGTACTTAAAGGTATCTTAAGCCAGGCGATTATCATCGGCACCTGTGCCACCGGCGTTTCTTTCATATACTCCAACGGCAACCTGGATATTTCTATTGGTGCTGTACTGGGTATGGGCGCTACCTTAGGCGTGCTGGCCTATAACGCTACCAATATCACCCCGCTGCTGATTCTGGTAAGTGTGGGCGTTTCGTTGGGATTGATGGCTTTCAACTGTACCATGAGCGTGGTTTGCCATATCAAGACCATCACGGTGGCTATTGTGGTCACACAGATTTACAGCGCAATTACCACATTGCTGATCGGCGGTGCCGGCACCATCGACATTGCCTATGAGACCAGCTCGATGCTGGAGGATGGCGGTTTCCGCTATATAGCCTTCTTCGGCTACTTCATCCTTTGCCTGGTGGTTTACCACTTCACCAGGATAGGCCGGGAACTGCGGTTCCTGGGCGGCAACGAAACATGTGCCCAGCAAACCGGTATGAGCAGCGGCAAGGCCACCTATGTAAGCTTTCTGATGGCTGGTCTGGGCGTTGGCCTGGCAGCCGTGTTCAGTGTCATTGATGTGTCGGCAGTGAGCGTAGAAACCGGCAGCGGTCTGGGAATGGACGTAATGCTGGCCACTGTGCTGGGTGGCATGTCCATCTTCGGTGGTTCACGATCCAACGCCTACGCTGGCCTGATCGGTGCTTTGACTGTGGCTGCGCTGAACAAGGGCCTGCTGATGGTAGGCGTTCCCTCCGCTTTCATCCAGGGCATTCGGGGCGTTATCTTCCTGGCGCTTGTTTATATGAACAGCGAGCGCCGCGATCTGCTTCCTTCCCGCATGCAGTTCTGATCCGTATACGACGCGTCTGTGAGGCGCGGACCGATTCTGACACAATAATAAAAAAGGAGAATCATCATGAACAAGATCCTGAAACGCATGGCAGCCGGCATCCTGACCGGCGCTCTCTGCCTGACGGCCTTTGCAGGCTGCGGCTCCACCGGTTCCGGCTCCCAGGGAGGCTCCTCCGCCGACGGTGAAACCACCGGCAAAAAATTTGTCATCGGCGTGGCAGAGGCCCAGGCCAATGATGAGGTTACCACTCGTCGTGCCTACTTTGAAAACTTCATCGCCCCCACCTACAATGTGGAGTTCATCTTCTCCGAGGTGCTGAAGGACGACGCCGCCGTCAAGACCTTTATCGAAAACTGCATTGACTCCGGCGCTGACGCCATCATCGACTTCAAGTCCAACTCCTCCCAGATGGCTCGCCTGTGCGAGGAGAACGGTGTTGTTTATACGGTACAGGGTATTCCCGACATGGCACCCGACCTGATGGAGGGGGAGTTCCCGCTGTTCAGCGGCTGGTCGGGCGCCAACAACGACCATCTGGCGGATCTGTTCCGCAACTGGCTGGAGGAGAACACCAGCGCGGATGGTTCTGAGGGCTTCCTGGTTTCCACCTCTCTGGCTTCCCAGGGAAATGTACAGCACATCGAAGTGTCCCGTGCCATTCTGGAGGGCCTGCAGGAAAAATATGGTTTGACCTATGAGCAGCCCATCGAGGATCTGGTATACGTTTCGGAAACCACCAACGTGGCCAACGACAAAGGCCTGCTGATTACCCTGTATCCCGGCTCTCCCAACAAGGACACCTGGCTGCCCGGTATCTCCTCCCTGCTGCAGAGTGGCAAGTACAAGATGTTCCTGAGCTCCGGCCAGACCTACAACCAGACCGCCACTGTGGTCAATGAGGTGGAAGCGGCCTTCGGCATTGATATCAAGGTTGCCAGCATTGCGGCTTTCAGCACCACTCTGGACACTGCTTTCAGCACCCTGGATCCCAATGGCAACCCCAGCGTGGACTTTGTTACCGTCAAACCCTCCAGTGTTCTGAATGCTTCTGTGTTTGCTGCAACCTATAACGCTCTGAACGGTGTTATTGATACCGCCTGCCGGGATGAGAATGGTAAGCCTGCCAACTTCCGTTTCAACATGATCAGCATCAGCAGCCCGGAAGAACTTGCTAAAACCAAAGGCTGGGATGATGCTGAAGCCGGTACCTGGATTGCAGGTAAGGAATTCGTGGATCAGATGCTGGTTACCACCAACCCGGATGTCACGGCGGCAAGCATCAACGAACTTATGGCGAGCGTAGACGTGGATTCCATCGCGGAGATGATGGGCTGATTCCCGGGCAACGACTTGTTTGACAAGGGTGGGCGTCCCTGTCAGTAAAGGAGAGAAAGAGCAATGAGCAAATGGCAAGACTTCCGCAGAAAGCATGTGCTGCTCATGAACACGCTGTTTACCGTGGCAGTGCCGCTGACAGTGTGGCTGGTGATGGAACTGCTGGATTATTCAACCACCGGCCTGCACACTATGAACTCCATGGTGGACTGGACCACCCTCATGCGCAACCTGGTGTCCTCCTTCTGCTTTGCCCTGGGCCTGAACTGTAATATGGCCCTGGGACGCATGGATACCTCTACCGGATCGCAGATGTTCCTGGCCTGCATCTTAGGCGGCAATCTGGCTTTGTCGCTGAATCTGGGCGGCGTGGGCGTGCTGGTCTTCAGCATGCTGCTGGGTATGGTTGCAGGTGCTTTTGTGGGATTCCTCTTTATCAATCTGCGCATCCTGCCCATGGTGCTGGGCTTGGGCATCAGCCTGGTGTATGAGTGTATCTCCTTCAGTGCCAATAACCAGCAAGGCCTGAATCTGTTTGGCAAGCCTGGCGTAGGGATTCTTTCCAACCGGCTGTTCATCATTGGCATTACCGTCCTGATTATGCTGGTCATGACCTACCTGTTCCAGTACAGTCCCTTCGGCTACAAGCGTCGGGCTATTCAAGGTAATCAGAAGTTAGCCAACGATGCGGGCATTAACATTTATGTGAATGCGCTGCTTTGCTACACGGCGGCAGGCGCACTGGTTGCCGTGGCCGGTGTCTTTGACACTGCCTATAAGAGCAATTTGGTGCCTGTGCTGGGCATGAACTCCAACAGTACCGTGTTTTCCAACATGTTCCCCATGGCAGTGGGGTTGTGGCTGGCTAAAAAATCCAATCCGGTCATTGGCATTCTGGCTGGCTCGCTGAGTGTTCAGTTCTTGGTACTGGGATTGGCCAAGTTCACCAACATCGGCATGAGCGACTATATGCAGACCTGCATTAAGTACAGCGTCTGGCTGGTATTCATGATTTACCGGATGAACGAGGATAAGATCCAGCTTATCAAGGATAAGCGCGCCCGGGTGGCGCTGGCCAAAGCGACCCGCGCTCAGCGCGCTGCGGTGGCTGCCTAAAGCAAGACATAGTCAGAAGCGGCGGCAAAGAGTGTTCTTTGCCGCCGCTTTTCTCAAGAGAAAGGAAAAAGCGATGAAGATGCCTCCCAACATCCTGATGATCATGGCGGATCAGTTTCGCCTGACCACTTTGCAAGGCATGGGTGACAACATTCCTACTCCCAATATCAAGCGGATTATGGATCAAAGTGTAGTTTTTACCCGGGGATGCTGCTCCTGCCCCTTGTGTACTCCCAGCCGAGCATCGTTAGCGACCGGCAAATACCCAAGTCGTTGCGGAGTGCCGGTACATGATGCGGTGCTGCCGCCGGAACAGCCCACCTACTACCAGGCCTTGCGACAGGCAGGCTACAGGGTGGGAATTGTGGGGAAGAGCGATTTGCACAAGGCTGACAAATATTGCGGAAATGGGGCGCTACCCAGTATGTACCACTACGGTTTTACAGATCCTGTCGAGACTGAGGGGAAAATGAACAGCGCCTGGTATGTGAAAAATGAGGCAGGTGAGGCCATTCCTGCCGGACTGTACCAACGGTATTTGAATGCGCGCGGGCCGGAGCGGCTGGCTGCCTTGAATGAGGATTACCGCTCCTATTTAAGAGAAAAACGCCGGTTTTACGCGGCGCCCAGCGTACTGCCGGAAGAAGATTTTCTGGATAATTTCATTGGCCGGATGGCCTGCACATGGCTGGAACAGGTGGAGAGTGATGTGCCCTGGCACGGGTTTATAAGCTTTGCGGGGCCACATAATCCTTGGGATCCGCCGCTTGCCGATTATGAGAAATTTAAGAATGCCGATCTACCTGCACCTCTGGCTGATAATCTGGACGGTAAACCGGAATGGGTCAGGCGGCGCGCTGAGCAAGAGACTGGCGGGATGACCGTCGAACAGGCTATGAAGATGCGTCGATGCTATGCCGCCAGCGTACAGGTGGTAGACTGCTGGGTAGGGCGGCTGTTGGATATTCTCGAGCGGCGGGCGCTGGCGGACAACACGGTGGTGATCTTCTGTGCTGATCATGGAGAAATGCTGGGAGACCATGGCCTCTTGGAGAAAAAGGTGATGTATGAGGCCAGTGTGCGCATCCCTTTAATGGTGCATTTGCCTGGTATGACCACACGCCGTGACAGCGATGCTTTGGTGCAGCTTATGGATCTTGCCCCTACCTGCATGGATCTGGCGGGTGTTGATTATGACCGGCGTTGTCTGGACGCTCGCAGCCTTCTGCCTCTGCTTCAGGGAGAGCACGGCCCTGACGCCCAGCCTCACCAGGTTCAGATTAGTGAACTGCTCAATAGTTTGATGATTTTCGATGGACGATACAAGTGGATCCGAAACTGGAACGATAGGGACGAACTCTATGACCTTGAGACGGATCCACAAGAACTGCATAACGTAATTGAAGAACATCCGGAGATCATCCAACGTCTGAAACAGTACACTTTTATGCATTGACGCTGCCAGGCAGCAGAAAGGACGATCAGCTATGAAAGCCATCATGGTTATGTATGATTCTCTTCGGCGGGATCTTCTGTCCTGCAACGGCGGGCCGATCCCAACCCCGAATTTCGAGCGGCTGGCGGCACGTACGGTATGCTTTGACCGGTGCTATGTAGGAAGTCTCCCTTGCATGCCCGCCCGCCGCGAGCTGCATACCGGCCGCTACAATTTTTTGCACAGGGATTGGGGCCCCATTGAGCCTTTTGATGATTCCATGCCCCAGATTCTCAAACAGAATGGGGTGTATACCCACCTGACAACCGACCACTACCACTATGTGGAGGATGGCGGTGCCACCTACCACAGCCGCTATTCTTCCTGGGAATGCTACCGGGGTCAGGAGAGCGACACCTGGATCGCCGATCTGACCCCGCCGCCCGCCGAGTATTCGCCCCATCTGATTGGAACAAAAAATATGAACGGTACTTTGGCGGTTATGCGGCGCAGGGGCGGTTGGCAGAATGACCACAACCGGGAAATGCTGCATACCAGCGCTGACTATCCCATGCACCATACTTTTGACAACGGGCTGGATTTCCTGGACAGGAACGCGGCCTATGATAACTGGTTTTTGCAGATAGAAACGTTTGATCCCCACGAGCCTTTTACCGTGCCCGGAGAATTTGAGAGCAACTGGTTTAGTCCGGATAACCCCTTTGTGCCGGATTGGCCTCCCTACGCCAAGGTGGATGAGGATGCGGAAACAGTGGAGGGAATGCGGAAAAAATACTTCGCCCTTACCCAGTTCTGCGACCAGCAGTTGGGTCGGGTGCTGGATAAGATGGATCAGCTGGATCTCTGGAAGGATACCATGCTTATCGTAAACACCGACCACGGCTTTTTCCTGGCGGAGCACGATTGGTGGGGCAAAGGTGCGGCGCCCAACTATGAAGAACTGGTACATACGCCGCTCTTTATTTGGGATCCCCGCAGTCCGGAAACAGCTGGCCAGCGTCGCCAGGCTCTGGTGCAGACTATTGATCTGGCTCCCACGCTGTTGGATTTCTTTGGGATGCCGATACCGACGGATATGCAGGGAAAATCTTTGTCGGACACTATAGCCCGCGATGTTCCCGTGCGGAAATATGCCATTTTCGGTTATCATGGTGCGCCTGTGGGGGTCACCGATGGCCGCTGGGTACTGCTTCGGGCAGTGGCAGACAAGAGCACACCGGTGTACGAGTATACCCATATGCCCACTCATATGCGGGCACTTTTCTCGGTAGAAGAGATGCGTACTGCTACTATGGCCCCTGCTTTCTCTTTCACCAAGGGAGCACCGGTTATGAAGATCGAATCCAAACCGAACCCTCGTTTTGTCAATGCGCTGGAAGAAGGAGAGGACCTGCTGTTTGATCTTCAGAACGATCCGGCCCAGCTGTGCCCGCTGGATAATGCTGCGGAAAAGCAAAGGCTTTTGAATGCACTGGCAGTCCTGCTGCAGGACAGTGACGCGCCGGCAGAAGCTTACGATCGTTACGGCTTGGCCCGTCCCTGAAGCGGAGGAAACCATATGGAACTATGGAATGCCTTGGCCCCGGTACTGGAGGTGCTGGTGGGCGGCGGTTTGATTGCGGCACTGGTAGCACTGCGGGCGCATCGTCGTGGTGACAATCGCCAGGAGCTGCTGGAGGATCCGCTGGCAGATCTGTTTCGGGATCAAATCCCCCGTTAATATGCTGTGAAAAGAAACAAAGAAAAGAGGAGTTCCCTATGATCGATCTGAAGGCCAGACCGTTTTACCTGGATGATGAGGCTATCGCCTGGGTGCAGGATACCCTGGCGGGTATGACGGTGGAAGAAAAGGCCGGGCAGCTGTTTTGTGTGCTCTTTAAGGAGGCTAAACCCGAAGAATTCGACTATGTGTACAGCATCCTGTCCCCCGGAGGCTGTATGTATCGGGTGGTGCCCAGTGCGCGGGCTGTAGAGGCGTCTCAGACACTGCAAGCCCGCAGCAAGATTCCCCTGTTGATTGCCGCCAACCTGGAAAAAGGCGGGAACGGCATTGTGGAAGAGGGGACTCTGGTTGGATCTCCCATGGAAATTGCCGCCACTGATGACCCGGAAATGGCGGCCCGTATGGCCGAAGCCTGTGCCAAGGAAGCCCGGGCGGTGGGAGCCAACTGGGCCTTTGCCCCTATTATCGATATTGATACCAATTTCCGTAATCCTATTACCAATACCCGTACATTTGGCAGCGATCCGGATCGGGTGCGTCGGATGGGAGAAGCATATGTGAAAAAGGTGCAAAGCCTGGGTCTGGCCGCTTCCATCAAGCATTTCCCCGGAGACGGTCAGGATGAACGGGACCAGCATCTGGTTACTTCCATCAACAGTATGGACTGCGATACCTGGATGGCCACCTACGGTGCTGCCTATAAGGCAGGCATTGAGGCCGGGAGCCTTACCGTTATGGTGGGCCATATTATGCAGCCTGCCTGGAGCAAGCGGCTTGATCCAACCCTCAAGGATGAGGAAATCATGCCGGGAACTCTGAGTGCGGAACTTATGCAGGGACTTCTGCGGGACAAACTGGGATTCAATGGCCTGATCTGCACCGACGCCACCACTATGGCTGGCTATACCCTGGCCATGAGCCGCCGCCGCGCCGTACCTGAAAGTATCGCCCGGGGCGCGGATATGTTCCTTTTCGCCCGAAATCTGGAAGAGGATTACGGCTTTATGCTGGAAGGAATTCGCCAGGGAATCATCACACCCCAGCGGCTGGACGAGGCGGTTACCCGTATTCTGGCCACCAAGGCTGCCCTGGGCCTGCACAAGGGCGTGCCGGCCATCAGCCAGGAGGCCGCTGCCCAGGTGGTGGGCTGTGCTGAGCACCAAAGCTGGGCGGAAGACTGCGCTGACCGGGCTATCACCTTGGTCAAGGAGCAGGCCGGTGTGCTGCCGCTTACCCCTGAGCGATACAAACGAATCCTGTTCTACACCATCGAACCGCCTGCCGGCGGCGAGGGAAACTACAAAGTTAAAGCGGCCTGTGCCAAGGTGCGGGAGATGCTGGAAGCCGAGGGCTTTCAGGTGGATGACTTTGTACCTCAGCCCTACGGAGAAGGCTTTACCACCAAGTACGAAGACGTGGTGAATAACTACGACCTGATTCTTTATGTAGCGAACCTGTCTACCAAGAGCAATCAAACGGTAGTACGCATTGAGTGGAAACAACCTATGGGAGCGGATTGCGGGCACTATATGAACGATGTCCCCACCATTTTTGTTTCCCTGGAAAATCCGTATCACTTGCTGGACTTTCCACGGGTTAAGACGTACATCAACTGCTATAGCAACAACGACCATTGCCTTCGTCAATTGGTCGAAAAACTCACCGGCCGCAGTTCCTTCAAGGGGAAAAGCCCTGTAGATGCTTTCTGTGGTAAATGGGATGCCCGGCTGTGAGCGGAAAGGAACTGGCCTATGTCACAGAACGTATGTTTGGCGGCCCTGCGCTGGCGTCAGGATGGGATTGATCACGTGGTGAAGCTGCTGCCCGGCGGCCGGATCGGTGTACTGAGTGACGAGATCCTGGCCGAGGCTGCCGCTTCGGGAGGCAAACCGGGGGAAAAGATTGCTGCTATTCGTGCCGGGGATATAGCCAGGGTTCGGGCAATCCAGCGGGACGAAGGCCCGGAAGGAAAAGAGATCGCCACAGCGCCTCTCTGCCAGTGGGAAGAAAGCTTGCCCGGCCCGGGCGGCCCTGTGCCGGTTACCTTCTGCCGGCCCGGCTCTCCGGCAGTCCGGCCTTGCCTGGTGTATTTTCACGGCGGCGGCTGGATGTATGGAAGCCGGGCGATGGTGCAGCCCTTTTGCCGTTATCTGGCTCAGGAGGCCGATGCACTGGTGGTAAATGTGGAGTACCGATTGGCGCCGGAACACCGATGGCCCGCTGGTTTTGAAGATTGTTGGGCAGTCCTGTGCTGGGTCTATTCCCAGGCAGAGCGCCTGGGGGTGGATCCGGCCAGGATCACCGTGGGTGGTGACAGCGCCGGCGGCAATATGGCCGCCCTCTGTGCTCATCGGGACCGGGACCAGGGCAGGCACATGATCCGTCGGCAGATTCTCTATTACGCTGCCCTCAGCGTACGGGATGTGGAAGGACTGTCCGGCTTCCACTTCGGTCTGGAGGACTATATCTATGATGACAGTCAAAAAACCATGATTGAGCCCCGGATACTGGCTATTTATAATGCGAGCCGCCGCAGCGAACAAAACTACCTGCCAAGGAATGTGTCCAGTCGGGATCCCCGGGTCTCTCCTCTGTGGGATACGGATTTTTCCTGCCTGCCTGAGACGCTGCTTATCACGGCACAGTACGATTATCTGACACAGCAGTCCCGTGCTTATGCAGGGCGCCTGGCTGCAGCGGGAGTGCCGGTAACATTGATGAACTACTGTGGTATGGCGCATGCCTTTGTGGACAAGTGCGGCGTATACCCTCAGGCGGATGATTCGCTGCGGGAGGTCGCGGCTTTTCTGCGAAAAGAATAGGGAATATAAAAAGGAGGCGACATCCGTGCAACCGGATATTCTGCTGTTTATGAGCGACCAACACGCCCCGCAGTATATGGGGGGAGGCGAGATCCCGGTTGATACCCCCCATCTGGATGCACTGCGCCGGGAAGGTGTGGAATTTTCCCAGGCATATACCGCCTGCCCGCTTTGTGTTCCTGCCCGTATGGCCATGCTATGTGGAATGCGCCCTTCCCGAACGGGCATTTTCACTAATGTGGATGCTCTGCCGGATACCTTGCCCACGTTTTTGCATTATCTGGTAGCTGAGGGGTATGAGACGGTATTGGTTGGCCGGATGCATTTTGTCGGTCTGGATCAGCGTCATGGATTCACAAAACGCATAGCGCCGGACTTTACCAACAGCGGTTGGGCACGTCCGCCTTGGCTGGTGGACGATTTTGGCGTCCATACACAAACAATGGGGTATAAATGGTGTACGCATGTGGTAGGCGGTGGCCGGTCGCCGGTACAAATCTACGATGAGATGGTGGTTTCGGCTGCACAGGATTATCTGTCCCAGCCTCATGAGAAACCGCAGTTCATCCTGGTAGGTACTTACGGGCCGCATTTCCCTTATGTAGCGCCGGAGGAACTGTTTAAAAAGTACATTGCCCGGGCGGAACCGCCTCAGACGCTGGCGGGAGAAGAAAAATTTATGAATCCGATCTTGCGGATGCTTCAGGAACCTTCCCGAACACCGGAACTGGCAGCAGCCTGTCAGGCTGCATACCGGGGCATGGTGGAAAAACTGGATGGCCAGTTGGGAGAAATACGCAAAGCGTTCCAGGCCTTTACCGCCGCCCGGGGAACTCCCGGATTATTTGGCTATCTGTCCGACCATGGGGATACAATCGGGGAGCATGGTATATTCGGAAAAAAGACATTTTTTGAAAAATCGGTTCGCATTCCGCTGATCTTTGCAGGGGATGGGGTTGCTGCCGGAAAGCGTTGGAACGATCCGGTAAGCCTTCTGGATCTGGGGCCTACAATCTGCGCTTGGGCTGCAGCCGACACGCCGGAACGGGCGGACGGTATCAGTCTGAAAGAAATTTTACATACCGGTACAGGAACAGGCGGCCGGACTGTATTCAGTGAAGGAATGGACAAAGCGCCGGACGGCCATTGGGTGCACAGTATTATGGTTAGACAGGGGCGGTACAAATACATTTCCTACCATGGTTATGAAAACCAGGACATGCTTTTTGAACCGGAAAAGGATCCGAAGGAACAAAACAATCTGGCAGCTGTTCTGCCTGCTGCTTGTGCAGGACTTCGCGCCCAGGCATACCGCTGGGCAGATCCGGCAAAGGCGGAGCGCATGCAGAAAGAACACGCCGAACGGGCAGCATGTATGGCAGCTTTTGAAAAGGCATGCGGGTATGATGACCGTGAACGTTTCCGGAACTACCCGGAGGAAGCAAAAAACGATCCGGCAATTTGTGTAACGCGGTTGACCAGTGTGCCGGGACCAAAGCAAACCAGCGAATTTCTGGGCTTGTCCGCTGCGGCGAAGTGAGAGGAAGTGGAAAAATGAAACAGCCGGATATTCTGGTGTTTATGAGCGACCAGCACGCACCGCAGTTTATGGGGGGCGGTGAGATCGCGGTGGATACTCCGCATCTGGATGCCCTGCGCAGGGATGGTGTGGAGTTTACCCAAGCGTATACGCCGTGCCCGCTCTGCGTCCCGGCCCGGATGGCTATGCTGTCAGGGTTGCGAAGCGCACGTACGGGGATATTCACAAATGTAGATACCCTGCCGAATGTTACCCCTACGTTTGTGCACCATTTGGCCGCATCAGGATATGAGACGGTGCTGGCGGGGCGAATGCACTTTATCGGGCAGGATCAGAGGCACGGGTTTACTAAAAGGATCGCTCCGGATATAACACTGGTAACCTGGACCCGCCCCGAACATATTAAACAGGAACGCGGCGTTTTTGCGCGTACATTTGCCGGAAAGTGGGCACCACAGGTGGTGGGAGGTGGTGAATCGCCGGTTCTCATTTACGATGAACTGGTGATACAGGCAGTGCTGGATTACCTGGCGCAGCCTCATGAAAAGCCGCAATTTATTTTAGTGGGAACGTATGGGCCTCATTTTCCCTATGTGGCGCCGCCGGAACTCTTCCGTAAATATTGGGATCGAGTGGAAGTGCCGGCGCTCCGGGAGGACAAAGCGGGGGAACTGAACGCTTTCCTTCAGGCCCGCCGCGTGCAAGCCAGCGAAGAGGTGGCGCGAGGCGTACGGGCCGCTTATTGCGGTATGATAGAGCGGATGGATGAGCAGATCGGAAAGGTGAGAGCTGCGTTTCAGAATTTCACCGCCGGCAGAGGTACAACCAGCCTGTTCGGGTATGTATCCGACCACGGCGATCAGGCCGGTGAACGGGATCTGTATGGGAAAGAGACTTTCTTTGAAAAGTCTGCACGGATTCCGCTGATCTTTGCAGGGGACGGTATTCCGGCGGGACGCAAGGAAAATGCCCCGGTCAGCCTTTTGGATCTGGGGCCGACTATTTGCGACTGGGTGGGTGCATCGGTGCCGGAAGATACAGATGGTCAAAGCCTGACCGATGTGCTGCGGGGCGGTTCGACGGACTGCGACCGGATGGTGAGCAGCGAATTTATGGAAAAAGACGATGCTGGATACCATTATGCACTGATGCTGCGCCGTGGTGCCTATAAGTTTGTGACCTATCGGGGATGTGAGAATCAGGACGGGCTGTTTATGCCGGAAGCTGATCCGCTGGAGCAGAATAACCTGGCGGCGGTGCAGCCGGAACTGCTGGCTGCGTTCCGCGCCGCAGCAGCAGAGTTTACGCCGGATGCAAAAGCCTTGGAAGTCGCGCAGGCGCGCCAGGCAAGGGATGCTGCATTGTTTATCGCCTGGGAAAAAGCGACGGGCTTGAATGAGAGCGAACGCTGGAAGGATAATCCGCCCAGCGCTCGTGTGAATCCGGAAATCTGTATTGCCGGACTGTGAAGAGGAGGAGTTTTATGAGTCAATATAAAGGCCTGCTTTTTGATCTGGACGGGGTTATTGTGGATACGGCCAAATATCATTTCCTTGCGTGGAAAGCACTGGCTGATGAGTTGAAAATTCCGTTTAATGAGCAAGATAACGAACGGCTGAAAGGGGTCAGCCGGATGGCCAGCTTCGAGATTATCTTGGAACTGGGACATCGGACTATGACCACCGAAGAAAAGCAGCGCAACTGTGACAGAAAGAATGCCTTGTACGTTTCTTATATTCAGAAACTTACCCGGAATGATATTTTGCCCGGCGTGGAAAGTTTCCTTACCCGGGCGAGAAAAGCCGGCTATAAAATCGCGTTGGGCTCGGCCAGCAAAAATTCCCCTTTGATCCTGGAACGCCTGGGCATTACTGACCTGTTTGATGCAGTTGTAGATGGAACGAAGGTAAGCAAAGCCAAACCCGATCCGGAAGTGTTTTTGGCAGGGGCGGCTGAACTTGGGGTAAACCCGGCACAATGTGTAGTTTTTGAAGATGCGGCTGCCGGGGTGCAGGCCGCGCACCTGGCCGGAATGAAAGCTGTGGGAATTGGTGATCCGGCTGTTTTGCGTCAGTCTGACGTGGTGTTGCCCGGATTCGGCGGTATGGATCCAGGGGAATTGCTGGCACGGCTGTGAGGTGTGGTATGCCCATTGGTTATATTACGGACTGCTTCCTTGTGCTTCTGGGAGGATTGGCGGGTACAGCTTTGGGCGTCCGTCTGCCCTCGCGTATTCAGAAAAATCTCACTGTGCTGCTGGGCTTTTGCTCTGCTGCCATAGGGATTACTTCTATCACCAAAGCGGTCAATATGACGCCTGTAGTGGTGTCGGTCATCCTGGGAACCCTGCTGGGGGAAATGCTGGATCTGGAGAAACGCATTACTGCACTTTTCAGCAAACTGTTGCGTCGTACCTTCTGTAAAGGAATTGCCGTTGATATGGAACGCTTCATTACCGTTGTGGTTCTTTTCTGCGCCAGCGGATTTGGAATCTATGGCGTTCTGATGGAAGGAATGAGCGGAGATGCCTCTGTTTTGCTGTCAAAGTCGGTCCTGGATTTTTGTACCGCTGCCGTATTTGCTGTAACATTGGGGATATCGGTGGTTCTTGTGGTTGCTCCCATGGCGATCGTGCTGGGGGGACTTCTGCTGTTTGCGGGATTGCTGGCACCGTATGTTACCCCGATCATGCTGCAGGATTTTATGGCGTGCGGCGGTATTCTCACCCTGGCTGCCGGGCTGCGGGTCAGTGGGATTAAGAACTATCCTTTAGCCAATATGATTCCGGCACTGGCCCTGATACTTCCTGGTTCAGCCTTGTGGATGATGCTGTAAAAACGCCGGAAGAAGCGGATGGAAAGCTGGAAAGATATATTAAAAACTCCCTTTGCGAAGAGTGCGGTTTAGCACCCTGACGTAAAGGGAGTTTCTTAACGCGGGAAAGAGGATATATGCTGTGCGCTTACATTACAAGCCCGAATCCCACATACAGCACCGTGGACAGGGCAGCCACCACCAGCGCGTAGGGCAGCTGGGTCTTTACGTGGGAGAACAGATCCGTGCCCACCGACATGGAGGACAGGATGGTGGTGTCCGAAATGGGGGAGCAGTGATCGCCGAAGATACCGCCGGAGATCACGGCCCCGATAGTCAGCAGCATGTTGGCGTCCATGGCGGCAGCCATGGGGATGGCGATGGGCATCATGATGGAGAAGGTGCCCCAGCTGGTGCCGGTGGCAAAGGCCATCACCGCACCCAGCACAAAGATGATAGCGGGGCAGAACGCGCCGCTGATCTGATCACCGATCAGGCTGGCCAGGAACAGGCCGGTCTCCAGCTGCTTGACCACCGCACCGATGGCAAAGGCCAGCACCAGCAGGCAGACCAGATTGATCATGTTGCTGACGCCCTTCAGCAGATAATCGCTGAACTGTTTGCCGGTCATGATCTTCTGCCGGGTGTACAGTACCGCCATGAACAGCAGGGTGACAATCACCGAGTACAGAATCGCCGTGGTGCCGCTGCCGTCGATGATGTTGCCGCCGCCGGTAACAAACAGCCCGATAAAGGTGCCGCCGATCAGCACGATCAGGGGCAGGATCATATTCCACTTGTTTCCCTTGCCGGTAGGCACCAGCCGCTCGATGCCGTCCCGGTCGTTCAGCAGGGGGGTGACCCCCTCGTCGTACAAAGCGCCGGTGGTCTGCACCCGCTGCTCAGCCCGCTTCATGGGGCCCCAGTCCTTGCCGGTAAGGATGTAGAACAGCACAAACACCAGGGACAGAATGCTGTAGAACTGGAAAGGCAGGCTTTCGATCAGCAGGGTCATCGGATCGCCGGAGATAAACCCGGCGGTGATCTCCGCGCCGATCAGCCCCATGAGCATCGCGCCCCAGGAGTTCAGCGGAATAATCGCGTTCACCGGGGCGGAAGTAGCGTCGCAGATATAGGCCAGCTTCTCCCGGGATACCTTGTACTTGTCGATCAGCGGGCGGGTCACCACGCCGGTAAACATGATGCTCAACAGCCCGTCAATGAAGATCAGGATGCCGATGCCGTAGGCGATCAGCATGGCGGCCCGCTTGCTCTTTACCTTCCGGCTCTGCACCGTCAGGTAGTTCACGAACCCGTCCACACCGCCGGACACCTCCACCATGATGACGAAAGCACCCATCAGCGCGGTGAACAGAAAGGTTTTCAGGTTTCCGGTGTCGCTGCATACGTTCAGAATTTCGTTGACGGTGGCGTCCAGGGCCAGAAATGGGTTCCAGCCGAACAGGATCAGCTCACCGGAAAAGATACCGATCAGCAGCGCCAGCGCCACCTTCCGAAAGGCAACCGCCGCCACGATGGCGATAATCGGCGGCAGCAGGGTCAAAAATCCGTATTCCATAACGATTCCTCCCAGTTTTTTATTCCTCGTATTGACTGAACAGCGAACCCAGTCCGCCGGTATGCAGATAGCATACCGCGCCGGCGGCTTTTCCCGTCCGCACCCAGTCTTCCATACCCACCAGCACCTTGCTGGTGTATACGTTTTCGATAAAGATACCCTCCGCCCGGGCAAAGGTTTCCACCATCCCGGCGCTTTCCGGGGTGTTGACTCCCCAGCCGCCGCCCCGGTATTGGTCGGTGATGGTGCACAACTGCCGTACCGGCGCGGGGCAGAGCAGCCCGGTAATGGCTTCCGCCTGCCGGATGATTGTTTCCATGTGGGATTCCAGTACAGGGGCTTCATCCTCCACGCTTACAACAACAATCCGGAAGGGATTGCCCAGCAGCGCGTTGCCGTATACCAGCCCGGCGGCCACGCCGCCGTTTCCGCCCGGGGCAAACAGCGTCAGGGAGGCAATCCCCAAATCCCGGCACTGATCCCGCAATTCCACTGCCGCCGCCGCGTACCCCAGTGCTCCGCAGCCGGTGGAGGCGCCGTTGCGCACTACAAACGGCCGCCGGCCCTGCTGGCGGTATTGTTCGCTCAGTTCTTCCATCCGGGCGTTGCGTTCTTCCCCGGATACAGGCCCCAGGAAATGCGAGCGTACCCCCAGCAGCCGGTTTAACAGCAGATTGCCCCGGGCCTGTTCGGGGCGGTCACTGTTGTGCACCAGTTCGCAGGCCAGCCCCAGCCGGGCGCAGGCGGCGACTGTCAGGGTGCAGAGATTGGATTGTTCCGGCCCGGCTGCCAGCACGCAGTCGCAGCCTTCCGCCATGGCCTGCCCCAGCAGAAACTCCAGACTGCGGATCTTGTTCCCGCCCGGCCCGATGCCGGTCATGTCGTCCCGCTTGATCAGCGGCTGTACGCCCGGCTGTGCGCCGAAACGGACCATGGGATGCAGCGGCGTGGGGCCGGGCAGCAGGCGGGCACGGGGTATCTTTGCCAGAAATTCCTCCAGCGGTTCCATCGATCTGATTTCCTTTCAAATATAATGCATTAGCATTATAGCAAGATGAAGCGGTAAAGTCAAAGGGGATCGCACCGGCCTTGACATCCGGGGATGAGGAGGGGGTAACGGAAGATGGATTCTAAGGATAAAATGAGAGGGAAACGAATGGGTGAGACCAAGATCTTTGATTCCGAGCTGCTGAACGGCGCAACGCTGACCGGTGAGCTTTCCCTCAATGATCGGGTCACAGGGAAACGGCACAGCTGGCAGCTTACCGACACCCAACAGAAGCTGCAGACCCCGGCTATCTGGTAATGGTGGACAGCAGTAGGCTGGTTGCCGGCACCAGTCAGACGGCTTTCGCAGGCGGTTCTCTGGCAGCCTGGCACTGGCAGCGGTGGCCGCGGCCGTGTTCTTCATCACCCGCCGCCGCAGAAAATAACCTGTCGGCAGTCTGACAGAAACAGAATGCCCCCGTCCGGTTCTATGCCGGGCGGGGGCATTGTGCTGTTACCGGCCCCACAGTTCCACGATTACGCTGCCCCGGGTGTCCGGCTCGATCGTGATGACAAAATCCGCCTGTCCGGCGCTGCCGGCGGCAAGGGAGATGCTTTCTTCGCAAGGAGCATCCGGGCTGACCGCGTACTCCTGTTCTTCGCCCGCACAGGCGGCCGAGACGGTAAGCGTTCCGCTTTCACAGGCGGCCTGGATTTGTATCCGGTACTCCGTGCCGTCTTCCAGCATAATTGTCTTTTCCGCCTGTGAGAACGCTTCCTCGTACTCGTCCGGGTAAAAATGATACTCAAAATTCTGCCGCAGCTCGTACTCGCTCTGGCTGCCGCAGGCCACCAGAGCAGCTGCCAGCAGTGCTGCACACAAACTTTTACACCATCTCATCCTGTAGAATCCTCCCGTCCTGAATGGTAATTTTCCGTTTTGCACAGGCGGCAACCTGCCGGTCGTGGGTGATCAGCACAACGGTGCCGCCCCGGGCATGAAACCGGGCAAACAGATCCATGATCTCCTTCCCGGCTTGGCTGTCCAGCGCGCCGGTGGGTTCATCGGCCAGCAATACCTCCGCGCCGCAGGCAATAGCCCGGGCAATGGCTGTCCGCTGCTTCTGCCCGCCGGAAAGCTCACCGGGCCGTTTCTGCGCCAGCTCCGCAATGCCCACAGCGCTCAGTGCCGCCATGGCACGGGCTTTCCGCTGTGCCCGGGGCAGGGCCTGCCGCAGCAGGGGAACCTCCACGTTTTCCCGCACTGTGTACCGGTCAAGCAGAGCAAAATTCTGGAACACAAAGGCGATCCGGCGGCCCCGGATTTGGGCCAGCCGGTTTTCACCGGCACGGCCTGTGTCCATTCCGTCAAACTGACAGATGCCGGAGGTGGGCACGTCCATGCAGCCGATCAGGTTCAGCAGGGTGGTTTTGCCGGAACCGGATGCCCCCATAATGGCCGCAAATTCCCCGGCCCCGATAGCAAGATTCACACCCCGCAGGGCCGTATACGCGGTGCCGCCGCTGCGGTATACCTTGGTCACATTCTCCAGTTCAATCAACGCCATTGGTTTCTCCTCCCGTCAGTTGACACGGCTGACACCGCAGAATCATCCCGGCCGGTATCGCTGCCGACACAGCGGTCAGCAGCAGGGCGGCCGCCAGGCACAAAGGCAGGGAAACCCGCCAGTGGGCCGCCAGCAGAATCTCCCGGAACAGATCGTCGCTACCGGCAAATTCCAGCAGCTTGTACAGCCATGCTGCCAGCGCGGCCGGCCCCACAACCAATAATAGTTCCAGCGCCATGCCGAAAGCCAGATCCCGCAACGTAAAGCCGCAGGCCAGCAGGACGCCGTATTCCCGGCGCTTGAGCAGAATGCCGGTTGCCGAAACCGAGAGCAGCGAAGCCGCCGCCATCCCGGCCACGAACACCGCCAGCGCCGCCTGCCGCCGGGTGAACGCACCGGTTTCCCGGCGGTAGTCACGGAATTCTTCCGAAAGAAGCACCGCCTTTGCCGTGAATCCGTGCTGCGCCGGATAGGCCTGTATTGCCAGCGCCACCGCGCCCGGATCCGCGTCCGCCTCCAGGCGCACATAGGTGTTGTGCAGGCAGGACAGCTGGGTCATCAGATCTCCGTCGCCGGACGAGGCAAGGGGGGCGATGAACCACCCATCCAGAGAAACCATTGGAAACCGAATCAGATCATCCTCCTCCACCCAGCGGCAGCCCCGGGGAAAATACCCCGCCACCTCGTAGACCTCGCCGGTACGCTCGTCGGTCAGGCGGGTGCCCAATGGCAGAATTCCGGCAAATACCTCGCTGGCATACAGGGGCAGCGCACCGGAGGCAGGTTGCGCGTATTCCATCAGATTGCCCCGCACAAAGGGCAGCAGCGCTTCATCCACGCTGAGCAGCCGGCTGATACCGGGATAGTTTTCATACTTTCCGCCTGCCAGTACCCGGCTGTTGATTGCCTGGTAGTCCGCCCGGTCTTTCAACTCGGAAAAATACATCCCGGTGGCATCAAACCGTCCCACCGCCTGTACACCGGGCAGCCCGGCAATGTAAGCCCGGTACCGGCGCAGCGTCCGGGGCAGGGAAGGGCTTTCTTCCAGATCTCCGTAATCCAAATGCAGGATGGTTTCCATGGAAAAAGCCAGGCTGCCCGCAAAGGTTTCCTGTTGCCAGAAGGCTGCGGTCGCATTGGTAAGGGCGCTTAAAATGGTGAGCATCGCCGCAAAGCTGACCAGAAACAGCAGAAGCACCCGCCGTTTCTGGCGCAGAACCTCCCGGGCAGCCCAGTAAACTTGTGTTTTCATCAGGCAACAACCTCCGCGGGCCGGATTTTCAGAATGCGGGCAACCGGAGCCAGCATGGCAAGAAACAGGGTCAACAGCAGCAGTACCCCGGTACCCAGCAGAAAAAACGGGGTGAGCCGCAGCGCAAACACTCCGCCGCTCTCCCGGGCCAGAACCGCCAGCAGCAGGGCGCTGATCCCCAGGCTGCCGCCCAGCTGCCAGGCCAGTTCCCGGGCCACAAGCCCCACCAGCTGCCGGTTGGACCAGCCGAACGCTTTCCGGATAGCCATTTCCCGCTGCCGGGTCACGATCCAGTAGTTGGTCACCGCAAACCCGTTCACAACCGAGAACAGATATAAAGAGAGTGCCAGCGAAAGCCCGGTATTCTGCATGGTGGTATAAATGGGAGCCTCACTGCCGGTCTGCGCCAGTGCATCCTGCACGGCGTCAACCGAACTGATTCCGATCAGCACGGCTGTCAGGGAAACTGAAAATCCTCCCATCAGCAGAACGGTTGTGGGCCGCAAATTCCGTCGCATATTCATCACCGCCTTTCCGATATCTGCCCATAAGACCGCGCAGTAGCCGATCCGTTACACACGTCCCGGGAAAAGTGTCATCCTCCTTTCGCCGGGCAAGCAATTCAGAAAGCAGCCGAACGGAAAATCCGGTCGGAGGCGGCAGCGGATACCGCACCGGACTGTGTTAGTCCTGCGAACTTGCAATAAATTGACAAATAAAGCAATAAAACGATGGCCTGGTCTGTTCCTGATGCGGTATATTTAATCTGGGAATCCGGCATCCGTCGGTTAGCGGGATGGGCGGAATCTGTGAAACAGATGGAGCTGGCATCCGAAGAGAAAACAATACAGCAGATTCACTTCGCGGTTGGCAAAAGCAATAGGGAGGGTTCGCGGGTATGAGGATAAAAGGATTGCCGGAACAAACTTTGCCGGATGCAAAGTTTCTGCAGAATAACGCATAAAGGAGGATGTCGGATGGAGAACATCAAAAAGAAATTTGGCTTTGGGTGTATGCGCCTGCCCATGAAAAACGGCGAAGTGGACACGGAGCAGACCTGCCGGATGGTGGATGCCTTTCTGGAAAACGGCTTCAACTACTTTGACACGGCGCATGGCTATCTGAACGGCAAGAGTGAAGGCGTTTTGAAAACCTGTCTGACCAGCCGCTATCCCCGTGACCGCTATGTTCTTACGGATAAGCTGACCAATGTTTTCTTCAAAAAACAGGAGGATATCCGTCCGCTGTTCCAGAGCCAGCTGGAAGCCTGCGGTGTGGAGTACTTTGACTTCTACCTGATGCACGCCCAGGGGACGGCCAACTTTGCTCATTTCAAGCAGTGCCGGGCCTATGAGACGGCGCTGGAACTGAAGGCGGAGGGCAAAATCCGGCACTTCGGCATCTCGTTCCATGACCGGGCGGATGTGCTGGAGCAGATTCTGACCGAGTACCCCCAGGTGGAAGTGGTGCAGATCCAGTTCAACTACCTGGACTATGAGGATCCCGCGGTAGAAAGCCGCAAATGCTATGAGGTCTGCCGCAAATACGGCAAGCCGGTCATCGTCATGGAGCCGGTGAAAGGCGGCCATCTGGCAAACCTGCCGGAGCGGGCGCAGGCGGTTTTGGACGAGCTGGGCGGCGGTTCCGCCGCAAGCTATGCCATCCGCTATGCCGCCGGGTTTGAGGGAATTCTGATGGTGCTGTCCGGTATGAGCAGCATGGAACAGATGACCGAAAACATTCGCTTTATGAAGGATTTCCGACCGCTGGATGACAGGGAGATGGCGGCCATTGAACAGGTACGGGAAATCTACCACTCTATGAACCTGATTCCCTGTACTGCCTGCCGCTACTGCGTGGCCGGATGCCCCAGGCACATCTCTATTCCCAATCTGTTGGCGATAATGAACACCAAGCACATCCATCGCGACTGGAACGCGGATTACTACTACAATGTTGTCCACACCGGCGGGGAAAAGGGGAAAGCCTCCGACTGTATCCAGTGTGGGAATTGCGAAAAAGCCTGTCCCCAGCATCTGCCCATCCGCAAGCTGCTGGCGGACGTGGCAAAAGAATTTGAAAAGCAAGGAGAGCGCAGAATGGCAAAACTGGTTGTATTTTATTCGCGGGCGGATGAAAATTACTTCGGCGGGCAGTGCCGCTTTGTTGAGGTCGGGAACACGGAGAAAGTAGCGCGCATAATCGCAGAGGCGACAGGGGCGCAGTTGTTCAAAATCGAGCAGAAGCAGCCGTACTCGCCGGACTATAAGCGCTGCATCGATCAGGCGATGGCTGACAAACGGGCCAATGCCCGCCCGGAACTGGTGGAACCTCCGGAGAATCTGGACGGTTACGATGAGATTTATCTGGGGTATCCCAACTACTGGGGGGATATGCCCATGGCCGTTTATACCTTTCTGGAAGCCTTTGACTGGTCCGGCAAGACCATCCATCCCTTTTGCACCCATGAGGGCAGCGGCCTGAGCGGGACGGAGCGAAACATTGCCCGCACCTGCAAGGGCGCCGATGTGAAAACCGGTCTGGCGATTTGCGGTTCTGACGTGGACGGCAGCAAAGACCTTGTGCTGCGCTGGCTTGCGTAATATTCCGCTGGCGCTTTTCAAAGACGCGGGCCGGTTCCGGTGTTGCTACAATTTGAACGGAAAAGAGAGATTGCGATGAAAAAGGTAATGATATTGACCGGCGCGGGTCAGATCGGAATGGCCATTGCCCGCCGGATGGGATACGGAATGAAGATCGTGATAGGGGATAAAAAGCCCGAGAACGCGCAGGCCGTTGCCAAAATCATGAACGATGCCGGATTTGACGCGGTGCCGGTGGAAATGGATCTTTCCAGCCGGGAATCGATCCGGAACATGATTGCCAAGGCGCAGCAGTACGGTGACATTACCATGCTGGTGAACGCCGCCGGTGTCTCTCCCATCCAGGCCCCTGTCGAGGCGATCCTGAAGGTGGACCTGTACGGGACGGCTGTTCTGCTGGAAGAAGTGGGCAAGGTGATCGCCCCCGGCGGCGTGGGTGTGACCATCTCCAGTCAGTCCGGTCACCGGATGAAGCAGCTTACTCCCGAGGAGGATGGACAGCTGGCCTGTACACCCACCGAGGAGCTTCTCCGATTGCCGCTGCTTCAGCCGGAGAATATCCGGGACACGCTTCACGCGTACCAGCTTGCCAAGCGGTGCAATGAAAAACGTGTTATGGCCCAGTCCGTCGAGTGGGGCGCAAAGGGCGCCCGGATCAATTCCATCTCTCCGGGGATTATTGTCACGCCTCTGGCCATCGATGAGTTCAACGGTCCGCGCGGGGATTACTATATAAGAATATGTTTGCCAAGTGTCCGGCCGGGCGCCCCGGCACAGCGGATGAGGTGGCCAATGTGGCGGAATTGCTGATGAGCAGCAAAGGGGCTTTCATTACGGGAGCGGACTTCCTGATTGACGGCGGGGCAACAGCTTCGTATTTCTATGGACCGCTGAAGCCGTAAATCGGCTGGAAAAGGGGAGCACTTACCGTTTACAGCAGCAGCCCCCTGATGCAGGTTATGGTTTCCTGCATCAGGGGGCTGCTTTTCATTTTACCGGTTTGTTTCGTCGGCGGGGGAATTCTGTTCCCACAGACATACCGATTGTGCCAGAACCTCCTGCAATCCGGTATCATCCATCGTTTCCAGCCCGGCATAATCGCCGGTGTAGTAGTATACCGCCGCCACCTGTTCCGCGCCTTTACCGGCGTAACTCAGGGTAAACTCCGAATATACATCGTCACCGGTGGTCAGATCATCCCATCGGGTATCCCACAAACAGAAAAACAGGCAGGTCTGGCCTTCGTCCAGCGTTACGGCCTTGATCCGCAGGCGGTCGTACCGGCTGCCCCGCAGCCGCCCCACCAGATCCCCGTCGGTCAGGGCAACCGACAGGTTATCCCGGTATTCCACCACCTGAACCGACCGTTTCAGCAGGCCCACCGTCCCGCCGATAACCAAAAGCAGCACCGTCACCACAGCCGCGGCGAAAAGCAGCTGGCGGTGCAGCAGCCGCTTTTTCACTCCCAGGAAAGAAGCGGCTTTCTTCAGTTCCTGCCCGGCAGAGGATGCAGGAATGGCAACGTTTTCGGTTTCCTGCAAATCGGCAAGGAATGCCCGGCAGTCCGGGCATTTTGTCAGATGCGCGTCCACAGCGCGGCGGCTTTCCGTGCTGCACACCCCGTCCAGATACAGGGGCAGCAGATCCCGGATTACATCGCAAGGATAGTTCATACGATTCCCTCCTTGATTTTCAGTTTGGCTCTGTGGTAGGTGACCCGCGCCCAGCTTTCGGTTTTTCCGAACAGCGCCGCGATCTCCCGGAAGGACAGTTCGCCGAAGGTTCGCATCCAGAACACCTCCCGGTACGGTTCCTCCAGCTTGTGCAGCTGCTTGTGAATCTGCAGGGCGGTTTCCTTGTCCGACAGCTTCTGATCCAGGGAATCCTCGTCCGCGGGCAATTCCGGGGTGATATCCGTCTGCCGTTGCCGCCGCTTGGCCATGGTGTAAAAGGTGTTTTTGGCAATCTGGCACAGCCAGACCGACAGCTTGCACTCCCCGCGGAACGAGCCGATGTGCTTCAGTGCCTTGAAAAAGGATTCCTGGGTGATTTCCTCCGCCCATTGCTCATCCCCGCACAGGGACACTGCATATCGGAACACTATGTCGTAGTAATCCGAATACACCTGTTCAAACTCCTTCACCCGCTCACCCCGCTTTCCTTATATAAGACGAACAGAACGCCGGTTTGTTACAGAGAAGCTGAAATTTTTTTCGGGATTGCATCCGCTCAATACACAAAAACGGACGATCCGGCCGGATCGTCCGTTTGAAGCTGTGCATAGATTTCAGCTGTTTTCACTGCGGCGGATCCATCCGCTGCAGTTCGTTCAAAAGCTGGCCGGAGAACAGTTCCCGCAGCATCTGAATCGCCGGGGTCGGGTCACTTTCCATACCGCGCCGTCCCCAGCGGCGGATTTCGCTCACAATTCCCGCGGCAATAAACCGGGAGACCGTGTGCATCTGCCGCTCCTGAAGCGCATGCGCCCCCTGTTTCAGCAAAAGCGCGTAGACCAGATCCTGATAGAACTGGGTCAGGCATTCACAAAAACTGTTTTGCCCCTCAATTGCCAGCATCGGGATGTAGAATTCCCGGTTTGCCTGCAAATACAGGCACAGCTCGGAAAGCCCGGAAGTCCAGTTTTCCAGCCGGTCAAACTGGGACAGGAACGGACGGATCTCGTCGTAAAAGATCCAGCTGACCACCTCATATTTGTCCCGGAAATGATAGTAAAAGGTGTTGCGGCTGATGGCGCAGCGGCGGATCAACTCGCCCACCGAAAGCGAGGAGAACCCCTGCTGCCGCACCATTTCTTTCAGTGTGGTTGCAATATGCCGCTTGGTAATTTCCGAAGCAGACATTCCGTACCCTCCCGTCCTGTCCATCCCCGCTGCCGGGAATGTGTCCTGTTCTCAGTATAACACAGAGCGCACGGGATGAAAACCGGGGGTGAACGCCCTATGGCGTTTCACACGCTTCCTCAAACTTGTGAAACAGAAAGTGCATCTTTTCAATCCGTTTGTTGATGTGCCAGTGCCCGCAGTACCAGGCATCGCAGCTGAGGCGGTCATCGATGGAATCCAACCATCGCTCGGTGGAATCGTCCACGCCGCTCTGGTCGATGCCGGGCAAAAAGGCTTCCGTCGGTTCGTACTTGAAGGGGCAGGTATGGCTCAGCACCACGGGGATTTTCCAGTCCCGGGCGGCCAGTACCTGCTCCACCTTGGCTTTTGTTGCTTCGTCAGGCTGTTCATCCGGCCACCAGTGGAACCCCCACATCAGACGATAGTCCTTGTCCACGCTGTAGGCGCCGCCGATCACCAGATGATCCCGCCCCGCCAGCGTGTAAACTTCGCCGTCCACCGCAAACAGAACGCAGGGGAACTCCGGCTGCACATATACCTGACCGCCGTTCCAATCCTGCAGCAGGTAGCCGGGAACGCTGGCAGGCCGGCACTCATGGTTGCCGTGGATGCACAGAATGGTGGGCCCGCAGGTGTTAAGTTGTTCCTTGATATACATATCCAGCCCGTTCAGATGATAGTTCGCGCCCACATCCCCCAGAATTACCAGGATATCCCGGGGTTCCAGCTGCATACGTCGGCTGAACTCCACAATCCCGGTAACGTCACCGTGCGTATCACCGGTATAAAATACCATAGAATTCACCACCTTATACAATGCAAAATGCTATAGAACCCGCTTGTAACACATTTCTGTGACGCTGAAAAATGTTGCGTTTCGTGCGGTCATTTCAGTATACCGGCCGCAAAGGCCCGCTGTCAATTTACGCGTTCTCAAAAACAAAAATCCCGTTTCTCGGAAAGCCGAAAAACGGGATTTACTTTATGGAGCAGGTGATGGGAGTCGAACCCACGTCCTCAGCTTGGAAGGCTGATGTACTAGCCGTTGTACGACACCTGCATTTTCAACTCCCCTATAATAGCACAGAGCGGGGGCATTTGTCCAGCCCTGCGCGGATTTTTTTATACGGCTCTTTTCCGGGTGTGCGGACGCGTGGTATAATGCTGGAAGATACAAAATACAGCCGCCTGCAAGGATGCGGGCGGGGAAGGGAAGTCGCATTATGGCAGTTACCATCACACCGTACGGCAAAACCGCCGACGGGCTGGAAGTCCGGCAGGTTGTTCTGGAGAACGGCCCCTACGAGCTGCGGGCTCTGACCTACGGCGCCACCATCACCCATCTGTTTGTCCCCGGCCGGGACGGGCGGAAACTGGACGTGCTGCTGGGCTACAGCCGTCTGCAGGATTATGAAAAGGGCACCGCCTATCTGGGCGCACTGGTGGGCCGCAACGCCAACCGCATCGCCGATGCCTCCATCACCATCGACGGGCAGGTCTGGCCGCTGGTGGCCAACGAGGGCACCAAGCAGCTGCACGGCGGCCCCGGCGGTTTCGCGCGCCGTGTCTTTGAAGCCAAACCCGAAGGGGACAGCGCCGTCCGCTTTATTCTGGACAGTGCCGACGGCGATCAGGGCTACCCGGGCGCGGTGCACCTGGAGGCGGTATACTCCCTGTCCGCCGACGGTGCGGTGACCCTGGACTATACGGCTACCACCACCAAGCCCACCCTGGTGAACATCACCAACCACAGCTACTTCAATCTGGCCGGCCACGACGCGGGCATGGATGCGCTGCTGAACCATACCCTGTGGCTGGATGCTCCGTCCTTTACCCCCTCCGATGCTGCTTCCATCCCTACCGGGGAGATCCGGCCGGTGGCGGGTACCGCCTTTGATTTCACCACCCCCAAGACTCTGGGCCGGGATATCGAGGCGGACGATCTGCAGCTGCACCAGGCGGGCGGCTATGACCACAACTGGGTGCTGGCGGGCAGCGGCATGCGCACGGTGGCCCGGCTGACCAGCCCGGACAGCGGCGTCTGGATGGAGATGGACACCACCCAGCCGGGCGTGCAGGTCTACGCCGGCAACTACCTGGCGGGCGGCCCGGACTCCAAGAACGGCGCACCCTATGAAAAGCGGGGCGGCATCGCGCTGGAGACCCAGTATTTCCCCGATTGCATCCATCACGAAGGCTTTGGCGACCCGGTGCTGCGTCCGGGCCAGACCTACCGGCAGACCACCGTGTACCGTTTCGGCCGGGAGGACTGATCGGCCCGTTTTGTGCGGAATTTGTGCATATGCGCAGTTTTGTGCCTTGGTTAACCTGTCAGGTTGTAGTATACTTAACAATAGTGTGCCTGCCCACCGCGGGCAGACGACTGCCGCCGGGTATCCGGCAGAAGTGAGGAGAGATACATACCTATGATTCTGACAAAGGAGCAGCAAGCCCTGCTGGACGGCGCGCAGGGCGAAACCATGGCCAAGGTCGTCAAGACCCTGGTCATGTACGGTGAAGCCTTCGGGGCCGAGCGCATGGTGCCGGTCACCAGCAAGTACGGCCATACCGTGATCAGCTTCGGCATCGGCGTGATGAAGCCGGTGTACGAACTGTACGACCAGTTGCTGGCCGCCGGTGCGGTGAGCAAGCAGCCCTTTTCCGCCGACCCCCGCCCGCTGGACAAGAACATCCCCTCGTCCTTTTTGCAGGATGTGGTGTTCAAGTTCATGTACAGCCAGCAGGACCGCTATGAGGATCAGCTGCGCAAGCTGGGCCTGATGGACGACAACGCCTATACCTGCGCCTGCTATCTGCCCCAGGCGGGCAACGTGCCCCAGCGGGGCGAGGTGCTTTCCTGGGCCGAGTCCTCCGCCGTGGTCTACGCCAACAGCGTGCTGGGCGCCCGCTGCAACCGCAATTCCGGCATCATCGAACTGATGGGCTCCATCGCGGGCTTTGTGCCGGAGTTCGGCCTGCTGACCGACGACGGCCGCAAGGCGGACTGGGTGGTGGAACTGCGCACCAGCCGTCTGCCGGACGCGCAGCTGCTGGGCTCCGCCGTGGGCATGAAGGTGATGGAAAAGGTTCCCTATGTGAAGGGCCTGGACAAGTGGCTGGGTACCGAACTGACCGAGGATGCCTGCGCTTATCTGAAAGACTTCGGCGCGGCGGCTGCCTCCAACGGTTCGGTGGGCCTGTACCACATTGATCACCTGACCCCGGAGGCGGTGGACGCGGGCGAGAGCCTGGTGCGGGAGAACGCCCCGGTCTACGTGGTGGACGACGCGGAGCTGGCGCGCATCAAGAACGGCTATCCCTGCATCTGGAAAGATCTGAACGCCACCCCGAAACTCTGCTTTATGGGCTGCCCCCACATGACCCTGAGCCAGCTGAAGGACTGGACCGTCCGGGTGGAGGAAGGCCTTGCCGCCGCCGGCAACAAGAAGGTCGTGATCCCCACCGTTT
This sequence comes from uncultured Gemmiger sp., assembly GCA_944386225.1. GTDB lineage: Bacteria > Bacillota > Clostridia > Oscillospirales > Ruminococcaceae > Gemmiger_A. Next base: position 56,896 of record CALXAH010000016.1, read on the forward strand.
TCACCACCGCCCCCGGCGTGGCGAAGGAATTCCGCCAGACTGAGTACGCCGCCCGTCTGGAAGCCACCGGCGTGGTGCTCAGTACCATCTGCCCGCTCATGTACATGAACAACCCTCTGTCCAAAAAGATGCCGGTCATCACCTCCTCCAACAAGCTGCGTACCTATACCAGCGCCCGGTTCTATTCCGATGAGGAGATCCTGGCCAAGATCACGAGGGAGGGCAAGTAAGATGAGCAAAACCTTTCAGGGCCGGGTTGTAACCCCCGGCGAAACTACCGCGCCCGCGCTGGTATCCCACGGCGGGTTCAACACCCTGGCCAGCTACCAGATGGCGCTGATGTTCGGGGACAAGCAGGTCAAATGCGGCGACCAGAACAACCCCGACCTGTACAAAAAGCCGATGATCGGCAAGGCGCTCTGCCTGCCGGAAACCATCGGCTCCACCACCGGCGGTATGGTGCTGTATACCGCCTGCGCCATGGGCAAGCAGCCCGCCTGCCTGCTGTTCTCCAAACCCATCGACTCGCTGGCTGCCTCCGGGGCGATTCTGGCCGCGAACTGGACCGACGCCTCCATGCCGGTGGTGGACAGCCTGGGCGAGGAGTTCCTGCAGTATGTGCAGGACGGCATGACCGTAACCGTTGGCCCGGAAGGCCGGGTAACAGTGGAATAAACAGAAAAGGAGCGAATCCATGAAACAGGAGTACGAGGCTCTGTTTACGCCCTGGAAGATCGGCAATGTGGAGATCAAGAACCGCATTGTGCTGTGCTCTATGGGCGGAACCTCCATCTTCGGCTGGATGGAACCCAACCATTTTGATAAGGAAGCTGCCAATTTCCTGTTGGAGCGGGCCCGCAACAACGTGGGCCTGATCCTGCCGGGCATTGCCCCTATCCGGGACCCGATGGGCGGGCGCTGGCTGTACCAGAATCCGGGCAAGTTCAAGGAACTGAAGGAGTTCATGACCGAGTTCCACAAGACCGGCGCCAAGCTGTTCATCCAGATCACCGCAGGCTTCGGCCGTGCGATGGCGGTCAATGACCTGATGGTCAAGATGACCAAGAACAAGGTGCTGGGCACCCTGGGCAAGCCCATCTTTGATATGGACTTCATCCTGGGCAGCGCCTCCGCCACCCCCAACCGCTGGGCGGACGGGGTCATGTCCCGTCCCTACACCGTGGAGGAGATCCACGAGATCATTGATGCCTTTGCCAAGACCGCTCGCCTGTGCCAGGCTGCCGGTGTGGACGGCATCGAGGTGCACGCGGTTCACGAGGGCTATACCCTGGACCAGTTTGCCACCAAGTACACCAACCAGCGTACCGACGAGTACGGCGGCAGCTTTGAAAACCGCTACCGCTTCGCCGCTGAGATCGTGCAGGCCATCAAAAAGACCTGCGGCAAGGATTTCCCGGTATCGGTGCGGTACTCGGTAGTTTCCAAGACCAAGGGCTTCCGCCAGGGCGCGCTGCCGGAAGAGGTAGACTTTGTGGAGGTCGGCCGTGATATGGCCGAGTCGGAGAAGGCCGCCCGTTTCCTGCAGGAGGCCGGCTACGATATGCTCAACTGCGACAACGGGACCTACGATTCCTGGTACTGGGCGCATCCGCCCGCATACATGCCCCTCAACTGCAACCTGGAGTATGTAAAGCATATCAAAAAGTTTGTGGACATCCCGGTGGTCTGCGCCGGCCGCATGACCCCCGAGGACGGCGCGGCGGCTGTCCAGGCCGGCGAGATCGACGGCGTGGGTGTGGCCCGGCAGTTCCTCACCGATCCGGCCTGGGTCACTAAACTTATGGAGGACAGGGAAGAGGACATCAAGCCCTGCATCTGCTGCCACAACGCCTGCTTCACCATGGCCCGCTACGAGGGTTCGGCCAACGACCAGGATCTGATGGACGCGATCCATATGGCCCGCTGCGCGCTGACCCCCCAGACCATGCAGAGCAAAAAATACCGCATCGTCAAGACCGATAAGCCCAAGCAGATTGCGGTGATCGGCGGCGGTATCGGCGGTATGGAGAGCGCCCTGCTGCTGGCGGCCCGGGGCCATCAGGTGGATCTGTACGAAAAGACCGACCGTCTGGGCGGCGTGTTCATCGAGGCGGCCGCGCCTTCCTATAAAGAGAAGGACCGCCAGCTGATCGACTGGTACCGCCGGAAGATTGAGCAAAGCTCCGTGACGGTGCATCTGAACACCGAGGTCACCGATCTGAAGTCCCTGAACGCCGACGAGATCGTGGTGGCCACCGGCTCCAAGCCCCGCAAGCCGTCCATCCCGGGCATCGAGAACGCCATGGAGGCGATTGAGTACCTGGACGGCAAGGAAACCGGCGAGCGCGTGGTGATCGTGGGCGGCGGCCTGACCGGCTGCGAGATCGCCTACGACCTGCTGCTCAAGGGCAAACAGCCCGCCATCGTGGAGATGAAGAACGACCTGATCGCCGTGCGCGGCGTCTGCCTGGCCAACTCTTCCTTCCTGCGGGAGACCTTTGCCCTGCACAAGACCCCCGTCTATCTGGAAACCGGCGTACAGGCCATCCGGCCCGACGGCGTGACTCTGAAGGACAAGACCGGCAAGACCTTCGACGTGCCCTGCGACACGGTGATCCTGTCGGTAGGCTATGAGCCCAAGCCCCTGGCTGCTGCCTCCCGCCATGTCCACATTGTGGGCGATGCCGAAAAGGTGGGCAACCTGCGTACCGTGATCTGGCGCGCCTGGGACGTGTGCATGAAGCTGTGACCGTCTGTTGAGTTCCCCGGCCCGGCGCTTTGGCGCCGGGCCTTTGGTCTGTGAAAACGAGGATTTTCCATGTATACCCTGTTGTTGGTCCTTATCTATCTTGTGTTTATCAGCCTGGGCCTGCCGGACTCCCTGCTGGGATCCGCCTGGCCCACCATGCGGGCTGCCTTCGGTATGCCGCTTTCCTCTGCCGGTATCATCTCCATGATTATCGCGGGCGGTACCATCTGCTCCAGCCTTGCCTCCGAGCGGCTTATCCGCCGGTTTACCACCCGCTGGGTCACGGTGGTAAGCGTGTTCCTCACCGCCATTGCCCTGAACGGCTTCTCCCTGGCCACCCGCTTCTGGATGCTCTGCCTCTGGGCGATTCCCTACGGGCTGGGCGCAGGCTGCATCGACTCGGCCATGAACAACTATGTGGCCCTGCATTACCGCTCCCGCCATATGAGCTGGCTGCACTGCTTCTGGGGCGTGGGCACCATCATCAGCCCCTATATCATGAGCTGGTGCATCACCCATTCCCGCTGGAACGACGGCTACCGGGCCGTATCCTTTCTGCAGTTCGGCATTGCCGCGGTGCTGCTGCTCACCCTGCCGATCTGGAAAATTCACGCCGAGGGCGGCAGCGAGAGCAGCGCAGACGCACCGCTGGGGGTGCGGGGTGCCCTGAAAATCCAGGGTGCGCCCACCCTGTTCGCGGGCTTCTTTGCCTACTGCGCCGGGGAAGCCACCGCCATGCTCTGGGCCAGCAGCTATCTGGTGGGTACCCGGGGCATGGCCGAGGACCGGGCCGCGGCCTGCGGGGCGCTCTTTTTCATCGGCATCACGGCAGGGCGGTTTGCCGCCGGCTTCATCGCCGACCGTCTGGGCGACCATCGGATGATCCGCCTGGGGGCAGCAGTGGCCGCGGTGGGAATCATCTGCATGGCCCTTCCGGTGCAGGCGGAGTTCCCGGCACTGGCAGGTCTGGTGATCTTCGGCCTTGGCTGCGCACCTGTTTATCCCAGCATCATCCACGCCACCCCCGCCAACTTCGGGGCCCGCAATTCCCAGGCGATTATCGGTATGCAGATGGCCAGCGCCTATGTGGGTTCCACCTTCATGCCGCCCCTGTTCGGCCTGATCGCCAACCGGGCGGGCCTTGCCTGGATGCCGCTGTTCCTGGCTGTGTTCCTGGTGCTGATGATCACCATGATCGAGCGCACCTTCCGTACCGTGGCCTCCCGCAAACCTTAAATTGATTTATACCCAAACGCCATGTATCTGTGCTTACAGGTGCATGGCGTTTATTTGTTTGCGTTCTGCCACCGTTACGCCGGCTTCGCCCTCGCTCAATGAAATTTTACTTTCACGAAAACCGCATCGGAAATATAACTTTCACTTTACATAAACATGATAGCTGACCGTCTCCGTTTTTCGTAAGATAAACCTGTGGAAACAAATCCCTGTCAAGCGAAACGGAGGAAAGAAAAATGGATGCCTTTCAAAACAAACAGGTCTCTCAATCCCAGAAACTGATGGTCTTTGTGCTGACCATGTCCCTGTACGGTCTTGCCACCCTGTTCACCGAGCTGATCCCTAAATTCCAGGTGGGCATTGTGGAATTTTCCGTAGAGTATTTCCTGTTCATCCCCCTGGTGCTGGCGATGCTGTTTGACCCCCTGTCCGCCGCGCTGGGCGCTGCTACCGGCGAGCTGGTTTTCAGCGAGATCATGCTGGGCCAGTTCGGTGGCCTGGGTGAACTGGAAAAGTTCCTCACCGTCACCATCGGCGTCTACATCGCCGGCCGTCTGGTGCGCGATCCCCGCAACACCAAAATGGTGGGTGTGGCTGCGTTTGTCGGCACCGGCGCCCAGCTGCTGATGGGCACCATCGTGGATATCTGCAAGGTGCAGTTCGCGGTGGAGGACTTTGAAGCGGTGGCCGGCCTGCCCGAAAGCGTCTACGCCACCGAGGGCTTTGCCTTCCTGAACGACCTGATTTTCTCCGGTATCCTGTTCTGTGTGCTGCCCACCCTGTTCCTGGTGCCCCGCCTGTATGGCAAGATCGAGCCGCTGCTGGGCATGAACCCCCGCACCAAAGAAACCTCGCTGGGCCTGTTCAGCGCAAAAACGGCGGCAGGCTGTGCCGTTGCCTTCCTGTGCGCGGTCTGCGCCGAGATGCTGGCCTCCAGCGGATTTGAGCTGATCGACTGGGAAGCCAGCTGGGCGGAAAGCGGAACCGCCATGGCCGTTGGTATGATCGTGGCCGCCGTGGTCGCCCTTGCGGTACTGATGGTGATGCGCGGCAAAGCCCAGACAGCGAAGGTGAAATAACAATATGGCATCCATCAAGATTGAGAATCTGAGCTACACCTATCCCGGTGCGGACAGGCCTGTGCTGGATCACGTCGATCTTGAAATCATGCCCGGAGATTTTCTCGCAATCGTCGGCAACAACGGTTGCGGGAAATCTACGTTGTGCAAGGTTTTGAACGGACTGATCCCGCATTTCATCTCCGGCGATTTTCAGGGCCGTGTGCTGATCGACGGCCAGGACACCCGCCAGGCCGACGTGGGCGTTCTGGCACGCAAGGTCGGCTATGTGTACCAGGACTTTGAAAATCAGATCGTGCGCCCCACCGTGCTGGACGACGCCTCTTATGCCTGCCTGAACTACGGCATGGCGGATTATCAGGCGCGGGGCCGTCAGGCTCTGGCCCAGTGCGGGCTGCAGAACCGGGAAAATGAGTATATCTGGCAGCTTTCCGGCGGGCAGACCCATCTGCTGGCGCTGGCCGGGGCGGTGGCGCTGGGGCCGGATATCCTGATCCTGGACGAACCCATTGCCCAGCTGGACCCGGGCCATGCGGACCGCATCTATGGCGTTTTGCGGGAGCTGAATGAAAAATACAACAAAACCATCCTGGTGATCGAGCATCACACCGAGTACATCGCCGATTACTGCAAACACGTCCTGCTGCTGCGGGACGGGCGCGCGGCCTGGTATCTGCCGGTGCGGCAGGCGCTGAGCCGGGTGGAGGAGCTGCAGGCCAGCAACATCTTCCCGCCGCAGGTCACCCTGGCGGCCCATGCGCTGCAGGCCAAAGGTTTGCTCCCTGCCGGGGGCGAACTGCCCACCACCATCGGGGAAGGGCAGCAGGCGTTCCGGTCGATCCCCCGGCCGGAATACCATCGCCCCTGCCCGCCGCCTGCCCGGCAGCCGGGCCAGACGGTGGCGGAATTTCAGGATGTTTCGGTGTCCTACCGCTCGGTCAAGGGCGAACCCCATACCGTGTTCCATAACCTGAACCTGACCCTGCACAAGGGCGAAAACATTGCCCTGATCGGCTCCAACGGGGCGGGCAAATCCACCCTGATGAAGCTGCTGGTGGGGCTGCTGCGCCCCACCGGGGGCGAGATCCTACTGGGCGGCCAGTCCCTGAAAGAGCAGAAGCCGGAACAGATCGCCCGCAAAATCTCACTGGTGTACCAGAACCCGGAAGAAATGTTCATCAAGGACTCCATCCGGGACGACATCGCCTACGCCATGCAGGTGCGGCAGGTGGAAAACTGGCAGACCCGTACCGAGGAACTGCTGGCCCGTTTCCGGCTTACCGATCTGGCTGACCGGGATGGCCGCCTGCTTTCGGGCGGGCAGATGCGCCGGGCCAGCCTGGCGATCGGCATCGCGCTGAATCCGTCGCTCCTGCTGCTGGACGAGCCCACCGCCAACCTGGACATTGCCACCCGCAAGGAGATCCTGCGCACACTGAACGACATGAAGGCCGTTACCGAAACGGTCATGATCGCTACCCACGACATGCAGCTGGTCTGCGAATGGGCCGACCGGGTGGTGGTGCTCTGCGGCGGCAGCGTGGTGGGGGACGGCACCCGGGACGCCGTCTTTGGCGACCGGGCCCTGACCGAGCGGGTCGGCATCCGTCCGCCGGAGATTTTCGCCATGGGCCGCGCAGTCTGCGAGGAGGCGCTGTGCTACACGGTGCCGGAATTTGTACAGCTTTTCGGGGAGGGAAAGCGCAATGCTGAATAAATTGTCGGAGAGCATTCTGGACAAGTTCTCCATGGATTTTCTGCGCAACCAGGTGCTGAAAAACGCCTATGGCAACGACGATACCCTTATCGCCGTGCGGGACCCGCGGGTGCTGCTGCTGTGGTACCTGTTCTTTGGCCTGGTGCCCTGGTTTGTTAACGACATCGTGTTCCTGCTGGGCTGCTTTGTGCTGGTGATGATCACCACCCTGCTGGCCCGGGTGGCGGGGCTGGTGCTGTTCCTGTTTGCGCTGGGGGTATTCTCCCAGACCGGCTACCTGCTCATCGTGACCCTGCTGTTCGGCGGGGACGCCTCGGCCATTCTGCCGCTGCTGGTGCTGACCCTCAAGGTCACCACCGTGTCGCTGGCCTCGGTCACCGTCTTTTCCGGCCTGGATCCGGACCGGCTGTCCAACGGCCTGATGTGGTACGGCTGCCCGGAGCGGCTGTCCTTCTCCATCTCCTATGCCTACCGGATGCTGCCCATGCTCATGGAGGAGTTCCAGAATGTGCTGCTCAGCTACCGGCTGCGGGGCAACCCGCCCGCTCATGATTCCATCCCGGGCAAGATCCGCTACCTGATCTATCAGGTCAAGGTGATCGTCCATTCTTTCTACCCGCTCATGCTGAATACGGCCAAGCGCAGCCGCACCACCGTCGAAGCGCTGGAAATCAAGGGCTACCGCTACGCCGCATCCAGCAAGGAGGTGCGCCGCATGAAACTGGCCTCTCTGAAGATCAGCTACGACGACCTGATCTTTGCAGCGGTATCCTTTCTGTGGGTGGCTGTAACCATGTTGCTGTCAAGCATTCTGTAAGGAGGCCCTGTCTTGTATCTGGATTTTCACACCCACGGGAAGCTGGCCAAAAAGCTTCCCTTTTCGCCGGAGTACACCCACTGGCTGTTCTCCGAAGCCAAAAACGCCGGTCTGGACGCGCTGTGCCTGACCGAGCATTTCAACACCCTGGGCTTTGCCCAGGTTTACGGCTATATTGCCGACCATGCCGAGCCCGACGGGGATACCCTGCTGTTTGACGGCCTGCGGATCTTTCCCGGCATGGAAACCGACATCGCCGAGGGCGGGCACATCCTGTCCATCGGACCGATGGACGCCATCCTGGAACTGAACCGCCGTCTGGAACCCAACAAAGAAAAAGGCCATTTTCTGCCCTTTGCCCAGCTGATGGATCTGTTTGCCGAGTATCCCGTGCTGGTGGGGGCCGGCCATCCCTACCGGGCCGGGGGCCATATCCCGGAACTGCCCGCCCGGCAGCTGGAACGGCTGCATTTTCTGGACATGAACGGCAAGGACATTGCCGAAGACCGTCCACGTACCGAGCAACTGACCCGCGCCCTGGGCCGGCAGCTGCACAAGCCGGTGGTGTCGGGCAGCGATACCCACCAGGCGGTGCAGTACGGCTGCATCCGCACCCGCTTTGACCGCACCGTCAACCGGGTGCCGGACTTGTATGCGGAGATGCAGGCGGGCCGCTACGAAATCTGCGTTTCTCCCCAGGCGGCTTTCCAGGTGAAAACCGCCGCCCTGCTCAAGCGGGCACTGAAAGAAATCCACGCTCTGGGCGGCGACTATGTGTCGGTGCTGCTGGGCGGAACCCCCAAGTGGAGCGAACTCCACCGGGATGAGGCAGCCGAGTGATATGACCGAACAAGAAATCCTGTTTGAGAAAGCGGTTTCCGTCGTGCAGGCGGCGGGCAGCCTGCTCACCGGGGCGGGCGCGGATCTGGCGGTATCAGAAAAAGGCTGTACCGATTTTGTCACCCGCATGGATACCGCGGTGCAGGCTCGCCTGCAGCAGGAACTGTCCGCCTTGGCTCCCGCTTATCAACTTATGGGGGAGGAAAAGGACAACCGGGAAATCGACCCGTCCCGCGCGTTATGGATTCTGGACCCGGTGGACGGTACCACCAACCTGATCCACGGTTTTCGTCAGAGCGCCATCTCCCTGGCGCTGGCGGACGGCGGGCAGGTGCTCGGCGGGATCGTGTACCAGCCCTTTGAGGGGGAACTGTTTACCGCGTTCCGGGGCAGGGGAGCATTCCTGAACGGGACACCCCTGCAGGTCAGCCATGCTGCCAGTTTGCGGGACAGCCTGGTCTCGGTGGGCACCAACCCCGGCCGCCGGGAAAACGCGGATGCAGCCTTTGCCCGGATACGCCGGATCTACGACCGCTGCCACGATATCCGCCGGGTGGGGGCCGCTTCGCTGGAACTGTGCTGGGTTGCGGCGGGCCGTCTGGACGGATATCTGGAACACAGCCTGAAACCCTGGGATTACGCCGCCGGCGGTCTGATCCTGCAGGAGGCAGGCGGCACGGTTACCGATTTCTCCGGCTGCCCGCTGCCCTGCGGCCAGGCGGGGGACGTGGTGGGCACCAACGGCCGCATCCACGATGAACTGATTACGCTTCTGTAAAGGAGACCCAATGAAACTGCAATTTCCCCAAATGCCGGACAAACTCACCCAGACCGAAAGTCGTATCCTGGACTATGTGGAGGGCCACCGGGAAGAAGTTCTGTTTATGACCATCGGGCAGCTGTCCGCCCGGATCGGGGTGTCGGAGGCCACCATCTCCCGGTTTGCCCGGCATGTGGGCTGCCAGGATTACAAGCAGCTGAAAAACCTGATCATCGAGCAAAACCATCTGGAGGGCCCGGCGGGAAAACTGGCCGGCACCCTGTTTGCGGGCGGCGGCTTCAGCGCCGCCGAATACCTGCGCCGCCAGCAGCTGTGCCTGGAAAAGACCATCCGTCAGCTGGATGATGCGTCCTTTGCCGGGGCGGTACAGGCGATCGGCAGCGCCCGGCAGGTGTACATCCACGCCAAAAGCGCCTCCGCCTCGGTGGGGAAACTGCTCTTTTTCCGTCTGCGCCGCCTGGGGATTCCGGTGGTGCTGCTGCCCTCCGGCGGGTCGGAACTGCTGGAAGGCCTGGCGCAGGTGCAGGCCGATGACCTGGTGATCTTCTTCGCCTTTTCCAAAACCTCCTGGGAGGGCCGCACCATCCTGGGCTGCTGCCGGGAGGTCGGCTGCAAAACCCTCTGCTTTACCAGCCGCCTGGTTGTCCCGGAAGAGGATACGGCTGATCTCGAACTGTATGTCTACCGGGGGGAGGCATCGGAATACCATTCCATGACCGCCGCCGTTGCCCTGGTGGACGCGCTGACCGTGGCAGTGACCGAACAGCTGGGCGCAGACGGCGCCATGCGCCTGCAGCGCCTGCACCAGCTGAAAAAAGCCTACGCCGATCTGGCCGGGCTGCGATAAACGGTATGCCTGCTTCTGAACAACAAGCCCCCGGTTCTCTGGAACCGGGGGCTTGTTGTTGATTCTTCAGTTCAGGCTCTCTTTCGGCTTTTTCAGAGCCGCGGCTTTCTTTGAAAAGACTTCCTGCACCATCAATAAAATTAAGTCTACACCTAAATGATCGCCCATCCCATATGTCCGAAAGGAGAGATCAGTTTAAAAACGGTCTGTTTCCGTGCTTTCGAAATTGTGATAGAATAAAATTACAGATTATCTATTAGGTTTCTTTACAAAGGCATAATCATAAATCACAACAAAAACCGAGCCAACCTACACTAAAACGTCGCTGTTTCTTTGTGAAAAGCGACGTTTTTTTATGGCCTGGTTTTGGAAAGGAGTGGTGCTGATTTCAAATTGAAAATGAAAGGGGGAGTTATTTTTGCTGGCCAGGCCGGGAGGTCTGGCCCTTTTTCATTCCATCAAAAAGGAGGTTAGCAAATGGCCGATGAAAAAGTGAACATG
>CALXAH010000017.1 GCA_944386225.1 uncultured Gemmiger sp.
CAGCAGGGTCAGACACCAGCGTGTGCGCCGCATCAGCAGCAGGGTAACACACAGCGCGGTAATAAGCGCAAACAGGATACCGGTCTGCTTGCAGAGCGGCAGCGCCAGCAGCACCGCCTGGATCTCAAGCACCGCAAACCAGTCCGGACCGGTTTCCTTGGCACGCCAGGCTGTGATCAGCGCCCAGGCCGCGAAAAAGCCCATCATAGTATCAGGGGCCAGGGCATAGGGCGCGTACTGGCTGAACAGCGCGGGAGCCGCCAACACAAAGACAGCCTGCCCCAGGGCGGAAAGCGCCTTCTGCCAGCGTTTTTTCCCGCGGGGCCAGCCGGGCAGCACCGGCAGGCACAGAACCATGTAGAACAGCCGCTGCCCGAAATAGAACAGGCCGATATCGGCCATGCGGCGGCCCGGCTGCAGAAACGCCTGAAACAGGCCGGTAAGCGGCGGGTAATCCGCAAAGGAGGAGCAGCTTTGCAGCCCGGTGGGGAACCGCTCCACCGTTACCATCTGGGCGGCAAACACCGCCCAATGACGGCGGTCGTCCACAAAGGCGGGCACCCAGTCCCGGGTGGCGGCCCATAGCAGCAGGATCAGTCCCAAAAACAGCAGGGCCTGCCCGGCAGGCGGCAGGGCAAGGCGTTTTTGCCGGGCCTGCCGCACCGCCAGCACCGCCAGTACGGCCAGAGCCAGCCACAGCAGCGGATAGGCGCCGCTTTTATGGTTCAGCCAGGTGCAGCCGTATACCGCCAGCGCCGCACCGGTAACGGTGAGCGGCAGGGTATGGCGCAGGCTGCGGCCAGATACCGCCGCCAGCAAAAAGGCGGCGGCAAACAGCAGCAACGCAATCAGCACGGCATCGGTCCCTCCTGTAGATTGCGCAGGTCGGCGCTTTCAGAAAAATCTTCCCGGTCCAGGGTCAGGCTGGGGTTGTAATAGGGATCAGCGATGAGGGCCGCCCGGGTGAACCGGTCGGTCAGGCGCTTCTGTTCGCCGGTAAAGCGCGCCTTTTTCTCCTTATCTTTTTCGTCCAGGCCCCGGCTCTTGCTCTCATAGTGGTAGAGTTCCGCATAGGGCGTCCAGACGATGCGCCAGCCGGCCCGGCGGATGCGCAGGCAGAAATCCACATCGTTGAAAGCCACGGCGTAGCCCTCGTCCAGGCCGTTCAGCGCGTCGTACACCGAGGCCCGCACCAGCAGGCAGGCGGCGGTGCAGGCGGAAAAGTCCTGCACGGTGGCCATACGGAACATATACCCGCTGGTACCCCGGGGCCGGTACTTGTGGCTGTGGCCCGCGTAGCCGCCCAGGCCGGTAATGATGCCCGCGTGCTGCACCGTATCGTCCGGATAGTAGAGCATGGCTCCGCAGGCTCCCACGCCGGGCTGGGCTGTCTGGCCGACCATCTCGGTGAGCCAGCCGCCGTTGATTACCTCCACATCGTTGTTCAGCAGCAGCAGATACTCCCCTTTGGCGAACCGGCGGCCGAAGTTATTGATGGCGGAGAAGTTGAACCCGCCCTCGTACCGCACCACCCGGCAGTTGGGGCGGCGGGTTTCCAGCTGTTCATAATAGGCAAAGGTGGCCGGATCGGTGGAATTGTTCTCGATGACAATGACCTCAAAGTTCGGGTACTCGGTCTTGCCGTAGACCGAAGCCAGGCATTTTTCCAGATCCTCGGTGTGATCCTTGTTGGGGATCAGGATGCTCACCAGCGGGCTTTCGTCCAGCTGCCAGACCACCCGGTAGGTACTGGGGAACAGCCCCGGCTCCACCCGGCCCTTGCGCCCGGTGCGGGTCAGGTGCTCCTCCAGGGCGGTGCGGGCGGCGGCGGATACATAGGGCTTGGCCTCCACGCCGCCGCTGGTGGAACCAGCGTGCACCCGCCAGTAGTAGAGCACATGGGGAATGTGGCAGATCTTATCCGGCTCGATCCGTTCCAGCACCCGCAGGAACAGGTCGTGATCCTGGGCGCCGTCGCATAGGCTGCGCTCCCCGCCCACCGCATCGTACAGGCTTTTTTTCATCACCGTCAGATGGCAGATATAGTTGCAGGCCAGCAGGTAATCCGGTGCATAATCCGGTTTGAAATGCCCGGTAAGCGGGCGGCGGGGGCTGGTGCGGAACAGCGCCTCGTCGCTGTACAGGAATTCTGCGCCGGTGCGCAGGATGGCCTGCTGCACCGTCCAGACCGCGTGGGGCGCCAGGATGTCGTCGTGATCGGCCAGGGCCAGATATTCCCCGGCGGCCAGCGACGCGGCGGCGTTGGTGTTGGCGGCGATGCCCTTGTTTTCAATCTTTACATAGGCGATACGGCCCTTGCCGTCGGCCTTTTGGGCGGCCCGTACCAGTTCCCCTACCCGGGCATGGGCCTCGTCCGAGGCATCGGCCAGGCAGAGCTGCCAGGCGGGGCTGGTCTGGGCGGTCAGGCTGTCCAGCAGCTGGCGCAGGAAATTCTCCGGCGTGTTGTACAGCGGCACGCAGATGCTGATGACCGGCGCGCCGGGCAGCGGATGGTTCCGCTGGGTTTCCAGTACGGCTTTCTTGGGCAGGTACCGGGCCTTTTTGCCCAGGAAACGGCGGCGGAAAAAGCCCGCGGCCCGCCGCAGCATGGGGCCGGGCCCGTCCTGCCGCAGCAGCTGCCAGGCATAGCCGAACAGTTCCCGGATGCGCTTGATCCGTTGGTTCATGGGTTCCTCCTTGGGGTCATTTCAGGCCGTAGTTTTCAAACAACAGGTTAAAATGGGGGTTGTAATAGGGGTCGCCTTTTTGGATAAGCGCGCCGTAGGCTTCAATGAAGGCGGCTTTTTCCTTTTCGTAGCGGCGGGCGTTTTCCCCGGTGGTGTCCAGCCCACGGCTTTTGCTCTCGTAGTGGTAGCCCTGGGCAAAGGGAGTGAACACATTGGTGTAGCCCTGCTGCCACAGCTTCAGGCACAGGTCGATGTCGTTGTAGGCCACCGCAAAGCGTGTTTCGTCCAGGCCGCCGCAGGCGTCATACAGCGAAGCCTTGACCATCAGGCAGGCCCCGGTGACCGCCATGAGATTCTGGGGAACAGCCAGCCGGTACAGATCCCCCGCCGAGGCGCGGGGATGGCTCTTGTGGCTGTGCCCGGCGGTGCCGCCGATGCCCAGGAACACACCGCCGTGCTGGATGGTATCGTCCGGATAGAACAGCTTGGCGCCCACACAGCCCACGTCCGGCCGCTGGCTGAACTGGAGCATCCGATCCAGGAACCGGTCGGTGAGGGGCTCCAGGTCGTTGTTGAGCAGCAGCAGATGCTCGCCGCCCGCAAACCGGCGGCCGAAGTTGTTGATGGCCGAGAAGTTGAACGGCCCCTCATAGGTGACCACCTGCAGCCGGGGCCAGCGGGCCTTGGCTTCCTCGTAAAAAGCAAAGGTGGCCGGATCGGTGGAGTTATTCTCGATGACGATGACCTCAAAATTGTCGTACCCGGCCTTGTCGTACAGGGCGGTCAGGCAGCGGGACAGATCCTCCACGTGATCCTTGTTGGGGATCAGCACGCTGATCAGCGGGTGGCCGGTAAGGGCGTAGTCCACCTCATAGGCCCCGGGGCAGCCGGGGATGGACTGCACGGTGCCCGCCAGGCCCACCCGGTCCAGATGGGCCTGCACCGCCCGGCAGCCCGCCGCCAGGGCGTAGGGCTTGGCCTCGATGCTCTGGGCGGTGGAACCGGCATGGCTGCGCCAGATATACAGCGCCTGGGGAATATGCGCCACCTTTTTGGCACGCTCGGTCAGACGCAGCAGCAGGTCATAGTCCTGGGCGCCGTCGTAGGCCGGGTCGGGGCCACCGCCCGCCGCGTCCAGCAGCCGGCGGGAAAAGGCCGCCAGATGGGTAATATAGTTGCAGCCCCGCAGATAGTCCGGGGCAAAATCCGGCTTGAAATGGTAGTCCACCAGATGGCGCAGGTCGGCGCTGAGCACGATCTCATCGGAGTAGACCAGATCCGCCCCGTCGGCGGCCCGGCAGGCCACCTCATACAGGGCGTTGGGATAGAGCAGGTCGTCGTGGTCGGCCAGGCAGACCCAGTCCCCGGTGGCCAGGGCCAGCGCGGCCCGGGTGTTCACCGAGATGCCGCCGTTTTCTTCCAATTTGGTATAGAGGATGCGGCTGTCCCGGGCGGCGGCTTTGCGGGCGATGCGGCCGGGGGCGGGATGATCGGCGTCGGAGGCATCGGCCAGCACCAGCTGCCAGTGGGGCCAGCTCTGGCGGCGCAGGCTGCGGATCAGCTGGCGCAGGAATTTTTCCGGCGTGTTGTACAGCGGCACGCAGACGCTGATGGTGGGGCCGCCCGGCACCCCGGCAGCCTTCTGGCGGCGCAGCTGGCGGCGGGTGGGCAGGTCGGCCCGGTAGCGCCAGGTGTCCTTGTGCAGGGCCAGCCGAAGGCGGAAGTCGATCTCCCGCCAGAGGGCCTGGGCCCCCTCCTCCCGGGCCACCCGGGCGCACCAGCCGCAGAGCTGGGCGATATGGGCGGGGCTGGCCAGGCGGCGGGCCATGGCGGCCGGCGAATCGGCCCGGGCTACATCGGCGGGCAGAGGTTCCTTATCGGGCATGAAGGGTGCTCCTTTCAAAAACAGCCAAGGGAACGGGGGTCCCTTGGCTATCGGTTACTTTGTGGTCTGTTTGTAGGCGGCGCAGACTTCGGCGGCGGGGCCGTCCATCTTGACCCGGCCCTTTTCGATCCAGGCCACCTTGTTGCACATGCGCTCGATCTGCTCGATGGAGTGGCTGACCAGCAGCACGGTGGTGCCGCCGCTCATAAGCCGCTGCATGCGGGCCTCGCATTTCTGCTGGAACAAAAAGTCGCCCACCGACAGAATCTCGTCGGCGATCAGGATGTCGGGCTTGGTGATGGTGGCAATGGCAAAGGCGATGCGGGCCACCATGCCGCTGGAGTAGTTTTTCAGCGGCACGTCCAGGAAATCCCGCAGCTCGCTGAATTCCACGATCTCCTCAAACTTGGAGTCGATGTACTTGGGGGTGAAGCCCAGCACGGTGCCGTTCAGGTAGATGTTCTCCCGGGCGGTCAGGTCCATGTCGAAGCCGGCGCCCAGCTCGATCAAGGGGGCGATGGTGCCGCCCACCCGGCAGGTGCCGGAGCTGGGCTTGTACACGCCGCTGATCACCTTGAGCAGGGTACTTTTGCCGCTGCCGTTCAGGCCGATCAGGCCGTAGAAATCGCCGGGCATGACCTTCAGGGACACATCCCGCAGCGCGTAAAATTCGTCAAACTGGAGCCGCCCTTTGGCCAGCGCCAGAAAATACTCTTTCAGACTCTCGTGCTTTTCCTTGGACAGGTTGAAGCGCATGGACACATGGTCCACCGAGATAATCGGCTGATTGTTCTCCATCGGGAACCCCTCACAGATACAGGACGAACTTGTCCTGGTTTTTCTTGAACACGAACAGCCCGAAGGCCAGCGCCGCCACGGCACAGCCGCCGCAGACCAGGATCATGCTCAGCGACAGGCCCTCGCCGTTGATGACCGCCCGGCGGAAACCGGTGATGTACCAGTAGATCGGGTTGAACTTGATGAACTGCTGCACCCAGCCGCTCATCATCTCCGGATCGTAGAAGATGGCGGAGAAGTACATGAGCGCGGTGGTGAATACCTCCCACATATGCATCACGTCCCGGAAAAAGACGGTCATGGTGGCCAGCACCAGCCCCACACCCAGGCTGAACACAAACAGGGTGAGCAGCGGGTAGATGGCCAGCGGCAGGGTCAGATGCACCGGGCTCAGGGTGAACAGCATCACCAGCACCAGCGCGATGAAGGAAAAACAGCAGTTGACAAAACCAAAGCAAGTTTTTTCCAGCGGGAAGATGTATTTGGGGATATAGACCTTGCGCAGCAGCGGGGCGTTGTACAGCACACTGGACATGGCCAGGGTGGTGGACTCCCGGAAGAAGTTGAACAGCAGCTGCCCGCAGAGCAGGAAGATGGGATAGTTGACGATATCGCCGCCCCGCAGATCCGGGAACAGCCCGCCGAACACCGCCCACATGACCAGCATCATGAGCAGCGGATTGAGCACGCTCCAGGCAACGCCCAGAACGCTGCGGCGGTATTTGAGTTTGAAGTCCCGGCTGATCAGGTTATACAGCAGGTAGCGGTATCGCCAGAACCCGTTGAAATAGCATTTGAGCGTGGCCACAGGCGGTTACCACCTTTCGAAGTAGTCGAAACTCTGCTGCGCAAAGGGGGTGTGCAGCTTGTCCTTGTCACTGAGCAGGTAATCGCAGCCGCAGTCCGGCCACTGGATACCCACGGTGGGGTCGTTGTAGGGGATGCCGCCCTCGGCGGAGGGGCAATAGGTATCGGTACACTTGTAGCAGAATTCCGCCTCATCGCTGAGCACCAGGAAACCATGAGCAAAACCCTCGGGCACATAGAACATCTTTTTGTTCTCCGCGCTCAGGATCACGCCGGTCCACTTGCCGAAGGTGGGGCTGTTGGGACGGCAGTCCACCGCCACGTCAAACACCTCGCCCAGGGTCACGCGCACCAGCTTGCCCTGGGTGTGCTCCTTCTGGAAATGCACGCCGCGCAGCACACCCCGGCGGCTTTTGGACTGGTTGTCCTGCACAAATTCCCGGTCGATACCGGCGGCGGCAAACTCGTCCTTCTGGTAGGTCTCCATGAAATAGCCGCGGGCGTCACCATACACGGTGGGTTCAATGATCAATACTCCCGGCAGATCGGTTTTTGTAAAGGTGAATTTAGACATACGCACACCTCAATGTCCTGTTTTTAGTGGCCCGCCTGCCCGGCGGGCAAAAAAAGACCGTATATAGATATAGTATACCGCATTCTGCGGTTCGGGGCAAGGGTGGGTTCAGCGCCGGGGCAGGGTTCGCACCGGATGGCCGCTGTCGGTGCGGTTTACCGGCTGATCCCAGCCGCTGGGCGAGGGCTTGCCCGCCCCCTGCAGCCGCTGGCGCGCCTGACGGCGGCGGCGCAGCTTTTCCTGACGGCGCCACCACAGCCAGCCGGTCAGCAGCGCCGCAGCCAGCACCGCCAGCGCGGCGGGCAGCGCGCCCAAGCTCAGCCCCGGGCCGCCGCTCAGGCTCTGGGCAAAGGAGGGTTTCATCACATAGGTGCTGTTCTCCAGCAGCTGCTCCAGTCCGGTGCTGTCCAGATCCAGGCGGCCCAGATCGGTAGCCTGGGCGGTTACGCTGTCCGGCAGGGTAATATGCACCTGCGGGGCAAACTGCGCCCCCAGCACGTACTGGGCGGGCAGCTCATAATCAAACTGCAGCTGATCGGCGGTCACGGCGCTGTGCAGCAGCACGGTGCCGCTGGGCGGGGTCACCGAGATGGTGCCCAGCTCTCCGCCGCCGCCGCTTACCGGCACCTGCAGGGTCTGGGCCGGGGCGGTGTACTCCACACGGGAAAAGTTCTCATAACAGTAGTCCAGCAGGGTACACTCGTCGGCAAACTTGTCGTATTTCATGGGGCAGCCCAGCACCACGCAGATCAGGCGCATGCCGTCCTGCTCGGCGCAGGTGACCATGGTATTCTGGGCCTCGTTGGTAAAGCCGGTTTTGCTGCCCTTGGCATACTCCCGGTAATACTTGCCGCCCAGCCGCATCCAGTCGCTGATGGAAAACTGCCGCTGCTGCGACTGCTTGTTGGTAGGCTCCATGGTCCAGGTCTCGGTGCGGCCGAAGATGGTGGTGAACTGGGGCTGGGTCAGCGCCCAGCGGGTGATCACCGCCATATCGTAGGCGGTGGTGTAGTGGTTTTCGTCCTGCAGGCCGTGGGGGCTGGTGAAATGGGTGCCGGTGAGGCCCAGTTCCTGCACCTGGGCGTTCATGGCGTCCACCCCGCCCTGGATGCTGCCGCCGATGTACTCGGCCAGCACGTTGGCCCCGTCGTTGGCGGAGGCCATCTCCACCCCGTACAGAATATCCTCCAGCTTGACCTGCTCGTCCTCAATCAGGGCAATGTGGCTGGATTCGGTGCCGTACAGCGAATGCACCGCGTCGTAGCTGACCGTCAGGTCCACATCCAGGTTGCCCTGGGCCTTTTCCAGCGCCAGACCCATGGTCATGATTTTGGTAATGGAAGCCGGATAACGGCGCACGTCGGCGTTTTTGGCCAGCAGCACCTGGCCGGTGTCCGCATCCATCACCACATAGGCGTCCCCCAGCGTGGCGGGGGGCGCATCCTCCGCCAGCACGGAGGTGCACAAACCGGCCGCCGTCAGCAGGGCAGCCAGGGTACAGAACAGTCTTTTTTTGATCACGTCGGTTCCTCTTTTTATCGCAGCGCCGTTTCGGCGATTGTTTTTGTATAACTGTATTATTATACGCTACCGGCGCACACAGGGCAAGATTCCGGCAAAAAATTCATCTTTGCTGGCCAAACCGGTTCCGGGCTGGTATACTGGCCGGTATAGGAGGGATGATCGTGCAGGGATTTTCTGACAAGGCATCCGCCCGCGCCGCCGCCCGGCAGCTGCGCACCGGCTGGAGCGATGAGCAGCGCCGGGCGCTGGGCATCGGCATGGCCGGGCAACTGACCGGCTGGCCCCTGTGGCAGCAGGCCGGGGCGGTGTTTGCCTTCTGCGGCGGGGCCCGGGAACCGGACACCCGCTCCATCCTGGAACTGGCCCTGGCCGCCGGCAAGGCGCTGTACCTGCCCCGGGTGACCGGCCCCGGCCGGATGGAGGCGGTACGGGTGGATAGGGTAGAACAGCTTGTACCGGGGGCTTACGGCATCCTGGAACCGCCCGCCGGTTTCCCCGTGGCCGGGCCACAGGCCATTGATCTTGTGCTGCTGCCCTGCCTGGCAGCGGCGGCCGATGGAACCCGCCTGGGCTGGGGCGGCGGCTACTACGACCGGTTTCTGGCCCGCTGCACCGCCCCGGCGGCGGTGCTCTGCCCCGAGGCGCTGGTGGCGCCTTCCCTGCCCGCCGAGCCTCATGACCGGCCCGCGGGCTGGATCGTAACCGAACGGCGGCTTTTTGTGTGCAGCAGTCTATAACAAAGCAGCAGCCGGGATGCAGAGGCATCCCGGCTGTTTTCAGCTGAGCAGCACCGGCTGGAACTGTCGGCCCCGCAAAGCGCACTCCAGCACATCCGGCAGCAGGGCAAAGTCGCTCTGCAGGCTGGCAGGCTTTTTCAGCGGCGCGTCCTGGCTGACCGGCACCAGATAGTAGTGCTTGCGGTTGAGCAGAGTGCCCAGGTTGACCAGGCTGGCCCCCAGCCCGTCGTTGGTGCTTACCGCCAGCACGATGGGTTTGCCGCCCCGCAGCATGCTTTTTACCCCCAGGGTCACCGGGGTGTCGCTGATGCCGTTTGCCAGCCGCCCCAGCGTGGCCCCGGTGCAGGGGGCCACGATCATGGCGTCGGCCATGTTTTTCGGGCCCAGGGGCTCCGCCTCCTGCAGCGTCTCAATGGGGGCATACCCGGTGATCAGCCGCAGCTGGTCTTTCCAGCCGCGGGCGGTGCCGAACCGGGTATCCATCCCGGCGGCGGCAAAACTCATCAGCGGCAGTACCCGAAATCCCTGTTCCACCAGGCGGCGCACCTGCACGATCACCTTGTCAAAGGTGCAGAAGCTGCCGCACATGGCAAACACCACCGTCCGTTGTTGTTCCATCGTTGCTATCCCCTTTCCTCTTGTTCCGCCTGATTCAGTATGGACAACACGGCCCGGGCTATGAACCGCCCCGCCGTGACCGGCGCACATTTTCCCGGCAGGCCAGGCGCCGGGACAAGCCGGACCCCCAGCCGGGCGGCGGCTTCCGCGTCCGCCGCCCCGTGGCCCGCCAGCTCGATCACCCGGGCCCCCGGGGCCAGGCAGACCAGCAGGGATTCGTCCAGCAGCGGGGCGGGCACGGTGTTCACCACGGTGTCCGCCCCCTGCGCGGCAGTTGCCAGCTGTTCCGCCGCCAGGGCCCGGCATCCGTCCGCCAGGGCCGCTGCCCGGCGGGCCGGGTTGCAGTCCACCGCGGTCACCCGTACCCCCAGCGCCAGCAGCCGGCGGCCGATCGCCTGCCCCACCCGGCCATAGCCCAGCAGCAGCAGCTCTGAATCCCAGAGGGTGGTGCGCCGCCCTTCCAGCAGCAGGGCCAGACAGCCCTCGGCGGTGGGGATGGCGTTGAGCAGCGCCAGCTCCTCCCACTGCATATAATCCTGCAGGGCAAAACCTGCCGCCCGGGCCCGGGCCGCCGCCCCGGGGCTTACCGCCCCGCCCAGAAGCCGGGCGTCCGGCCGGGCCAGGGCCAGGGCCAGCGCCAGTTCCGGTGAACTTTCTTCCAGCCGCACCGGCAGCACCACGCAGTCCGCCTGTTCCGCCCACACCGGATCCAGCAGGGTGCAGCCCGCTTCGGTCAGCGCCGCCGCGGCGGCCTGCATCCGCGCATCATGCCCCAGCACCACAAATCGCCTGTTCATCTTCATCCCCCCGTCCGCGTATGCCCCATGCTATGCCCGGAATGGGCGCACGGTGCAAAAAACGCGCCGCGGAAAAGCTTCCGCGGCGCGTTTTTTGCCGGTTGATTCAGATAAAGCGGGCCAGGCTGCGGCCCAGCTGCAGCAGCACCGGGGCCACGTTCAGTTCCGGCTGTTCCACCACTACCTTCAGCAGCATGGACAGCACCTTGCCCGCCTTGCGGGCGCTGACCCCCTCGGCCATCAGTTCGGCCTGGGTCACCGCCAGCTGATCCGGGCTGAAGGGCTCCCGGCTGTCCAGCAGTTCCCGGTACAGAACGGCAACCGGCTCCCAGCCGGGGGCCAGCAGGCTGAACAGCGCGGCCATCTCCTCGGCGGGCAGGGGCGCGCCCTGGGCCAGGCAGCGTTTCAGGGCCAGCCGGTCGGCGGGCGGGCCGGCCCGGAACAGCTCGTCCAGCCGGGCGTAGTCCTGGCAGAAGGTCTGGCCCAGCTTCATGCGGCGGGCCGCCTGTTCGGCATCAGCCCCGCACAGCCGCAGAAACAGCCACCAGCGGCTGAGCAGCCCGCTGGGCGCCTGGGCCAGCGGATGCAGGCAGGCACAGCCCCGGATGCCCACCCCGCGCAGGCCGCCCGCCTGTACCAGCGGGGCCAGCGCCTGGGGGCATTGACCGGTCAGGGCGCGGTTCAGCTCATCCCGCACGGCCAGCGGGTCGGCATGAACCAGCGCGGGGGCCGCGTCCATGGCGGCGGAAAAACAGTCCCAGTCGGCAGCGCAGCCGCTCTCGGCGGCCAGGCGCACCAGCTGCAAAGCACGCATCGGATCGTCGGAAAAGAAGGGGCCGGGAGCCCCGGTACAGCCCAGCACAGGGCCTTGGCTGCCGGTATGGGTGCAGAACCCCTGCGGCAGGCAAACGGGAGCGCGGGCGGATTCAGGCATGGGATCACCTCCGTGGAATAAAACCGCCGGACGGCGGCGGTGTGGTTACCATTATAGCAAAAATTTGTTCGGAGTGTTTATTTTTGTGCAAAATAATTATATAATGAGATACAAGACAGGCGGCGGCGTTGGCATAAGGGCGGCTTCCTGCCAATACATGGCCAAAGGTGGTTTGTGGGAATGGCGATTACAAGCGGGTTCAATAAAGACCTTCTGGCGGGAGTATCCCGTCTGCATTTCATCGGCATCGGCGGCAGCGGGATGTTTCCGCTGGTGCAGATTCTGGCGTCCAAGGGATATACCATCACCGGCAGCGACGTGAACGAAGGCACCATCATCGAGGCGGAGCGGGCCATGGGCATCCAGGTATATATGGGTCACGCCGCGGAGAACGTGCTGGGCGCGGATATGGTGGTGTACTCCGCCGCCATTCACGAGGATAACCCGGAGCTGCAGGAAGCGGATATGCGGGGCATTCCCTGCGTGGAACGCAGTGTGATGCTGGGTTACGTAAGCCGGCTGTACCCCCGCAGCATCTGCGTGGCGGGCACCCACGGTAAAACCACCACCACCAGCCTGATCACCACCATGCTGGAACTGGCCGGACGGGATCCGGCGGCGGTGATCGGCGGCAAGCTGCCGCTGATCCACGGCTACGGCAAGGCCGGCAGCGGCCAGAACATCGTGGTGGAAGCCTGCGAGTTTGCCGAGACCTTTTTGCGGCTGGCGCCCTCGGTGTCCATCATTCTGAACATCGACAATGACCATCTGGACTGCTACGGCACCATGGGCAACCTGAAGCTGGCATTCCGCAAGTTTGCGCTGCTGGCCAGCCACACGGTGATTGTGAACGCAGATGACGAAAACGCCATGCAGGTAATGAGCAGCATTGACCGGGATGTGCGCACCTTCGGCATCCGCAAGCATGCGGACTACAAGGCCGAAAACGTGCGGGAATACAAGCCCGGCTTCTATGAGTTCGATGTGCTGGAGTTTGGCGAACCCTATGCCCATATCAAGATGGGCGCGCCCGGCTACCACAATATCTACAACGCCCTGGCCATGACCGCCTGCGTGCCGTTGGTGGGCCTGTGCCCCAGCGATGCGGAGGCTGCCGCCGCCAACTTTACCGGGGCGGGCCGCCGGTTTGAAATCAAGGGCGAGGTAAGCGGCGCCATGGTGGTGGACGACTACGCCCACCATCCCACCGAGGTGGGGGCCACCCTGAAAACCGCCCGGGAACTGACCACCGGCACCCTGTGGGCGGTGCATCAGCCCTTCACCTACAGCCGTACCCGCGCGCTGCTGCGGGAATTTGCCGAGGTGCTGAGCCTGGCCGACCGGGTGGTGCTGACCCCCATCATGGGCAGCCGCGAGGTGGATGACGGCAGCGTGAAGTCGGAGGATCTGGCCGCCCTGATCCCCGGCGCCATCGTGGTGGAGAGCCTGGACGCCGCGGCGCAGTATATCAAGGAGAACGCCAAAGAGGGCGATCTGGTGATCACCATGGGTTGCGGCGACGTATACAAGGCCGCCGACAAGATGATCCAAGAATAAAAATATCGGGGCGCGCAGCCAACCGGCTGCGCGCCCCTTTTGTGTTCAGCTGGTGGTAAGGCCTACGCTTACCCCCAGCGCCTGATCCACCCGCTGCTGATCCTCCGGGTCCAGACGGCCTGCCCGCTCCCGCAGGCGGCGCTTGTCCAGGGTGCGGATCTGTTCCAGCAGCACGATGCTGTCCCGCGTCAGGCCGCCCCGGCCCGCCTTGAGCCCGATATGGGTGGGCAGGCGGTTTTTGTCCTGCCGGGAGGTGATCGCCGCCGCGATCACCGTGGGGCTGTGCCGGTTGCCGATATCGTTCTGCAGGATCAGCACCGGGCGGATGCCGCCCTGCTCCGAGCCCACCACCGGGCTCAGATCGGCGTAAAAGACCTCTCCGCGATGTACTTCCATGTACGAAACCCTCCCTGAAAAGTTTTGGTCAGGGAGAGTATGCCCGGCCGGGCGAGGGTTTATACCGTCTCGGCCACCGCAAAGGCCACCGCCGCGCCCCCGTCGTGGGTGATGGACAGGTGCACCGCGGCCTTATTTTCCGCCGCCCAGGCCGCCGCGGCACCGCTCAGCTCGTAATAGGGCGCGCCGGAAGGGCGGCGCAGCGCCTGGATCTCGGCCAGGGCAAAACCGCCGATGCCCCGCCCGGCCGCTTTCAGAAAGGCCTCCTTGGCGGCCCAGCAGCCCGCCGCCCGCTCAGCCCGGCGGGCAGGCGCGGTGGCCTCCAGCAGGGCACGTTCCCCGGGGCCGAACACCTTTTCCATAAAAGACGGGCTGGCAAGGCTCTTTTCCAGCCGGGCAATCCGCACCGTGTCCACCCCGATTCCCAGAATCATACCGCCGCCTCCTTTTGTTTTCTGCCAGTATACCACAGCCGCCGCCCCCCTTGCAAATCCCGCAAAACCGTGCTATAATCGGCTTTGTCAAACGCGTTGACGAAAGAAAGTACCCGTGCGTATCCCGGCACAGAGAGGGGCCTCCCGGCTGCAAGGGCCCTGCGGTGAACGGCGGCGAAGTTCCTTTCTGAGCGGCCCGGCTGAAGGCGCTGTGCGCTTGTAGGCGGGGACGGGTTCCCCCGTTACCGGGACAACGAGTGTTTGCTCGAGGTGTTTTGAGCAGAAATCCGGGTGGTACCGCGGAGCTTTTACCGGCTTCGTCCCTGATGCACAGGGGCGGGGCCGTTTTGTTTTACTCCCCCGCCCGAACACGCCGCCCCACCGGCGGCCAAACGGAAGGAGCAGAACCAATATGCAACAGATCATTGACCAGCTGACCGCCCAGGCCGGCGCGGCTCTGGCCGCGGCCGGCGACCGGCAGAGCCTGGCCGCCTTCTGGCAGGAATACCTGAGCCGGAACGGCAAGGTGGCGGGCCTGATGAAGGAGCTGCGCAACGTGGCCCCCGAAGAGCGCCCCGCCGCCGGCAAGATCATCAACGAGTGCAAGGCCAGACTGACCGCCGACTACGAGGCCGCCGCCGCCCGCATCGAGGCCGCGGAACTGGCCCGGCGCAACGCCGCCGAGGCGGTGGACATCACCCTGCCGGCCAAGCGCCGCGCGCTGGGCGGGCTGCACCCCATCACCCTGGTGAAGAACCAGATCATCGATGTGTTTGCCGGGATGGGTTTTGAGGTGTACGAGGGCCCCGAAATCGAGGACGACGACCACAACTTCACCCGCCTGAACGTGCCCCGCAACCATCCCGCCCGGGATATGCAGGACACCTTCTATGTGACCGACGATCTGCTGTTGCGCACCCAGACCAGCCCGGGCCAGATCCGCACCATGGACGCGGAAAAGCCCCCCATCAAAGTGCTGGTGCCGGGCCGCGTGTTCCGCAGCGACAGCGACGCCACCCACAGCCCCATGTTCCATCAGATGGAGGGTCTTGTGGTGGACAAGGGCATTACCCTGTGCGATCTGCAGGGCATGCTGGACAAGCTGGTACAGGCCCTGTTTGACGAGAGCGCCCACACCCGCCTGCGGCCCAGCTACTTCCCCTTCACCGAACCCAGCGTGGAGGTGGACGTGAGCTGCTGCGAGTGCGGCGGCAAGGGCTGCCCCCTGTGCAAGGGCACCGGCTGGATCGAGGTGCTGGGCGGCGGCGTTGTGAACCGCAAGGTGCTGGAGAACTGCGGCATCGACCCGGATGTGTACTCCGGCATCGCCTTCGGCATCGGCATCGAGCGCATCGCCATGCTCAAATACGGCATCAACAACATCGGCCTGCTGTTCGAGAACGACCTGCGTTTTCTGCGGCAGTTCCAGGAATAAGGAGGGCGCCATACCATGAAACTGCCTTACAGCTGGCTGAAGCAATATGTAGACATCGACATCACCCCGGAGGAGCTGGAAAAGCGCCTGTTCTCCTGCGGGTTTGAGGTGGAGGAACGGATCGAGCTCTCCGCCGGGATCTCCCGGGTTGTGGTGGGCCAGATCACCCATATGGAAAAGCAGGAGGGCACCGACCACCTGCACGTCTGCACCGTGGACTGCGGCGAGGAATACGGCCGCGACCTGGTGATCAGTACCGGCGCGCCCAACATCTTTGATGGCGCCAAGGTGCCGGTGGCGCTGGACGGGGCCACCCTGCCCGGCGGCATCACCATCAAGAAGCGCAAGATGCGCGGGGTGGAGAGCAACGGCATGATGTGCTCCGGCCAGGAGCTGGGCCTGACCGAGGACCTGTATCCGGGCGCCGAGGTATACGGCCTGCTGATCCTGCCCGAGGACACCCCGCTGGGCGCGGACATCTGCCAGGTGACCGGCCTCGATGACACCATCTTTGACGTGTCCATCACCTCCAACCGGCCTGACTGCCAGTCCATCCTGGGCATGGCCCGGGAGGTGGCCGCCCTGCTGGGCAAGCCGCTCAAGATGCCCGCCACCGATTACACCGTCACCGCCGAGGGCGACGACAGCATCCGCGTACAGGTGGATGCGCCGGACCTGTGCCCCCGGTACCTGGCCCACTATGTGCGCAACATCCGCCCCGGCACCTCGCCCCGGTGGATGCGCCGCAACCTGGCGCTGGCCGGGCTGCGCAGCATCAGCAACGTGGTGGATATCACCAACTACGTGCTGCTGGAGATCGGCCAGCCCATGCACGCCTTTGACCTGGACAAGGTAGCCGGCCGCCATATCACCGTGCGCCGCGCCGCCCCCGGCGAGAAGATCGTGACCCTGGACGAGAAGGAGTTCACCCTGACCGAAAACAACCTGGTCATCAGCGACGAGGAAAAGCCGGTAGCTCTGGCCGGCGTGATGGGCGGTCTGAACAGCGGCATCAGCGACGACAGCCGCCAGCTGCTGTTTGAATGCGCCACCTTCGCCCGGGACAGCGTGCGCAAAACCAGCCGCGCCCTGGGCCAGAACAGCGATTCCAGCGCCCGGTACGAAAAGGGCGTGGATCAGTACAGAACCGAACTGGGTCTGCGCCGTGCGCTGCACCTGATCCAGGAGCTGGACTGCGGCGACATCACCCCCACCTGCTTTGACTGCGGCGGGGACAACACCCCCGCCCCCACCGTGGTGACCGCCACCCCCGCCCAGATCAACGGCGTGCTGGGCATCGCGGTGCCCGCCGACGAGATGAAGGCGATCCTGCAGCGGCTGGAGTTCACCGTGGAGGACAACGACGGCACCTGGACCGTGACCGCTCCCCGTTACCGGGAGGACGTGGAGGGCTATCCCGATCTGGCCGAGGAGGTCATCCGGGAATACGGCTACGACAAGCTGACCCCCACCTTCCTGAAAACCGCGGCGGTGACCACCGGCGGCCTGAACGGGGCGCAGAAGGCCCAGATGAAGCTGAAACGGCTGCTCTGCGGCCAGGGCTGCTTCGAGGCTTCTACCCTGGCGTTCTACTCCCCCGCTGATCTGGACGCGCTGCACCTGCCCGCCGATGACCCGGCCCGCAAGGTGATTCCCATTCTGAACCCGATCAGCGTGCATCTGTCCATCATGCGCACCCTGCTGGCCCCGTCCATGCTCAAGGTGATCGTGGACAACCTGAAAAAGGGCAACGGCGCCGGCCGCCTGTTCGAGATGGGCAATGTATATCTGCCCAAGCAGCTGCCCCTGACCGAGCTGCCCAAGGAGCGTATGACCCTGTGCCTGGGTGTATTCGGCCCGGAGGAGGATTTCTTCACCGTGAAGGGCCTGATGGAGGCCATCGGCGAAGCCTTCGGCGTACAGCTGCGGTATGAACGGGACAACGTTTGCTGGCTGCATCCGGGCATGACCGCCTCGGTGTGGTGCGGCGACGTAAAGATCGGTGTATTCGGCAAACTGGCCAACGACGTGACCGCCGAGCTGAAGATCGCCAAGGATGAGAAGGCCGGCCAGAACATCTATCTGGCGGAACTGGACTGGGAAGCCTTCAGCGGCTGTGTACCCAGCCTGGTGCGGTACAAACCGCTGAGCGAGTTTGCCCCCGTGCGCCGCGATCTGGCGCTGGTGTGCGACGAGGCGGTGGCCTGCGGCGACATCGAAGCCTGCATGCGGGACGCCAGCAAGCTGGTGACCGGCACCGCCCTGTTCGACATCTACCGGGGCGAGCGGCTGGGCGAGGGCAAGAAGAGCCTGGCCTTTACCCTGACCTTCCATGCGGACGACCGTGCCCTTACCGACGAGGAAGTGGACGCCGCCGTGCGCAAGATTCTGAAAAAGCTGGATGGCATGGGTGTGACCCTGCGCAGCTGATTTCCTTTACTTGTACAGCAAGCGGCCCGGAGAAGTTTCTCCGGGCCGCTTATTTATAGAATCCACAGAAAAGCGGCCCCCGGCAGCAGGGAATCTTCTGCCGGAGGCCGCTTGTATTTTATTTTACGGTTCCCCGTGGGTCGGGCTGGGTGAGGGATCGGCGGTGGGCGTGGGGGTTGGGGTAGGCTCCGCCGTGGGGACCGGGGTGGCCGGAGCCGCGGGCTCTCCTGCAATATAAACATTTACACCCGTCACGCCACCCACACTAACTTTATCTCCTGCCTCCACATCTGTTTTTACCACCAAGCCAGCCGCATATTGGCCATCGTTTATAAGAACAAGAATCTCATATTTTATCTCTAAACTATTAAGGACTTGTTCAGCATCAGCTCTTGTAAAGCCAATGATGTTAGGCATAACTGCCATTTCCGGCCCCTTGCTGATGGTCAGCTTGACCACCGGTTTCTCGTCGGCAACCACCGTACCCGCCTCCGGGCTCTGGGCCATGATCTCGCCCTCTTCAAACTCGGAGCTGTAGGCCTCCTCCAGCGTAAACAGGAACTGCGCCGCGTACTCGGTGTTGTTCTGCACCGATTTGTAGGGCAGACCCACAAAATTCGGGATGGTGACCGTGGTTTGCTGAGGCTGGCCGGCGCTTTCCGGCTGGCTGCTGTCCGCCGGGGGCGTGGTCTGGCTGTTCCGGTTCATCAGCAGCATTGCCACCACAATGGCCAGCACCGCAATGATCCCCAGCGCAAGGGCCAGCAGATGGCGGGTGTTCAGCGTAAGGCTGGGCTCTTTTTTCTCCCGGCCCATCAGCGCGTCGGCGGCAGTGGGCGAAGCCAGCGCGCCCATCAGTTCGGGCACGGTCTGGATACGCTCGGCCGGCACCAGCCGCATGGCGGCGGACAGGATGGAGGACACATAGCCCGGCACACTGCTCTCCGCCCGGGAGGCGGGAAGCAGGCTGTCCCGCACCTGGCGCTGCACCGCCGACAGCGGCTGCGCGCCGGTTACCAGGCGGTAGAACACCGCCGCCAGGCCGTATACATCGGTATACCGGCCTTCAAATTCCTGGGGCTTGTACTGTTCCGGGGCGGAATAGCCGTCGTAAAGCTGGGGTTTCAGCTCGCTGCCCGCCCGGCGCAGGCCCAGGGTGGCGTACCCGCCCAGGCGGGCCACGCCGCCCTCGGTGAGCAGAATGTTCTGCGGGCAGACGCCCCGGTGCACAAGGCCCGCCTTGTGCAGGGCGGCCACACCCTCCATGATGGGCTGCATCAGGCTGCGCGCTTCCGCCAGGGGCAGCACGCTGACCCGCAGGGACAGATATTCGGACAGCGGGGTGCCCTGGATCTGCTCGGTAACCGCGTAGACGGTCTGGTTTTCTTCCAGCACGTCCAGCACCGCCACCAGGCCGGTGGCCGGGGTGATGCGCTGGATGGCCCGGTACAGATCCGCAAAATCCATACGGGTGGTTTTGAACAGCACCTCGCTGCCGGATTTGGGTTCCACCTCGCCGGCCTCGTTGCGTCCCTGGCTCAGGGTGACCGGCAGATACTCCTTGATGGTCACCCGCAGCCCGGCGGTGTTTTCCACGGCGGCATACAGAATGCCTTCGCCGTCGGTGTACAGGTGCTGGGCCAGGGTGTACCGCCCGTCCAGCACGGTGCCGAAGGGCAGCGCCTCGGGCGGGTTATGATTTTCAAAACTTTTGCCGCAAAAGGGGCAGGCTGTGCGCCCCGCCTGGGTCTTGGACAGGCAGAACGGGCACACCATCTGAGCTGCGCTCACAGGCAACCCTCCTTTGTGGTTGGACGATCAGCGGTCCAGATCTTCCTCGTTCTCCAGGTTGTGCCAGACGTTCTGCACGTCGTCGTCCTCTTCCAGGGCGTCCAGCAGCTTGGCCATGAGTTTCTGGCTGTCCGCATCGGTGATGGCGCTGGTGGTGGCGGGCACCATCTCCACCTCGGCGGAGATAAAGCTGTAGCCCTTGTCCTCCAGGGCCTGACGCACGGCGCTGAAATCATCCGGCGCGCAGGTCACTTCCACCACATCGTCGCCCATGTCGAAGTCCTCGGCGCCGGCGTCGAAGCAGTCCTCCATGGTCTTTTCCTCGTCCAGACCCTCGCCGTCCAGCACGATCACGCCCTTCTGGGTGAACATGAAGGCCACACAGCCCATGTTGCCCAGGTTGCCGCCGAACTTGTCAAAGTAATGGCGCAGGTTGGCCGCGGTACGGTTGCGGTTGTCGGTCAGGGTCTCCACCATCATGGCGATGCCGCAGGGGCCGTAGCCTTCGTAGGTGATGGGCTCGTAGTTGTCCTTCTCGCCGCCCTCGGCCTTCTTGATGATGCGCTGGATGTTGTCGTTGGGCACGTTCAGGCTCTTGGCCTTGGCGATCAGATCGCGAAGCTTGCCGTTGGAGTTGGGGTCGCCGCCGCCCTCACGCACGGCCACCGAGATCTCGCGGCCTACCTTGGTGAAAACCTTGGCCTTCTGGCCGTCGGTCTTTTCCTTCTTACGCTTGATGTTGTTCCATTTGCTGTGTCCCGACATGGAAATCCTCCTGTTTATCTGCCCCGCGGGGCGTTCTGGGCAGGCATGCCTGCCAATAGTGTCTTAACTAATATAGTGTATCACAGCCCGGGGCCGATTTCAACCGGTCCCAGCAGCCTCAAACCTTTTGGATAGTGGTTTTTTGCTGTCCCGCCGCTCACCTTGGCCCCGCCCAGGGAGTAGCCGTCCACCAGAACAGCACACCAGCCGTTCCCGGCTTCGGGCGCGGGGATGGGATGCCCCTGCAGGTAGGCCTGTACCCGCCCGTCCGCCAGCGGCAGGTTCAGCTGGTTTTTGCACAGGGTACCAAAGGAGGTGAACAGATGATGCTCCGGCTCAAAACGGCCCTTGCGCACCGTACCGGCCAGCACCCCGGCCCGCAAAATCCGCAGCTTTTGGGCGGCGGCGGGCATCGGCACGGCAGGGGTCAGAAACAGCTTGTCCCCCCGCAGCACCGCAGGGCGGCCGGCCAGTTCCGGAAAATACTCTTTGGCGAAAACACTCCATTCTTTACAGATCGGAGCAGATTTTGCCGGACGCACCGGGACGGCTTCCGGCCCGTCCAGGCGGCGCAGCCGGGCCATGAAATGGCCCTCCCCTCCCTGGCTGGGCCAGATGCGGCGCACCTTGCTCACATCCAGCGGCAGCCCGCCGGTGCGGTTTTCCTCCCCGGGGCTGCCAAAGGCTTCACCGCAGCTTTCCAGTACAAACTCCGGATGGCGGGCCAGGAACGCGGCCACCTGGCCCTCGTCCTCCTCCGGGGCAAAGGTGCAGGTGGAGTAGACCAGCAGCCCGCCGGGGGCCAGCATCCGGGCGGCATTTTCCAGAATCTGCGCCCCCAAAGCGGCGCACTGGCGCACCAGCGCCTCGCTGTGCTGGGTCAGGGCCTGGGGCTCCTTGCGGAACATTCCCTCGCCGGAACAGGGGGCGTCCACCAGCACCCGGTCAAAAAAGGCGGGAAATGCTTCGGCCAGGCGGGCGGTGTCCTCGTTGGTGACCACCCCGTTGGATACCCCCATCCGTTCCAGGTTGCCCCGCAGGATGGAGGCCCGGCCCGCTTCATATTCGTTGCATACCAGCAGCCCCTGCCCCTGCAGGGCGGCGGCCAGCTGGCTGCTCTTACCGCCGGGGGCGGCGCAGGTATCCAGCACCTTCATGCCGGGCTGCACGTCCAGCAGGGCGGCAGGGGCGGCGGCGCTGGGTTCCTGGGAATAGAAGGCCCCGGCGTGGTGATAGGGATGGCGGCCGGGATGGAAGTCCGGCATATCCACAAAATAGCTGACCGGGCAGAAGGGCGAGGGCCGCAGCGGCAGCCCGCATCCGGCGGCAAACCGCTGTGCCGTGCACCGCAGGGTATTGACCGTAACCCCGCGGGCTGCCTGCCCGGCCGCGGGGGTGAGAAGCTGATCAAACCGGGAACCAAGCAGCGCCCGTTCCCGTTCATAGAAGTACTCGCCTGCCAGAAAAAACCACCTTCCTTTTGCATATACGCCCACTTGAGGGCAACACTATCCTCAGACGGCCGCACCGAGCGCCCGCCTGAAAGGAGTAACAACAATGGACAATCGCAAGACCAGCGCCAATTCTCAGAAATCCAGCCAGAACATGAAGGAATCCTACAGCGAAAACCGCACCGGCAGCCGCAGCACCAACAAGACCACCGGCAGCACCAGCGGCATGAACACCCGCAGCACCAACTGCGGCCGCGACAAGTAAGTTTCTCACCAACGACAGCAGCGCCCGCGATCGGACAGCATCGGTCAGAGAGGACCGGTCCGATCGCGGGCGCTGCGTTTTTTGGAAAAAGCGGCGGAGAGGATCAGCCCTTTTCCGCCTCGCCCGCCTGCCAGACGGTCTCGAACAGTTCCCGGATGCGCTCGCCGCGTCCCTGCAGGAACAGCCAGCCCAGCAGGGCTTCAAAGCCGGTGGAGGCACGGTACTCCTCCGGGGTGGCATGCTTGGCCACGGTGGCCTTGCTGGTGTTTTTGCCCCGGCGCACCACCGCCTGCTCCTGCTCGGTAAGCAGGGGCTCCAGCAGGGCAAGCGCCTGGAACTGGGCCTTGGCGGAGACATATTTCACCGCCTCGCTGTGCAGCCGCCCGGGCTGCAGGCGGGTGCGTTCCACCAGGCGCTGGCGCACCAGCAGTTCCCACACGCCGTCCCCCACAAAGGCCAGGCTCAGAGGGGACTGCTCGTGGATATCCACCCCGTCGCCGGGGGCGAACAGCCCGGCATTGTCCTGCTGATCAGAATACATAGTCGAACTCAAACTCCCCGATCTTGATGGTATCGTCCTCCTGCACGCCGCGGCGCACCAGTTCATCCAGCACACCGCTCTCGCCCAGCTGCCGCTGGAAATACTGCAGGCTTTCGTAGTCCTCCACGTCGCTGCCCGCCAGGATGCGCTCCAGCCAGGGGGCGTCCACCCGCCAGACATGCTCCTCCTCCTGCTCCACGGTAAAGGCGCGGGGATCGGCAGGGGCGGTATCCCGGACAAACTCCGGCTCGTAGACCTGCACCGGCGGCAGATCCTTCAGCCGCTCGTACACCAGGCCGGGCAGCCCGTCCAGCCCCTGCCGGGTGGCGGCGGAGATGGGCAGGAATACAAGGCCCTGTTCCTCGATAAAGGCGCGGAATTCCGCCACCTGCTCGGGCGTGGCGATGTCGCACTTGTTACCCAGCACGATCTGGGGCCGCTGGGCCAGCTCGGCGCTGAAGTTCACCAGCTCCTGGTTGATGCGTTCGAAATCCTCTTTCGGGTCGCGGCCTTCGCAGCCGGACACGTCCACCACATGCAGCAGCAGACGGCAGCGCTCCACATGGCGCAGGAAATCATGGCCCAGGCCCACGCCCTCACTGGCGCCCTCGATCAGGCCGGGGATATCGGCGGCCACAAAGCTGGCCTCCGGCCCCACCCGCACCACGCCCAGCACCGGGGTCAGGGTGGTGAAATGGTAGTTGGCGATCTTGGGTTTGGCGGCGCTGATGGCCGAAATCAGGGTGGATTTGCCCACGTTGGGGAAACCGATCAGACCCACGTCGGCGATGAGTTTGAGCTCCAGCCGGACCTCGAACTCCTCCCCGGGCAGGCCGGGCTTGGCGAAACGGGGGATCTGACGGGTGGGGCTGGCGAAATGGGTGTTGCCCCAGCCGCCCTTGCCGCCCCGGGCCACCACCACCGGCTCATCGCCGGAGATGTCGGCCATGACCAGGCCGCTGGCCGCGTCCCGGATCACGGTGCCGCGGGGCACCCGGATCACCAGGTCGGGGGCGTTTTTGCCGGTGCACCGGCTGCCGGAACCGTTCTCGCCCGGCGCGGCGGCGTACTTGCGCTTATAGCGGAAGTCCATCAGGGTGGACAGGTTATCGTCCGCCACAAAGACCACGTTGCCGCCGCGGCCGCCGTCGCCGCCGTCCGGCCCGCCGGCCGCCACAAATTTTTCCCGGTGGAAACTTACCGCGCCGTCACCGCCCTTGCCGGCCTTGATGACGATGCGGGCTACGTCCACGAAATTGCTTGCCACAGGCTATGCGCCTCCTTTCGACAAAAAAGACCGGGCAAAGCGCCCGGCCTTTCCGCTTGTGATTACTGCTTGACGCTGACCTTCTTGCGGTCGCGGCCCATGCGCTCGAAGCAGACCTTGCCGTCCACCAGAGCGAACAGGGTGTCGTCGCTGCCCTTGCCCACGTTCTCACCCGGATGGATGTGGGTGCCGCGCTGACGAACCAGGATGTTGCCGGCCAGGACGAACTGACCGTCGGCACGCTTCACGCCCAGACGCTTGGACTCGGAGTCACGGCCGTTTTTGGTAGAACCTACGCCTTTTTTATGTGCCATGGTGCATTTCCTCCTTCTTTAGGCTTTGATCTCGGTGATTTCCACCTTGGTGTAGGGCTGACGATGGCCCATACGGCGGGCGCTGCCCTTCTTGGGGCGATAGGTGATGATGTTCAGCTTCTTGCCCTTGCCGTTCTTGATGACCTTGCCCACAACAGCGGCACCGTCCACGACAGGAGCGCCCACCTTGGCGCTGCCTTCCTCGCCCACGACCAGAACCTGGTCGAAGTTGACGGTCTCGCCTTCAGCCACAGCCAGCTTCTCCACGAAGATGGTGTCGCCCTGCTGCACACGGTACTGTTTGCCACCGGTAACGATAACTGCGTACATGTTGGTATCCTCATTTCTTTGAGACTCGCTGGTGCAAGGGCGGGTGCGGGGCACCACTTTTGGACGGCCCAGACCATGCGGCTTTAATACTATACCACAAGCCCCGCCCGAATGCAAGAGGAAAATCGGGATTTTTTCGCGGTTTTGCGCGGTTTGCCGCCCGTTCTCACAAAGTATTGCGGGCCGCCTGCAGGGTGTTGACCATGAGCATGGCCCGGGTCATCAGCCCCACACCGCCGGGCACCGGGGTGATGCAGCCGGCCTTTTCGGCCGCGGCGGCAAAGTCCACATCGCCGCAGAGCTTGCCGTTTTCGTCCCGGTTGATGCCCACATCGATCACCGCCGCGCCGGGCTTGATCATATCGCCGGTAACGAACTTCGGCCGGCCCACCGCCGCCACCAGGATATCGGCTTCGGCGCAGATCTTTGCCAGATCCTTTGTACGGCTGTGGCAGATGGTCACGGTGGCGTTGCGGGCCAGCAGCAGCATGGCCGCGGGCTTGCCCACGATGTTGCTGCGGCCGATCACCACCGCCCGCTTGCCTGCCGGGTCCACCCCGGCGGCGTCCAGCATCTCCATGCAGCCCGCGGGGGTGCAGGGCAGAAAGCACTTCTCCCCGATCATCATGCGGCCCACGTTCACCGGGGTGAAGCCGTCCACATCCTTCTGGGGCGGGATGGCCTCGATCACCGCCCGCTCGTCGATATGGGCGGGCAGGGGCAGCTGCACCAGAATGCCGTGCACGCTGTCGTCGGCGGCCAGCTGAGCCAAACGGGCCAGCAGCGTCTCCTGGGTGGTATCGGCGGGCATACGCTCCACCAGGCTGCGGATGCCGCACTCCTCACAGTCCTTGGCCTTGCCCCGCACATACACCGCGCTGGCCGGGTCATCCCCCACCAGCAGCACCGCCAGGCAGGGTTCCACACCCTGCCGTTTACAGTCTTCCACGCCGTCGCGCACCCGGGCTTTCACCTGGGCGGCCAGCGTTTTGCCGTCAATGATCCGTGCCGCCATCGTTCTGTTCTCCTTCCGGTTCTTCGGATGTTCCGGCCGCGACCTGCCGCTCCTTTACCGCCGCTTCGATGCGGCTCAGATCAAACCGATCGTTCATCCGTCTGG
Source organism: uncultured Gemmiger sp. (assembly GCA_944386225.1). Lineage (GTDB taxonomy): Bacteria > Bacillota > Clostridia > Oscillospirales > Ruminococcaceae > Gemmiger_A. The sequence continues at coordinate 25,458 of CALXAH010000017.1, forward strand.
TTGCCTCCACAAACTCCGCGTGGCTGGCCGAGGCGGGCAGGCTGTCCGCTTCGGCGGGAGCCCATTCCTCACCGGTATGGGCTTTCCAGGCGCGGGCCCAGGCGGCCTGTTTGGCCAGATCCACCGCCAGCGGGATGCGGTATTCCCGCCCGGCGAACCGGCGGCGCAGCACAACCAGCAGCACCAGGGACACCACCACGCTGACCAGCGCCACCACCTGGCTGACCCGCAGCCCGAAGAAGGGGGTCATCAGGGAGTCGGTGCGCAGGCCCTCGATCCAGAACCGGCCCGCGCCGTACCAGGCGGCATACCACAGGGCCAGTTCACCGTCAAAGCGGCGCTTTTTCATATGGCGCCACAGCAGGAACAAGCCCACAAAGCACCAGATGCTCTCATACAAAAAGGTGGGATGCACCGGCAGGGTGGGATCCACCGTTATGCCCTGGGCGGCCAGTTCCGCCTGGGTGCGTTCCAGATAGCTCTGGGTGGCGGCGCTGTACATACCCCAGGGCAGGGTGGTGTTGGTGCCGAAGGCTTCCTGGTTGAAGAAGTTGCCCCAGCGGCCCATGCCCTGCCCGATCAGAAAGCCCATGCCCACTACGTCGAATACCCGCAGCAGGGGCAGGCGCCGCCAGCGGCAGGCCAGCCCGCCGAACACCGCGGCGCCGATCACCGCGCCGTAGATGGCAAGGCCGCCGTCCCGCAGGTTGACCATGTCCCACAGGCTTTCGTATTCAAAGGGGGCAAAGATCACGTAATAGGCCCGGGCGCTGACAATGGCCAGCACACCGCCGATCAGGATCACGTCCATGAAGCGATCCTTGTCGATGCCGAAGTCCGGCGCGTAGTGCATGCCGAAGCCCACCGCCAGCAGCAGGCCCGCGGCAATGATCACGCCGTACCAGTAGATGGGCATATCCCCGATGGTAAACGCCACCCGGTTGATCGTAAATTCCAGCCCCAGGCCGGGAAATTCCACAAGATTGCTCATCGGTCTACCTCCGTGGGGTGGATGATTACCGTGGCGCAGCGCTCCCGGCTGAGCATGGCCTGCAGTGCCTCGTCCACCTCCTGTTTGGTCAGGGTGGCCAGGGTCTGCAGTTCATCGTATACCGTATAGCCGTGCAGAAAGCTTTCGGCCAGGGCGCCGGCGGTGTCCTCGATCTGCTCCAGATCCTGGATCAGTTCGCCGTACATCCGGTTTTTGTTCAGGCGGAACAGTTCTTCGTCCACCCCTTCGGCCCGCAGCCGGTCGATCTCGGCCAGCAGCAGTTCCTGTACCCGTTCGGGCTGGTCGCTCTCGCCGGTGAAGGCAAAGCACAGGCAGCCGTCCAGCGACAGGAAATCCCCGTCAAATTCCGGGTTCACCAGCCCCTCGTCGTACAGGCGGCGGTACAGCGGAGTGGTGCCGCCCACGATCAGCTCGGTCAGCAGATCGCAGATCACCCGGCCGCGCAGGCCGGCCACCCCGTCCGGCAGGGGAGCTTCCTTGAAGCCGATGCCGATGCAGGGCTTGGCCACCGGCATGGAGAACTCCAGCCGGTTCCGGGCGGGGGCGAGGGGTTCCTCAGCCAGGATGCGCTGTACCGGATAGGGCTGCCGGGGCTCGTTGAGCCCGGCGCGGGCACAGGCGGCTTCCAGCTGTTCCAGGGTGATGTTGCCCGCCGCCGCCAGCACCATGTTGGCGGGCTGGTAGAAGGCGTCGGTGCAGGCGTAGAGCATTTCGGGGGTAATCTGGGCGATGCTGTCCACCGTGCCTGCAATGTCGCTGCGCACCGGATGGTTCGCGTACAGGCACTGGCACAGGCCGGTGAGCAGCCGCCAGTCGGCGCTGTCGTCGTACATCTTGATCTCCTGGCCGATGATGCCCTGCTCCTTGGCGATGGTGGCTTCGGTGAAGTAGGGTTTGCCCACCATGCCCAGCAGTACGTCCAGGCTCTCGTCGATCTTGCCGGTGGCGGTAAAGATATAGCTGGTGCGGTCGAAGCTGGTGTAGGCGTTGGCGTTGGCGCCGGTTTTGGCGTAGAGGGCAAATGCGTCCCCTTCCTCGCTCTCGAACATCTTGTGTTCCAGGAAATGGGCCACACCGGCGGGCAGGTCGATCCGCACCGGGCCGCGTCCGTCGTTTTTATCCAGCGTGAAGCTGGCGTCGGTGGAGCCGAACCGGGTGGCATAGATCACATGGGCCCCGCTATAGCCGGGCATGGGTTTCACCAGCAGGGTCAGCCCGCTGGGCAGCACCTTGCTCTCGCAGGCGGCGGCGCTTTGCAGCACCTGGGTCAGATCACGCATGGTCGGCGCCTCCTTCCGGACTGGTGACCAGATAGGCCACCGAGAAGCTGAACCGGGCCAGCAGCGCGCGCACCTGTTCCCGGGTAACCGCCCGCAGCCGGGCGGCGGACTGGGCGGGGGTACGCACCTCGCCGCCCCGGCAGATCTCCATATAATACCAGTTTTCCAAACCGGACAGGCTGTCGGCCAGGGATTCCAGCCCGTTGAGCAGGCCGCGGCGGCAGTCCTCCAGTTCTTCCTCTTCGATGGGCCCGGCGCACAGGCGGTCCAGCTCGGCCAGAATGGCGGCCTGGGCTTCTTCGGCCTTGGCGGGTTCCACCCCGCTGTCCACCGTCATGCAGCCCACCGCGCTCTGCAGGCTGGAGCCGCAGTAGTAGCACAGGCTCTGTTTTTCCCGCACATTCAGGAACAGCCGGCTGCTGGGGGAACCGCCGAACAGGCTCATGGCCAGGCGGCAGACGTCGATCTCCTCCGGTTCCAGCGGAGCAGCGCTGGTAAAGAGCATGCAAAGCTTGGCCTGGGTCACACCGGGCAGCTTTTCCGCAAAATGCCGGGGCAGGGCCCGGGGCTGGGCGGTAAAGCCGGACAGGGCCGCGGGGGCCCGCTCAATACCGGCCATGGCCTGTTCCAGCTGCATGCAGATGGCCGCCGGATCAGCCCCCAGCACCATCACATCCAGGGTGGCGGTGCGCAGGATCTCCTGATAGGCTTCGTACAGTCCGGCCGGGGTGATGCCGGGTACCTCTTCCAGATAGCCGTCCCGCTCAATGCCCTCCGGCGCGTCGCCGTAGAATTTGCGGCGGGCCTGCCGCACGCAGTACAGTCGCTTGTCGTTGATCTCGGCCTGCAGACGTTCGGTCAGTTTATCCTTTTCGATCTCCACCGCCTCGGAATCAAAAACCCCGTCCACCAGATAGGGGCGGAAAGCCACTCCCAGGGCGATGGAGGCATACCGGGCGGTCAGATCCTCCCCGTCCAGGGCAAAGGCATCCCGGATGCCGCTGATGCTCACCGACAGGATACGGTCAGCGCCGTTGGCAATGAGATTGACCGACAGATCGGCCCCGTACAGTTCGGCCAGCCGGCGGGACAGCTCGGTCATATCCGGGCAGTCGGCATAGCCCCGGTCCAGCACCAGCGGCAGCAGGGCGTGGGCGGTGGCCCGTGCCCGGCTGGCCGGGAACCAGAAATGCAGGCTGAGCCTGCAGCGGTTGAATTTTTGCGCGTCGATCGTGTTCAGATACACGCCGGGCGCCAGCATGATGCGTTCCACTGATTCGTTGCTCCTTGGTAAAAGATTGATACGGTTTTTCCGGCAGGACAAAAACGCCGGGGGCAAGGCACACCGGCGTTTGCAAAACGCGGGGATCAGGCGGCGGAGGAACCGGCGTCAGAGCCGGAATCCGACGAACCGGAGCCGCTTTCCGGCGCGGAACCGGCACTGCTGCCGTAAAGTGCCCAGAATGCTTCTAAGCACCGTCCGGATTTCTTGATCTCGGCGGCGTTCTCCGCCCCCACATACCGCCAGTGCCAGGGCTCGAAAAAAATGCCGGTAATAGGTTCCCCATCCAACGGATAGCGCTCGATAAAGCCGTACTCGGCGGCATGCTCGGTCAGCCAGGTATAGGCGTCGGTCTCGGCAAAGAGGGAATCCATCACCCGGTAGCTGTCGGTCAGGATATCGGCGGCATAGCCGGTGCTGTGCTCGGAATGGCCGGGTTTGGCAACTACTTTTTGGGCAGCAGCTAAAGCTTCTTCTTCGCTTTTTCCCGTCTTGATCATTTTTTCCACCTGCTGGTCAAACAATCCCTGCTGGTATTCCACCGACCGGTAACCGGACTGCAAAATCAGGCTGACGCCGTCCAGTTTGGCGGCGGCCTGCATGGCCGCGAAGGACTGGGCTGCTTCGGTCTGCAGCTGCTTGCCGGTGTTTTCATCGGCGGTCTGGGTTTCCACGGTGTAGCCTTCCGGCAGGCCCATGTTGTTGTTGACCAGAATCATCCGCGCGTCGGTGAAGTCCACGCTGGTGGAGGCCGCCGGAGTGGGGGTGGGTGCGGCGGCGCTGCCGGACGAGGATTCCGGCACCGAGCTGCCGTCCGTTTTTCCGCCGCCCAGCGAGAACAGCGCCCGTACACCCAGCACCACCACCAGCACCACCGCCAGCACGGCCAGGGCGAACAGGATGCGGTTGCGGCGGATGCGTTTGCGGCGGCGGGCCGCGGCGGCCCGGCGTGCGGCCGGGCTGAGCTGCATACGGCGCGGCGGTGCGCCGGACGGTCTGCGATCCTGGGACATAGTTGGTAACGCCTCCCCTGCGGGCCGCTGCGGGCTCCGCGATGCAAGACCCGATCAGGCGGGTCTTTCCCATTTATTATACAAAATCAGGGCCGGACTGTAAACCGCTCCGCGCCGGACGGTGCAAAAGACCGGCAAAAAACCACGAATTTTCACATTTACCGGTTGCTGCCGCGGCGGATTGTAACCGGGAATAGTTTGTGGTATACTAAAGCAGTATACAAACGCCGGGATTCCGGCGAAGCTGGAAAGGAGCCTGTTTATGCGGCAAAAGATAGACGAAGCGGCGGCAGTTGTGCGGCAGCGGCTGGGGTTTGACCCGGAAGTTGCCATTGTGCTGGGCAGCGGTCTGGGCGGCCTGGCGGACCGGATCGAACAGCCGGTGTACCTGCCTTATGGGGAGATCCCTGGCTTCAAGGCCTCCACGGCGCCGGGCCATGCCGGGCGGTTTGTGGCCGGTATGCTGGCCGGCAAACGGGTGATCTGCATGCAGGGGCGGCTGCATTTTTACGAGGGCCACACCATGCAGGAGATCGCGTTCCCCGTGCGGGTGCTGAAGGCGCTGGGGGTGCGTGCCCTGGTGCTGACCAACGCGGCTGGCGGCGTGAACCTGGATTTCTCGGTGGGTGACCTGATGCTGATCGAGGATCACATCAACTTCATGGGTGCCAATCCCCTGACCGGCCCCAACGACGAGAGCGTGGGCCCGCGGTTCTGTGATATGTCCACCGCCTATGACCCGGCGCTGCGGGCGCTGCTGGCCCAGGTGGCCGCCGAGCAGGGCGTGACCCTGCGCACCGGCGTATACCTGGGGTACATGGGCCCCAGCTACGAGACCCCGGCGGAGATCCGGGCGTTCCGTACCCTGGGGGCGGACGCGGTAGGCATGAGCACCGTGCCTGAAGCCATCACGGCGGCCCACTGCGGCCTGCCCACGGTGGCGCTGAGCCTTATCACCAACATGGCCGCCGGCGTCGAAAACAAAAAGCTGGACGGGGACGAGGTGATCGAAACGGCCAACCGCCGCGCCAAGGTGCTGGAAGCCCTGGTGACCGGGTTCGTGGCCCGGGTGTGACACTGTTTTCCCCCGGCCGCAGGGCCGGAAAAGAAAGACCCAATGCATAAAAAGGGAGAGAAGAACCATGAGCGAATGTACCCATGACTGCAGCAGCTGCTCGGCCAGCTGCTCCAGCCGGAATAAACCCCAGGATCTGCATGAGCCGCCTCATCAGCTGAGCCATATCAAAAAGGTGATCGGCATTGTAAGCGGCAAGGGCGGCGTGGGTAAGAGCATGACCAGCGCCATGCTGGCCACCCTGCTGCGCCGGCGCGATTATGCGGTGGGCGTGCTGGACGCGGACGTGACCGGCCCCTCCATCCCCAAGCTGTTCGGCATTCACGGCCGGGCCATGGCGGATGAGAACGGCTGCTGGCCCATCAAGAGCCGCACCGGCATCGACGTGATGAGCGTGAACCTGCTGCTGGACAACGAGGAGGACCCGGTTGTCTGGCGCGGCCCGGTGATCGCCGGGGCGGTAAAGCAGTTCTGGCAGGAGGTCATCTGGAAGGATGTGGACTTCCTGTTTGTGGACATGCCTCCGGGAACCGGCGACGTGCCCCTGACGGTGTTCCAGACCCTGCCGGTGGACGGGATCATCGTGGTGGCCAGCCCGCAGGAGCTGGTGAGCCTGATCGTGACCAAGGCGGTCAAGATGGCCGAGATGATGAACATTCCCATCCTGGGCATCGTGGAGAACATGAGCTACATCACCTGCCCGGACTGCGGCAAGAAGATCGGCGTCTTTGGCGAGAGCCATGTGGACGAGGTTGCCGCCAAGCACGGGCTGAAGGTGCTGGCCAAAATGCCCATCGATCCCCGGCTGGCCCAGAACGCCGACCAGGGCGTGATCGAAGCTTTTGAGGGCGACTATCTGGACGGCGCCGCCGACGCGGTGGAAGCGCTGCTGTAAACGCAAAAGGGACACGCTGCAACGCGTGTCCCTTTTCTTTTGCCGATCTGGGGGACCAGTCCCCCAGCCCCCCATCCTGCGGGCCGGAGGATTCCGGCCCGCGATTTCCAGGGGGTATGGGGGAGACGTTGTCTCCCCCATATTGGCCTTTTATCGCTCCATCTTCCAGAACTGCACGCTGTAGGGGGGCAGGGTGCTGCCGCCGCCGAAATCGTGCAGCGTATCGGTGAGCAGTTCCTGGGCCTGGCCGCAGCCCGCGTCGAAATGGGCGGTCCAGGGCTCGGCGTCGGCGTTCACCGCCACCAGCACCCGCTCGGCATCGGTGCGGCGCTCAAAGATGATCTGCTTGTTGGTAAGCACCACGTTCCGGTAGCTGCCGTAGCACAGCGCCTCGCTGGATGCACGGGCCTTGGCCATAACGGCAATCGCCTCGTACAGCGCGCCCTGCTGCGGGGTTTCCACCTCCGGGCGCAGGGGCGCGTCGGTGCCGGGGGTCTTGTTGCCCTGCATCCCCCACTCGCTGCCGTAGTAGATGCTGGGAACGCCGGGCATACCGAACATCACCCCGTAGACCAGCGGCAGATGGGCCGGGTTGGTCAGGATGCTGGCGATGCGGGTCACGTCGTGGTTGTCCACAAAGGAATAGGGATGGCGGCCCTTGTACAGGGTCCAGGGTTCCGGCCCGAACTGCCGGGCCAGGCTGTGCCCGATCTCGAACATATTCATGGAGTTGAAGCTGGAATACAGCCCCTTGTAGCATTCGTAGTTGGTGACCGAGTGGCACATCTCGTCGTTCATCCACCGGTTGTAGTCCCCGTGCACCACCTCACCCAGCAGGGCAAACTCCGGCTTGAGGGTATCGGTGAACCGGCGCAGCTGGCGCAGGAAATCCAGATCCAGGCAGTAGGCCACGTCCAGCCGCAGGCCGTCGATGCCGAACTGCTCCACCCAGCCCCGGATGGCGGAGAAGATATGCTCCACCACCGCCGGGTTGCGCAGGTTCAGCTTGACCAGGTCGTTGTGGCCCTCCCAGCCCTCGTACCAGAAACCATCGTTCTTGTCGGTGTTGCCGCCGAAATCAATATGAAACCAGTCCTTGTAGGGGCTGGCCTCCCGGTTGCGGCGCACATCCTCAAAGGCCCAGAAGCCCCGGCCCACGTGGTTGAATACCCCGTCCAGCAGCACCCGCAGCCCTGCCTCATGGAACGCCTTGCACACCGCCGCCAGGTCCTCGTTGGTGCCCAGGCGGCAGTCCAGGGTGGTGTAATCCCGGGTGTCATAGCCGTGGGCATCGCTCTGGAACACCGGATTCAGCAGCACCGCGCCGCAGCCCAGGTCCGCGATGTGCTGCGCCCAGCCCTCCAGACGGCGGATGCGGGGCACGGTCTGCCCGTCATTTTGCGCGGGTGCGCCGCACAGGCCCAGCGGGTAGATCTGATAGACGGTTGTGTCGTAAAACCACATAAACGATTTTCTCCTTATCTGTCACCGGCCCGGGGCCGGTTTATTCCGCTCAGGCGGTATAGGCCGCGTAGTCGTGCAGGGTGCTGAAGCTGATGCTCTGCACCCGCTCGCCGGTTTCCCGGTCCACCACGGCGATGTTCACACCGGGGCGGTTGCGGCCGATCTCCTCCCCGTCCAGACGGCAGGAGGCGCTGTCCGGCCGGCTGTCGGCTTCCAGGGTATGGGCGCCGTCGGTCCAGGTATAGGCCAGTGTTTCGCCCTCGGCCACCTGGCCATACAGCATCTCGCCGCCCTCAAACACATACAGAGCATGGGCCGTGGAACTGGCGAAAATACCGCCGTCCAGCCCCACCGCGTCAAAGGCGGCCGCCACGGCGGCGCCGTCCGCGCCGGTCAGGTCGCCCTGGGTCTGCACCACCAGCAGATACCGCTCGTCCAGGGCCTTTTGCAGCAGCTCCAGCGGATCGTGGGTCATGGACAGATCCCCGTCCTGCAGGTCTTTCTGCTCCGCCGCCGCCAGCTCGCCCCAGGAGGCATAGGCCGGATCCTGCCGGTGGTCGGGCAGGTCGTACTGCTCCGCCAGCCAGGCCCCCAGGTGGGCGCTCAGCTTGGCGGCGCCCTTGTAGTTCACGTGGGCGTGCTCGGCCATATCGGTGGCGTAGTCAAAGCCTGCCTCGGCGGCGGTATCGTCCAGCAGATAGCTGATATAGGGCACCCCGTTTTCCTCGCAGATGCGCCGGGCCCGGGCATAGATGCCGTACTCGGTCTCGGTGGCGATGTAGGGAATATCCACCAGCACCAGCTGGAAGCCCTCTTTTTTCGACAGTTCAATGATCTTGTACAGATACTCCTCCGCCGGGGCATAGCCCGCCTGTTCGGTGATGGCGGCGGGCTGGCTCTGGCTGAACACCTCGGTGGTGTAGATGGGGCCGAACCCCTTGCCCGGGCTGGCATGGCTCACAAAGGGCCAGGTCCAGTCCTCGGCGGTGAGGGATTTCCACCGGGTATGGAACTGCAGCAGGGAGTTGTACTGATAAAACGGCTTGTGGGTCACCTGGCAGCGGCTCATGGCCACCGTGAGCAGCAACCGGTTGAGCCCCGGCTTGATCCGGGGGCTGAACTGGTCGCTGGTGGCGTCGATGAGCGGCGCTTCGATATAGGTGTTGCCGTAAACCAGCCCGAAGGTATCCAGCACCACCACCTGGGGGCTCTGGGTTTTCAGGGCTTCCTTGATATAGTGGTAGCTGGTCCAGATGGGCTGGCTCCAGCTGTAGGCCACATAGCCGGTAAAGCCCTGCTGCTCGTAGATCTGCAGCGGGGAGATGGCGGCATTGGCATGGCTGCCGCCCACATACAGCACGTCAATGGTATCCCGGGGCTCGTCGTACAGGCCCCAGAAGGTACTGGATTTTTCGGTGAGTACCGCGTCGGCGTACCAGAGCAGCAGCGCCGCCAACAGGCAGAAGGCCGTCAGGCGGGCGGCCAGACGCAGCGGCCGGGGCAGATTGCGCAGCATGGGCGCCCTCCTTTCAGAACTGGAAATAGATGAAGGGCTGTTCCACGTAGCCCTCGCCGTACATGCCGAACACCGCCAGCGCCAGCAGACCGGCCAGCAGCACCGGCCACTGCACCCACAGCGGCCGGGACAGGAACCGGTCCCGCACCGGGCCGCCTTTTGCGCGCAGCAGGTCAAAGACAAACAGCACCGCGATGGCTGCCAGCGCCACAATGAAGCCCGGTTTGTCCAGGCCCAGGGCAGCCCAGTCCAGCGGGGCGTCCCAGCGCAGCAGCCCGGCGAACATCCGCCCGGCGGCGGGCAGGCTGTTCGCCCGGAAGAGCACCAGGGTCAGGCTGACAAAGAAGAACACCCAGACGGTGCTCAGCACCCGGTGCAGACCGGCGGGCAGGCCCAGCCGCTGCCGCAGCCGGGCGCGTGGGGCAGCGGTGAGCCGGGCGATCACGCTGTACACGCCGTGGGCCGCGCCCCAGAGCACAAAGGTCCAGGCCGCGCCGTGCCACAGGCCGCTGACCAGGAACACGATCAGCAGGTTCATGCAGGTGCGTCCCAGCCCTTTGCGGCTGCCGCCCAGCGGGATATAGAGATAATCCTGGAACCATTTGGACAGGCTGATGTGCCAGCGGTCCCAGAACTGGCCCAGGGTGGGGGCCAGATAGGGGCTGTCGAAGTTGCGCATCAGGTCGAAGCCCATCACCCGGGCCGCGCCGATGGCAATGTCGCTGTAGGAGGCAAAGTCGCAGTAAAGCTGCAGCGCAAAGAAGAATACCGCCAGCCAGGCGGCCGCGCCGCCGGGGGATTCCTGCTGCCAGACAGCGTCCACCAGCAGGGCCAGCCGGTCGGCAATGACCATCTTTTCCAGGTAGCCGCCCAGCATCTGCACCAGGCCGGACTTGATCCGCTCATAGTCGAACCGGTGCTTTTCATGCAGCTGAGGCAGCATGTTGGTGCTGCGCTCAATGGGGCCGGCCACCAGCTGGGGGAAAAAGCTCACAAACAGGGCATAATACAAAAAGCTGCGCTCGGCGGGCAGACGGCGGCGGTACACGTCGATGGTGTAGCCCACCGCCTGAAAGATATAAAAGCTGATGCCCACCGGCAGCAGCACCGAAAAGCCGCCCAGCACAGGGTCTTTGCCGAACACCGCCAGCGCGGCGTTCAGGTTATCCAGCACAAAGGAGGCGTATTTAAAGACAAACAGGATGCCCAGATTCAGCACCAGCGACGCGGCCAGCACAGCCTTGCGGTGCGCGGTGCGTTCCATGGCCAGACCTGCCGCCCAGGTAACGGCGGTGCTGGCCAGCATCAGCAGGGCGTAGCGGGGGTTCCAGCACATATAGAACAGGTAGCTGGCCGCCAGCAGCCACACAGCCCGCAGCCGGTGGGGCAGCACAAAATATCCCAGCGTCACCGCCGGGAAAAAGGCCGCAAATTTCAGTGAATTGAACAGCATAGGCGCGGGTTCTCTCCTTATCCGGGTTGGGCCGCGCCGACAGGCGGCCCGGCCTTTTCATTTTACCCCAGCGCGGCGTACTGCGTCAACACCCGGCGGCTTTGGCGCAAAAACCGGGCATTTCTGCCCCGAAAGGGTTGAAAAATGCCCGTGCATCAGGTAAAATATTTGTAGATATGCCAAAGCGCAAGACTTTATACGATATTTGGGAGGATTCAATTTATGATTTCTGCTGGCGATTTCCGCAATGGCGTCACCTTTGAAGAGAACGGCAACGTGCTCCAGGTCGTGGAGTTCCAGCACGTGAAGCCCGGCAAAGGCGCGGCTTTTGTGCGTACCAAGACCAAGAACGTGATCACCGGCGCTGTGACCGAGAAGAGCTACAACCCCAACGACAAGTTCCCTACCGCTTTCATCGAGCGGCGTGAGATGCAGTACCTGTATCAGGACGGCGACCTGTACTACTTCATGGACACCGAGACCTACGAGCAGCAGCCCCTGAACGAGAAGGATCTGAGCGATTCCTTCAAGTTCGTGAAGGAGAACGAGATGGTCAAGGTGCTGAGCTACAAGGGCAACGTGTTCGGCATCGAGGCCCCCAACTTTGTGGTGCTGCAGGTTACCGAGACCGAGCCCGGCTTCAAGGGCAACACCGCTACCAACACCCTGAAGCCCGCCAAGCTGGAGACCGGCGCTGAGATCCGCGTGCCCCTGTTCATCAACGAGGGCGACATGATCCGCATCGATACCCGCACCGGCGAGTATATGGAGCGCGCCTGATCCCATTTGCAGATCCGGGGCGGCGGCCTGGCGCCGCCGCCCCGATTTTATTTTGTACACAAACAGCGCGCTGTGCGCGCAGGAGGTAACGACTATGGAACTGAAAGAAAAAGCCGCCTACCTGAAGGGCCTGATGGAGGGCCTGCAGCTGGACACCGAGAGCAAGGAGGGCAAGGTGCTGGCCGCCATGGCCGATCTGCTGAACGATCTGTGCGCCAAGGTCACCGAACTGGATGACGACATGGATCAGGTGTATGAGGATCTGGAGCAGGCCTACGATGAGCTGGACGCCATCGACGAGGATATGGACGATCTGGAGAGCGCCGTGTACGGCGACGAGGACGAGGATGAGGACGAGGAGGACGGCGAGGACGCCGCCTATGAGCTCACCTGCCCCAACTGCGGCGAGACCTGCGTGGTGGACGAGGACACCCTGCTGGGCGGCGATCTGAGCTGCCCCAACTGCGGCGCGGACTTTGAGATCGAGTTCGAGAGCTGCGACGGCGAGTGCGAGTGTTGCGACGCGGACAGCGAGGAATAACCTGAATTTCCGGCGGGGCCGGGCACAGTTGCTGTGCCCGGCCCCTGTTTTATACAGAAAAACCGCCGCCCGAACCGGGCGGCGGTTTTTGCGTCCTGCTTACTTTTTGGCGGTTTCTTCTTTCAGCGCCCGCTCCAGCCACATGGTGCCGATCTCCAGGGCGGTGTACAGCCCGGTTTTGGAGCTCTGCTTCATGATGCGCTCCGGCAGGGGCTTGGAAGCGTTGGTGGACAGCAGCACCACATGGATCTTGTCGGCTACCTGCACACCATTTTCCTCCTTGGTGGTGAGCACCTGCATGAACACCACATACGGGTCGCTCAGGCTGCCGTAATAGATCTCATTCTTGCTGCGGACCAGGGGACGGCCTTTATAGGTAAGTTTGGGTTCAAACGCCATTCTCATCACGCTCCATCTCGGTTTAAAGTATCTAGAACAGTATACCACATTTACGGCTGCATTACAAATCGTCTTTTTCCCGCTCGATCTTTTCCTCGTTAAGGGCTACCTTCTGCGTCAGGGCACGTATCTTGGAATCCATCTGGCTGAGCTGAATGCTCATAAAGAACTGTTTTACTAGTAGTATAAATATAATCGCAAGATACACCACGTTAATCGGGCTCTGGAACCGGAATACATTCGACACCCAATAGGCCGCCTGCGGCACAAGGCTCAGGATAAACATAAAAAAGGCGAACAGCAGCCAGAAGATGCTGTCCTCGATCTGCATGCGGGCCTGCCGCACCCGGCGCAGCACAAAGGCCACCGTTACCAGGCTGCCCAGCACCAGTACCAGCCGAATCTGCCAACTGATTCCCAACATTCCTTACACGCTCCTTTCGGCATACGGGCTGTCGGTATCCCGCTTGCGGAACCACTGGATCAGCAGGATCGACAGGCCCATCTTGGTCATATACTCCACGCTGCGCACCAGATTCAAATAGCTTTTTCCGGCGGTGCGCTCCCCCATTTCCACCTGGACCTCCCGCACAACGGCGCCGTTTTTGATCAGGTAGCTGATGGTATCCGGCTCCGGCCCATAGTTCAGGTTGGTGCTGAATTCCTCCAGCATGGCCCGGTTGAACATCCGCATGCCGCTGGTGGGATCGCAGATAGCCTGGCCGGTGGTCAGGCGGATGGCCCAGCTGATCAGATAACTGCCCAGCATCCGCAGGCTTTTGGGTTTACGCACAGTTAAAAATCGACTTCCTATTACAATATCGGCCCCTTCCTCCAGCTTGTCCAGCATGGGCTGGATATACTCGGGCCGGTGCTGACCGTCCGCATCGAATTGCAAGGCACAGTCATAGCCATTTTCAGCAGCATAGCGCAGGCCGGTCTGGAACGCCCCTGCCAGCCCCAGGTTCACCGGCAGATCAATCATCCGGTAGCCATGACGGCGGCAGAGCGCCGCGGTGTGATCCCGGCTGCCGTCATTGATCACCACATAATCATACTGGGGGTAGCGGGTGATCAGATCATCCACCACCCGCACAATGTTCTCCTGCTCATTGAAAGCGGGAATCACGATCAATAGCTTTGCCATACTTTCCCTTCCTTTTGCAAACGGGTCAATTTGTGCCGGCCAGTTCCAGCAGCCGGGTGGTCACCGCATCCCAGGTAAACCGTTCTTCCAGTCTCTGCCCGGTCAGGCGGGCCGCCTGACACCGCCAGGTTTCATCCTCCAAACAGCGGGTCAGTGCCGCGGCCAGGGCGGTCTCCTCCACCCCGTCCAGCTGCACGCCGTACCGCTCATCCGGCAGCAGTTCGTCGCTGCCGCCGGTGCGTGTGGTCAGAATGGGGCAGCCGCAGGCCGCCGCCTCCAGAAAGGTGGTGGGGAAACCCTCGGCGTAGTAGGTGGGCAGACAATACAGCTGGGCCTGGGCCAGCAGCTGCATGGCCTGGGCGTAGGGCACAGCCCCCGCCAGGTACACATGGGGCGGGCAATTCTCCCGCAGTTGGGGCAGCAGCGGGCCGTCCCCGGCTACCACCAGGCTGCATCCTGCGGGTGCGGCGGCGGTAAAGGCCCGGATCAGTTCGGCCACACCTTTTTCCGGGATGACCCGCCCCAGATAGACCGCCAGCCGCTGATCGGCAGGCAGGCCCAGTTTTTGCCGCCAGTCCACCCGGTCGGCAGCATTGGCCAGCGCGCGCACCTCCGCAGGGTCCACCGCGTTATACAGCTGGCCTTCGGCCCGGATGCCGAAATGCTCCAGCCAGCGGCAGACCGCCCGGCTGACCCCAAAGAAACGGGGACGGCAGGCTTTGAGAAACGCGGCGGCCATATGCTCGTAACAGGCGCCGGCCGTGTTCAGCAGGCTGCTGCCCATGGGCAGGTGGCCGGTGGAGTGATCCACCAGAATGGCCGGAATACGCCGGCGGCGGCACTGATAAGCCGCGTACAGGCTGCTTACATAAAACCGGGTATTGATAACGCACAGATCGATCGGTTGATTCCACAGTCTGCGGGTAAGCGCCGCCATCCGGCGTCCGGGGCGCAGCACCGGAAACCGGCCGTTCATCAGCGGCCAGACCGGCAGGCGCAGAATATGGATGCCGTGCTCGTCGGTTTCTTCATCGGGCAGGCCCGGCAGCGCACTGGTAATCACCAGCGCGGTGTGTCCGGCAGCCACCACCCGACGGGCCAGGTTGAAGGTATACCGCTCCACCCCGCCTACGGTGGGCAGATACTGGGCGGAGAAAAAGCAGATGGTCACCGCCACAGGCCTCCTTTCGGGTCGTCAGGCTTTTTTCTTGTAAACGAACTCCCGCTGGATCTGAAAGCTGATGAAGAACAGCACCACATCCACCAGAATCTTGACCGGCAGCTCCGCCCCCACCGGATTGCCCAGCAGCGTGACGGTAATCAGGCTTACCAGCCCGGCGCTGGCCAGCATCTGGATCACAGCCAGGACGCAATAGCGGAGCACGGCCTGCCTGTGCCCGGCCTGGCTGTGGAACACCACCCGATGGTTCAGGTAATAGTTGTAGGTGGCCGAGCAGACCCGGGCCAGGGCGGTACAGGCAAAGATGGCCGCTTTCGGGTCGGCAAACAGAGGTTTCAGCAGCCAGATCAGCAGGCTGAACAACGCCAGATCCAGCACGCTGGAGGACAGGCTGGAGAACAGGAACTTGCCGAAAATGGCATAGATGCGGGCAGAATCCCGCAGCGGGTGGAAATGAGAGGTATGGTTCTCCTTGGAGTCGTAGATGGTTTGAATCGGCAGTTCCCGGATGGGCAGACGATCCTTGGTCTCTATGAGCATGTTGCTCTCAAATTCAAACCTCTCTCCCGGCACATTCATAAGACGGCGCATAAAGGCGGCGGGCACACCCCGAAGGCCGGTCTGGGTATCGCTGACCGACACCCCACACAGAGACCGGAACATAAAACAGGTGATCTTGTTGCCGTACCGGCTTTTGAACGGCACGCCCGCGTCGTCAAAGTCCCGGCAGCCCAACAGCAGGCTGTCCGGATGTTCGCACATCGCCTGCATGAACCGCAGAATATCCGGCACCGAATGTTGTCCGTCGGAATCGGCTGTGATCGCACCGGGGGCATCCGGCCAGACATTCAGGCAATGGTTGAAGGCCGTTTTCAGCGCACGGCCCTTGCCCAGATTTACCGCATGGCGCAGCACGGTGCAGCCCTTTGTCTCGGCCTCGTCAAAATAGTGCCGGTAGCTCTCCGAACTGCCGTCATCCACCAGCAGGATATGGCGGATGCCTGCTTTCTGCATGTCACGCAGCAGGCAGGTCAGACGGTCATCCGGTTCCAGCGACGGAATAATCACCGGCACATCAAGATAGTCGAACATAGATATCTCCTTTTATCATGCACCCGGTCACCGGGCCAGCACCGCAAGAAACACATTCAGCAGTACGCCCGCATCCGTCAGAGCAAGCGCCAGAACCAGGCCATGGGTACTGCCTGCTGTCAGAAGGGTTTTTGCCGGCCGCAGCGCCAGCAGCGCCGCCGGCAGGAAACACAGCAGATACCGCCCCTGCAGTCCATACAGGGTAGTATAGTAGATCGGAGTCCATACCAGGCAACCGCCCACCGTAAGCCCCAGACAGGCAAGACACAGCAGTCCTGTCCAAAGCCGGGCCCCGGCCGGCATGGGTGAGCCGCCCCCCAGCAGTGCCGCTGCCAACAGGCCGTACAGCACCAGTACCCAGCCCCAGGCAAGATCCAGGGTATAATAGCTCAGGCTGCCGCCCACTAGGCTGCGGATATAATGATCCGTGTTTTCCAGCAGGGTATTTATGAAAAGCTTCAGGGTTGTACCCGGATGCTGCAGCATATATCCTACACTGTAGGTAACCTTGTCCTGTTCGGCCACAAGGCCCTGGACGGGTTCGCCTTCTCCTTCGGCTCCTTCTTCGGTGCCGGGTTCAGGTATTTCGGTTTCTACGGAAGAAATCGACGAGGTATCGGTGGTCCAGACCCCTTTCAGGGTAAGCCGGTTGGTGGGCGACAGGCAGAAGGCCAGAACCGCCAGCGCCAGAACCGCCCCTTTGAACCAGTTTCCCCGCCGTCCGATACGGGCGGCAGGAATCAGCAGTACCAGCGCGGAAAGGGGCAGATACACCATTTTTGAGGGGGCGAACAGCATCGGAAGCACCGCCAGTGCCACCAGACACACCGGGCGAACCCGCTCGGCAGGGCCCCAGGCCGCATCCAGTACCAGAGCGGTAAAGGCAAACACCAACCCCAGCAGCAGGCTGTCCCGGCTGAAAGAAGCAGCCATGTGCAGCGTCATGGGCAAAAGCGTCACCGCCAGGAACACCCGCTTGCCAAAGGGCGCCCGTTTGACCGCCCAGGCGGCCAGCAACGCAAAGACCAGCAGGTTAGCCAGGCGCCCCAACAGCAGGGTCGGCGCAAATCCCAGATGCAGTATATACCCCAGAAGCACCGCCAGCGCACTGCACACATACAGTGCATTGTCGGGTGTTGCCTGCAATTCATTGTAGAATGTGATCTGCCCTAAAGGCACATCACTGGTGGAGTCCAGCTGTCGCAGGTACTGCCGCCAGGTGAAAACCGTGGTATTGGCATTCTGCAGCAAAGGATCCTGATCGGTGGCCCGGCGGAAAGTTTCCTGAATGGGCACCCCGCCAATGGCGTGGGCATCCGGTGCCAGATGGGTGGCGATCCGGCTTGCCAGAGAAAACGCCTGATTGATATGGTACTGTTCGTCCGGCGCCGCATAAGGTGGCAGCAGCATGGTGAACAGCAGCCCCAATGCCAGCACCAGTCCGAAGCAGAGCCGGTGCAGAGGACAGGGACGGGAGCCGGTAACCACCACCGCGCACAGACATACCAGCAGGGTGGCCAGCAACCCGAAGGCCCAGTAGTATGCGGACACAAAACCGCCGATCTGTTCTGTGACTGCCAACAGCGCCAGACTGCCGGAAACCGGCGTATCCCCCAGATACAGCGTGCCGTCCAGCCCATCCGGGCCATATCCTACTGTGGCCTGCGCACTGCCATCGGCATATTCGGCGGTCAGAACCAACCGGTAGCGCTCTGCGGTACCGGCTTCCACAGGGGTATCCAGCCCCAGTACCGTATAACTGTCCGGTACAAGATATGCCAGGTCACCGGTACTGCTGCTCAGCAGTTCACCGGTTACATCATCGTACAGTTGCAGGTACAGGTTTCCGGCACAGGCTCCTTCCGCCCGCATCTGAAAGCCAAGGCCCACCAGCGGCTGGTCACTGACAAATGTCTGTGTCAGCGGCTCGGTAAGCACAAGGGTCTGGTCATACTGATCGTTCAGTTTCATGCTCTGGCTTTTGCTTTCGGCGGGCAGCACCGCCGCGAGCCATACGCAGGCCAGTACGCCAAGGCACACCAGCGCTAAACAGGCGATGCCCAGCGGCCGGCGATAGCGCTTGCAAACAGACAAAACTCGGTTCATCCGCAGGATTCTCCTTAAGGTCGTAGATATGGACAGTATACCACAGTTATACAGAAAAAGAAATAGCGCCCCGCCAAAGGCAAGGCGCTGCATGCACAGGCGTTTACTGGGCGCTGACCGGTCGGGGGCTGACCGTCTCCCACAAGCCGGCATCCTTGAGCCAGGCCTCGCAGAACTGACGCACCGCCCCCTGTCCACCCGGAAGATCCGATACAAACTGGCAAAGAGCACGTACTTCAGGAACTGCGTCGGCAGGGCAGGCCCGCACACCGCACAAACTCATGGCGGCCAGATCGTTCAGATCATCCCCCATATAGCCGGTTTCCGCCAGGGATACGCCGGTTTCCGCCGCCAATCGCCGCAGGGCGGCGGGTTTTTCCGCAATCCCCTGCACCACACGGGTTATGCCCAGCTCGGCAGCCCGGTTGCTTACGATCGCGCTGGTACGGCCGGTAAGGATTGCCACTTCCACCCCCGCAGCCTGGAGCAGCTTGAGCCCCAGACCATCTTTGGCGGAAAAACGCTTGCACACCTCCCCTTCCGGGCCCATATAGATGGCCCCGTCGGTAAGGGTACCGTCCACATCCAGTACCAGCAGGCGCATAGGGGCAAACCGGGTCATTTTCGGCATACCTCCTCAAAGCGGGACGGAGTAAGGAACTGCACCGGAAAGCTTCCGCTGTAGGTATCAAAGTAGTTCTGCAGCACTTCCCGGATGCCGGCATTGATCTCGGCGGCTTTGGCTGCATCGTAGGAATGACGCTCCAGCTGGCGAGAGACAAAGTTCTCTTTCTTGGCTGCGTCATACCCATCAAAGCCCGCGATGGCCACGCTCTCCGGGCTCAGGTGATCCAGCAGGCGCAGCAGCACCAGGGTAGAGTTGTCGGTATGGCGGAACCCACTCTTGAGCAGCTTGTGAATATTCACGCACAGGCTGCCGGCAGGAGGATCGGCAATGTTGGAGGTCAGGATGCAGGGAGAATCCCCGAAGCCGGTGGTCGTATGCCAGAAGTCATACCGCTTGGCATTGGAGAAGAAGGCAAAATCCCGGGGGAAGTCCGGATTGCACATATTCACATGGATAACCACCGGTTTCTCCCGGCCGATATATTCCAGAATCTCCTGCCGGTGCTCTTCCACACTATGGCCGGGCAGCAACAGCAGCACCTTACGGCCGCCCACCGCCTTGTGCAGCGTATCCAATGACGCCGAATCGTCGATCTGCTGGCTCAGTTCTTCCAGGTACAGCTTTTCCAGCAGGTCGTAATCATACCGTTTGCGCACTTCCGGATCCAGCTTCTGGAGAATGTGCATCATGTCCCGGGCACGGATGCTGGGACGGTCGCTCAGGTAGGTGATGTTGTGCACATGTGCACTCTGCACCCCGGCCAGGAAGTACGGGATGGAATAGCCCCATTCGCAGCGGCTGCGCAGGCCGTCCATGTAGTTGTCGGCCACATCCAGCAGCACATCCAGATCGTAGTGCGCTTTCTGATGGGTGTTCAGGAAGGAAGCCATCAGTTCGGTATTGGTGTTGCCGGCGCCCCGGCCCATACCGCACATGGTAGCATCCACCACAATATTGCGGCGCCCCTGTGTCAGGCGCACGAACTCCTGGGAAAGAGCAAAGCTCATCTGCAGGTTGTTATGGCTGTGGAAGCCCATATTGATGCGGGGATCCAGATTGTGGTGGATCAGGCTGAATACCCGATGCAGATCCTCCGGATACATACTGCCGAAGGTATCCACCGTGGACAGGGCAAAGGGATGCAGCTCGTTCACATCCCGGATCAGGTCCAGCAGCTCCTCATCGGAATAGCCCAGAATATCCACCGGCTGCACATACAGCAGATAGCCGCGTGCCAGAATCTGGCGGCAGAACTCCAGCACGGCCTTCCGGTCCTTGCGGAAGAAACAGGCCCGGACACCGTCGATGCTGGTACCGTCACAGGGTTCCAGCTGGCTGATGTCGTACCGGCCGTAATCCGCCAGAGTTACATAGCTGACCGCCGGGTTGCGCTGGGCCGGCAGGTAGGGGGCAATCTGCGCCGCATTGTTGAAGATGGTGCTGCCCGGCTGATGCGGGATGTCCTTCAGGAAGCCAACCTCAACCACGTCCACACCGGCATCGGTCAGATTGCGGATAAAGCCGCGGATAAAGTCGTCGCCGAACTGACTGTCCACCAGGTAACCGCCGTCACGCAGGGTACAGTCCAACAGGCGCAGGGATTCAGACATTGTTTGCCTCCAATCGTTTGCTGATCACCGCCCGGATCTTTTCCAGATCACGGGGGGTGTCAATGGAAAGGGAATCGCTCTCCACCTGGGTGTAGTGGATGCGATACCCGTGCTCCAGAAACCGGATCGAACCGATATCCTCAATCCGCTCGATCTCGGTCTGCGGGGTGGAAACGTAGAATTCCAGGGCTTTGCGGTTGAAGCACTCCACCCCCACATACTTTTTGTAACGGAACTGCGTGGTGGTATGGGGATACGGGATCGGGCTGCGGGAGGTATACAGCGAATAGCCGCCCTGCCCGACCACGATCTTGATATTGCCCGGATCCAGCACTTCGGTGGGGGAGGTAAAATCCCGCACCAGGCCGCGCACAACCGGACGTTCATTGTCCACAAAATCGGGCAGGATCTTGGGCATGACTTCCGGTTCCAGAATCGGTTCATCGC
Organism: uncultured Gemmiger sp.; assembly: GCA_944386225.1. Taxonomy (GTDB): domain Bacteria; phylum Bacillota; class Clostridia; order Oscillospirales; family Ruminococcaceae; genus Gemmiger_A. Next base: position 46,378 of record CALXAH010000017.1, read on the forward strand.
CGTTTACGCTTACATAGTAGTCCCCTTCCACGACCCGGCTCACCTGGTACAGCCGGTCGATCAGGCAGGAGCAGTCACTGGTGGTCATAATAACCTTGGCGCCCCAGCTTTCCGCCGCAGCGCGGATGCGCTCGTCGTCGGTGGCGATATACAGTTCGTCGAACTCCTTCACCGTCTTTACGTTTTGGTACACCCACCAGAGCATGGGATGGCCGCAGATATCCAGCAAGGGCTTGCCGGGCATCCGGGTGGACTGGTACCGGGCCGGAATCACAGCAATTACTTTCACGGACAAACTCTCCTTTTTTTCGGCCAAAAGCCGGCCGTTTCAAAATCGGTAGTTTTCGTACGAAAATTCTTCGTCCGGGATGCGGATGATCTCCCGGGCGCAGCGCAGGCCATCCAGGGCGCTGGTACGGAAACCGATCGCCCGGTCGAACTGCACATCAAAACAATAATCCAGCAGCTGGGAAGGCATAAAGCGGTTGATCACCACAGCCCCGGGGAAAAGCGCCGTATAGTCGGTGGTATCCCGCGGGTGGGTCTTGATATACAGCCGGTAGCCCTGCGCGTAGCGGGCCACAATGTCCCGGCAGAGCTGATCCTGCGCGGCCTGGCTGAAAACCTCCCGATCCACGTAGTATCCCCGCGACAAAAACAGGCAGCTGCCCGGCTCAACCGGCGGAAGTTCTTCCCCGGCAAATACCCGGCGCAGCGCCGCACGGCTCTTTCCGTCCAGCGATTCAAGATGCGCAAACACATCAAATCCCCGCAGCTTGCCGGGATAGTAGGAAACCGTTTCCGGGTTAGCCACCTCTACCGTGCTTACGCCCCGGTAGGCGCCCCAGAACAGATACCCCGAGCCGGTAAGCTGCCGGCGTGCAAAATCCGCCTCAGCCGCCTGATCGTCGATCCAATGGTTGGGGTGGTCCAGATTGCTGTAGGTGTCCTCCCCCAGCACATACTGTACGCCCCTGTCCTGCAGATAGCGCCCGGCGCTGTTCCAGTCGTTATAGATGCAGATCTCCCGGTATTCTCCCAGCCGCAGCGGAAATCCCGCGGCTGCCGCATGCTTGAACGCCATTGTGCGGCGCAGCAGAAGTGAAGCATGCTCCAGCGAGGGATATTGCTCCGCATTGTCGCGGGGCAGAAAAACCCGGCCCGCGATTTTCTCCTTTTGCAGGCGCTGGGCCAGCTCCTCCCGGGCCGGCAGCGCGTCGGACAGCCAGAAATCCGCGGAAAAGCCTGCCGGTGCCGTAAGCGCTTTGACCGCGCTGACCATTGCCTGGTACTGGGTATGGCAGATAAACAGAACATCCACAGCCATAGTTTAAATCCTTTTTTGTTCGTCCACGATCACGGGCTTGAAATGGATCGGGCCCCAGCCCACATGCCACTGAGGAACCAGCAGATCGGTACCGGTGATCTCGAAGCTGAACTCCACGTTGGGCTTATCCAGGCAGACGCCCTGGCCCACTACGCCCTCGAACATATCCAGGTAGAAGAAGTACTGCCCCTCGCCAAACATGGAGGCGTCCAGAGAGAAGGTGGTCTCGTACACCTGGCCCGGCTCCGTGGGGCCCAGATCCACCGGATGGGTGATGCCGATGGGGGTGGAATCCCGGCGATGGAGATTCAGCTTCAGGTTCACGCCCTTGAATGCTTCATTGGCATACCACTTGATCCGGATGCGGACGGGCTTTTCCCGGGGGAACACGGTAGCTTCGCAATCCAGGAAATCCAGGCTCTGCAGCTGCAGACGGGTACCCGCGCCGGTGGTGGAACGGCCCACATTGACCAGGTCGTAATGCGGCACATTCACATTGCTGCTGTCCATATACAGGGCAATTGCCTTTTCCACATCGCCGTCGTAGATGACCCGGCCCTGATCCAGCACGATGCACCGGTCGCACAGCTGGCGGATGGTGCTCATGTTGTGGCTCACGTACAGGACGGTACGCCCTTCCTGGTTGGCCGCGTCGCTCATCCGGCCCAGGCACTTTTTCTGGAACTTCATGTCGCCCACAGCCAGCACTTCGTCCATAACCATGATCTCGCTGTCCAGATGGGCAGCCACCGAGAAGGCCAGTTTGACAAACATACCGCTGGAATACCGTTTCACCGGAGTATCAATAAACTCGGCACACTCCGAGAATTCAATAATTTCGTCCAGCTTGGCGTTGATCTCGGCCTTGGTCATGCCCAGAATGGTACCGTTCATGTAGATGTTTTCCCGGCCGGTCATTTCGCCGTTGAAACCGGTACCCACCTCCAGCATGCTGGCCACCCGGCCTTTGATACAGATCTCACCCTCGGTGGGCGCGGTGATGCGGGAGAGGATCTTAAGCAGGGTACTCTTGCCGGCGCCGTTGCGTCCGATGATACCCACAGCCTCACCCTTGTATACATCAAAGCTGACCCCGTTCAGGGCCATGAACTTGGTGCCCCACAGCCGGGTATCGGTGCCCACGATGGTGTTGGGATCCTCCCGGCCATGGATACGGGCCCACCAGCTCTGCAGGTCGGCGGTCAGGGTACCGCCGCCGATCTGGCCCAGCTTATACTGTTTTTTTACGTCCCGGATGCTGATTACCGTTTCAGGACGGGTCGATTCACGTTTTGCCATTTTCCGTATCCCCTTCCTTACACGGTATCCATAAAGGTTTTTTCAATGCGGCTGAACAGAACTACGCCAAGGGTCAGCACCGCTGCCGTCCAGACGAGGCTGTAAAGCAGCGCCCCCACCGACACCGAGCCGCAGCCCAGCAGCGCATAGCGATAGGCCTGCACCGGCCCGGTCATGGGGTTGAGCCCCACCAGGATCTTCAGCGTGGGAGAGGAATCCAGCTGGGACATAGGATAGACCACCGGGGTGGCGTACATCCACAGGGATACGCCAAAGCCCACCACCACCGCCAGGTCGCGGTACTTGGTGGTCAGGCTGGACACAATAATGCCCATGCCCAGGCCGAATGCCATAACCATGATCAGAATAAACGGCAGTGCCAGGATCCACAGGTTGGGCCGGACAACGCCGCCCTCCACACTGGGATTAAACAGGAAATAGACCCAGAAGATCAGGAACATGCAGAACTGGATGCCGAAGTTGGCCAGCGAGGTAAGCACCTGGGAAACAGGCTGTACCAGACGGGGGAAGTAAATCTTGCCGAACAGGCCCGCGTTGTTGGTGAAGGTATTGGCGGTGCCGGTCAGGCAGGTGGAGAAGAAAGACCAGACCGCATTGCCCGCCATATAGAACAGGAACTGGGGCGCGCCCTCGGTGGAGATCTGGGCAATACCGCCGAATACCACCGTAAAGATCACGCTGGTGATCAGGGGGCTTACCACCACCCACAGCGGGCCCAGAATCGTCTGCTTATAGGTAACGATAAAGTTACGCTTTACAAACAACATAATCAGGTCCCGGTAGTCCCACACCTCTTTGATATTGATGTCGAACCAGCCGGTATGCGGCCGGATAACCGTTGTCCATTTCTGCGTTTCTTTTTCCATTCTTTGCAACCCTCGTTTGTTTTTATACTGTTAGATCGCTGTACCATATCCTGTCGATTATAGCACATTCGGGCAGCGGTGTAAATCAATAAGCCGTGCCGAAAAGCAGCCGGTTGATCCGGTTGTATTTCTGCTGAAGAGACAGATAGCGGGAAAGCTGGTTTTCGTACAAGCGGCCCAGCCGCCGGATCGCCCCCAGCCGGCGCCGGCGAAGCGGGCCGTAGAAGGGCGAGCAGTAACGCCGCCGGCGGAAAGTGTCCAGAATCTCCTTCATGCCGGGGCTGTTCAAAAACTCCAGTGCTTCCTGGCGGCGGGCCGGCTGTTCCTGCGCAGGCACGTTCAGCCGGGAAGCCAGACCGCTGCCCAGCGTGCGCAGGCAGTTCTGGTACATGCGGTGCTCGTGCTCCTGCGGGATATGGAAAAACTCGTCCACATCCCGGAATACCATCTGAAAGGTACGGCACCAGCCCTCGCAGAAAACAGCCGGCACCACATGGGAGGAACTGCCGCTCTTATCCTCGTTGTCGTAGAAGTAAAGCGGCGATTCCAGATAGACAAACCGGCTGCCCGGATTGGCTTCAAACACCAGCCGGGCATAGTGGAACACAAAGGGAAAATCCTCGCTGTGCCGCAGGGTGGTGTCAAACCGGTGGCCGGTACGGCGCAGCAGTTCCACCGAATAGAGCATGGACCAGGGTGCGCAAAGTTTCCAGTCCAGATAGAGAAAGCCGATCTGATCCGGGGCATACAGCGTTTCCGGGGCTTCGTGCACCGGCTCAAACACGGTATTGGGAAACGGCGTAAACCGCCAGATCACACAGTCATGGGGATGTTTTTTTGCCGCGGCAACAATGGCTTCCAGCATCCAGGGAGAAGCCACATCGTCCGGATCCAGAAATACCAGCCAGCGGCCCTGCGCCTGCTCGATCCCCACGTTGCGGGCCCTGCTCACGCCCTGGTTTTTCTGATGGATCACCCGCACCCGGGAATCGGCCGCGGCGTACTCGTCACAGATGGCGCCGCAGTTATCCGGGCTGCCGTCGTCCACCAGAATCAGTTCAAAATCCCGGAAGGTCTGGGCCAGCACGCTGTCCACGCCCCGCCGCAGCCATTGTTCCACTTTATAAATAGGCAGTACCACCGACACAAGGGGGGCCTTGCTCATAACGTCTCCTTTCCCGTCTGGGGTTCAGGTTCGGTTTGGGTGGCGGCGCTCACACCGGCCAGGCGGCAGAAATGCTCGTAGTAGGCCTGGCGGCTGAAGGCCTGGGCCCGCTCCACGCCGGCCTTGCCGATACGGGCGCGGATGCGGGGATGGATGCGCAGGTAATGCACCGCCTCCAGCAGGCTTTCGGTCATGGGTTTGGCCTCCGGCAGCGGGGCGGTCAGGGTACCGTAGACGATCTCATCCCGGTCTACCAGCAGTGCGCCGGAACCTTCCAGATACTCGGGCATGCCGCCGGAGCGGGCTGCCACCACCGGGCAGCCGCAGGCCATGGCTTCAATGGCGGTAATGCCGGCGGGCTCGTCCCACAGCGCGGGGAAACAGGCCGCATTGGCCGCCCGGTAGTAGGCGGGCAGCTTTTCGTTGGGAATAAACCCGGTAAAGACGATCCGGCCCTGCTCCTGCAGATCGGCAGCGCTCTGCCGCAGCTGGGAGAAGAAGGGCGAATCGCTTTCGTCATCAAAGAAGGGGCTGCCGATTACCAGCAGCTTGACCGCCGGATCCTCACAGCGGCGCAGTGCCTCCACCAGACGATGGATACCCTTTTCCGGGCAGATGCGCCCGCAGAACAGCACCACAAAATCCTCTTTGGAGAAGCCCAGTTCCGTGCGCAGGGCCTGCGCCTGGGCCTTTTCCGCCTTTTCGCCCGGGCAGAAACGGCTCACGTCCACGCAGTTGGGGATCCGATGCACCGCCATGGGACGGGTGGGCGTCCACAGCCCGGCCACATACTGGCTGATGGCGATCACACCGCCGTACAGGTTTTCCAGTTCCGGGGTGCACTGGGTCTGCATATGCAGATGGGCCAGCATCTTGTCCCGGCCGATCTGGCGGCTGATATGGGCCAGCTCCAGCAGATTGCCGCCCTCGGCAATCACCAGATCCGGTTTTTCCTCCTTGACCAGCTTGGCCACCCGGTTGTACCAGGGATCCAGCGGCGCCGGCTGATTTAAGCGGCGCATCACGCCGCACATGGGTCCCCACAGCCCCCGCTCGTCCTTATGGGGCAGGTAGTAGATCCGGGTGTGAGGATACAGGGCGGCCTGCTCCTGGGCGGTATCGTCCGGGGCGCTTACGCAGACCAGATCCAGCCGCTGCTGGATCTCATTTTCCTGGATCAGATGGGTGATCAGGCTCTCCACGGCGCCGCCGCGGGTGGCGGGCACCGGAAGATCCGGAGGCGGGATCAGAAACAGCTTGGGCTTATTGCCAGCTGTTGACGGCGTCAACGACATACTGTACCTCCTCATCGGTCATTCCGTTGTAGAGCGGCAGGCTCACCACCTGGTCGGCGTAGGCCTCCGCGACAGGGTAGTCTCCCGGACGGCCACCCAGCCTGGCATAGCAGGGCGCCAGATGGGGCGGGATGGGATAGTGGATCTGGGCGTGGATGCCCTGCGCCTCCAGATGGGCCATCAGACCGGCCCGGTCGGCGGTGCGCACCACAAACAGGTGCCATACATGGCCGCAGCCGGGGCGGGTGGCGGGCAGGATCAGTTTTTCGTTCCGGATACCGGCCAGATACCGCCGGGCCACACTTTCCCGCTGGGCGATCAGTTCGGCCACGTGGGGCAGCTTTGCCCGCAGCAGAGCGGCCTGCAGTTCATCCAAGCGGCTGTTCACGCCGTTTTCCAGTTCGTTGTGGTACTTGACCTTGCTGCCGTAGTTGCGCAGGGTACGCACCTTGTCGGCCAGGTCGGGGTTATCGGTGACAATACAGCCCGCATCGCCAAAGGCGCCCACGTTCTTGGTGGGAAAAAAGCTGAAGCAGCCGATATCCCCGAAGGTACCGGCCATCTTTCCTTTATACCGGGCGGTATGGGCCTGGGCGCAGTCCTCCACCACAAACAGATTGTGGCGGCGGGCCACCTCCAGAATGGGGTCCATGTCACAGATCTGCCCATACAGGTGCACCGGCAGGATCGCCCGGGTGCGGGGGGTGACGGCCGCTTCCAGACGGGCGGCATCCAGCAGGTAGTATTCGTCCGGCTCCACATACACCGGGGTGGCCCCGTTCAGGGTAACCCCCATGACACTGGCAATAAAGGTATTGGCGGGCACCAGCACCTCGTCGCCGGGGCCTATGCCCAGCGCCCGGAAAGCCAGCACCAGCGCGTCCAGGCCGCTGCCTACCCCCACGCAGTATTGGCTTTCGTTAAAGGCGGCGTACTCCTGTTCAAAGGCTTCCAGCTCTTTGCCCAGGATGTACCAGCCGCTGCGCAGCGCCCGCAGGGCTGCCGCCTCGTATTCGTCCTGGAACTGGCGGAACTGCCGGTCCAGCACGTTGAATTCAATCTTCATTCCTTGTGCGCCTCCTTGCACCAGGCGAGGAACCGGTCGTAATCCCGGATATAGTCAGCCTCGTCGTAATGTTCACTGGCTGCCACGCAGAGCACCGAATCGCTCTGCTCCCACAGCATTTCCCGCCACAGGCCGCTGTCCAGCAGCAGGCCCTTGTCCGGGCTGTCCAGCAGGACCTCGGCCTTTTCCCGGCCGTCGTCCAGCAGGATGCGGATACGTCCGTAGGGGCAGAACAGCAGCTGGCGCAGCTGCCGGTGGGCATGGCCGCCCCGCAGCACCCCCGCGGAGGTGCCGTGGATATAATAGATGCGCTTGATCTCAAAGGGCAGTTCGATGCCGCCCTCAAAAAAACTCAGGTACCCCTCGCCGGGGGTCTCAATGGTGCGGATGGGAAGGAGCCTGTACTGCATAGCCTTGAAAACCTGCCTTTCCATCATACAAAATACCCGATTTCATAGGATAAGTCAAATCTTTTTCAGCGCCTGACGCAGGCATTGGGCCCGCACCGGCAGCGGCAGCAGGCGGCAGCGGGCGGCGGGGGCGGCCAGCGGACGCATCCGGGCCTGTACCTGCCGCCAGCGGGTACGCAGCGCCTCGTCGGCGGGCTGCTGCCCGGCCTGGGCGCTCAGGGACAGATACCGCCGCCAGCAGGCGGCCAGTGCCCGGTCCTGCAGTTCGGCGGGCAGGCCCCGGGCGGCAAAGAACTCGTACCGGTCGCAGAGGGCGTCCACCGCGTCAAAGCTGGAGGGGGACAGACCGGTACGGCAGATGCTGCCCTGCCGCAGGCGGTAGTGGTACACTACCCGGCCGCTGCACGCCACCCGGCCGCTGGCCAGCAGCAGCCGGTGGGCCACCGCGTCGTCCTCGTTGTTCAGCCCCTCCGGATAGCGCAGGGATTTCCAGAGTCCGGCGGCATACAGCTTGTTCCAGGCAACGGTATAATAGGTGGCCCGGGGGCTGTACAGGCAGGGCAGCAGACTGCAGCCGCTGAACGTTCCCTCCCGCACAGGCACGGTAAGCGCCGGGGTGGGCAGCGAAGCGCCCTGCTCGTCCACGTCCTCCACCGCGCCGATGGCCATATCGGCCTTTTCGCGGATAATGGCGTTATGCAGAATTTCCAGATAATCCGCCGTGACCAGATCGTCCGAGTCCACAAAAGCAATATAGCGGCCCCGGGCGATCTCCAGCCCGGCGTTGCGGGCGCTGGACAGGCCCCCGTTTTGCTTGTGAATTACCCGGATACGGCCGTCCCGCCCGGCCCAGGCATCGCAGAGCGCGCCGCACTCGTCCGGGCTGCCGTCGTCCACCAGGATCAGTTCAAAGTCCCGGAAGGTCTGGCCGGTCAGGCTGGCAAGACAGGCGGGCAGAAATTCCTGCACCTTGTACACCGGCACAATGACGCTGATCTCAGGCATGGCGCGCTCCTTTCCGCCGTTCGGTAAAATCGCCCCAGGCCTTGGCGGCCCGGTAGACCAGCTCCGGATTCTGACAGAACAGCATGGCCCGCAGCTTTTCTCCTTTGGCGATGTGGGGGCAATTCCGGATGGCCCGTTTCAGGCGGCGCAGCACCGGCAGGTGGGCGGCAAACGCGTTCTGGGCGGCCTCGTCCAGTTCGCCCTGCTGGCGGGCATGCACATAGAAGATGTAGAACACCTGCCAGTACCGGGCCAGCGCCCACTGGGCCAGATCCTCCCGGCCGGGGCGGGTGAGCAGGTAGTCGTACCACATTTTATAGACGGTCAGGTCATCCAGCATACGGGGACGGAAGGCGGCGGCGGTCAGGCTGCCCGCCCGTTCCCGGTAGAAGTAGAGTTCGTCCGGCAGGCAGATGATCTGCTGGCCGTCGTAGATTTTGTGCAGGATGTTGCAGTCATCCCCGTACAGCAGGGTGGTGTCAAACCGCAGCCCCTCGAACAGGCGGGCGTTGATCAGCTTGTTCCAGCAGAGCATGCCGTACATCCCGCCGTTCTGGAACACATCCCGGAACAGCTCCAGCGCGTCCTGCCGGCCGCAGAGCGCGGCGGATACGGTGCGTTCCACCTTCTGATCCTGCTCGTTGATGCAGCGGGCGTTGCAGCCCGCCATGGCGCAGCCTGCCTCGGTGAGGGCCCGGTACAGCTTTTCGTACATATCCGGCGCGATCAGGTCATCCGAGTCCACAAAGCCGATGTACTGGCCCCGGGCGGCATCCAGCCCGGCGTTGCTGGCGCTGGCCGGGCCGCCGTTGGGCTTGTGGATCACCCGGATGCGGCTGTCCCTGGCGGCCCACTCGTCGCAGAGTTCGCCGCAGCCGTTGGGGCTGCCGTCCTCCACCAGGATCAGCTCAAAATCCGTAAGGGTCTGGGCCAGGATGCTCTGGATGGTGCGGGGCAGGTAGTCTTTGGCGTCGTATACGGTGGTGATGATACTGATAAGGGGCATAGTGTCCTCCTGTTGTTGCAAGGTTCAGCCGGGATGGCGCAGCCGGAACAGCACCGCCAGCGGCAGGGCCAGCCGCAGCGTCACACACAGCCGCAGCAATCCGGCGGCCAACCGGTTGGGATCGGTGCGCAGACGCGTCAGCAACGCCCGGCGGGCGGGGGCGTAGCGCAGGATACGGCGCACAAGCCCCGCCACATGAAGGGTACCGGCGGCGCAGGGACGGCCCGCCAGCAGCCAGAACTGGATGGTATACACGCTGACCCGGCGGGCCTGCATCAGGTGCTGTTTTTCCGGCCCGGACAGACGGGCGGCATCCAGCACCGCGGCAAAGGCGGGGCGGGTGTACTCCTCGGCGGCCAGCAGGTCGGTGCGGCCCTGGCGGGACAGGGAGTTCTCTCCCCTGTCGTCCACCCAGTAACCGGGCCGGGAACACAGCGCCATCCGCCCGCACCGGGGCAGCAGCTGCAGATGGAACAGCAGATCTTCGTTGATGGCAAGGCGGGCGTCAAACCGCACCGGCGGGGCCGCGTTCAGGCAGGCGGCCCGGTACAGCTTGTTCACCGGGCTGGCCAGAATCCCGGTATCCACCAGCAGGTATTCCAGCCGGCCGGCCAGTGCCGCGAAGTCCGGCACGGTGAGATCGGGCACCGGTTCGCTGTAGCCGCTGGCCCGTTCCAGGCCAAAGACCAGCAGATCCAGATCTTCCGCCTCCATCCGGGGCAGAAAGACGGCGCAGGTATCCGGCAGCAGCCGGTCGTCCGAGTCCACAAAACTGATATAGGCTCCCCGGGCGGCGTCCAGCCCGGCGTTGCGGGCGGCGCTGGGGCCGCCGTTGGGCTGGTGGATCACCCGCACCCGGGCATCCCGCTCCGCCCATGCATCGCAGAGGGCGGGGCTGCCGTCCCGGGAACCGTCGTCCACCAGGATCAGCTCCAGCCCGCCGGAGACGGCCTGTTGCAGGATACTCTCCACACACCGGTCCAGGGTGGCGGCGGCGTTGTACACCGGCACCACCACGCTCAGGCGCGGGGCGGTCACGGGTTGCCTCCCCGGCGTGTCAGCCGCCGCGCCGCCAGCTGGATGCACCGGCCCGCAAAGTAGAACGGAAACGCCAGTTTTGCCTTCCAGGGCATCCGGTTCATCTCTTTCAGAAACGCGCCCGCGCCGCCGTACTTCAGCCGGTCGCAGAACGGGAAAAAGGTGCCCGCGCACACACAGCGGGTAAAAGGGTACCGGCCTTTAAAATACCGGCGGCTGGCCTCCACCACCTGCAGAAAGTCCCGGTATTTCTGCACGGCGGTGGTGGTGGCGTTGTAGTTCTGATGGGCGGCGTCCACCCCGGCCACCCGGTAAGCGGAAAGTGCCTCGTCCATCACAAAGACCCGGCCCGCGTCCAGAAACAGCATGCAGAGGGCAAAGTCCGCAATGCTGCGGTTGGCGGTGACATAGGCCTCCCGGGCCGGATCCGGGGTGCGGAAGAAGTTGCGCACCAGGCAGGCGGTACAGGAAAAGGTAACCCCCTGCAAAAACAGGTCCATGGTGGCGTCCCGATTCAGCAGCCGGGGATCGCTGGGCGGGCAGTGGTAGCGGTTGCCCGCGTCGTCGATCTCCTGGATGCGGTGGCTTACCGCCGCGTAGTCCGGATGGGCGCGGAGAAAGTCCACCTGCTTTTGCAGCTTGTCCTCGGCCAGCCACCAGTCGTCCCCTTCCAGGGTGCAGATGAACTCGCCCTTTGCGGCGCACAGCCCCTCGTACCAGTTGCGGCTGATGCCCACATTCTTATCCCGCAGGCGCAGCCGGATGCGGCTGTCCCGGGCGGCGTACTCCTGCAGGATGGCACGGGTGCCGTCGGTACCCGCGTCCTCGCTGACCAGCACCTCAAAGGGGAAATCGGTGCGCTGGGCCAGCACGCTGTCCAGCGCCTGACGGATATATCGTTCCTGGTTGTAGGTGGTGACCAGCACGGTCACGAGCGGCTGCTCCATGGCGGGCTCCTTTATTCGGCAATGGTTTGGTAGATGGTTTCCAGGGCCCGGCTGTTGCGCTGCGGGTCATGGGTGACGAGGGCGCGCTGCCGGGCGGCGCGCCCCAGTTCGGCGGCATAGGCCGGATCGTCCAGAAGCCGCAGCAGGGCGGCGGAGAGGGCCTCCGTATCGGCCGGAGGATAAAGCAGGGCTTCCTGCTCATGGGCGGCCATGCCCGGCACACCGCCGGTATCGGCCGCCACACAGGGCATCCCCAGCAGCATGGCTTCGCCCAGGGAGTTGGGGCTGTTCTCAATGGAAGAGCAGAGCACAAACACGCTGGCGCTCTGCATCTGGCGCAGCATCCCGGCCTCGTCCAGCGGGCCGGTGTATCGGATGGCGTGGGCCACCTCCAGCTGCCGGGCCAGCGTTTCCAGATACCGTTGGTACGGGAACATCCAGCGGATCACCGGGCGCAGCAGCGGGCCTTTGTCCAGCGGGGGCCAGCCCGCCACCCGCACCGTCAGATCCGGGTAGCGACGCAGCACCGCGGGCAGCGCCTGGATCAGCCGGTGCAGCCCTTTCAGCGGGTAGTTCCCCTGGGTGAGGAACACCACCGGCTTTTCCGGCATACCCGGCCAGCGGGCGGTGTAAAAGGCGGGGCGCAGAATCTCCCCGCAGGGATAGTAGGCGGCGTGCGGGGCCAGCCGGGCCAGCTGGGCTTTGTCCCAGGGGGTGCGGCCGCTCACGTGGGCGGTACCGGCCAGCAGAGCGGCCTCTCGGGTCGCCTGGGTATCAAACCAGGCCTGTTTTTTGTCCAGCAGGCCCCCCGGCACCAGCTTGTCCACCAGGCGCTGGGCCGGGCAGGAACCGCAGTATTCCGCGGGCACGCCGTCCAACAAATGTTCCGCACAGGGGCCCATCAGGCCCTGGATGGTCACCAGGGTGCGCCGTGGCCCGGCCGCCGCCAGCAGCGCGGAGGCCGCCGGGTACTCGGTGCCCCAGATCTGCACCAGATCGGGCTGTTCCCGGGCCAGCAGCTCGGCAAAATCCGCCTGCTCGCCCCGGGGCAGCACCCAGAAACGCACACCGTCGGCCTCCACCGGTTTGGGCTGCGGGCCCACGGCGGCGTTTACCGAGGCGATCACCAGTTCCACCCGGCCGCGCAGCTGGCCCAGCATACCGTCCAGCCAGCCGCCGCCCACCGGGGCGGGCAGGCCCAGCGCCCGGGCAGCCGGGGTCATGGTGACGCTTACGAGCCAGAGAACCTTCATTGTATTTCCTCCGTTTGCAGTCCGTCGGCCAGGGCCTGGGCCACCGCGGCCGGGGTGTTGGCCCAAAACAGCCGCTCGGCCTGCTGCCAGGGCAGGCGGTCGCGGCCCTTGGTTTGCAGAAACTCCGCCACCCGGGCGCAGACCTGAGGGCCTGTGCCCTCGTCTTCATAGACCACGCAGGCCAGCGGCCAGCGGGCCAGCGCCTCCCGGGCCGGGTCGTCCCGGCGTTTGAGCAGCGCCAGCACCGGCTTGCCCGCGGCAAAATACTCATACAGTTTGCTGGGCACCTGGTCGTTGTTGTCGTTGCCCAGATGCACCAGCACATCGGCGGCCCCCACCCGGGCGGCGGCTTCCGCCGGGGATACCGGGCCCTGGATGCGCAGCCGGTTCCCCAGCTGCTTTTGGGCGGCGGCGGGGGTATCGGCGGGGTAGTTTTCCCAGCCCGGGCCCACAAAGGCCAGCCGCACCCCGGGCAGGTTCATGGCAGAAAACAGGGCCAGCGCAAAATGCGGGGTGCGCAGCGCCGGATACAGGCTGCCCGCAAACAGGCATTCCATCGTATCGTCCGCCTTTTCGGCCCGGGACGAAGCCGGGGGCGGGGTCAGGCTGGGGAATTCCAGCACCCGGGTCTTGCCCCGGAAGGCCCCCAGCACACAGCCGGGCTCCTCCAGCGCCGCGTGCATCCGCTCGGTAACAAAAATTTTGTCCATGGCCGCCCAGAGTGCCTCTTCCCGGGCGGGGGTGGGGTCGTTGGGATGGTCGTTGGCATAGGGGTCCATGCACCAGACCGCCCGCCGGGCCTCAGTCTGAGCCCGGGCAAGGGCCAGCGCCCCCTCATAGGGGGAGGCCACCGCCACCATCCAGTCATAACCGGTCCGGGATTCCAGAAAACGGCGCACGGTTTCCTGCCGCCGGGGACGGTGCAGCGCCAGTTTGCGCACCGCCGCCAGCGCCGCCGCCGGATGGGCGGCCAGCCGCAGCAGCCGCACCGGCACCGGTGTGCCGCCGGGGTTGCCGTGTTCCAGGCAGTGTTCCATGCAGGCCTCGTCCGCAAAGGGCAGGCAACGGTGGGACGCCGCCCAGGGGGCGGGCAGCGGCGGGACGGCGCCGTCGTTCAGCTCCAGCAGATCGACGGTATGGCCGGCCCGGGCCAGCTGTTCCCCCACCCGGCAGGCCAGGCGGGGGTTGGGGGCCAGGGGGTATTCCACCCGGTCCAGGATCAAAAGCAATTTCATGTTGGCAGCTCCTTGGCCAGACGGCCGGTTTATACCCCGCCGGGCAGGCAGCGGCGGCAGAGGGCCCGGTACAGCGGCCGGGCACAAAGGGTAAGCAGCGCCGCCGCCTTGAGCCAGGCGGCCAGACCGCGGCAGGTCAGCGCCCGGCCCAGTTCCGCCCGCAGCCGCCGGCGCACATCGCTGTGCAGGGGCGCAAAGTCCGGGGAAGCGGGCTGGCGCAACACCATGCTGTCGATAAACAGCAGTTTTTCATAGTGGAAGGCCCAGGCGGCGGATTCCAGCCCGGTACCGGCGGCGTCGGCTAAAATCGCGTCGGCCACGGCCAGATGATCCGCCAGCTGGGCGGGGCCGGGCAGCCGGTGGCTGGCGGAGGTGTCCACCTGCCGGTAGCCGTAGCCGGGCCACTGGGTGGCCGCCGCCCGCTCACAGCGGGCCAGCAGCTGCCAGTTGGCCAGCAGATCCTCGTTGTGGCGTACCTGAGCAGGAAAGCGAAAACCTTCAAACAGGCTTCTGTGATACAGCTTGCTGCACAGGCCCCAGTTCATCCCCTGCGCCTGCCGCAGCAGGGCGGCGCGGATATCGTCGCCGGTAAGGGTCACGGCGGGCGCATCCGGCGCGGGGGCGGGGCGCTCGCCGGTAAAGCGGCACATGGCACAGGCGGCCACAGTGGCTTCCCGTTCCCGGGCCAGGGACAGCAGACGGGTCAGATGCTCCGGCGGGAGCCAGTCGTCCCCGTCCACAAAGCAGAGCCACTCGCCCCGGGCGGCCTCCAGCCCGGTCTGCCGGGCGGCGGCGGGGCCGGCGTTGGCCTGGTGGATCACCCGGAACCGGGAATCGGCGGCCGCGGCCTCATCACAGGCGGCCGGGCTTTCGTCGGTGGAACCGTCATCCACCAGGATACATTCCCAGGCCGGGTGGCTCTGGGCGGTGATGCTGGCCAGGCAGGGGGCCAGCCAGGGCCCGGCGTTGTACACCGGGATAATCAGGGAGATCAGGGTCTCGTTCACGGCATATCCTCCCCGTAGGCATGCAGATAGAATCGCTGCAGATACCGGGCGGTATCCACAATATCGTAGTGGGCGGCGCGCACCTGTTCCAGCGCGCGGGGGTTGCGGCCGGGCAGCGGTGCTGCCAGAACCTTCGCCCAGGCAGGCGCATCGTTCAGCGGCAAAAACTGCACCCCGTCGGCGATGGCGGCGCTGCGGTCCACCACATCGGACACATAGCAGGGCAGGCCCGCGGCCTGGGCCTCCACCATGGTGACCGGCAGCCCCTCAAACAGGCTGGGCAATAAGAAAGCGTCCATGGCATCGTAGCAGGCGGCGGTATCCCGGCGCAGGCCCGCAAAGACCACCTTGTCGATCAGATTCAGGGCTTCGGCCTTGCGGCGCACCTCCTCCTCCAGCGGGCCGGCGCCCACCAGAAGCAGCCGGGCCTGGGGGCAGCGGGCAGCCAATGCGGCAAAGATCTCCAGCAGATACCCGTGGTTTTTCTGCTGGTTGAACCGGCCCACATGGCCCAGCACCCGATGCTCCGGCAAAAAGCCAAAGCTGGCCCGCATGGTTTCCCGCCGGGCCGGGTCAAAGGCAAAAGCCGCCGCGTCCACCCCGTTGGGCAGAAAGACAAAGGGCTTGCCCCGGAACAGGGCTTTGCCGGCCTCCTGCCCGCAGGCGAACCGGTCGGTAAGTTCAAAGTTGAAGAACCAGGACATGGAGGCATCCAGCAAACCGATCAGGTTACGCTCGCTGGAGGTATTGTGGCTGTGCCCGGCCCGCACCGGTACCCCGTGGCGGCAGGCTACGTGGTTATAGAACATGCCGAAGCCGCTGTAATGGCCGTGTACCACCTTGTACTCCGGGTGATCGGCAAAGAAGCGGTTCAGCTGATGCAGATACCGGGGCAGGTTCAGATCCTGCCGGACGGTCAGCTTGGTGATCTGCCCGCCCAGCGCGGTGATCTCCTCATCAAAAAAGCAGGGCATATCAAAATGGTAGAGGAAGTCAAACTGCACCCGCTGCCGGTCGATGGCGCGGTACACGTTCATGATAAAGTTTTCCATGCCGCCCGCGTTCATGGCGGGCACCACCTGCAGCACCCGGACCGGAGCCATCGGCGCACCTCCCCGCCGGGCAAAAACGCCCGGTTTCTGCGGTATGCCAGGGCATACCTATATAGTGTATATTATAGGCGAAAACCGGGCAGTTTGCAACAAAAAGGGCGGGCGGCACAAAGCTGTGCCGCCCGCCCTTGCGGGTTCGTTACAGGGTGATGAAGTTGCGCACCAGCGCCTGGAGAAGATCGTCCCGGTCCACTTTGCGAATGATGGAGCGGGCGTTCTTGTAGGTGGTGATATAGGTGGGATCCTCGGAAAGGATGTAGCCTACGATCTGGTTGATGGGATTATACCCCTTTTCTTTCAGCGCGTCGTACACTTCCTGCATAATGGCGCGGATCTCCTGATCCCGCTCGTCCCGGATGGAGAAAATGGCGGTGGGTTCGGACATGGAGCATACCCCCTCTTTGCTAAAATAAACTATGGTAACAGTATACCCCAGCCCCCGGGAAAATTCAAGGCGTATTTCGTGACAATTCAGACACGGATCAGGCCGGTGAAATAGTCCTGCATGGCGCGGGCATCCTCGGCCTGGGTACCGGCGGACTCACAGATGATGATGGGGGCAAGGCCCCGGGCGGCGCACAGATCCAGCAGCGGCTCATAGGGCGGGCCAAACACGGTATCCTCGAAGGTCAGATGCCGCTTTTCGCCCCCGGCGGTATACTCGATCTTGCTGAAATGGGAGTGGAAGCACCGGGCCCGGTCGTCGCCCAGCGCCTCGGCCATCCGGTCCAGGATGGCCGCGAACTGTTCCTTGCCGCCCACCCCGCCCAGGGTGCGGGCGTTCAGGTGGCCGAAGTCGATACAGGGGGTGATGCGCTTGTCCACACTGCACAGGGCCAGCACCTCTTCCAGATCGCCCAGCTGGTTGATCTTGCCCATGGTTTCGGGGCAGAGGGTGATGTCCCCGTAGCCCGCTTCGTCCACGGCGGCCTGGGCCCGGGCCATGGTGTCCAGGGCTTTGCGCAGGGCTTCTTCCCGGCTCTGCTTGCCGCAGCTGCCCGCGTGGAAGATCACCCGGCTGCCGCCCAAAGCACGCACCGTCCGGCAGCTTTGCAGGATGTAGTCCACGCTGGTCAGGCGCTTGTCCTCTTCCAGGCTGCTCATGCTGATGTAGTAGGGGGCGTGGACGCTGAACCGGATGTCCAGCCCCTCGGCATTGGCCCGGATGGCGGCGGCGGTCTCGTCGGACAGGCGCACGCCCCGGCCGCACTGGTACTCAAAGGCATGCAGCCCGAACCGGGCAGTATGGGCGGGGATATCCTTGCTGTTCTTGTAGCCCATGGCCTTGAAACTCTCACTGGTACCGGCGGGGCCGAATCGGATGGTATCGCTCACAGCAGTTTTCCTCCCTTTTTGTAGTAGCGGCGGACAAAAGGCTTTTCCAGATGGCGGCGCACCTTGATGCCCCATTTGATCTCCGGCGCCATGGGCTGCACCACCAGCACCGGAACCCCGGCCAGCGCACCGCCCAGCCGGTCGGTGAACAACTGGTCCCCCACCAGGGCAAATTCCCGGCGGGAAACGCCCAGCTGCCGGGCGGCCTTGCGGATGCCCCAGGGCAGCGGCTTGCAGGCCATGGACACAAAGGGCAGACCCAGCGAAGCCGCAAAGGGCGAGACCCGCTTGCGGGTGTTGTTGGAAACGATCATCAGCCGGATGCCCGCCGCCTTCATCTGTTCCAGCCAGGCGGCCACAGGGGCGGGCAGGGTCTGGGAGTTATGGGCGGTGAGTGTGTTGTCCACATCCAGTGCCAGCGCCCGGATGCCGTGTTCACGCAAAAATTCCGGCGTTACGGCCGCCGCGCTGGAAAAGAGGTATTCAGGGGTCAGCAGCATGGGAACCGCCCTCCTTTATATATGACTGCGCCGCACGCGGCGGCGGGATGGTAATGAAAAAGGCAGAGCCCGATGGGCTCTGCCTCAAGCGCCCGGTGACCGGGACGCTTTCGTCTTCACAGTTCCGCAGCTTACTTATATTTCCGCTTGCGGGCAGCTTCGGACTTTTTCTTGCGGCGCACAGAGGGCTTCTCATAAGCTTCACGCTTACGAACCTCGGCGAGCACACCACTGCGGGCAGTGGAGCGCTTGAAACGGCGCAGGGCGCTCTCCAGCGACTCGCCTTCCTTCACGCGAATTTCCGACATCTTGTTCCCTCCCTTGGGCCTGAGGACCGGAGTTTAGCGATTACAGAGTAATCAACGTTCTAATTATACAATGCAACCGATGTCAAGTCAACAGGTATTTTGTTATCTTCAAAAGCTGTTCACAGGCTGTTCACAAACCGCCGGAATCAGCCCTTGACTGCCAGGTTTACCAGCTTGCCGGGCACGTAGATCTCCTTGACCAGGGTCTTGCCTTCCAGGGCGGCGGCCACAGCGGGCTGGGCCTTGGCCAGGGCAATGGCCTCGGGGGCGGCAATATCGGCGGCCACGCTCAGACGGGCGCGCACCTTGCCGTTCACCTGCACCACGATCTCCACGGTGCTCTCCACGCACTTGGCGGGGTCATACTCCGGCCACCGGGTGCCGGACACCTGCCCGCCGTAGTTCTGCTGCTGCCACATCTCCTCGGTGATGTGGGGGGCAAACGGGTTCAGCAGGATCAGCAGGATGCGCAGTTCCTCACGGGTAGCGCCGCCCGCGTCGTTCAGATCGTTCAGCAGGCTCATCATAGCGGCGATGGCGGTATTGGCCTTCAGCACGTCGATGTCCTCGCCCACCTTCTTGATGGTGCGGTGGAACGCACCTTCCAGCTCGGGCCGGATGCCCTCGCCGGGCAGCACCTTTTCGCCCAGGGCCCAGATACGCTCCAGGAAGCGCTTGCAGCCCTTGATGCTGCTGGTGTTCCAGGGGGCGCTCTTTTCAAAGTCGCCGATGAACATCTCGTACAGACGCATGGTGTCGGCGCCGTACTCGTCGATGATCTCGTCCGGGTTGACCACGTTGCCGCGGCTCTTGGACATCTTTTCGCCGTTCTCGCCCAGGATCATGCCGTGGCTGGTACGCTTGTTGTAGGGTTCCTTGGTGGGCACCACGCCGATGTCGTACAGGAACTTATGCCAGAACCGGCTGTACAGCAGGTGCAGGGTGGTGTGCTCCATGCCGCCGTTGTACCAGTCCACCGGGCTCCAGTATTCCAGGGCCTCCTTGCTGGCGATGGCCTCCTCGTTGTGAGGATCCATGTACCGCAGGAAATACCAGCTGGAACCGGCCCACTGGGGCATGGTGTCGGTCTCCCGCTTGGCGGGGCCGCCACAGCAGGGGCAGGTGGTGTTGACCCACTCGGTATGGCGGGCCAGGGGGCTCTCGCCGCCCTCGCCGGGCTCAAAGTCGGTGATCTCGGGCAGGCGCAGGGGCAGCTCGCTCTCGGGCAGGGGCTGCCAGCCGCACTTCTCGCACCAGACCATGGGGATGGGCTCGCCCCAGTAACGCTGACGGCTGAACACCCAGTCGCGCAGCTTGAAGTTGACCTTGGCGTGGCCCTTGCCCTCTTTTTCCAGCCATTCGGTGATGGCCTTCTTGGC
>CALXAH010000018.1 GCA_944386225.1 uncultured Gemmiger sp.
ATCTGGTCGGAAACGGTAGCTCCATAGGTGGCGAAGTCCTGCGTACCACCACCGGTTACACCGTCCGTCCAGACCACGACACCGCTGCGCTGAGCGGTGATCTTTTCCGCTTTCACCGTCACAGAACCTTTGATAGCCTGATTGGATGTGATGGTAAGCTGATTGCCGTCCACCGAAAAGTTCAAGCCGGTGGTGCTGCTGGTAAAGGTGTAATCGCCCAGTACATTGTTAGTGTCCGTCAGGGTAACGGAATACTTTTCGCCGTCCCATTTCAGTTCATACGCTCCGGCATCCGGGGAACCGCTGAAAAAGCTGGGCAGCATGGTGTGGCGCTTTACGGCATTCTCAATGGTGGAATAGTGGCTGAAAATTTGGCTTCGCAGCGGGTGATCTTCCGCTATATAGTCGATAATATTGTTCTTTCCCTGTGAACTTCCCCAGACATGATTAAACTGGCTATCACGTTCTCCGACAACTGTTTCCCACACCAGAAGCTGAGTTGCAAAATATGCCGCCATTTCATCAGCATAGGTGGGATTGGTCGTAATCCAATCAGGACTGGCGTTTCCTTGCCATCCGTAAGTCATAATCCGCCCGATATATTCCTTGATGATGCTGGGCGGAATGGTGGGGTTCAAATGGGACGGATAGTTGTCCCAGAAATCCTCGCCCCGACTGCCATAGCCATCCCCGGTGTGAACACCTACGCCGGGTTCAATACAGTACAAAACGCGCCCTCTGAAACTGTCTTGGGCGTGTACGCAGGTTTTGCTTGAAGCAGAAGCTGACCAACCACCCATAAAGTACAGTTCCGGGTTTCCCCAGCCCACTCGATTGGGTTCGTTGGCTCTCGGAAGATCTACCAGATATGCCGTCATGCGCTCTCCGGCTGCATACGCTGTAATGCCTGTCCCGGCAAACACGCCAAAGCACATCAGGAGCGCCATGAGCAGGGACAAGGGCTTTTTCAATGCTTTCATCTTGTTACCTCCTGAAAATTGACCAAAAAAACAGCACATCGTTTTTTGATGTGCTGCCGTTCGGCTTATGATTGTTGGTTACTGTCTAAAAAAGAAGTGGTACGCCGCTTTTTCTCCATGTCAGCTTTTTGCCAATGCAGCCGGTATCTTTTTGAAACAGGCTGCTCCAATATCTTCTTTTTGAGGTTGTATAGACTGTTTGTGGGGGGTGAGGTGTGGAGAGGGGGGAGCGGAAAATTCGTTCCTCGGCAAATGGGCGCACTTTCCCCTTGTGAGTGGGGGTTATCGTTCTAAACTGCGTTGACGTCTGCGGTAAAGTTCCAGAGCTTGAACGATGGTATCCTCAATCTTCTGCGCGGGCGTCCCCGGCGCAAAATACTTGCTGATCCGCTCTTTCGGAATTTTGATTTGTTCTTTTTGATTGGGCTTTTCCTCCTTCATAATGGCGACAAGGGCATCTTTGGCAAGCCGCTCATCGCCGGTCTTGGCTTCGGACATCTGCCGCATTTTGATTGCCTGTGCATGGGACGGTGTACAGTCCATTTCATCCATGATGGCAAACAGGTCTGCCTGTTCTTCTTTTCGCAGGTAGGACAGTTCCACCGCGGGACGCATGGCGATTTGCAGCACTTCCGGCTCTCGCAGAACGGAATTGTCCACCAATTCCAGAATGTCCGGGATAAGGTGGGTAAGGCGGATATATCTCTGAATTTGTGTGTTGCTATCAGGTGATTTATCTGCCAATGCTTCTCTTGATGTTTGTCCCAACCTCTGTCCCAGTGGGACAGAGGTTAAATCTGTTCTTGTCCCAGGCTGTCGCCGTATGGCGTCCAGCTTCATCTTGTAGGCAAATGCCTTTTCCGAGGGCAAAATCTGCTCTCGTTGCAGGTTGGAATCCACCATGATGATTGTGGCTTCATCATCGGTGAGGTTTCGCACAATACAGGGGATTTCCGGAAGCTGCGCCAGCTCCGCCGCCATTTTCCTGCGGTGTCCGGCTACCATTTCATAGCCGCCGCCTTGCTTGGGGCGTACCAGCGCAGGAACCAACACGCCGTACTGCTTGACGCTCTCCGCCATTTCCTGCATAGCTGCATCCATCCGCACCTTGAAAGGGTGATCGGGGAAATCGCTGATCTCTGAGGGATTCAGGTTGACGACTTTCTCCAATCTGGCCTCCGCACGGCTTTCCTCGGTGGAAAAGAGGTCATCGACTGAGGGCAGATTGAAGTTTAGCGCGTTGTTTCTCGCCATCCGCCTGCACCTCCTTTGAAAATTCCGCATAAGCCTGCGCTACCTTACTGCCATTGTCATAGGCATAGATGCTCCTGCCAGCGGCGCTGATTTCTGCGGCTTTAATTGCAACGGGAATCTCGGAACGATAGATTTTCAAAACACTCCCGTAGCTCTGCCGCAAGGTTTCCGCCGTCTGCTTGGCCAGATTGGTGCGCCCATCCACAAGGGTCAGCAGTACGCCGTCCACTTTGAGGGACGGGTTGATCTGCCGCCTGACCTTGCCAATGGTTCGCATGAGCTGGGTCATGCCTTTGGCCGGGAGATAGTGGGCCTGCACCGGGATAATCACGCTGTCTGCCGCCGCCAGCGCATTGATCGTAATCATACCGAGGGACGGCATACAGTCGATCAGAACCGTGTCATAGTTCTTCTTGACTTCGTTGACATAGGTTCGCAGCGTGAACTCCCGGCTCATGGCGTTTACCAAGCTCATTTCCATAGCCGACAGCTCAATGTTGGCTGGCATAAGGTCAACACCCTCTTTGTGGTGCAGGATGCCCTCGTCCACAGAAAACGGCTCATCGCGGATCACTTTCTCCATGATGGTGGCGATAGTAGTCTGCAAGCCGTCCTGATCCTGCCAGCCCAGGCAAGTGGTGAGGTCGCCCTGGGGATCTGCATCAATGAGCAGAACCTTTTGCCCCAGGCGGGCCAAGCCAATGCCCAGATTCACCGTTGTGGTGGTTTTGCCTGTTCCGCCTTTTTGATTGGCCAATGCGATGACACGTCCATCCTTCGGGCGGCTTCTCTGTTCCGGCATTTTCATGTCCTCCTTTTTTAATAGATTTAGCTGTCCGTTGGCAAGACGGACAGCTATGTATGCGGCAAAAAGGGCATGAAAAAAGCCGCCTATTCTTGCGGAAAGAATAAACGGCTTGATTCAGTCGGCGCAATATGTAGTTTTCAAATTCTCTTGACAGGGGCGCACATGACTTTGAGCAAAAGATCATCCACGCAGCCGGTATCCCGATTTTCCCGCAGCAGGGTGTTACGCAGATGATTGAGGCTCTGGATTACAATGCTGTTTTCGGCAGGGGTGAGGTATACCTTAAATTTCTGTTTCCTCATAGTGCAATCCTCCTTCGCCATCATTATATCTGCTCAAAGACGTGTGGCGCAAATGTGCGGCATATTATATTTGGGCTTTTAATAATCTTTGGTATTCTAAATAGTGTTCACTCATTACATATTCAATCACGCTGACTTTGGGAATCAAATATGTATGCCGGATACAGAAATGCTGCACATTATTATTTCGGATTAATTTCCGCGCGGTGCCATCGGCAATTCCTCCAAGCATTTCACAAAATTGTGGCAGGGTGACAACATCGGGATAAGCGGAAAATTTTTGGCAGTAATACTTTCGATCCTTCTTCATAGCGAAACCTCCATGAATTTTCGATTGCTTGTCAATGGCAGAAGTCTACGCTATAATAAATAACATCTGTTACAGCATGGTGATTTGGGTTTTAGGGAAAACAGGGGAGAGAGGTGGTTGCTCAGTGACCTCCGATTGACCTCCGATGTCCATTTTTAAGCTCAAACCGATTGATTTACAAAAATGCTGATAGCAGCGGATTTTGTGGGTTCGAAACGGGAAAAAACCTTGATTTGACGGGCTTTTCGGCGTTCTCTATCTTCCGCGACAAGGAACTGTCAGGCACATACTTCCGGATGAAGGAGAAAACTTAAAATCCCTCGATGGAAACATCATACCGGTTCGATCCCGGTCAGCGGCACCATTGCGCAAAAAGACCCGGCCAATTGGCCGGGTCTTTTTGCGTTGTCAGCGCATTGGATTCAGATGTTTCGCCCCATGGCAAATGCCTGCTCAATAGCCGGGTGACCTTCGATCTGGCCGGGTTCGTTCACACCGCCCGCAAAGACCGTGCCCGCCAGCCGGGCGCGCTCAAAACATGCGATCCAGCCTTCCAGCCCCTGCACGGCTCGGAAGTCGGTGCCGGCTTCGTTCTCTGCGGCGGCGGTAAGCATATACACATCCTGGAACTTATAGTCCGATCCGTACAGGGGATTGGCACGATCCAGCATGGTTTTCAGCTGCCCGGACATCTCGTAGTAGTAAATTGGTGTGGCGAAAACCAGTACGTCCGCATCGTGCATTGTCTGTGCAATCTGTACGGCATCGTCTTTCAGTACGCATGTTCCGGTTCGGATACATGCCAGGCATCCCTGACAGAATCCGTATGTATGCTCCCGCAGCCGGATCTCCTGCACCAGATGGCCGGCTTCCCGGGCACCCTGGGCAAATGCTTCTGCCAGGCGCTCGGAATTGCTGTTTGTGCGCGGGCTTGCCGAGATGATACAAACCGTTTTGCTCATGGGTAACAACTCCTTTTTAAGTGATTAAGATTGCGGGAACGGATCAGCCGGCGGGGGACAAAGGCTTGTGAGAAGGGCTGGCGGTTCCGATTATGATTTCTCCGCGGGCGCGGGGATCGTCCCGTATAATTTCTCCGACTTCCGGCACAAAAATTTGTCCGCTCCAGGGATTCTTGATGCTTACTACTGGTGTGGTGATTTCCGCGTGTACATCCGAGCGCTCAAAACAGAGGTCGGTATTTATCATTTCGCAATCAATCAGTTTCAGATTCTCGCAGTAACAAAAGGGTTGCGTACCCTCGATACGGCAGTGCTCAAAGGTAACATTGCTGCAATACCAGGCAAGATATTCCCCACGTACAACGCTGTTGCGGATAACTACATTCTTTGCATGCCAGAATGCGTCCTTGGTGTCCAGAACGCTGTTTTCGATTACGGCGTTTTCCACATACTGAAACGAGTATTTCCCGGTGAACTGCAGCTTCCGAGCAGTGAGATTTTTGGCTCGAAGCAGAAAATATTCGCCCTGAATCCGACAGCTTTCTATCTGAAGATCCTCTGTAGACCAACCGAATTCCGGCGAGAGGACATCGCAGTCTGTAAGCGTTACCGAGCGGCACTCGCGCAATGCTTTGATACCATGCAACTGCGAGTGGCGGATTTCCACATTTTCTGAATACCAGAGTGCCGCGCGGCAGGTTTCACTCATTTCGCAATTCTCGATGACAGCGCCCCGGTCATGCCAGAGCGGATATCGAAGATGAAATGCGCAGTTTTCTACCCGGATCGAATCGCATTCCTTCAAAGCGCTTTCCCCGTCAGCCGGGCCCTCAAAACGGCAATTTTGCACCAATATATCGCGGCTTCCGTACAGCGCGCGTTCTTCATCAAACGACTGATGTTCCACGATCTTCAAATGAATCCCTCCCTGTACAGGAACATGTTTGCCCGAATCCAGTATAATACGGTCTGCCCCAAAAGGCCAATACCTGTTTTGCATGGTGCTCCATAGCTGAAATCTATAGAGAGATGGTTTCGATACACAAAAGGCCGGGCTGCCTGAAAACAGCCCGGCCCATGTTGGAACCCGATCAGTCAACGCAGAACGCCTTGTGCAGGGCGGCCAGCGCCACATCTTCGTTCTCTTCCCGCACCAGTAAGGAAATATCCAGATCACTGGTGGTAATCAGCGCAACTTCGATATTCTCATCTGCCAGTGCGCTCAATGCACGGGCGGCAACCCCGCAGCAGGTTACCATTTCTTCACCGAACAGGTTCAGCTTGCTGTAACCGCGGCTGATTAACGGAGCCTGCTGTTTATCCGGCGCCAGCTTGGTGATGACCTGCATCACTGCGGTGAAAGCGTCTCCGGAAGTGGTAAAACTCAGATCGAACCGGGTGCCGCGGGGGGCGCTCTGGCAGATCATGTCCACCACCACACCGTTTTGGGCAAAAGCGTCCAGATGGTTGGCTGCACTCCGGGCGGAGTACTCAGCCGCGGGGAAGGTTACCAGCATTACATCAGGCTGACTTGTGATCTTGGAAACGCCATACATACTTTCGATCGCTCCTCTCAGAATATTCAGGCCATATCCAGAAATTCTTCGCTGATGGTATTGGTCAGGACACTGGATATGTAGCTTCGGCTGAACTCCGGGTATTTGGCACGCACGCCATGCTGAGATGCCAACTCGTCGGTATAGTCCCGGAACCAGTACAGACGAATGTTGCCGTAATTGGCATCGTAATGGTTGACAACCGGATGCAGAACAGGGGATTGGATCACCGTCTCACTGGTTCCGTCCGGCTGGGTGGTTTTCTGAATGGTGAAGTCCAGCACAGCCCCGATCATAGTGTCCATGGTGGACTGCGCGTTCAGATAGTTGCCCAGGGAATAGGCAACAAAACACTGACGGCCATCCGCCGCGGTAAGCCACTGGGCATCCTGCACCACATGGGGATGGGTGCCGATGATCACATCCGCACCCCAGTCCACCATTTGCTGAGCGAGGTTACGCTGTGCATCGGTGATGGTGTGGCTGCCTTCTACACCCCAGTGATTGCTTACCACCACCAGATCGGCCAGCTGGGCCGCCTGGGTAATCTGGCTTTCAATCACATCCAGTTCGCTGGTGTAAATCACATTTGCCACTGCACCGGAAGGGGTGGGGATGCCGTTGGTGTGCTCTGTGTACGCCAGATAGGCGATGGTTACGCCGTTTACCGTCTGCAGGGTGATGTTGGAGTAGTCTTCCTGACCCCGGTACAGGCCGCAGACTACGGTATCATCCGGCATGGTATCCCAGAACTCCAGCGTTGCTTCGATGCCGCCGGCGCCCTTGTCATAGGTGTGGTTGTTGGAGATGCTGAATACCCGGAACCCCACATCGTAGAGATCCCGGGCCATCTGGCCGGGTGTGGAGAAACAGGGATAGGTGGCGGGCTCGTACCGGTCGTTGATCAAGGTCTCCTGGTTAATCCAGTTGATGTCAAAGTCCGCATAGAAATCCCGTACATTTTCGTAGCAATAGGAGAAATCATATCCCTCACCGCCTGCACGGCGGTTTGCCTGCTTATAGATACCCTGGTGGATCAGGTTATCACCGGTTGCGGAAAAACGCAGGGTTGTTACCTGTGGTGTGGGTTCGGGTGTGGGCTCTGCTGTAGGCGCGGGCGTTGGGTCAGGCTGTACGGCAGCAGGCAGTTCAAGCTTTACGCCGGAGCAGCCAAACAGCAGAACAGCGCCCAGCAGAAGGGCCAGCAGCTTGTTTTTCAGCATGGATCAGTCCTCCAGAAGATCGCGCATCGTGTACAAACCGGCCGGTTTGCCGCACAGGAACAGCGCCGCATTGATGGCGCCATTGGCGAATACACCGCGGGAGGCCGCGCTGTGCGACAGGGTAATGACCTCATCCTGACCACAGAACAGAACCTCGTGTTCGCCTACGATGCTGCCGCCGCGCACCGCGTGCAGCCCCATTTCGTGTACATCCCGGGCCTTGCGCACGGCATGCCGGTCGTATACGTAGGTGTAGGGTTCATCCACTGCAGCATTGATAGCGTCTGCCAGCAGCAGAGCCGTGCCGCTGGGGGCATCCACCTTGTTGTGATGGTGTTTTTCGATAATCTCGATGTCGTAATCCAGGCCCAATTTCTTGGCCGCACGGCAGGCCAGCTCCGCCAGCAGATTGATGCCCAGCGACATATTGGCGCTCTGGAATACAGCTACCTGCTCGGATACCTGACGGATCCGCTCTTTCTGCTCCTCGGAAAATCCGGTGGTGCAGAGTACGCAGGGGAGAGAATGCGCCGTGCAATAGTCCAGCAGCCGCATGGAGGCTTCCGGCGCGGAGAAATCGATTACTACGTCACCGCCGGCGGGCAGTTCATCAGGAGAAGATACAACGGGGATGGTGCCTTCCTGCCCGGCGGACAGGTCAATACCAGCCAGAACGCGGCAGTCCTGACGGCCTTCAATGCGCTCACACAGAGCCCGGCCCATCTTGCCGCGGATACCTTGGATAATAATCTGCTTCATGGTTCACGTCCTTTTATCTGGTGGGTTAACGAACGGGGGCGAACGGCAGAAGAAACGGAGAATATTTCCGAAAATTGCCGGATCACCGCATAATATAAGTATAGCCCGGGCCCGCCGCATTTGCAACGTGCCCGGGCTTACTTTTACAGTTTGGTTACAGCAAACCGGCTTTCTGCAGTTCGGTGCGTACCCGGGCGGTCTGTGCCTCGTCCAGATCAATCAGGGGCATCCGACAGCTTCCGGCGTTCCAGCCCAGCAGATTCATGGCCGCCTTGACCGGTATGGGGTTTACATCGCAGAACAGCGCGTGAATCAAAGGCAGCATGGCCAGCTGCAGCTGTGCAGATTCCCGCACCTTGCCTTCAAACCAGAGGCGGCAGATGTCGTGGGTCTTCTGAGGGGCCACATTGGCCAGCACCGAGATAACACCCTTGCCGCCCAACGACAGCAGGGGAACAATCTGGTCATCGTTGCCGGAATACAGGGCGATTTCGTCGCCGCAGTCCGCGGCAATCTGGGCTACCTGGGCAATGTTGCCGCTGGCTTCCTTGATACCGCATACCAACGGGTTCTTAGCCAGTTCCTTTACCGTCTCGGGCGCAATGTTCACGCCGGTACGGGAGGCCACACTGTACAGAATAGCCGGCAGACCGGCAGCGTCGATAATGGTGTTGAAGTGCCGTACAAGTCCGCGCTGGCTGGTCTTGTTGTAGTAAGGGGTCACCAGCAGCAGGGCATCGACACCCAGATCCCGGGCCGCGCAGGAAAGGCTGACCGCATGGGGAGTATCGTTGGACCCGGTACCGGCAATCACCGGAACCCGGTGATTCACCGTCTGGACAGCCCGCTCGATCACAGAAAGATGTTCCGCGTCCGGCATGGTGGACGCTTCGCCGGTGGTGCCGCAAACCACGATGGCATCGGTGCTGTTTTCGATCTGATGGTTCAGGATACGGTCGAATTCCTCATAGTTCACACTTCCGTCCGGATGCATCGGGGTGATGATCGCCACGGCAGAGCCGGTAAAGATAGTGGGCTTCATGCACAGACCTCCTGTCAGTCAAAATATCCCTTGGCGGCCAGCAGTTCGGCCAGAAGGACCCCGCCGCCGGCAGCGCCGCGAAGCGTGTTGTGGGAGAGGCAGACAAACTTGTAGTCGTACTGGGTATCCTCACGCAGGCGGCCGATGCAGACGGCCATGCCCTTTTCGGTGTCCCGGTCAAGGCGGGTCTGCGGACGATCGGCCTCCTCAAAATAATGCAGGAACTGCTTGGGGGCGCTGGGCAGATTCAGCTCCTGCGCGGGGCCGGCAAACTTCGCCCACTTTTCCAGAATCTGTTCCTTGGTGGGCTTGTTGGCAAAGCTCAGGAACACAGCCGCCATATGGCCGTCGGATACCGGGATGCGCAGGCACTGGGCCGTAATGGCGGGGCTGGTGGCGGAAACAATCCGGTCGCCCTCAATGTGGCCCCACAGCTTGAGGGGTTCCTGCTCGCTCTTTTCTTCCTCGCCGCCGATGTAGGGGATGCAGTTATCCACCATCTCCGGCCAGGTGGCAAAGGTTTTGCCGGCGCCGGAAATAGCCTGGTAGGTGCAGACCAGTGCCTTGGTAACGCAGAATTCCTCCATCAGGGGGTGCATGGCGGGCACATAGCTCTGCAGCGAGCAGTTGCTCTTGACAGCGATAAAGCCGCGCTTAGTGCCCAGACGGCGGCGCTGGGCCGGGATGATCTCCAGATGATCGGCATTGATCTCCGGCACAACCATCGGAACATCCGGGGTGAACCGGTTGGCGCTGTTGTTGGATACCACCGGGCACTCGGCACGGGCGTAGGCTTCCTCCAGGGCGCGGATCTCATCCTTCTTCATATCCACCGCACAGAATACAAAATCCACCTGAGAGGCAACGGCCTCCACGTCGGCGGCATTCAGCACGACCAGCTTCTTTGCGGCCTCAGGCATGGGGGTAGGCATAGCCCAGCGGCTGCCCACCGCTTCCTCGTAGGTCTTGCCCGCCGAGCGGGGAGAAGCGGCTACGGCCACCAGATGGAACCAGGGGTGATTCTCCAGCAGCGAAACGAAACGCTGTCCCACCATACCGGTAGCGCCCACTACACCGACACGATACTCTTTCATACTGCAAACACCTTTCCTCAATTGAGTTTTGCCCGGCAATAGCATATTTCAGGATAAAAAAACAGCCGGCTTGAAAACCGGCAAGTTATGCAATATAATAAATTAGATTGCATGACACAGCGCAACACGCCTTGTCCGGCGTGACAGTTCCAGCTCTTTCGATACTGACCCCAGGCGAACGCTTGCCGAACATCCACCTTCGGCGGCTTGCCCTTTTGGCGGGTCTGCATGAGCGGCCTGGCAGCCGGAACAGACGGGCCTACTCTTGCAAGCCGCAACCTCTGTGCTGGTAACAATATAGCATTGTCAGCCGGTAAATGTCAATCTAAAGCGAGGAAAAGTATGCTGAAAAAAGATTTCTGGTTTGATCTGCCTGCTGAGCAGATTGCACAGGAGCCCGCGGAACCGCGGGATGCAGCCCGGCTGATGGTGCTGGGGCGGCAGGACGGTCATATTGAGCATCGGGTGTTTTGTGACCTTCCTGACCTATTACATGCCGGCGACCTGCTGGTGGTGAACAATTCCAAGGTTTTGCCTGCCCGTCTGATCGGTTCCAAGGACACCGGCGCTGTCTGTGAACTGCTTTTGCTGCACCAGGTAAAAGGGGATGAGTGGGAGTGCCTGGCCAAGCCCGGTAAACGCCTGAAAGAGGGTGCCGTGATCCATTTCGGTGACGGCTCGCTGACGGCACGTATCCTGCAGACCCTGCCGGACGGCAACAAACGGGTGGAGTTCAGCTATGATACGGCCACATTGTACGAAAAGCTGGATCAGTTCGGCCGGATGCCGCTGCCGCCCTATATCACCAAACAGCTGGAGGATCAGAGCCAGTACCAGACGGTTTACGCCAAGGAACTGGGAAGCGCCGCCGCTCCTACGGCCGGGCTGCATTTTACGCCGGAACTGCTGGATACCCTGCAGAAGATGGGCGTGGGTGTTACGCAGGTCACGCTGCATGTGGGGCTGGGTACCTTCCGTCCTGTCAAGGAGGATGACATCCTTGACCATGTAATGCACAGCGAATGGTACAGCGTCAGCGAGGAAAACGCGGAGGCGATCCGCCGCACCAAGGCGAACGGCGGCCGGGTCATCGCGGTAGGCACCACCAGCTGCCGGACGCTGGAGGCGGTGGCCGAAAAGTATGGCGAGATCCGCGCCTGCTGCGGTGATACGGATATTTTTCTGTATCCGGGCAAACCGTTCCGCTGCGTTGACGGCCTGATCACCAACTTCCACCTGCCCGAAAGCACCCTGATTATGCTGGTGGCGGGCTTCTGCGGCTATGAAAACACCATGCATGCCTATAAGGTCGCTGTAGAGGAAAAATACCGTTTCTTCAGTTTTGGCGATGCCATGCTGATTCTTTAAGAGAGTACAAACAGAAAGGATGGACACACCCTTGCCGTACACCTTACTCAAACAGGAACACAATGCACGCCGCGGGCAATTTGAAACCGTACATGGTACGGTGCAGACCCCCGCATTTATGAATGTGGCCACGGCTGCGGCCATTAAAGGCGGGCTTTCTGCGCTGGATCTGAAAGATATCCGCTGTCAGGTTATGCTCTGCAATACCTACCATCTGCATCTGCGCCCCGGCGATAAGATTGTGGCTGAGCTGGGCGGTCTGCATAAGATGACCCGTTGGGATGGCCCTATCCTGACCGACAGCGGCGGATTTCAGGTGTTCAGCCTGTCCAAGCTGCGCAAGATCACCGAGGAAGGTGTGACCTTCCAGTCCCATCTGGATGGGCATCGCATCTTCATGGGCCCCGAAGAAAGTATGCAGATCCAGGCCAATCTGGGTTCCACCATTGCCATGGCGTTTGACGAGTGTGTGGAGAACCCGGCAGAGTATGCCTACTCCAAGGCTTCCTGTGAACGCACGGTGCGCTGGCTGGCTCGCTGCAAAGCGGAAATGGCCCGGCTGAAAAAGGAAGGCAAAGCAGTGAACCCGCACCAGCTGCTGTTTGGCATTAACCAGGGATGCACCTTTGACGACCTGCGTATTGAGCACATGAAGCAGATTGCGGAACTGGATCTGGACGGTTACGCCATCGGCGGGCTGGCGGTTGGAGAACCCACGGAAGAAATGTACCGGGTGATTTCCGCGGTGGAGCCCCATATGCCCAAGAACAAGATCCGGTACCTGATGGGGGTGGGGACGCCAGGCAACATCATCGAGGCTGTAAGCCGCGGTGTGGATCTGTTTGACTGCGTGATGCCCAGCCGCAATGCCCGCCACGGACACCTGAACACCTGGAGCGGCATCATCAACATTAAGAATCTGAAATACCAGAAGGATGAGCAGCCGATCGATCCGGAGTGCGATTGCCCGGTATGCCGCACCTTTACCCGCGCGTACCTGCGCCATCTGTTCAAGGCGGACGAGATGCTGGGCATGCGGCTGGCGGTTATGCACAACCTGTATTTCTACAACCACCTGATGGAGCGCATCCGGGAGGAACTGGACAATGGAACCTTTGCTCAGTTCCATGACCGGTATGTGACCCTGTTGGATACACGGATCTGATTTCGGGTTTGGACTTGCAATCATCGCGTAAAACCGATATAATTGTAATACTGTGTTGGACCCATATAGTACAGATGTAAGGAGATTGTTGACCATGACCCCTGAGATGCTTCAAATCGTATTTATGCTGGTGATCCTGGGCGGTATGTTCTTTTTCATGTACCGTTCTCAGAAAAAGCAGCAGAAGAAAGAAACGGAAATGCGCAACTCCATCGAGATTGGCGATGAGGTAACCACCATCGGCGGCATCGTGGGCCGTGTTGTTGCCCTGAAAGAGGACACCTTCGTGCTGGAGACCGGCAGCGACCGTGTTAAGATCCGTTTCCGCCGCACTGCCATTGGCTCTGTGAACAAGCTGGATATGGACGCTGGTTCCGAGAACAAGTAAGCAGTTATACGTGCATAAAAAAGCACCTCCCCG
Source organism: uncultured Gemmiger sp. (assembly GCA_944386225.1). Taxonomy (GTDB): domain Bacteria; phylum Bacillota; class Clostridia; order Oscillospirales; family Ruminococcaceae; genus Gemmiger_A. The sequence goes on from CALXAH010000018.1 coordinate 13,245, forward strand.
CATACCGTTTGGTATACGGGGAGGTGCTTTTTTATGGCAAAAACACAGATTTCCAAAGGACTGCATACCGGCGGCGCAGCGCCGGTCAATCTGCCGCTTCGTCTGGTGCTGGCGGCCATACAGGGATTCGTCTGCGCGGGGCTGGCCATGCTCGCCTGTGCCTGGGTATACTGCCGGGTGGATTTTCCTGATTATGCAGCGCCGGCGGCGGCTATTTGCTGTGCGGGGCTGGGAGCCGCCGTAACCGCATTTACCGCGGCAAAACATATCCGGCAGGGCGGCCTCTGGATCGGCCTCGGGTGTGGCGCATTGTATTTTGTTCTGTTTGCGGCTGCTGCCGTGCTGAACGGCCAAACGGAATTTACCACGGTTGCCGTCTGGAAACTGGTCTGCCTGTTTGCTTTCGGCGGTTTAGGCGGTGTACTGGGCGTGGGCGGCGGGGAATCCCGCCGGCATGCGTCCGTATAGCCGGCAGTTGTCGGCTGCTTTTTTAGACTATTCCCGTCCTGGCGCACATATACTGTTTCAAAAAGTCAAAGAGGTACAAGCTATGTGGACCTATCGATGCCCGCCGTCTGCGTCACCTGTTTCCAATACGGATAAACCGCCGCAAATCAATCCGACGAACCGGATGACAAACGTTTCGCCGTCACCGGTATTGCTGACGCCGCCTGCAGAAAAAGCTCATGTGCAGGCGGCAACACCTGAAAAAGAACGGAATATCCGCCCTGGCAGTCAGACGAAAACTGCCCGAACCCGCAGAGGAAATGGACTTGTCGGTGTTCTGTACCTGTTAGGGCTTGGATGCGGAATTGCAGCAGTCCAGACCCTCCCGCAGCTGACGCCGTTTCTTACGCTGTATGGGCGGAATCTTGCGCAAAGCGGTACGCAGGTCAGCTCTGATATGCTGTTCAGCGCAGGATTTCTTGGCTATATGGGGATACTTCTGGCTCTGCTGCTTGCCGGTATGTGCGCGTTTGGAAGTCCGCTGGTGCTGGGCCTGATTTTCCTTCGCGGCCTTTGGGAGAGTGCCTATATAACCCTGCTTTGCACTCAATCGATGTGGCAGGGCATACTGCTTTACACGCTTGTGTTCTGGCTTCCGGGGCTTTTATCTATCGGATTCCAGCTGCAATTTGCCGCTGAGGCGCTGCGTATGTCCCGGCTTTTGCGTCAAAACTGTTTGGCAGCAGGGTCTCCCGCGCTGCGCCCCAGCGTTAAACGCTTCTGGTTACGTTTCCTCACCTTCGGGGCTCTCGGTGTCGCTGCTGCGCTCCTCCAGGTCGCTTTCTTCCTGATGTTCGGGAAACTCTTTATCTGACCGGCGCACAGCCGCGGCTTTTATCCGCGAAAGGGGAGAAGAGTTTACCGCGTCTTTCAGTTGCTGGGTGTTGATATGGGTGTAGATTTCTGTAGTGGAAACATGCTCGTGACCCAGGATTTCCTTAAGTGCCAGCATGTCCACATTGCCGTGACGATACATTAAGGTTGCTGCCGTGTGCCGGAGTTTATGAGGCGAATATCCGCGTCCGCTGAGACCGGCAGTTTTCAGGCAGCGCTCCACAATCTGTTCAACCCGCCGGTTGGACAGGCGTTTGCCCGTACGCGCGGATACAAACAAAGCCTTTTTATCAGTGAGATTTGGCAGTGCGGCCCGGGCATCGCAGTAACGTCTGAGTGCTTCTTTGCAGGCGTTGTTCAGGTAAACAAGCCGCTCCTTGTTGCCTTTGCCGACAATGCGGATGGTATCTTCTTTGAAATCGGAAAGATCAATGGTTACCAGTTCAGTAAGACGCATCCCGCAGTTCAGAAACAAGGTAATGATGCAATAGTCACGTTCAAAAAAATCACTTTGTATATTATTTAACAATTCCAGGCTTTCTTCTAAGGATAAGTATTTGGGCAGGGCCCGTTTGATGCTGGGGGTGGAAATATCCTCGGCGGGGTCATAGGCAAGCAGATTTTCTTTGCGGACAAGATATCGGAACAATCCTTTGACGGCCGCCAGCTTCCGTGCCCGGGCGGCCGGTTTATTGGCGCACTCGTTGGTCAGATAATACAGGTACTCATAGATTTCTTCCTGCGTGATGGCTCTTACAAAGGCCAGATCCAGCTCGTGAACGTCCAGCTCATTCCAGGGCGTATCCGTGCGGGTACGGAAGCCCAGAAGAAAACGAAAGAAACCTCGCAGGTCAATATAATAAGCATTGACAGTACGCGGGGAACGATTCAGGATGGTTTCCAGATATTTCAAATAGCGAATCACGACGTCCGGAATGTCCGTGTAAGGATCATGCCGGTTGGGATGTGCCGGATCGATATAGGTACTCATAAGCTGAAGAACTCCTTTGGTAATCTGATTGTTATTGTAGCATACTTTATGGGTGCAAACAAATGCCAATGTATTGCATCAAAAACGTATAAGGCGCCGATAAGGCACACAGACTCCGGTAAGCACTCTGGATAGGCCCAAAGGGGATTTTTGACCCCAAAACCGGCTTTTCGCTCCCCTATATTTCGCTAAATTTACATTTAGCGAAATATTATGGATTTTTTCGGGGATGGATATGCAGGCCCTTCTCTTCCCTCTGCGGTTGCCAAGCGTTTCAAAAATAATGCCAAAAATCCGAACGCCAATTTTCTGCAAGGTAGCGTTTTCGGATTTTTGGCATGTCAGCGTGAAAAGTGATTCACGTCTGCTGAGAGCTTGGTCGGCGATGCAAAAAGTCCCAGCCATACAACGGGAGTACAAAACGTGTATTGATTGGATAATGCTTGATCGGATTATTGAATTACGCATTGTCACAGAAAGACTCCAAGCCGCAAAGATGACAATGATGTTTCGTTCTTCAAGCTGCACTTCCCTGCTTGCTGACGTCATATAAAAACAGATTTGCATTTCCCGGTTTGGTATACTACAATTTTGGTGAGCGTGGTGGCGGCAGCAGACAGCCGTGTTCTGCTGCTGAACCCGGCTCACCTGTTGCGCCAGAGTTCTCCAAATGATCCGGCGCAGGAAATCTTGCTTCGCAACCTGCTTCGAGGCATTGCGGGAAAAAACCTGAATCTGTCCCGCCGCGCCTTATATACAGCGCATCGATCTATACGAGGACGTGTTCTCGCCTATCTTTCCGATCAGGCACTTCTTCATAAAAGCGCTACCTTCCGGATTCCGTTTGACCGCCAGCAATTGGCGGATTATCTGGGGGTGGATCGCAGCGCTCTTTCCGCGGAATTGGGAAAACTGCAACGGGAAGGGCTTCTGACTACCCATCGTGAAGCGTTTCGGCTCACTCCTCCCCTGATGCCTAAGGAGTAAAATTCCTGTACAAGCAAAAAATGAGCTCTTGCGCGTTGCGGCGCGAGAGCTCATTTTTGCTTGTAATCACTTCAATTCTACTACTGTTACACCGGCTTCGCCCTCACCGTATCGGCCCAGGCGGAAGCTTTTCACGTTTTTGTGGCGGCGCAGATGCTCGTGAATTGCCGTGCGCAACGCACCGGTTCCCTTTCCGTGGATCAGGTAAACCATGGTTTGACCATTCATCACCGCATGATCCAGGAACTGGTCGGTTTCCATCAAGGCCTCATCCACCGTCATACCAAGCAGGTTGATCTCCATGGAAGCGTTTCGCTGGCCGCGCTCCACCGTAACACCGCCTTTGCGGGCGGGGGCGGGCCGGCCGGAGGCGGGTTTAGCCGGCGCTTTTTTGAACTTGTCCGGGGCTTTCAAACCGGACAGCGGAACCTTGGTTTTAAGGATACCGGCGCGTACCTCCACCATGCCGCTTTTGTCCGGCAGGCTCATGACGGTGGCGGTCTGATCCAGTTCGGCGATAACAACTTCGTCGCCGATCTTTACGCTCTTGAGCGGCACAAACTCACGGACGACATTATGCACCACATCGGTCTTTCCAAACAGCTTTTCGGTATCACGGCGGGCAATTTCACGGGCGCGGGCGGCACGCTGCGCGGCGGAGGTTTTTTCGTCCTTTTGCAGCTTGCGCAGTTCGTCGGTAAGGGCATATGCCTCGCTTTGCACCTGCTGCGCCATCTGCCGGGCCTTCTCGCGGGCAGCTTCCAGCTCCTGTTCGCCTTGGCGGATCAAGGCTTCCTTCTTCTTCTGGGCGGATTCCAGCTGATGCTCCGCCTCGTATTTCAAACGTTCAATTTCATCCTGCCCGGCTTTCAGCTGCAGCTTCAGGTCGTCCAGCTGAGCCAGTACGCTGTCCAGGCGGCGGTCATCGCTGGAAAGGTGTTTCTTTGCCGCTTCGATTACCTCGGCGGGAATCCCCAGCTTTTCGCTGATCAGGAACGCATTGGACTTGCCGGGAACGCCCACGCTCAGTTTGTAGGTGGGACGCAGACTGTCCACGTCAAATTCGCAGCTTGCGTTGACTACGCCCGGTGTTTCCAGGGCAAAGACCTTGATTTCCGCATAGTGGGTGGTGGCCATAACCAGTGCCCCCAGCTTACGCAGCCGCTCGATGATGCTTACAGCCAGTGCCGCACCTTCGGCGGGGTCGGTACCGGCGCCCAGCTCGTCCAGCAGTACCAGAGTACCCGGGCCGGCCAGTTCCAGAATGTTGGTGATCTTCTTCATATGACCGGAGAAGGTGGACAGGCTCTGCTCGATGCTCTGTTCGTCACCGATATCCACCAGGTACTCCTGGAACACACAAACGGTGCTGTTTTCGTGGGCCGGGATCAGATATCCGTGCTGTGCCATGGCACAGAGCAACCCCGCTGTTTTCAGGGTAACCGTTTTGCCGCCGGTGTTGGGGCCGGTAACCACCAGGGTATCGTACTCCTGCCCCAAAGACACATCAATGGGAACCACTTTGGCCGGATCAATCAGCGGATGCCGGGCCTTGAGCAGCGAAAAGCCCCGGCCCGAAGTCACATGTGGGCACCAGGCTTTCTGCTCCAGGGCCAAGCGGGCCTTGGCAAGCAATACATCAATATCCAGCATGGCGCTGTAGCTGTAACTGAACAGCGGATCCAGAGCCGCTACCTGATCGGTAAAGGCTGCCAGGATGCGGTCGATTTCGGCCTGCTCCTGGCTGCGCAGCTGCAGGATCTTGGCGTTGGCCTCTACAACAGCGGTGGGCTCCACAAAAACGGTAGCGCCGGTGGAGGATACGTCGTGAATGACGCCCCCTACCTCGCTCCGGTGTTCGGCCTTGACCGGCACAACAAAGCGTCCGTTGCGCAGCGAAACCACGGCTTCCTGCAGATACTTGGAGGTGGCGGAGGATTTAACCAGCGCATCCAGCTTGTCCCGGATGGAATTTTCGGTGGCACGGATCTTGCGCCGGATATCAAACAAGGTATGACTGGCGGTGTCCGCCATCTCTTCCGGCGACAAAATTGCGTCGGTAATCGCTTTTTCCAGGCCGGGCTGGGGGCTCAGGGCGTAGAAAAGATCATCCACCGAAAGCATGCCGTGCTCGGTCATGGTATACCACTGGGACAGGTTCTGGAAATTGCGCAGGGCGCCTGCCACCAGCAGAAGTTCGCCCATAGAAAGCAGACCGCCCTTGACCGCGCGCTGCACGGCCTTGTCGGCGCCCTCTACCCCGCCGAAACGGGGGCTGCCGTTCTTCAGCAGCAGGCTGTTGATTGCGTCCGTCTGGGACAGGGCAAACCGAACCTCGTCCGGGTCGGTCCAGGGCTGCTGCGCAAGCAGGCGGGCCGCCGCTTCCTTGCAGACGGTGAAACCCGCAGCGCGGCTGCGGATCTTGTCCAGTTCCAACGTTTTATAATAGGCAGTATCCATAGATTTTCCTCACTGAATGGGGCGAACCGAACTGGATTATTCCAGCACGGTTTGTAGAAATTCCAATGTTTTGGGTGTTTTGTCCAGCTGACGGCAGGCGTATTGCTCCGCCACGGCGTTCAGCAGACGCTGGCTGTCCGGTGGGATGGTATAACCAAAGACCCGCCGGTCTTCCACCAGAATAATATGCCGCAAAGCGGTCAGCGCGGCTTCATCCAGGTTCGGGACAAGCCCCTGTTTGGCGGCACAGTCCTCACAGAGAAGGTCGCTGGCACTTAAATCAAAGCAGAAAAGGCCGCCCTGGTATTTGCCGCATTCCCGGCAGCACAGCAGGTTCGGCATAAAGCCGGCTTCGCTTACGGCGCGCAGTTCATAGATTGCCTTGATTTTGCGGGGGGAGGCCTTTTTCTCGCTGAGCAGATACAGGCTGTTGAGCATCAGCCGCAGCAAGGTCTCCCCTTCCTTGCCGGAGGGAGACAGCATCAAGGTGACCTCCGCCATATACATGGCCAGCGCCATGGCATCCAGCCGGTTGGCCAGGCCATGGAAAACGTTTTTGATCTGAGCATCGTCGACTGTATAGAGGGTGCGCCCGGCAAACAGGGTGAATTCGGAATAACAAAACAGCCCGCAGGCGCTGAAAAGTTTGCTTTTCAGCCGCAGGCTGCCTTTGGCCGTACAGGAAAGAACCCCGTGCTCCGGGGTCAGGACGGTGAGGATGCGATCCGCCTCCCCTACCTTGACCTCGCGAAGAACAAGGCCCGGTGTGACCAGCTGCATAGCATCCTCCCCCTTCCTGGCGTGCGTGGATTTATCAGGGCTGGCGGAATCCGAAATCATTGAGCAGAAAATCGCTGTCCCGCCAGTCATCCTTGACCTTGACCCAGCACTGCAGATTGACCTTGGCGCCCAAAAACTCTTCGCAGTCTGCCCGGGCCTGGCTGGCGATCTTTTTCAGCATCTGCCCGCCTTTGCCGATAACCATCCCCTTGTGGCTTTTGCGCTCACAGTAGATGTTTACGTCGATGTCGATGATGTTTTTGTCGGTGCGCTCTTTGAACCGCTCCACCGTGACCGCGATGCCGTGGGGAATTTCATCCCGCAGGTTCAGCAGCATCTTCTCCCGGATTACTTCGCTCACCAGCGCCTTTTCCGGCATATCGGTATAGGCATCATCCGGGAAATAGTGGGGGCCGGGTACCGCGTAGGCACACAGTTCCTCCAGCAGTGCGTCGCAGCCCTCGTCAGCCAGCACCGAAACGGTCAGCACCTTATCAAAGATGCCAAGCTGCTCCAGCTGGCGGGCGCGGATTTCTGCGTCCTGCGGGGCTTTCAGGGTGTCAGTTTTATTGATGACCGCCAGCGCAGGCCCGTGAGAAGCCCGGATCCCCTCCACCAGCGCCAGTTCCGACTCGGTGAACTCCCCGTAAGGCTCAAAAAGCATCAGGGTCACATCCACATCGGCAATGGAGTCGGTAGCCGTTTTGCTCATCCGTTCCCCCAGCTTGGTGCGGGGCTTGTGGATACCGGGGGTATCCAGCAGAACGTACTGAACCGGGCCTTTGGTCACGATGCCGGTGATACGGGTACGGGTGGTCTGGGGCTTGGAGGTTACGATCGCCACCTTTTCCCCTACCAGGCGATTGGTCAGGCTGGATTTACCCACGTTGGGGCGGCCCACCAGGGCCACAAATACCGAAGAAGTCTGTTCCTGCAAACTGTTTCCTCCCGGCGCGCCGGTAAAGCGCGCGTGTTTTATTCTCTCTTAAATATCCTTGGGCTTCCGGCCGCGGATAAACAAAACCGCCAGCACAGCCGAAAGCAGCAGACCCGCCGCTGCGGGCGGATTGCCTGCGTACAGCCTGGCGATCCGGCAAATTACATTCCAGTCTCCAAACAGGCACAAGCCTACAACAGCCGCCGCCATGCTGAATACCAGCACTGCCCCGGCCGCCATGTCTTTGGCTGAACCCGCCGCCCGCCAGTGGGCAACATCCGGTTTGTCTACCGCCCGTTCCACCGCGGAATTAACCAGTTCCAGCGCCATGACGCCGCCGATACAAAGTGCCAGCAGAGCGTACTCCACCCTTGTAAAGGAGTAGTATCGGCTGAACCAGAGCACGTAGACAGCAGCACAAAGATGGAACCGGAAATTACGCTCGGTGCGCACGGCGGCAGTGATACCTGCCCAGGCATAACGAAACCCGCGAAGAAAGCGGCGCATCAGACCTCGTCCGCCGTATAGGATACGGTGCGGGGCAGACCCAGCTGGATCAGCACGGCCTCTTCCTTTTCCCGCATGCGAACCGCTTCCAGGCCGCCCTGCTCATGGTCGTACCCCAGCAGGTGCAGCATGGAGTGCACCACAAGGAATGCGACCTCCCGCTGCAGAGGATGACCATACAACTGGGCCTGTTCCATGGCTTTTTCCATCGAGATCACGATGTCGCCCAGCATGGCGGCACCGGTGTCCTGATTATGATCATACACGCCGTTCTCGCCCAGAGGGAAACTGAGCACGTCCGTGGGCATGGGCTTGTTGCGATACTGGCTGTTCAGTTCCGCGATGCGGGCGTTATCTACAAAGGTAACACTGATTTCAGCGGGTTCAGCGAAATGCTCGAACTCCAGCACAGCGTTGCAGCTGCGCCGGATCAGGATACGCAGCCCGGACGGGACCTTAACTGCGTGCTGGTCATTGGTAATATACACCTTGTTGGACATCCTAGTTGCCTCCTTTTATTATTTGCGGCCGCGTGCGGCCGCCGCCTTGTCATAAGCGCGGACGATCTGCTGCACCAGCCGGTGCCGCACAACGTCCTTTTCACTGAATCGGATCTGGGCAATCCCCTCGATCCCACGCAGTACCTGCAGCGCGTCCACCAGACCACTGCGGCTTTTGTCCGGCAGGTCGATCTGGGTTACATCACCGGTAACCACTACTTTGCTGCCGGCGCCCATACGGGTAAGGAACATCTTCATCTGTTCCGGGCTGGTATTCTGGGCCTCGTCCAGAATAATAAACGCATCATCCAGCGTGCGGCCCCGCATATAGGCCAGCGGCGCCACCTCAATGGTCTGCTTTTCCAGCAGCTTCTGGAAGGTATCCGGTCCCAGCATATCGTATAATCCGTCGTACAGCGGGCGCAGGTAAGGATCCACCTTGGTCTGCAGATCGCCGGGCAGAAATCCCAGCTTCTCCCCTGCTTCCACCGCCGGGCGGGTCAGGATAATGCGTTCTACCTCTTTGGCCTTGAAGGCTTTGACGGCCATCGCCACTGCCAGGTAGGTCTTGCCGGTGCCGGCAGGCCCGATTCCGAAGGTGATCGAGTTTTCCGCAATGGCTTTCAGATATTCTTTCTGGCCCAGGGTTTTCGGGCGTACCGGGCGGCCCTTGGCTGTAATGGCCACAAACCCGTCGGTCAGCTCCTGTACACGGGCGGCTTCCCCCGACCGGGCCAGACTGATGCAGTAGCGTACAGTCTGTTCTTCCAGCGGTGTATGATTCTCCAGCAGGGTCAGCATCCCGTCGATAGCGCGGCCCGCCGCGGTAACCGCGTCGCTCTCGCCGGTCAGCTTGAGCTGCGCGCCGCGGCACACCGCCGTCACGCCCAGTTCACTTTCCAGCAGACGGATGTTCTGATCACAATTACCGAACACCGCCACCGCCAATTCAATGCTATCCAGATCAATCAGCTTTTCTGCCATAGTTTCCCTTTCCATCACTTAATTTTCCACTATATTATAGCACAAAATTGTTGATATGGAATTGTAAATCTTACACAAAATTTTTTATGGTTCTTCCACGTCTGCAGCACGGGCTATATTTGCGTCAAAACATACCGTGACCGAATAGGACAACAGTTGGTCACTCCAGGTCTCTTTTTCTGTGCTGGTGCGGATCTGCGCACCGGGATATTGCGTATACAGTGCGCTCATACAGGCGTAACGGGCAAACTCCCGGGCACTGTCGGCATCCAGTTCCATCCATTGTGCGCTGTGATCTATCCACAGTGTTTCCGTAAGGGTGGCGGGCAGGGCAAATCCCGCCACCGAAACCGGCCGATGATAGACTTTTTGCTCTCCGGTTTCCGGAAAATCCTTCTCAAACGGTGTCCAGGCACCCCAAAAGGACTGTAAAGTATATTGGCTTTTCAGGTCGCCGGAAGGGGCATCCACCTGATACCGGAGTGGTTGTTCACAGGTAAAAGTTTGCTCGACCCGTGCAATTACCTCTCCTTTCGGGTGGGCTGTGCGCACGGTCTGATTCCGGTCGGGCTGATGTGCGGTAATAAGCACGTCCCCTTTGGCGACCGTCTGCCCCTCTGTTTTGCATACGAATCCTTCCTGGGCGTTTACCGACAGAATTACCCCATCCGCCGCGGCGATAAGATCCACCGGATCGTTGGACTCGACAGACAGTGTGTCCAGCGCGGGTGCGGCCTCCACCATAAGGCGGCCTTGATGGAAATTCAGGGCTGCCCAGCTTACCTCTTTCCACTGCAGCAGGGCTTGTTCGCCTTTTTCGAGCAATTCCGGCGTGACCCATACGCCGGAACAGAGCCCCGCGTCATAGAGGATTTCCGCCGCGGTTTGCTGCGCCGCCAGGCTTATGCCGGAATATTCCACCGTCCAGATGAGATTCTGCAAAGCCCAAAGCAGGGCGGCGAAGGCTGCCGCCCCTACAGCCAGACCCCATCGCCCCCACAGCAACCGGAGCCGGAACCATACGCCGCTGCGCTGCTCTATACGCAGCCGGGTACGATTGCGGCGGGCTAAACGATGGAGGTGCCGATAGGAGCGGGCCGGAACGGTCAGTTGCACACCTTCCTCTATCGGTTCTATCTGAGAAAGCGGAATCCCGCGATCCAGGCAATCACTCAAGAACTTTTCATAGCGTCCGCCCACAGCACGGATGCGTACCACGGAACGGAGCGGCAAACGACGTGTCCCGGCTTTCATGGTACGGAAACCTCCTCCCCGGATGAGAATTCGATGGAAAAGATCTGGCCGCAGATACGCAGTAAACGCTTTTGCGCCGAGAGCAGGCGCAGCTCGTCGCCGCGAACGAGTACGGCCCGTCTGCCCAGGTCCAGACGAATCATTTGACTGGTGCAAAGCAGTATGCCTTTACAGTTTTCGACCTCCAGTTCGCCGGGAAATGTGAAGTGAAGGCGAGGCCGGAGGTAAAATCCGGTCGGCACATGGTTGGAAATCTGTCGGCTGCGGTCTTTTTTGCTCATTCAGCCGCCCCCTTACGAAAGAATCGCACGCGCAGGTTCTATCCCATCGGGCGCGCCGCTACTATATATATGGAGGGAGGCGATCGGATTATGAACCGCTGTCGTTTGGGCCATGCGCTGGAGAGTGCGGCCGCTGTTATGCTGCTGGGGCTGATGCTGCTGTTTCCCCAGCAGGTGGTTCAGGGCGCACAGGAAGGGCTGCGCTGCTGTGCGGAACAGCTGATTCCTGCGTTGTTCCCTTTCCTGATTGTCTGCCAGATGGTGGTGGACTGCCCGGCAGCGGGGGTTCTGGGGCAGGGTTTTCTTCCTTATCTGCGGCTGCTGGGGATTTCCTCGCCCTCTGCCGGTACGGCGCTCTTAATGGGGCTGCTGGGCGGTTTTGCTCCGGCGGGCAGATGCGTGGCCCGCCTGCGGCAGCAAAATCTGATCCAGGACGAGCAGGCGCAGGCACTGCTGGTAGCTTGTGCCGGTTCTGGCCCGGGTTTTGTAGTGAACAGCGTAGGCATGCTTATGCTGGGCTCGCCGGTTATCGGGTGGGTGCTGGTAGCCTGCCAGACGGCGGCCAGTCTTATCTGCGGATTTGCGGCGGCACGCTTTTTACGGCTGCCAATCTCCCGCCGCGCCTCTTGTCCGCCTGCGGCACCGGACGGCAAAGAGAAAAGCGGGCTTGCCGGAACAATTCTGCAATCCGCGCAGGCGATGCTGGCGATTTGCGGTACGGTCGTGCTGTTCCGCTGCCTGTATCAGACGGCTGCACCCGTTTTCCGCCTGGATGAACGTATTTCCGTCCTGGGTGCAATGCTGCTGGAGGTGACCAGCGGCTGTCTGGAAGCGTCCCGCCTGCCCGGAAACACAGCGATTTATGGCTGCTGTGCAGCCCTGAGCTTGCTGAGTGGTTCTGTTTTTCTGCAGCTTCGCACCCTTTTGCCGGAAAGCGTGTCTCTGAACCCCCTGTTTGTCACGAGGTTGCTTCATCTGCCGGTAAGCCTTGGAATGCTGCATCTGGCACTTCGCCTGATGCCGGATCTGGCGGCGCAGGCGGTTCTGCCGGTAGGGCCTGTGCTGCTGCTTTCTACTCGCGCGCGGCCGGATGCGGCGCTGGCACTGTTCGCTTTGTGCTGCCTTGTGGCATACCGCCTGCAGAAAGCAGGCGCCGGGCGGTGCCAGAGAGGGACGGTATAGTACCGGAACTGTCTTTACAATGCCGGCGGTGATGGGTATAATAGAAACGCAAATTGAAAGGAGAACTGCCCATGTTCCGCAGAAATTCGCTGTACGGCGCTACCATTTCCCCCGCCTGTGAGTATTGCCAGCATGGCCGCCGGACTGCTGACGAAAAGATGATCCTGTGCAATTTCCGCGGAGCGGTTTCCCCTTACTATCAGTGCCGCAAATATGTATATGATCCGCTGCGGCGGATTCCCCGCCGCCAGCCGAAACTGCCGGAGTTTTCGCCGGAGGATTTCAGCCTGGACTGACGGACATTCTCCGTTTTTTTGCTCTGGTACTTGACGCGGGCTGTTTTTTTCGTTAAAATAGATGTGCTGTCCTGATGGACTTGCCTTTGCTGGAATAGCTCAGCCGGTAGAGCAGCTGATTCGTAATCAGCAGGTCGCGTGTTCAAGTCACGTTTCCAGCTCCATGATGACCCCTGAAAATGGCTCAATCAAGCTGTTTTCGGGGGTTTGCTTTATTCTCAGCGGTTTGCGGATAACCGGAACAGCCGCAAATCCCCTGTACAAAATACCGATCCATCCCCGGGAACAGGCATATCCAGCCGTTTACCGGGGATTTTGCGCAGAAAGTGAGGGATCTCTCCCATGATCGACCTGGAAGCAGGCAGCAAACAAATATCCGTATTTCCGGGCAGTAAGCCGGAGGCGCCGGCGATTTACCTCAATACCTTTGCCGGTGAAGGGCAAGCGGTATGGGAAGCGGCGCAGGCCCTTGGCTGTCCTCCGTTTACCTTGGTAGCGATCAGCAATCTGGACTGGAACCACGATATGGCCCCCTGGAACAGCCCGCCAGCCTTCAAGAACGGCGAACCCTGCACGGGAGGCGCGGATGAATATCTGCAGATCCTGACAGAGGAGATTGTTCCGGTAACAGAAAAGAAGATCCATGCGGTACCCGGCTGGCGCGCAATCGCGGGCTACTCGCTGGCGGGTCTCTTTGCCTTGTATGCCATCTACCGGACGGACAAATTTTCCCGAGTGGGAAGTATGTCCGGCTCGCTGTGGTTTCCGGGAATGAAGGAATACATAGCCACACACGAACCAAAGCGCTGGCCGGACTGCCTATATTTTTCCCTGGGTGACAAAGAAAGCAAGACCCGGAATCCGATGCTGCAAACCGTGCGGCAAAACACGGAAGAGATCGAAGCGTTTTATAAAGCAAGAGGAACTGAAACAACATTTCAGCTGAATGCGGGAAACCACTTTGACCATGCGGCAGAGCGGACGGCGCGGGGAATCTGCTGGCTGTTGAACAGGTAACGGTGCCGCCGTTGTTCCCGGCGTATTTCTGCGCCCGTTTTTCTGTGCTATAATAATACAATACAGCACAGAGGGCCGGGCGGGCCAACATGTACGGCCCCGGGCAGCGAGGTGTCCCATGAATATCTGGAAAATACTTGGCATTGATCCAACTGCGGACAAGGCGGCCATTACGGCGGCCTATCGTTCCCGTCTGTCCGGCGCAAACCCGGAAGATGATCCGGAAGCGTTCAAGCAGCTGCGCGCCGCTTATGAGCAGGCTCTGGCGCTGGCCAAGCAGGCGGCAGCGGCCGACAACGGTACGCTGAATGAAGCAGATCGCTGGGTTGCCCAGGTGGATGAAGTATACCGGGATATACATCGCCGCCGGGATACAGCGGAATGGCAGCGGCTTTTGAACGAGGAATACTGCCGGCGCCCGGCAAACCGCGTACAGGCCCGGGACCGGCTGCTCCGTTACCTGGCCGTACATTACTTTTTGCCCCATGCGGTCTGGCAGCTGCTGGAAGAAACGTTTTCCCTGCGGCAGAACGCATCCGAACTGCGGGGGCTTTTTCCGCCTGCTTTTATCGACAACGTAGTGCTTCCGGGCATTGCCTACAGAGAGCAGGTTCCCTATGAGCCGCTGGAATGCGAGGATGGAGCGGATTGTGATGCCTATCTGCGCACCTGTTCCCGGTGCTTCCGTGCGCTGGCGGATGGGCGGGAGGATCAGGCGCAGACCCTGCTGGAGCAGATGGATTCCTGCGGCGTTCACCATCCCTATACCGACTTGTGCCGTGCCCGCCTGGCCCGGCTGCACGGTCAGCTGGATCAGGCGCAGGAACTGGTGGACGCAGTGCTGGCCCGAATGCCAGGCGATGTGCAGACCATGCTGGTGGACGCGCAGCTGGCAGCCCAGCGGGAAGATTACGAAAAGACGGAGCGCATTCTGCGGCAGATATTGGATGCAGTCCCGCATCTGGCCCAGGCAAAGTTTGATCTGGCCCTTTGCCTGAGCCGCAGCGGCCGCAGGCGGGAAGCCAAATCCCTGTACCTGGAACTGGTAAGGGCGCTGCCGGATAACCGGGTCGTACTGGAGGCGCTGAACAAGCTGAATCAGGAACTGCTGCCGGAACTGGAACAGCAGTATGCATCCCATCCCGAAGACACGGAAACCGCCATCGAACTGGCCTGGTGCTACCATCAGCTGCACAAGGCGGACAAAGCAGACGAAATGGTGGAGGCTCTGCCCGCCGAACTGGCCGGAACGCTGGAATTTGAAAACCTTGCGTCGAAGGTGAAACTGGCCAGACATGAGTGGAAGAACGCGTTGGCACATCTGCGCGTCTGGGAGCTGGCTTTGCGGCAGCGGGAGCCGGTGGATACCGTGCGGCTGGCGGAGTCCATGCGGCTGCAGGCCTGTTCCCTGTTTTCTCTGGGGCAACAAGGCAAAGCGATGGCGCTGCTGGAGGAAATCTGCCGCCAGTGGCCCCAGGATGCGGAATGCCGCAAGCTGATGGCACAGTTCTGCCTGCGCGCAAACCGGCTGGACGAAGCGCTCAGGGCAGCCGGGCAGTACCGTGAACGGATGCCGGAAGATCCGGCCGGTACGTTTTTGTGCGGCGAGACGCTTTTCCGTATGCGGCGCCTTCAGGAGGCCTATGACGCTTTTGGAAAAACCATGGAGCTGGCAGGCAGCCGGGATGCAGGTTGCCTTTTATACCAATGCCGGATCCTGATGCTGGCCAACCAGTGGGAGGATGCCAAAAAGCTGCTTACCCAGCTGGAGGAAGCCAAGGTGACCGGGCCGGTTATGTCGTTCTGCCAGGGTCAGCTTGCCAATCACGAACGGCGCAGTGAGGCGGCGCTGAAACACTATCAGGCGCTTCTGCCGGTCTGCCGCCGGGAGGATCCGCCGGATTTTGCCGGGGAGGTTTTCTTCCGGCTCGTCTGCCTGCAGTACAACAGCCTGAATACAGCGGAATTGCTGAATCTTGTGGAAGAAGGGCTGCGGGCGGATCCGGGCAGCACCAGTCTGCTGGATCTGCAGGTGGATCTTCTGCGCCGCTGCGGCAAGACAAAAGAAGCGATTGCAGCCTGCCGCCGCCTTTGCGCACTGGCACCCCGGCGTGATTCCGCATTTGAAACACTGGGACGTCTGCTGCAGTTCTACCAGAAAGACTACGCCGGGGCGGCCCAGGCTTACAAACAGCATCTGAAGAACCGGGAAAGCGCGGCCATTCATAACCTGCTGGGCCTTTGCCTGCAGGAGCTGGAACGCTTTGGAGAGGCGGAAACCCAACTGGGGCGTGCGCTGGAACTGGCGCCTCGCTGCCCGGCGTTTCTGGCTAATCTGGCGGAACTGCACCTGCTGCAAAAGCACTATATGCAGGCGGAATCCACCTATCGGGCGGCACTTTCCCTGCCGATTCCCCGAGCCCGGGACCGGGTGCTGATGCGGCAGCGCCTGGCGTTGCTGCTGCGCCGCCGGGGTGACTGGGATGGCGCGGCGGAACTGCTGCAGCATAACGTGAAAACGGAATACCGATACGATGACTGCCTGCAGCTGGCTCGGCTATGGGCCCAGGCCGGTCAGTTTGACCGTGCCCGGAAGGCGCTGCGGGAGTGGCGGCGGCTTGCCTGCCCGTTGGAACCGGTTTACCTGCAGGAACAGGCGGCGCTGCTGCGGCAGACGGGCCGGGACTGGATGGCCCTGCGGGTTTTGCGGCGCGGTGCCCAGAGCAGCCGGGACTGCTGCATGAAGCTGGGGGATCTGTACGCGGCCCTGGGGCGATACCCGGAGGCAATACGGCTGTTCCGCCAGCTGGCGCAGGATCTTCCCGGCGAGGATGATCTGCCGGAACAGCTGGCAAAATGTCAGCTCTGGGCCAATGATCCGACCGGGGCAAAAGAAACGGCCGGGCGCGGGCTGGAACTGCTGGAACGAAACCGCAGCTGGTACAACAAAGCAATGTTCTATACCCGACAGGCTGCTTTGCTGATTGCGGCGGGACGGCCGGATGAGGCGGCCGCAGCGCTGGAACAGGCGGAAACCAGCCCCCTCTGTGCATCCTGCGTATACCCGGAATGTAAGGATGCCGCCGCCCTGCGGGCGCTGCTGCTGGAGCAAACGGGACAGCTGGAAGAAGCGGCGGAACTATGCCGGACATGGGGCGCACGGTATCCGGATGAGGTCGATTTTCGGGACTGGGAAAAACGCATCAGAAAGAAGATGGGCAAAACGCGATGATTGTAGGAATTGATTTGGGCACAACCAACAGCCTGATTGCCTGGGTGGATGGGCAGAACGCGCAGCTGATCCCCAACCGGCTGGGCGAACTGCTGACCCCTTCCGTGGTCAGTGTGGATGAAACCGGTACGGTCTATGTAGGGCGTACCGCCCAGGCGCGGGCCGGGCTGTATCCGTTGGATACGGCTTCGATATTCAAGCGCAGCATGGGTACCGGCAAGGAGTTCCGGCTGGGCGGACGGGTATTCCGTGCGGAGGAACTCTCCAGCCTGGTACTGCGCAGCCTGAAAGAGGATGCCGAAGCCTTTCTGGGGCAGCCGGTGGAGGAAGCGGTTATCAGCGTGCCTGCGTATTTCAATGATCAGCAGCGGCGGGCTACCCGCCTGGCCGGAGAAATGGCCGGTTTCCGCGTGGAACGGATCGTGAATGAACCTACGGCAGCCGCCATTGCCTACGGGCTGTGCGATCGGGGTAAAGATGGCCGGTATCTGGTGTTTGACCTGGGCGGCGGTACGCTGGATGTTTCCATTCTGGAACGCTTTCAAAACATTTTTGAAGTTCATGCCATTGCCGGTGACAACTTTCTGGGCGGCGAAGACTTTACCCGCACGCTGGCGGAACTGTTTGCCGGACGCGCGGGGCTGGATCTGCAAACGCTCTCCCCTGCCGATGCCTTCCGGGTATACCGGCAGGCGGAACTGGGCAAGCTGGCGCTTTCGGAAGGGCTTCTTTCCATTGTGACCTGCGAGGTGAACGGACAGACCTACTCGGCGGCCATCAGCCGTAAGGACTACGAGGAAGCCTGCCAGCCGCTGCTGCAGCGTATCCGGAAACCGGTGGAGCGCAGCCTGCGGGATGCGGGAATTTCGGCGGACGAAATTGACGGGATTCTGCTGGTGGGCGGTGCGTCCAAGAGCCCGATTGTGCGCGGTTTCTGCCGCAAACTGTTTGGCCGGGAGCCGCTCGGCGGGGTGGATCCGGATCAGGCGATTGCGCAGGGAGCGGCGCTGGCGGCTGCAATCAAGGAGCGCCGGGCCGAGCTGCACGAGGTAATTCTGACCGATGTATGCCCGTTCAGCCTTGGCGTGGAGGTTTCCGCTTACAACGGGGTATTCCGGGAGGACGGGCACTATGCCCCGATTATTGAGCGCAACACGGTAATTCCGGTCAGCCGTACCCAGCGGTTCTACACGGTTCATGACCAGCAAGCGGAAGTCCGCATCGTGGTGCTGCAGGGAGAAAGCCGCCTGGCGCGGGATAACCTGCCGCTGGGAGAGCTGACCATCCCGGTTCCGCCCAACAAGGCGGGAGCCGAATCGGTAGAGGTGACCTTTACCTACGACATCAATTCCCTGCTGGAGGTGGAGGTTCTCGTAAATTCCACCGGCCAGAAACACCGGAAAGTGATTCAGAACGGCAGCCGTGTACTATCCGAGGAAGAGGTACAGGCACGGCTGAAAGAACTGCAGTATCTCAAGATCCCGCCCCGGGAGGAGGAACCCAACCGCTTGCTGCTGTTCCGCGGCGAACAGCTGTATCAGGAAACCCACGGCGCGGTGCGTCAGGAGGTTGACCGGCTGCTGACCTGGTTTGAGCAGGTGCTGGCACAGCGGGACCGGCGGGCCATCGAAAAGGCGCGCAGGGAGCTTTCTGCAGCGCTGGACCGACTGGAAGAAATGGAGTGATGCTATGCAGATCAAACGCTCGCAGTTATGGGCCCGCACCGCTCTGATTATGCTGTGCGCCGTCCTGCTGCTGATTTGGGCCGGGAGCGTTGCCGAATCCCCCTCGATCGTTCTGCTGAGCTGGATATCGGCGCCGCTGCTGGGATTGTTGACGGCCCATATGTGGTTGACCTACAGAATGCTGCCGCCGGCGCCGGCAGCCGGTTCTGCCTCTTCCCCACCGGATAAGGAAGGGTTTGCGCTGTCTGCTGTGCAATTCTTTCCGATCCGCGATGACTACACCGAGGACCCGCCCTGCCCGCCGGCGTATCCGCGTTTTACCGGGGCCCGGATATTGGGCTGGGCGTCCGTTGCTTTGGGCTGGCTGAGCTGCCTGGTTCCGCTTATATGCCTGTGGGCCAGTTTCCTGGCAATCCTGTTTGCCTGCGTGAATCCGAACGGGATCAAAGGCGCACCAAAGAATCGCGTAATGCCGATCCTGCGGCTTACCCTTACAGGCCTTTGCCTGGGAATAGCCGGGATCTGGAGTTCGGCTATGCTGCTGATGCTATGAAAACGGGGCGGGAATGACGCTGCAAAAGCGCCATTCCCGCCCCGTTGGTATTTGGCCCTTGTAAGGCGCTGTCAGCTTTCCGGATGCGAAAGCATAACCCGCCGGTAGCCGGTTTCATCGCGGGTCAGGAACCCTTCTGTCACAAGATCCCGGCGGATTGTGCAGAAATCGTCGTGAAAATCGGCAATTTGGAGATTGACCTCCCGCTCCGTGTACGTACGGCCAAACTCGAAAGCGCCGGCAATAACCTCCAGGACAATCCGCCTCTTTTTCTGCTGGGCGGGAATGGCTTTCAGCTTCCCGTATACGAAAAAGGCGTCGATTACCTTTTGCCGGTATTCCGCGTCCCGCTGTGCCAGCAGGTCCGCTTCGTCCGATTCTTCCTGCAGAATGTCCAGCAGACTGACGGCAAAGAGCCCGCGATTCAGTGAGTACATGGTATAGTACTGGCTTTTGTGGGAGGTCACAGCCCCCGCTTCGGTCAGCTTTTTCAGATGGAACGACACGGTGGCTGCCGTTATACCCAGCCGTTCCGCCAGCCGCTCCACGTACATATCCTCGATCGCCAGGGATTTCAGAATCTGAACCCTCGATTTGTCCGACAGGCACTTGAACAGCCGGATGGCTTCGGTTTCGGTCATGTTACTCCCTCCAGATCTGGTCAGCCGTTCTGGCTATGGTACGGGCGGCTTCCAGCTTGATTCTCTCGACCTGCATGGTCTCGGTATCGCCGTGCTGGCGGGCCTGCTCATAGGAGGCCGACCAGCTGGCGGGAATCTGCTCCAGCTTCCGGGAAAAGAACTGCCGGATTCTGTCCGGATCCCCGGCACAGGCTTTTTCTCCCGCCGAAAGTACCGTATCAAAGATTTCGAAAATATTGGCCCGTATGGTTTCAAAGTGAGACTCATCGCCCCGATCATCCGCCAGCAGCGTTTGGGCCTGCTGACGGTACAAGGCGTTCTGCGCCTTCAGATAGCTGTGCAGCGCGTCTGTTTTGGTGCCCATGGTTTTACAACCTCCTTTTTGTCCGGATATTTGCGTTTTTCTTACCCTGATTATATATCTGCAAAATAAAAATGTCAATTCTAATTTTACAAATATCTAAATAAATTGCAAAAAGGGCATTCTTTTATCCTCCCGCTTTTTGTGATACAATGGCGGCAGACAGGAGGTGAAAGGCGTGGCTTACCGTGAACTGATCAAGAATTTTGCGCGTATCCGCAGCTATATGCGCGAATTTTATGTGTACGGATTCAAAAGCCGGGAGGAATATACCGAAAAGAGCGTCCGCAGCTACGATAACGAGCGGCGGCGCGTGGAAAGCTGGCTGGGCGAGCATATGTCCTTTCACCAGGATGCCGGCGGAAAAACCGTATTTCTCTCGGTGGACAGCCGGCATATTCCGCACAATCCCCTGCACAAGGCGTTCAAGGCCAAAAGCTTTACCGGCAAGGACATAACGCTGCATTTCTATATCCTGGACATTTTGGCGGACGGCTGTGCGCTTTCCGCGGGCGAGATAACCGACCGTATCTGTACGGCATACCTTTCGCGGTTTCCGGACGCTTTTGCCCTGGATGAATCCACGGTGCGCAAAAAGCTGAAAGAATACGAAAGCCTGGGGCTGCTGCGCGCCGAAAAGAGCGGCCGTGAGGTGCTTTACCGCCGGACGGACAGCGTGCATCCGGTGCTGGATTCCTGGAAAGATGCGCTGGCGTTTTTCTCAGAGGAGGATCCTTTGGGTGTGATCGGCTCGTTCCTCACGGATGCGCTGGGCGAACCGTTTGATGGGTTCCGCTTCAAACACCACTACATTCTCCATGCGCTGGACAGCGATATCCTGTGCGAACTGCTGCTGGCCATTGACGAACGGCGGGCGGTGGAGCTGACCTTGCAGAGCCTGCGGGGCAAAAAGGAATACCAGCGTACCGTCTGCCCGCTCAAAATCTATCGCAGCACCCAGTCCGGCCGTCAATACCTTCTGGGATACCACTACCGGGGGCGGCGCATGGTGTTTTTCCGTCTGGACAGTATCCGGCAGATCCGGCAGGGAGAACCGGAAAAGCAGTTTGATACCTACCTTGCCCTGCAAAAACGGTTCGACAGGCACCTCTGGGGCGTATCCACCGGGATTGAAAGGCGGCTGGATCACCTGGAAATGACGATCCGGTACAGCCCCGGTGAGGAATTTATCCCCCGGCGGCTCCGGCGGGAAAAACGGCACGGCAGGGTGGAGATGCTGGATGAGCAGACCTGCCGGTTTACGGCGGATGTATACGACGCTTCGGAAATGCTGCCCTGGCTGCGCACCTTTACCGGCCGGATTCTGGAACTGAAATGCAGCAACCCGGCGGTTACGGATCAGTTTCAGCAGGATCTGAAGCGGATGGCGGAACTTTACGGAGGTGGCGGCGATGCTGTTCAGTGAGATATACGGCAGTTATTTCCGGGTAGTGGCCGCCATATTGACCGAAGCGGCTGATGCGCCGCTGACCCAGGCCCGGCTGACGGCCCTTGTGCGGGAAAAGGGGTTCTCCGAAAGTACGCTGACCATCCCCCGAGCTCTGCAGACGGGCGAATGGCCGCTGCTGGACGACAGCAGGCGGTCTGTTTTGCGGCACAAACCCACCATGCCGCTCACATTGCTGGAAAAACGCTGGCTGAAAGCGCTGCTTGCCGATCCCCGGATTGCGCTGTTTGATGTGGATGCCAGCGGGCTGGAGGACGTACAGCCGCTGTATTCTCCGGACGTATTTGTGCCCTTTGACCGCTATGCAGACGGCGATCCGTACGAGGACCCGGTATACATTGCCTGCTTTCGCACCGTGCTGCAGGCAATCCGGGAAAGAAGAAAACTGCGCATTTCGTTCCGGGGCAAGAACGGCACGCACCACTCGTTTGTATGTATCCCCCACCGGCTGGAATATTCCGCCAAGGATGACAAATTCCGGCTTCTGGCATCCGGAAAACACGCGGTAAACTGGATCAATCTGGGCCGCGTTTCTTCCTGTACACTGCTGGAGGCGTACCCGCCGGCCGCTTTTTCTCCGCCGCAGACGCACACCGAAGAACTGGTTCTGATGCTGCATGATGAACGCAACGGGCTGGAACGGGTTTTGCTGCATTTCTCCCATTTTGAGAAGGAAACACGCCGGAAAAGCGAGGGAGAATACGAGATCCGGATCCGGTACGACCGGGACGATGAAACCGAACTGCTCATCCGCGTACTGTCCTTCGGCCCGGTGCTGGAGGTCAAAGCGCCGGATCGGTTCATTCAGCTGGTGCGGGAACGGATTCAAAACCAGCTCGGCTACACGCCCCTTGGGGTGTAAATCCGTCAAAAAGAGCCTGCCGCTTGCAAGCGGCAGGCTCTTTCGCTACGGTTTCAGCGCAATTTACGCGGCGGCGGGCTGTGCTGTACGGACCTTCCGGCCCAGAATCAGGAAGCAGATCAGGTGCACAGCAGCCGTGATCGCCCAGGATACCGGGTACGAAAGGTACAGACACAGCTGGGTGCGTTCCCACTGGAAAAGGGTCATGACCCAGATAATGCGCAGTACGCAGGCGCCCAGAATGGATACGATCATGGGCAGCATGGAGGAACCCAGTCCCCGCACGCTGCAGGCAAGGCAGTCCATCCAGCCGCAGAGGAAATAGGTGGTGCAGACCACGCTCATCCGGTACAGACCATAGGTGATAACCTGCGGTTCCGGGGTGTAGATACCCAGCAGCCAGCGGCCCAGCAGGTAGGCGCTGCTGCCCAGAAAAATGCCCACACCGGCGGACAGCAGCATGCACCGCAAAACCACCTGATCCACCCGGGCAAACCGCTTGGCCCCTACGTTCTGGCTTACAAAACTCATGGAGGTCTGGGACACCGCATTCATGCAGGTGTACACAAAGCCCTCGATATTGGAAGCGGCGGTATTGCCGGCCATTACGGCGGAACCAAAACTGTTCACCGAGGACTGGATCACCACGTTGGAGAGGCTGAACACCATGCCCTGGATCCCGGCCGGTACGCCGATGCGCAGGATCTCCTGAAACTGTTCCCTGTCGATGTGCAGTTCCTGCAAAACCAGCTGGAACGCGCCGGTATTGTGCATCAGGCAGAGCACAATAAGCCAGGCAGACAGGGTCTGGGACAGGATGGTGGCCAGCGCCACGCCCGCGACTCCCATGGAGAACACGATCACGAACACCAGGTTCAGTATCACATTCAACACCCCGGCCAGGGTGAGAAAGTAGAGCGGGCGCCGGGTATCCCCTACCGCCCGCAGGATGGCTGCGCCGAAATTGTACACCAGCAGGCTGGGCGTGCCCACAAAATAGATGCGCAGGTACAGCGCCGCCTGGTCAATAACGTCATCCGGCGTGCCCATCAGGTTCAGCATGGGACGGGAAGCGGCCAGACCCACAAAAATCAGCGCAATTCCGCCCATCAGCGCGGTAAGCATCGCCGTATGAACGCCCTTGTGCACCGCCTCCATCCGGCCGGCGCCGTAGCTGCGGGCAATGAGCACATTGGCGCCCACCGAAAGGCCCACAAACAGGTTTACCAGCAGGTTGATCAGCGAAGAAGTGGACCCTACTGCCGCCAGCGCCGTGTGCCCGGCATACCGCCCCACCACGATAATATCCGCCGCATTGAACAGCAGCTGCAGAACGCCCGAACACATCAGAGGAAACGAAAATGCCAGGATCTTGCCCAGCAGCGGTCCGCTGGTCATATCCATCTCGTAGTTGCGCGCCACGCTTTACACTTCCTTTACAAGACTCGGTGCTTTTATCATAGCATTAAAACTTGACAAAGACAAGTATAGTGCGCCTGCACAAACCGGCGGCCGGCTTCAGCCCAGCAGCGGTTCCACCGCCCGCATCAGCTGGCGGGCAATCACCAGCTGGCCGACCTCATTGGGATGCACCCGGTCCCAGGTCAGGTATCCCGAATAGAAGTTCTGCAGCAGCGCGGCAAATGCCTGCTGCAGATCCACAAAAGGAATCCCGTTTTCCCGGGCAACGGTGCGCATGATGGCACCGTATTCGTCCATGCGGGCGCGCATGGAATCCTGGCAATTGGGTTCCAGGAAGAAGGGCGAAAGGAATACCAGCCGGTAGGGATGCTCCGCCTGCTGCGCGGCAATTTTGCGCAGGTTGGCGGCATATTCTTCGGGCAAAACATGGGATTCCGGCTGGAACGGGCTGTCAAACTGCCGCCAGACATCGTTAATGCCGATCAGAACGGCCACAATATCCGGGTTCTGGGCATTTACATCCGTTTCCCAGCGGGCCAGCAGATCCCGGGACGTGTTCCCGTCGATCCCCATATTCACCACCCGGAGCCCCCATTCCGGATGATCCACCTGGGCCAGCGCGTCAAACAGGCTGACATATCCCCGGCCCAGCGCACCGAACAGCCCTTCCCCTACCGGCTTTGCACGGCCGCAGTCGGAGATGGAATCCCCCATGATCACGATCTTTTTGCGAGCAAGCATAATTTTCTCACCTTTCCGGATTTCGCGGTTTTGTTCCGCACAGATTACCTCTATTATAGCATATACAGAAATGGATTTCCCGGGAAAATCATCCGAAAAATCCGCCGTTTCTCTTGACAGACGGGGCAAGGATCCCTATAATGAACATTGTTCAAGTTGAGGTGAATGCTAATGAATACCGTGGTAACATCCAAAGAGCAAATCCTGGAAACCAGCCGGGACCTGATCCGCCGGAAGGGCTGGACGGCGGTCAATATCCGCACCGTGGCAGCGGCCTGCGGGGTGTCGGTGGGCTCCATCTACAACTACTTCGACTCCAAATCCGCGCTGGTAAGCGCGGCGGTGGAAAGCGTCTGGTGCGAGATTTTCCACCGTCCGGAGGAGGGCAACGTGTTCGGGGATACCGAAGCCTGCATCACCTGGATGTACCAGCGGATGGAATACGGCTGCCGGCAGTATCCCGGTTTTTTCACCCTCCATTCCCTGGGCTTCATGAAGGAGGACAAACCCGACGGCAAGCAGCGGATGCAGCAGACCTGGCAGCATATTCTGACCGGCCTGCGCGCTGTTCTGGAACGGGACAGCCGGATCCGGCCGGGCGCTTTTACCGACCGGTTTACCGCCGAAAAGTTCGCCGATACGCTGTTTTCCCTGATGCTTTCCGCCCTGCTCCGGCAGGACTACGACCCCTCTACCGTACTGGAAATCGTGCGGCGGACCCTGTATTGACCCCATTCCCACACAGCGCTGTGGGATTTTTTCAGAGCTCAAACTGAACAATGTTCACAAGGGAGGCATCCTATGAAGGTCAAGCGCAATACCCTGCTGCTGATCGCCTGTCTGGTA
Source organism: uncultured Gemmiger sp. (assembly GCA_944386225.1). Classification (GTDB taxonomy): domain Bacteria; phylum Bacillota; class Clostridia; order Oscillospirales; family Ruminococcaceae; genus Gemmiger_A. Next base: position 38,573 of record CALXAH010000018.1, read on the forward strand.
TGGAGCGCGGCGGGTTTCAACATCCTGCGGATCGGGCTGGAAACCTATCCGGCCTACCTGTCCGCGGTCAATATCCTGCTGTCGGTGCTGGTTTTTGCCGCGTTTCAGCGGTTTATCTTCGGGAAACTGGTCCAAAAACACACCGCCCGGATCCAGGCATATCCGGATTCAGAACCCCAGTTTTTCCTAAAATTCTTTGACGCCAAGGCCTTTGCCGTTATGGCGGTCATGATGGCCGGCGGGATCGGGCTGCGGGCGAGCGGGCTGGCGCCGGGGCGGTTTATCGCCTTCTTTTACTCCGGTCTGGGGGCTTCCCTCCTGCTGGCGGGGCTCTTGTTCGGATGCAACTATGGAAAGGCGGTACGAGCCGCCGCCACAGTTCAGAATATACGTTGAAAAGGAGAATTTTGAGAGATGCAAGCTATTGTAGAAACCCTGTTTGACGCTGTTTATTTGATTTCCGTTATCACCATCGGGATCCTGATGATCCGCGGCAGCAAAGGCCAGGCGCAGTTCCGTCTGTTCGGCTGGATGGCCGTGGTACTGGGTGCGGGCGACTCGTTCCACCTGGTTCCCCGCGCTCTGGCATTGTGCACCACCGGCCTGGAAAACTACACCGTGGCCCTGGGTCTCGGCAAGTGGATCACCTCGGTTACCATGACTGTTTTCTATATTTTGCTGTACTATGTGTGGCGCAAACGGTATGCCGTTCAGGGGAAAAACGGCCTTACCGCTGCTATTTACCTGCTGGCGGGGGTGCGGATTGCCCTTTGCATGCTGCCGCAGAGCCAGTGGCTCAGCGCCGATGCGCCCCTGTCCTGGGGCATCTGGCGCAACATCCCCTTCGCTCTGCTGGGCCTTGTGATCATTGTGCTGTTCTTCCGCAGCGCCAAGGAACACGGCGACAAGGCGTTCCGCTGGATGTGGCTGACCATTGTGCTGAGCTTCGGTTTTTACATCCCGGTTGTGCTGTGGGCGGACACCATTCCCCTGATCGGCATGCTCATGATCCCCAAAACCTGCGCCTACGTCTGGACCGTTCTGATCGGCTATTCGGCCATGAAACAGGAAGTGTAAAGGAGAAAAAACCATGAAACGCTACATAAATTCGGCTCTGCTGTACACAATTTTCGCCCTGGCCGGTGGGGTATTTTACCGGGAATTCACCAAATTTAACGGCTTTCCCGGCAAGACCGCCCTGGGTGTGGTCCATACCCACTACTTCGTGCTGGGCATGGTGTTCTTCCTGCTGCTGCTTTTGCTGGAAAAAACCTTTGCTTTCACCGGCAAACACACCGGCCGGGTGCTGGCGGCGTACCATGCGGGCCTGAATCTGGCCGCTCTGATGTTCCTGGTACGGGGTGTGACCCAGGTTCTGGGCCTGTCCCTTTCCTCCGGCATGAGCGCTGCGATCTCCGGTATGGCCGGGATCGGGCACATTCTGCTGGGGGTCAGCCTGGTTCTGATCCTGCTGGAAATCCGCCGCAGTGTGCTGGCAAGCACCTGATTTTGCCCCGATTTTAGACGGCTGAAAACGCCCGGTCTGTGCGGCCGGGCGTTCCTTTTTTTCTAAAAACCCGGCATGCAGGCCCTCGGAAAGCGACGCAGGACGGCCCCTGTAGCTGGACGGAATGCTGGCGGGTAAGGGGCTGGGCCCTGTATTTTCGTTCATAACAGCCGGCATGAACAGCCCTCTTGTCCGGCACAAAACGCATTGGCTGGCGCCCGGTCTGGGCACTTTTTTTGCCCAGGAGGGCCTCCGCAGACAGCGTTTCGGAAGGAAAGCCCGGCCGCATACCCCTGTTCCCGGAAGGGTGCGGGAGGGATGTCGGGCAGCTGGGGGATCAGCCTGAAGGGGGCGTTATTTTGGCACCTGATAAGTATATGGGTCATATTTAGGACTATCAAGGGGCCCGGATCAGGGCGCTATCGAACAGGCGGCTGCACACCGGTCTTGCGCGATTTCGCAAAAAACGGCGATTTTGCGCACACCGGTTTTGAGGGGGGCTCTCCCCTGCCCCCCTGAAGCACGCTCTTGGGACGCGTTTGGCTGCAGAGTGTACCCCGCCTTAGGTGGGGGTGAAATGGGGTGGTGGACGGGTCGTGAGGGGAACCCGGAGGGGTGCGAATCGGTGCATAGAAAAGAAATGGGTCATATTTAGGACTATCAAAGGGGATGGATCGGGACGCCATCGAACAGGCAGCTGCACACCGGTCTTGCGCGATTTCGCAAAAAACGGCGATTTTGCGCACACCGGTTTCGAGTGGAGGTGGGGCCTCCCCCGCCCCCTGAAGCACGCTCCGGGGTGTGTCTTGGCTGCAGAGAGGGACCCCGCCTTAGGTGGGAGCTGCACACCGGTTTTGCGCGATTTCGCAAAAATCGGCAATTTTGCGCACACCGGTTTTGAGAGGGGGTGGATCCTCCCCCACCCCCTGAAGCACGCTCCTGGGATGCGTTTGGCTGCAGGGGGTACCTCGCCTGGGTGGGTATGGAAGTGGGGCGACGGACGGGTCGTGAGAGGAACCCGGAGGGGGGCAAATCGTCGCCTGAAGAAATAAGAAGGGCAATTTGGGACTATCAAGGCGGTTGAATCGGGGCCTTTTTGCCCGGGCAGCGGCCCACCGGTTTTGTGCGATTTTGCAAAAATTGGCGCCCTTGCGCACACCGGTTTCATTTGAACGGAGGCGGTTCTCGATTTACCGGTCCTCTGGCCTGTTTGCCAGATCGTTCCCCGAGTGATGCCCCATCCCTGCCCAGGGACCTTCTTTCAAGGTGAAAATACAAGCGGCTTACAGACAAAGAAAATCAGCCGTTGCGAGATTGGCTCCTGCAACGGCTGATTTTCTTGTACTTTAGCTATGTGTGAGGAAAAGTAATTATCACTATTCCATCCCCAAAATTCTTTGAGTTCAGGACTATCCTCCAAAGGCTCTATCCTTGTTTGCGCCTATAGACCTCATGTGTTCTGATTTACTTTGTTGAGGATCGCAGCAATCGCTTCCGGGGCACATTTGTTGACTTCATGTCCTGCGCCGGGAATAATTTGTAATTGCGATTGCGGCAGCAGTGCGTTCAGCTGTTTAGCCGCCTTTTTGTTTGCAAAATCCTTTTCTCCGCAGACAATGGACACGGGACATTCAACTTTATTTAGCCCGGATTTGAAATTCAGAGAACGCAAGGAGTGGGACAGTTTTATCGTGTCGCTTTTAGAGATGCCCATCGTTGCAAAGGCTTTGCGAGGCATACAGCGAAAAATGAGATTTTGAAAGTCGATCAGCAAGGTGGGAATCTTATATTGTGCTCCAATCAAAATTAAAGAGGATACCTGATTCCCGTGCCGGATCGCATAATCCAATGCAAGGATGGCTCCCAAGGAAAGACCGCAGAGGACAAACGGTTCCGCAGTGTCCGCATATCTCCGCTCGAGCTGAGCGAAAACATTGGAATAGGTAACGTCCTGCTTATCCAACGAAAAAAGTTCTGGACAGTCTGTATCAGAACAGGACACCTGCTCCGTGACCGAGTTCCAATCCTTTGCTGTTTGTCCTAAGCCATGCAAAAAGACAATCCGCATTTCAGCGTTCTCCTAATAAATCAGCGACCATAATATATTCTTCTTCATTTTCATCAACGATATGGAATCCAGCCGCCAGATACATGTTTACAGCATAATTTGCTTTCTGAACCGATAAGGAAACTTTCGGATAGCCCTGTGCTATCAAGGTGGGAAGCAACTCTTTTAATAGTGCTGTTCCGATGCCATGCCCACGGTATTCTTGATATACGGACATCGCCAAGGAGGGAGTTGCATCATTAATGTGTCCGTAATCATTCATAATCCGAACCCAAACAGCTCCCACAATCCGTCCCTGTACCTCCGCAATCAAAGCATGGTCGTGTTTTCGTGTTCCAAAGTCAGCGATATACTCCTGCAATTCCGGAAGAGATACCACTGATCTGGGAGGAGGCTCGATCCCCTTCGGAATATAAATAGCTTCATATAAAAAATCACTGAGCAGGGCATATTCCTCGCGGTTCATCTCTCGTATCAGATAATCCATAACTCAGCTCCCAATCATTTCATCTACTATATAATCCAATGTCTTTATAGAACTTTTCCTTCGCCGATCTTGTACCCTTTGAATTACGTTTCGATTGGGGGACCCTCATTTCTAGGTTGTAGCGGAGGGCGATAAGTTAATTGCTTTTAATACTCTGCACTAAGCAGAAAATCCGCTATGTGCATTGTCTTGATTCCCTCATAGTTCCCACCGGCAAATTCGTCTGTTGTAAGAACAAATTTGGGGTAATTATCAGGTATTTCAAGCAGGCGGGTATATTCTCGCTTTTCTGTCTTTTCCAAGTTGATCTCCTGCGTAACCTGAACATAGATTTTTTCGTTTTGTCTGACTGCTACAAAATCAATCTCGCCATCTCCGGTTTTCCCCACATTGACCGTGTATCCCCGTCGGCAAAGCTCCAAATATACGATATTTTCCAGGCTGGAAGCAACGCTGTCTGCGTTATAGCCGAGAACACTGTATCGCAAGGCAACATCGGCCAGATAAAATTTTTCCTGTGTTTTCAGGATTTCTTTTCCCTGCAAATCATATCTCGAACAGCGGTGAAGCAGATACGCCTTTTCCAGCTTATCCAAATAGCTGTAAACGGTTTCGTTATCAAGAGACCGCCGCTCTGATTTCAGGTAATCCGCAATCGACTTGGCGGAAAAGGTGTTGCCGGCATTGTTGAAGGTGTATTTTACAACACGCTCCAACTGGTCGATCTTCCGAATTTGATTTCGTTTTACAATATCTGAAAAGATCGTGGAATTGTATATGTCCCGGACAATCGTGTAGATTTCATCCTGAGAATACGCCTGCAAATGCGTCGCTGGAAATCCTCCCAAGCGAACATAATTGGCAAGTTCTGCTTTCGGCTCCCCCACGGTGGTGAATTTGCTTTTGAACATCAGGTATTCGCCAAAAGACAAGGTGAAAATGCGGAAGGAGACATATCGGCCAGTGAGATAGGTAGCTATTTCAGAGGACATCATTCTGGAGTTGGAGCCTGTAATATACAAGTCAACATCAAAATCGGATGCCAGCGAGTTTACAATCTTTTCCCATCCTTTGATTTCCTGAACCTCATCCAGAAACAGATAGGTCTTTCCATCCGGGGAAAGTTGTTCTTTCAATAGCGTGTAGATCTGCTTCGCCGTCATATCCTCATATTCCATAGAATCAAAACGGCAGCTTATAATGCGATCTTCTGGAATATTCCGCTCTGTTTTCAGCCTTTCCATAATCATTTTCAGTATGGTGGATTTTCCGCAGCGTCGCACTCCTGTAAGGATTTTTACAAAGGGAGCATCAACATAGGCCATGATCTTATCCAAATATAACGGTCTATCAATCATCGCGACCACCTCCATTTGTAATTATTGTACCGCAAAACAAGCAGCTTATCAATTCGTTTTGCGGTTGATAACCGCAAAACTTTTTGGCAATATATTTAATTGCGGGTTATCATGAGCCTATACCTTTGCTTTTGTGGCGCAGATACCTGATTTCTTTATTGCGATGAGTTGGGTCATAACATAATCTCCGTATTCAGTCAAGGTCCAATAATTCATTGTGTCTTTAACGCTGTGATTTCTTACACTTTTCATTATAAGTCCAAGGGCTTTATATTGAATTTTAATATTCTGAAACTCCTCGTTTTCGATAGAAAAGTCATAAAATCTACTATACTTTTTCGCTTTTAGTTCCTCAAAACCGCCGTTTCCCCATTCATATTCCACTAAAAATTCCAAAGGATTTCGACATTCCGACAATTGGTTTCCGGGTCAGGCGGATACACCACCACCTTCTCTACCAGCAGGCAGACCAGCTCCCGATTCCGCCGGGATACCTGAGCCACATCCGCCAGACATTGTTCCAGCTTCTTTTTTGCTCCTCCCAGCCGCCCCGTTCCCCCAGCTTCTGGTCCAGGGTGTTCCGCTGTTTTTCCAGCTGTTCCACCTGGTCCAGGAACTCCCGGTTCAGCTCGTTGAATTGGGCTGCGCTGATGCACCCACCGCTCTTGTCCAGATACAGCTCCTGCATGGCCTTGCGCCGCCGCTGGATCTCGGCCTCGACCCGCTCCCGTTCCCGGCGCAGCTCCTTCTGCCGTTGTTGCAGGAAGGACTTTACCCTTTTACTATTTCATGAAGCAGGCTCGCTTGATAACCACGTCATTTAGATCGCCCACTGAACGACTTTACATCAGACCACAAACTTATTACCGTTTCCCATTAAACATCTGCCGAAATTCAGGTATAGTGTTCCTATTTTATGCATTCAAAAAGCCCAGCCTGCTGTGCGGGCTGAGCTTTTTCAGGGAATTGCCGCTGTTATTTTGGCTTTGGAATCAAGCCGACACCGTCAAGAAGGAGAGATAGATGTCGACTTATTTATGTAAACAAGCGTACAGGTGACGGAATCGTACTAAAAACACGCAACGGGATAGTTCGTCTGCCTGCCACTTCGATCCACTTTGCGGAAGTAGTTCGGCACAACGTCATATTTCATACTGATAACGGGATTTTTGAAAGTCGAAGTTCTCTGAACCGGGTGGAATCACAACTCAAACCATTTGGCTTTTCTCGCTGCAACGCTTGCTATCTGGTAAATTTGCGTTATGTAAGCAAAGTGAAAGACTAAACTTTATATCTTGCCGGCGAAAAGCTTGAGATCAGCCGCGGGAAAAAAGCGCAATTTATTCAGGATTTAATGCATTTTTTAGAGGTATAGAGAATGTATTATTTGAATTTTCTCTTTTCTTTGTTGAGCGGATTTTCCACTCAGACCGCAGTCGGCGCATTGCTGTTTTCCTCTTCCCTGAAAAAACGACCACACTTTTGGGCTCGGACACTGCCACTTGTAATCTTTTGTTTTGGTCCCACCCTATTCAGCACTATAAGCGGACGATCCTTTTATCTCCTGCCTATCTTTTTTATTGGTTGGTTCGCATACATATTCCTGGCCATGCTATTTCTATTATCCCTGCTGATTTGGTTCTGCTTTGATGGCCCGTATTTGCGAATTCTCTATTATTGTGCAGCATCACACATTCTTCAGAACTTAGCGTATATGATATGTTTTATCATTCATCATACATATAACACATGTATTCTCAAAAGGAGTAGTTGCTCCGTTCGCGTGTGCCCTTGGGCATCTTATGAGACAAAAGAAAAAGCACCAAGTTGAAACAGCTTGGTGCCCTTACCTTCCGATGTTTTATCGAATTTGTGCTCGAATCATGTTGATTTCTTGGATAAACAAAGATGTGGCAGGAGAAAACAACTGATTCTTTTTCCAGACTAATACACTCCGCGTCGTTTTCTCTGGATAGATCGGAATAAATTTAAGGTCTGGACTGCTATGAGCCGCCAAAGCTCCGTCAAGGCAGAACGCACATCCTAAACCTTCTTCTACCAGCAAAACAGCATTCGACAAAAGCGTATAACTCAGGGGAATATGGAGATCTTTTTCTTCCTTTCCCAGCCAATTGATAATGTCCTCTCGCACTTTCTCACGCAACGGCAAGATCAGAGAATAACCGGTGATATCCTCTGGCGTAATAACATCCCGGCCCGCCAACGGATGATCTGCTCTCATAAGAATTCCCCATGTTTCTTTTTGCGCCAATCGCAGATATTCATATTTATGGACATCAATAGGTTCCAGCAAAAGTCCAATGTCAACAAGCCCCTTGTCCAGGCGATCCTTTACATCATCGGCCATCTCATTGTACAGATGAAACTGGACCAGCGGGTATTTCTCTGAAAAACTTCTTATCAGTTTTGCCATCATTCGGCTTCCGATTGCCTCTGAAGCACCTATGTTAATCGTTCCATTAATAGTATCATTTTTTTCTGCGAACCGTTGCTCCAACCGATCGGCCAATTCCACAATCTCCTCAGCGCGCTGGCGAAAAAACATGCCATCATCGGTCAAAGTCACCCTTTTTTCCCACGTACTACCAATGTCACTCCCAATTCTTTTTCCAAATCCATCAACTGCCGGCTAAGAGTAGGTTGAGTTACATGGAGAATATCCGCAGCGCGGGTAATGTTTCCCTCTGTGACTGTGGTCAAATAATATCGCAGCGTGCGCAGTTCCATATTTATTCACCTCAAAGCCGTTTTTTGAGTATATCACATCCATGCATTATTCACAATATTCCATAAAAACAATACTCAGAGCACATATTTTATTCCCCATTACATACCTTATCGCCTTCATAGTCAACTTTTCTAAAACAAGAGTCTTAGAACCCTTCACTCTGCCAGCCCGATTGGAAAACTATCCTGACCATCATCCCAATCGAAAAGCGATCGCTAAAAGATAGTTTGCAGATATTTACCGTCCACAGGTTTGCACGTAAAAAGTGAATAGGGCCTCTGTGGATTTTCAGCAAATTCATCAGTTCTGCATTTCTGCTCTCACACCATTAATAAATGCTGGTAGCGTCAGCGAAAACGAGGAAATCTTGGATGCTGTAACAGAGGCTTAATCGCTGCAAAAGGGTACACTTTCCCCATGTATTTCGAGCCTTTAAGATTCTCAATCTTTTGTGTGTATTGCTGTTATTTTGAGCGATTGCATGTCCATTTTGACGGTTTTTTGTGGGGTTAGGTTCGTACTACCTGGGTAGAGCGATCCAGCACTATAAAACCGCCCCCTTTTCCTGGCAGCACCCTGAAAATTCCTCCCCGGTGCCGGTTCCGGCGGATTTCGTTGTATTAAGCCGTGTATGGACTCCGCGACAGTGTTTGCAGACTGGCGCTCCTCCCTGCCGGGGCTGCGGTGGATTCCGATGTCGGCAGATTATATGCAGCCCCTCCCCATTCCGACAATATGGTATGTGGCCCCAGAGGCGGCATGGCGCAAAAAACCGGTGTGCTGTTTCCTTGCGGAACAGCACACCGGTTCTGGTGATTTGTAGATAAGCCGTTATGCCGGTACGGGTCTGCGCCATTCCGGCCGGCGTACATTTAGTAAAAGGAGAAGGCTCAGCGAATGCGGCGAAGCATCTGCGCAGCCAGGGCGGCATCCACCGGTACGGGGGTCAGGGGCGCGAAAGCTTCTCCGGCCACCTCGGCCGCCAGCTGCGGGATGTTGTCCTCGTCCAGCGGGAAGGTCACCGCCTTGCCATCCAGCAGCCCATCCCGGAACCCGGTAAGCGTTGGCGGTCTGTTCGCCGATCTCCGCTGCGCTCTCGTCGCCGGTAAATTTCACGCCCAGGATTTCACCCACCGCCTTCACCTTTTCCGGCGCGGCAGGGGCGATGGTCTCCATGGTCACCGGCAGGGTGTAGGAGCAGACCAGCCCGTGGGGCAGATGGAACTTGGCCCCCAGCACATGGGCCAGGGAGTGGCCCACATGGGCGCAGGCGTTGGAGAGCATCCAGCCGCCCAGGGAAGAAGCAACCGCCATCCGCTGGCGTGCGGTGCGGTCGGTCTCGTCCGCTTTGGCGGCGGGCAGCCAGCGGAACACCTCCGCCATGACCTTTTCACACACCGCGTCGGCCATGGGGTTGCTGAGAGTCGAGGTATAGGCCTCGAACGCGTGGGAGAATACATCCAGCCCGGTGTTCACCGTCAAAGAAGCAGGCATCGTGGCGGTCAGGGCCGGGTCCAGGATTGCGTAATCCCCGTAGGCCATCAGGGCCATCTTCTGGGCGCTGTCCGGGTCGGTGACGATCATGCCGTTGGACAGCTCGCTGCCGGTGCCCGCGGTGGTGGGGATGGAGATCAGGCCATGGAAGGGCTGGCTGGCCTTGCCGCGCGCATAGTCCAGAATCTTACCCTCGTTGAAACGCAGCAGGTTGATGCCCTTTGCGGTATCGATGGTACTGCCGCCGCCTACAGCCACGACGCAATCGCAGGCATTTTCCCGGCACAGGGCCGCGCCCGCATCAATGAGAGGAGCAGGCGGATCCGGCTGTACCTGGTCAAAGACCACCGCTTCCAGGCCGGCATCAGCAAGCAGCTTTTCCACCCGGCCCAGCAGCCCGATCTGACGCGCTACCTGGTCGCACACCACCAGAGGCTTGCGGTACCCTTCGTCCTGCAGCAAGACGGGAAGCTGTTCCAGACCGTCCCAGCCACAGACCATTTTGACTTTCTGTTCAAAGGCGTAGTTCATGATTGGTTCCTCCTTTTTGTTCTGTCGGTTTCAGCGGGCTGCGTGATTTTTACGCCAGGCCTGGTCGATGGAGATGGGAATGCCGACGGCTATCACTTCAGGCGTCCTCCACCCACCGGGCCATCCAGGTGGATGCGGTGACCTGCACCATCCGGAATCACCCGGATTCCTATGCTCTGCTCTCCGGACTGCCGCCCGAGCGGAAACCCGGCCGGTAACCGGCACGGATCCGGCTTTTGTGTGTGTACTTCCCCCGGATCCGCGGCTTTTTCTTGACAGGAACAGAGCGGGATGGTATTGTGGTATTAATCAAACATTCATGTATGTATAATACCACGCAACCGGCCCGTTGTAAAGAAAAAAGGCGGGGCAGCGTCTGGCTGCGTCCGCCTTTGCGATTATTCCGAAAACCGGCACAGGATATCCAGAAAATCCGACAGCTCTTTGTCGGTGACCTCCTTGCCCTCCTGTGTGTGAAAATATATCCCCTCGAAAAGAAGAAAGAACAGCTTGGTGGTGCTTTCGATCCCCACACGCAGCGTCAGACGGCCGTCCGCCTGTGCCTGTGTCAGAAACTCCGTCACCAGCTCCCGCAGCTGGTCCTTATGCCGCTGCACCGACTGCTCCAGCGGCGCGAAATGAGGATAGGCCGGCAGCAGCGCGGCCACGCTGTTCACCAGCGCGTATTCGGCGGGCAGCGCCCGGGGCAGGGTCAGCAGCTGCCGCAGCCGCTCTTTCGCGGAATGCTCCTGGCAGTTCAGGGCGTTCTTTTTGCTTTCGGTCATATCCTCGAGAGCCTTCTCCACCACCGTTTCGAACAGCTCGTCCTTATTGCGGAAATGCCAGTAGGCAGCGCCCCGGGTCATTCCCGCTTTCCTGGCTATCTCGTCCAGTGTGGTGCGGGCAAACCCCTTCTCGTTGAACAACTCCTTGGCTGCCGCCTGGAGCTGCTGTTTGGTCTGCTGGGCATCTTCCTTGGTGCGTCTCATCGGGATCCCCCTTCTATAAAAAGGCATTTTAAGCTAAACAGCATTATACCAGAAAAATCACGCGTATCCAATCCTTCTGAAAACTATACACGGACAAAAGGCCCGGCGCCGCCGCGGCCTGTGTCGACAAACAGCTGCAACAGATAAGGAGGGCGCCTATGCCGAAAGATGAACCGATCCGCCTGCTGATCGCGGAGGATGAACAGATGCTTCGCAACGGGCTGGCCGGTCTGGATTGGAAAGCGCAGGAAATCACCCTGCTGCCCACCGCCAAAAACGGCCTGCAGGCTGTGGAGACCGCCACCGAACATACCGTGGACATCCTGCTGACCGATATCCGGATGCCCGGGTGTTCCGGCATCGAGGTGGCGGGATTTGTGCGGGAACGTTACCCTCAGGCCGAGATCCTTTTCCTTTCGGGATATGAGGAATTCGACTACGCGCAGAAGGCCATCTCCCTGCGGGCAAACAACTATATCCTCAAACCGGTCATGCCGCGGGAGGCGCTTCGCGCGGTGGGAGCCGCCCGGGAAGCGATCCGGCAGCGCCGTGCCGACGAGGAGGCCCGGCACCAGATGCGGACGGAACTGCAGAACCTGTCCCGGGTTGCGTCCGCCGCCCAGGGCCCGGCCGGCGAGACCGACGCCCCCACCGAGGAGGAGATCACCCTGGTGGTCAGCTACATACACAAACACTATCAGGAACCGCTCAGCCTGGCCTGTCTGGCGGAAGTGTTCCACTTCACCCCTGTTTACCTGAGCCGCCTGATCAAGAAAAAATCCGGCCATACCTTCACCGAACTGCTGACCAGCACCCGCATGTACCATGCCGCCCGCCTGCTGCGTGAGACCACCCTGAAAAACGGGGAGATCTGCACCCAGATCGGCATGAGCGACGAGCGGTATTTCACACAGGTGTTCCTGCGCACCTATGGGGTTCCGCCCCAGCAATACCGCAAGCAGCACCGGCGGGAAAAGCCGCTTTTCCCGCCGGACGGGGAGGATTCACATGAAGACTGAATCCCGTTCGCGCCGGCTTTGGGACCGGATGCGCAGCAGCTACCGCAGCAAGATTTCGCTGGCGGGCACTCTGCTGCTGATTCTGTTCATGGGCATCGGCTTTGCCGAGATGTATCTGTTTACGAGAAATATCCTGCTGGAGAGCACCCATCGGTATATGCACAACTCCGCCGCCTCCTGCAGCATCAACATTGTGAATTCCATCGAGGAGATCGAGGACGTAACCCTGAGCATTCTGGGCAACAGCGCCATCCAGGAAGCCCTGCTCCAGCTGGAGGATCCCTCGCTGGACGAATACACCGCCTACCGCTGCGGCATGCAGCTGCGTGATGCGCTGGGCGGCTACGCTTTGATGCGCACCCAGATCGCCTCGGTGTGCCTGACCACCCGAAACGGCACGGCCTACAGCTACAGCAAGAACCGCCAGCAGGTCTGTGACCCGATCGGAGAACTGGCGGACACTATCTACGCACAGAGCGGAAAGGTGGTCTGGTACGCGGCCGACCCGGACTACCAGACCCTGGCCTGCGCCCGTTCCGTCAGCTATCTGCCGGACATGCAGCCCCGCGGGATTGTGTCGGTAAGCGTGCCGCAGAGTTACCTGCGTTCGCTGTACGAGGAGCTTGTTCCCGCCGATATGGGCCAGGTCTACCTGCTGGACGAGACCGGCACCGTGCTCTCTTCCCTGACCGGCGACCGGCTGGGCCAGCTGCTGGAACAGCCGGAAGGGGTATCCCTCTCGGACGCACAGGAGGATTACCGGGTGCTGCCCAGCGGCGACAGCGTGTATGTGAGCGCCCCGATGCCCAACCAGTGGCGGCTGGTTCTGCTGGTTCCCCGGGCCTATTACCTGGACGGCATGGCCCGGATCGCGGCCATCTTCCTGCTGTCGGCCCTTGTGATTGCCGGCTGCGGCGGCCTGGCCATCTGGGGGGGCGACCCATCCGCTTACCAAACCGATCCACGAGCTGGCCCGTGCCATGGAAAATTTCGGGCACGGGGATCTGAAGGCACAGAGCCCGGTGCGCACCAACGACGAGATTGGCATGCTCAGCAGCACCTTCAACCGGATGGTTACCGATATGCACCGGCTGTATATCACCGCCTACGAAAAGGAACTGATGCGGCAGAGCACCGAGCTGCGCGCGCTGCGGATGCAGATCAACCCGCATTTTCTTTATAATACGCTGGACACCATCAACTGGACCGCGCGCTTTTCCGGCGCCGATACGGTGGGCGACATGGCCTGCAGCCTGGGCAATCCGCTGCGGTATTCCCTTTCCCCGGGGGATTTCACCGTGCTGGCCCGGGAGGTGGCTTCCCTGGCCGACTACTTGGAGATTCAGGGAATGCGCTACGGGGACAAGATGCAGGTACAGGTGAACATAGATCCGTCGTTCGGGAACATCGACGTGCCCAAGCTGATCATTCAGCCCATCGTGGAAAATGCCATCGTGCACGGCATCGAGAAAAAGGTAGAGGACGGGCAGATCCACATATGGGCGGAGCTGGACGGCGAACAGGATCTGCTGCTTTACGTTGACGACGACGGTGTGGGGATGAGCGAAGAGGTGGCCCGCAGCCTTCTGGTCAGGCAGAAAAGCGAGGATTTCCGCCGCAGTTCCCATATCGGGGTGTACAACGTCCACCGCCGGCTCCAGATGTATTACGGGGAGGAGTACGGCGTTTCCATCCGGAGTGAGATCGGGGTGGGCACCCAGGTGACCCTGCGCATCAAGGCGCTGCGGGAACCGGAGGACCCGCCCGAGGGCCACGGCTGACCCGGTTTATCTGCTGCGCGGCAGCCCCTGCGGGCTGCCGCGTTCCGTTTGTTTGCCGTTTTGCCGCGGAGAGGTAAATTTTTTCAACATTTCGATTGATTCCACCGGTGGCCCGCTTTTGGCAAAGGCCGTACAATTAGACACAGGAAAAGCCCCCGGAGCCGGGGCGAATCAAAAAGGAGGAACGACTACGAAACTCAAGAACCTGTTTTCCCTGCTCGTCTGCGGGAGCCTGCTGGCGAGTACGCTGGCCGGCTGTTCCGGATCTTCCACCGCGCAGAACAATACGGCAGCCTCCGGCGGCGACGACGCCGTGACCATCAAGGTGTTTTCCAACCTGACCGACCGCACCAGCGGCCAGGGCCTGATCGAACAGACGATCTTTGACGCCTATATGGCGGAAAACCCCAACGTGACCATCGAGGTGGAGGCGCTGGACGACGAAAGTTACAAGACCAAGTTCAAGGCCTACGCCACGGGCGGCAATATGCCGGATCTGGTGAACATCTGGTGCTCCCCTTCCTTCCTGGATGAGGTGGTGGCCGCCGGAACCCTGGAACCGCTGAATGCCGACGATTACGCCGATTACGGCTTTACCGAAGGTTCTCTGGACGGCGTTACCTACGACGGCCAGATCTACGGCCTGCCCCGGAACACCGACGTGCTGGGCTTCTACTACAACAAGGATATGTTTGAAGCCAACGGCGTGGAAGTGCCCACAACCTGGGACGAGCTGCTGGAGGTTGCGCAGGTATTCCAGGATGCGGGTATCTCCCCCATTTCCATGGATGGCCAGGACAAGTGGCCGCTGGCGCATTTTATCAACTGCATGATCGGCACCGTGAAGGGTGCGGATACCTACGCCACCATGGTGAACTCGGTGCAGAACAGCGACTACTCCGATCCCGTCTGGAACGACACCATCTCCGCCGCGGCCGAACAGGCTTCCCTGCTGTTCCAGCCCGGCTTTGAGACCACCGACTACGCAACCTCCCTGAACCTGTTTGTCAACGGCCAGTCGGCCATGTTCTTCATGGGCAGCTGGGAGATGTCCATGGCTCCTGATTTTGAAGTGGGTTACTTCACCATGCCGGACTTTGACGGCGACGGTGAGGGCGTGATCGGCGCCTACAACGGCGGCGGCTACGCGGTTTCTTTTTCCTCGGCTGTCAAGGAGGAGGCCATCGCCCTGCTCAACTACATGTTTGAGCCCGAAAACTGGTCCAATCTCAGCTGGAAAAACGGCGTCTGCATGTCCGCGCAGGACTCCACCCAGTACCTGACCGGCAACGAGACCGCCCTGCAGAATGACATCATCAATGCTCTGAACAACGCCTCGGGCATTACCGGCATGACCTACAACGACCTGGGCGACAGCGCCTACAAGACGCTGCCCGAAGACTCCACCGCGGAGGTGCTCTCCGGCATGATCTCGGTGGATGACTTCTTCGCCAACCTGCAGAACGGTTGATCCAAGATCTGAACGACTGTGGCAGGGAGAGATCCTCCCTGCCACAGTTCTGTGAAGGAGAGATAGCGGATGCACAAACTGTATAGCAATAAACTGGTGATCTTTTCCCTGGTACTGCCGGGCCTACTGACCTTCCTGATTGCGATCCTGGCGCCGATCGTGCTGAGCGTCTACTACAGCCTGACCGACTATTCCGGCCTGGGTGCGGCCAACTTCACGGGGCTGGCCAACTACGCCGCGCTGGTGCAGGACGAGGTGTTCTGGCGCGCGCTGCTGAACTCCGTGCTGCTGGCGCTGGGATTCATCTGCATCCAGCATCCCATCGCGGTGCTGGTGGCCTGGAAACTTGACCGCCTGCAGGGCAAGGCGGAAGGGCTGCTGCGCTGCATCTACTTTTTGCCCAACGTGATCTCGGTGGCGGTGATCGCCTACCTGTGGAAATTCATCTACAACCCCAACTTCGGCCTGCTGCAGAAGGTGCTGGAACTCTTCGGCTACGAGGGCAGCTTCAACGCGCTGGGCAGCGGCACGGCCATCTGGGCTGTGCTGGTGGTGCTGGTGTGGCACGGGTTCGGCTGGGGCATGCTGATCTACTACACCGGCATCAAGAACATCGACCAGGTGGTGTATGAGGCTGCCGCCCTCGACGGTGCCACCAGCAGCCAGACCTTCTTCCGCATTACCCTGCCGATGATGAAACCGGTCATCAAGTACAACGTGACGCTGGCCATCATCTCCGCCCTCAAGCAGATGGAAACGGTCTACCTGCTGACCAACGGCGGCCCCGGCAACGAAACCCAGTTCATGGCCACCTACCTGTACAAGCAGGCGTCCGGTTCCTACAAATACGGGTACGGCAACGCCATCAGCGTTGTGTTCATTGTGATCTGTCTGGCGGCCACCGTACTGATGAACAAGCTGTTTGCCGAGCGAAAGGAGGCGGTCTGATATGGTCGGTCAGGAGAAAAAGGGCTTCCGTATCAGCACCCTGCTGCTGATTGTGCTGGCGGTGATCCAACTGTTCCCGCTGATCTGGCTGATTGACTTTTCCCTGGTGGAAAGTGATCAGCTGTTCACCAGCGGCATCCTGGTCTGGCCCAGCCCCTTCCGCTGGGTCAACTACACCCGCGCCCTGTTTGAGAGCAACTTCCTGCATTATCTGTTCAACAGCATCCTGATCAACGCGCTGGCGGTGATTCTGGTTGTGGTCTTTGCCACCATGGCCTCTTTCGCCTGCACCCGGATGCGCTGGGAGCTGTCGGGCTTTGTCTCGCTGCTGCTGATGATGGGGCTGATGATCCCCATCCATGCCACGCTGCTGCCCAACTACATCATCTTCAGCAAGATCAAGATTCTGGACACCATCCTGGCCTTGCTGATCCCCTATGTGGCGTTCTCGCTGCCTCAGGGCTTCTTTTTGACCAGCAGCTATATGGACTCGGTGCCCAAAGAACTGGAGGAGGCCACCGTGATCGACGGCTGCGGCGTTTACCGCACCCTGATGATCATTGTGCTGCCGATGATGAAAGCCTCCATTGCCACCGTTTCCATCATGACCTATCTGAACAACTGGAACGAGTTTGTCATGGCCATGACCTTCCTCAGCTCGCCGGACTGGAAAACCCTTCCCTTCGCGGTGCTGGAGTTCACCGGCCAGTATTCCTCCGACTACGCCATCCAGTTTGCCGTGATGACCCTGTCGGCGCTGCCCGCCATCGTCATCTATATCCTGCTCAACAAGAACATCACCAAGGGTGTGGCGATGGGTGCTGTAAAGGGATGAGAGCATGAGATACTTTCGTTACGATTCCCCGTTCTGGACTGCCATGGAGCGTGTATTCAACTGGATGCTGCTCAACCTGCTCTGGCTGCTGACCAGCCTGCCGGTTCTTACCGTCGGGGCGTCCACGGCGGCGCTTACCGATGTGACATGCCGGATGGAGCAGGGCGAGGACCCGGCTGTGTTCCGGGAGTATTTCCGCGCATGGGTACGGCACGCCCGGCAGGCTACCCTGGTCTGGATCGCCGTGCTGGCCGCGGTTCTCTGGCTGCTGCTGGCGCTGCAGGTCTGCTTTGCCTCCGGTTCGGCGCTTCTTCTTCCGGTAGCGGTTGCGGAAGGGGCGCTGCTGCTGGCGGTGGTGCTCAGCCTACCCTACGGCTTTGCCCTCTGCCTGCAGCCGGAAACCCGGTTCCGGGAGATCGTAAAAACCGCCATGATTACCGCGTTGCGCCGGCTTCCCTGGTCGGTGGCCCTGGCGGTGACGGGTATCCTTCCCTGGGCGGTCACCCTGCTTTTCCCTGGCGCGTTTCCCTTCCTGTTCCTGTTCTGGCTGTTTGCCGGGGTCAGCGCAATCGCCTTTGTGCAGCAGAAGATCCTGAACCGGATGGACGGGCACACAAGCGCGGTGCATCCGGAAGCTGACGCTCAAAAATAAAACGAATCGGCCCTTGCGGGAGGCGGCATGCCGCTTTCCGCAAGGGCCGTTCTGTCTTAGCCGAAGAACTGCTTCATATCCTCTTCAAGGGTGCCGATGCCGGCAATGCCGAACTTCTCAACCAGAACCTCTGCCACATGGGGGCTGAGGAACGCGGGCAGCGTGGGGCCGAGATGAATATTCCGAATCCCCAGCGACAGCAAAGCCAGCAGCACGATAACCGCCTTCTGCTCATACCACGCGATGTTGTAGACGATGGGCAGGTCGTCGATATCCTCCAGGCCGAAGATTTCCTGCAGCTTCAGGGCAATCACCGCCAGTGAATAGGAGTCGTTGCACTGGCCGGCGTCCAGCACCCGGGGAATGCCGCCGATCTCCCCCAGCGCCAGCTTGTTGTACCGGTACTTGGCACAGCCGGCGGTGAGGATAACGGTATTCCGGGGCAGGGCCCGGGCAAATTCGGTGTAATAGCTGCGGCTGGGGGCCCGGCCGTCGCAGCCGCCCATCACCACAAATTTCCGGATCGCGCCGGACTTCACAGCCTCCACGATTTTATCCGCCAGGGCAAACACCTGGGCGTGGGCAAAACCGCCGGTGATCTGGCCGTTTTCGATCTCGACGGGAGGCGCGCACCGTTTGGCATGCTCGATCAGGGGGGAGAAATCCTTGGTTTCGCCGATCTCCCCGGGGATATGCCGGCAGCCGGGATACCCGGCGGTGCCGGTGGTGTACAGGCGGTCCTTGTAGCTGTCCTTGGGAGGAACGATGCAGTTGGTGGTCATCAGGATGGGGCCGTTGAAGGCATCGAACTCCTCCTTCTGTTTCCACCAGGCGTTGCCGTAGTTGCCCACAAAGTTGGGGTATTTGCGGAACGCGGGATAGTAGTGGGCGGGCAGCATCTCGGAATGGGTGTACACATCCACGCCGGTGCCCCGGGTCTGCTCCAGCAGCATTTCCAGATCCCGCAGGTCATGGCCGGACACCAGGATACCGGGATTTTTGCCCACGCCGATGTTCACGCGGGTGATCTCCGGATTGCCGTAGGTCCCGGTGTTGGCCTTGTCCAGCAGGGCCATGCCCTGCACGCCGTACCGGCCGGTTTCCAGGGTGAGCGCCACCAGGTCGTCCGCGCTGAGGCTGTCGTCCAGGGTAGCCGCCAGCGCCCGCTGGATAAACGCGTCCACCTCCTCGTCATCCCGGAGCAGCACATTGGCGTGCTTGGAGTAGGCGGACAGCCCCTTCAGACCGTAGGTGATCAGTTCCCGGAGCGAGCGGATATCCTCGTTTTCAGTGGACAGCACCCCCACCGTCCGGGCCTTCTCCTCCCAGTCGCCGGAACCGTCCCACAGGGCGGCTTCGGGCAGGTTCGCGGTGCTGTCCAGCCGGGCGAGCTGTTCTTTCTTTGCGTCCAGTGTGGCACGGACGCGTGCCTCAATGCTCTCCCGGTTAAAGTTGGCGTTGGTGATGGTGGTAAACAGGTTGGAGGTGATCAGGTGGTTGACCCTGACGTCCACGGGCTTGCCCTCCCGCCGCAGGGCGGTGGTAACGGCAGAGAGCCCGCGGCTTGCATACACCAGCAGATCCTGCATGGCGGCCACGTCCGGCTTTTTGCCGCACACGCCCACCACGGTGCATCCCTTGCACCCGGCGGTTTCCTGACACTGATAACAGAACATTTTCGTTTCCATCGCTATACTCCTTTGCATGGTTTGAATCAGCCTGTATCCCGGAAAAAGAGGAAGGGCGCGCCTGCCCTCCCGCGATACCCGGAGCCCTGCTCTGTACCGGCTCCAGCTTAAAGATGCATTCCTGTCTGTATCTAGTTTTATACCGTTTCCCGGGGGTTATTCACCACCTGCATTGTACTGCAATCCGCAAAAAACCGTTGTTGGAATTCCAACAACGGTTTTTCGTTTCAGTTCATGTCTGCGGCATCGTCCACCGGCGCGCTTTCATCCGCCAGATACTCGAAGAAATCAAAATCCGCGTATTTGCTGTGGGTGAGCCTGTCGGCGCAGGTCAGACCCACCATCGCCCCGGTAAATTCGCCGAAGCGGCAGTATTCATCCGAGAAGCGGGTAACGTCAAACACCGGCCCAATGTCCCGGTATTCCTGCCCGTCCTGCGACCAGGAGAACTGCATTTCCCTCCCCCGGATGGTCAGACGCATCCAGACCGGGCCCTCCGGTGCCGGTGTGCGGGTGCCCAGCAGCACGCTGCGCTCCCCGTTTTCCAGGTGGGTGATCCCCAGCGCGCAGCCGCCCAGGGTTTCGCTGTAGTATTTGCGCAGGTTCACATAGTTCATGTTGTCGTAGTACAGGATCAGGCCGGCGCTGTGCTGGAAGGTTTCCGGTTCAAACTCCATCCGGGTAGTAATGCGCGCCTGCACGCTGGTCAGCTTGCGGGCCAGGATGCTCACCTTGTTCAGAGAGGTGCGGGACTCCTGTCCCCGCATCCGCAGCCAGCCCGGCCAGGCGGTCAGATCCACAAACCGCTGGGGCATGATCCGGGGCGCGTAGTAGAAATTCCCCAGAACCGGGCTGTCGAAATCGTCCAGCGCGGGAGGATGGGGCATCGGAACCGGGGGCAGGTCGGGTTCGGGGGTCTGCGCCTTGGCCAGGTTGGAGCCGTCGGCCATCCGCAGCCAGCCGTCCTCCGTCCAGACCATCTGCTGCAAAGCGGTCTCCCGGCCCAGGGTGCAGCGCAGTTCCGGCACAAAGGGACGGGCGCAGAGATGGGCCAGGTACACCTGCCCGTTCGGCAGATCCACATAGCTGCCGTGGCCGCTTTTCTGCAGCACCGACGCAGGGTTGAAGTACCGGGGTTTCAGGTGATCCGGGTCGTGCCGCTCGTAGGATACGGCGGGCTGGGAGGTAACGATCGGGTTTTCCGGGTCTCCCTCATAGGAGCCCCATACATTGCGCGCGCGGGCCATGGTGACGCAGTGGTTGTAGCCGGTGCCTCCCTCCGCGCACATGAGATAGTACCAGCCGTTGCGCCGGGTCAGGTGCGGGGCTTCGATGCAGCCCCGGTCGGTGCCGCCCCGCCAGATGGGTTTGGGGTATCCCACAATTGCCTTTTTTTCCGGCGAATATTCCACCAGGCAGATCACGCCAGGCTTTTCGTAGTTGACCCGGGTTTCCCACTGGAGGGATACCAGATACTTGCGCCCATCCTCGTCGTGCAGCATCGAGGCGTCAAACCCGGCGGAGTGCAGATACACCGGTTCCGACCAGGGGCCCCGCAGATCAGAAGCGGTGATCAGGAAATTGTCCACGTCAAAATAGCGGGCGTTCATCGAGTTCATGACCCCGTAAACCAGGCAGAACCGGTCCTCGGGTTCGCAGTAGGTCAGGCAGGGGGCCCAGATCCCCTTGGCGCTGGGCAGCTTTTTCGGATCCACCTGCTCGTCGTTGGTGAGGATGTGGGTGTAGAGTTCCCAGTGTTTCAGATCCCGGGAATGGTACACGGGTACGCCGGGAAACCACTCAAAGGTGGACACGGCCAGATAGTAGTCATCGCCCTTGCGGCAGAGGCAGGGATCCGGGTTGAAGCCGGGCAGAACAGGATTTTGAATCACAACAGTCTCTCCTTACAGGTTTATTTCACGCCGATGCCGCCCCGGCGCAAAGCGCGGCCGGAGCGGGCATTGGATTTGCATGGCGGGGGGATCAGCGGCTGCCCTTCCAGCGGCCGGCGGCCAGATCGGTCACCGCGTTTTCGTAGTGTTTATCCAGATCGAACAGCAGCATGCAGACGGTGGCGATGCCGCAGGCGATGGCCGTAACCCACACATAGCCGAAGGTGATGGCGGCCAGAGAGGCGGTGCCGGTGGGATCCTTGTCAAAATTGCCGGCGGACAGGATCCAGCCCAGAGCGGCGGTTCCCAGACCGGAACCCACCTTCATGCAGAAGGAGGAGGCAGCATTGCCCATGCCCATGGCCTGTACGCCGGTGAGCCAGGAACCGTAGGTGATGGCATCCTGCAGCAGACTGAACATCGCCGCCGCGCCGCAGCCGAACGCCGCGCCCTTCAGGATGTTGCACAGCACCACCATGGTTACGTTGGTGCCGGCCAGGGCGGTGAGCACAAACGCGGCGGTGGCCATGATCATACCCGCCAGGGCGGTGTACCGCTTACCGATCTTCTTCATCAGGAAGGGGGTCAGGAACATCGTGACCAGCTGAGCGGTGGACAAGGGATTGGAGATGGTGATGTACAGATCCAGATCTCCCAGCACATACTGGGCGTAGTAGGCCGCGCCGCCGTAGAAGGTGGACATCATGAAGTAGAGGCAGAAAAGGAACACCACCATGATCACCCAGTATTTGTTGGTGACCAGGCTCTTGAAGCAGGCAATTACCGAGGGGCCCTTCTCCCCTTCGCCGACCTCCACCGTGTCGGTCACCCGCTCCTTGCAGCAGAAGAAGGTAATGAGGTTGAGGATAACGAACACCACCATCAGGGCCGCCACCGACAGGGTCCAGCCCTTCTGGGTGTAGGGGTCTCCGCCGCCGAAGAAGGTGCAGAGTTTGATGACCACGGTGTTGACCGTCATGGTGCCGGCGGTGGCCAGCAGCATCCGGAAGTTGCCCAGCAGGCCGCGCTCGTACTGGTTGGTGGTCATCAGGCCCTGCAGGGTGGAGTAAGGCACGTTGACCGCGGTGTAGAAAACGGTGGAAACCAGGTTGTAGCTCAGGAAGATATAGGCGATCTGGGCGCTGCCGGCCAGTCCGGCGGGTACTGAGTATAGCAGTACGTTGCAGACCGCCAGCGGGATGCACATGCGCAGGATCCAGGGCCGTGCCTTGCCGAAGCGGCTTTTGGTGCGGTCCACGATGCGGCCCATGATCAGGTCGGAGATGCCGTCAAAGATCTTGGAGATCGCCATCACCGTAGACCCAACCAGAGCCGGCACGCCCAGCACGTTGGTGTAGTAGACCAGAAGGAAGGCGGAGATAGCCGAGTAAACCAGATTCGCGGAGTAATCGCCCAGACCGTAGGCAATACGCTCCACCATGCTTAACTTTGCATTGGGATTCAGCTGTTTTGTTTGCTGTGTATGCATCGGTTGTTAGCCCCTTTCCTTATTACCATCAAACTCAATAATGTCGTGCTCAGCCGCCGATGGGAAACCAGCCCAGATCCGCGCATTTGCCCAGATCCCAGCTGTCCCAGCCGATCCAGTTCGGTTCGTTCACGGTGTCCAACAGCAGCTTGTAGCTCCAGAAAAAGTAACCGGAACCCTCACGCCAGGCGGCCAGCTGGGCGTTGGCCAGCTGCTGGTACAGGTGCTGTTTGGCTTCGGGGGACAAGGTTTCCTGATTGCCGGAGAAGTCCATCCCGTTCAGCACCGACTGGCCGCCTTTGGTGTCCACGCCGGTGGCGTAGGAGTTGAACAGGCACCACTCGCCGCAGATCACCGGCACATACGTCTGTACCTCGGCGATATCCCGGGCGTAGTTCTCCTGGATATACCGGATATAGCCGTTCAGGGTCTGCTCGCAGCCCATGGCCTCCGCCATCATCAGGTACTGGTGGGTGTCCAGCATGATGCCCCGGAACCGGGGCTGGGTGAGGAACTCTTTCCAGGCCTTGAGCTGGAAAGCATCGTGGAAGATCACGTATTTGTCCTCCCCCATGTGCCGCCGCATCCGGTCGTAGGCATCGGTGTAGAACTGCCGCAGGAACTCCAGGGTAACGGAGGCGCTGCCGGCGGCCATTTCCGGGTCTGCCGCCCGGTAGCGGTTGGGTACGTCCATCCTCTCCCACATGGGCTGGGTGATAGGCTCGTTGATGGGGGTGATGCCGAACAATGCCTTGTGGGAACCATACCGGGCGGCCAGCCGTTCCAGCACGTCCAGCACATAGTCCACCTCGGCCGGGGTCTGGCTCCACCGGCAGACACCGCAGATGCCGCCGTTGTCAAAGCCGTTCTGGCTGAGGGGTGCGGTGTGCAGGTCGATCAGCACCCCCAGGCCGTACTTTTCTGCCCAGGCAAAGGCCTTGTCCAGCTCCTCAATGCAGCCCAGAAATGGCGGCCGGTCGCCGAAAACGAAGTAGGGCACCGGAATCCGAACCGTGTTCATCCCGATCCGCCGGATGGTGGCGAAATCCCGCTCGGAGATATATTCGCTGCGGTGGATCCGGATCCGCGCCTCGTATACCTCCGGCGAGAGCTGCAGCGGCAGATGGTATTCGTCCTCCGCCGTCGTACCCTCGAACAGGGCGGGACTCATCCACTTTTCCAGCACCAGCCAGTTTCCCAGATTGACGCCTTTCACATACATTCTGTCTCATCCCTTCCGTGATGTGTCTTCTCTCTGTGTTCATGATAAAAAAAAGAGACGCTGAAATATATCACACACTTCAGCGTCTTGGCACAAATTCTCTTTATTCGATTGTTTTCTATAATTGTTATAAATCCGGG
Source organism: uncultured Gemmiger sp. (assembly GCA_944386225.1). Classification (GTDB taxonomy): domain Bacteria; phylum Bacillota; class Clostridia; order Oscillospirales; family Ruminococcaceae; genus Gemmiger_A. The sequence continues at coordinate 62,893 of CALXAH010000018.1, forward strand.
TATATATTTTTGTGCATTACAACAAGGATTGCGGACGATCCATCCCCTATCCCCTTGCCAGATCCTGCCGGTACTGGCTCCGGTACTGCCCGGGGCTCATACCCGTCCAGCGTTTGAACACGCGCCCGAAATGGCTTTGGGAGGCAAAACCCATCATGGCTGCCACCGCATCCAGGGAAGCGTCGGTGTAAACCAGATGATGCTTGGAATAGACCACCTTTTCCCGGGCGATGTAGTCCTTAAGGGGGGACCCCCTCCTCCCGGTTGAACAGCTGGGAAAGATAGTTGGCATTGACCCCCAGCTGTTCTGCCAATTCCCGGATCTCCACGTGGGTGTGCATATTCCGGAAAACCAGATCCTTGCAGCGGGCAATCAGGGGGTTGCTGCTGTGGCCCGCCAGAGCCCGTACCTGCTGGCAGAACTCGATCTCCGCCTGTCTGGCCAATGCCACCACTTCCCCTTCGGCGGTCAGTTCCTCTGTCCGCTGAATAAAGGCGTCCGACATGGAATAGGCGATCTCGGGCAGCAGGCCCCCGGCAATGGCTGACCGGCTGGCCAGCGTGATGAGCACCACCGCCAAATTTTTGGTGTGGCGCAGGGGCGAGGCCGAAAGTGTTCCCACCTTGCCCGGATAAACCTCACGGAAGCTGGCTTCCAGCGCATCCAGATCCCCGTTGCGGATAGCGTCCTGTTCCCGCTGTTCCTGGCCGTAGGGGTTGTGGAAAAGGCTCTCCTCCCGATAGGTGGAGATGACCTGCTGGCATTTGCGGCTCATGGACTGGATAAAATCCATATCGCAGAAGCTGCCCAGCCACAGGCTGCTTGTATCCCACTCCCGTCCGGACAGGCTTTCATACAGCATGATCACCGCGGTGGAAAAGGTTTCAATGGAGATCTTTGGCACACAGCGCAGCGTTTCGGGCGCAAGACCGTACCGCTTCACAAGAAAGTCCGCCGCCGACGCGGGATCCCGAAGGCAGCACGGCCCCGCTACATAGACGTCCTCCCCCGCCGGGACGATGCCGTACAGGATCTGCTCCCCCTCCACATGCAGGGAGCGCTGGTCGCGGCGAACCCGGGCCAGCAGCTGCTGGTAGAAGGCTGTGTCCTGCGGGATAAGCGCAGGCTGTTCTTCCTTGTTCAGGCAGAGAAGGGTCTCTCCATCGGTGCGGAGCAGTCGGATCGGGGTGTGGAGAAAACAGGCCAGATAGCGGCAGACTCTCTGCGCGTTCATGGTTTCATTCCTCCCGTCTGATCTGGGGTAGGGCGGCGTCTTGTACCCGTTCTTCTTTTATTGTACCGGTCTTATCGCCGGCGGGCAAGCGGCAAACGCGGAATCCTGTACTTTTTCGCCGGGAAAACACTGACTGTCCATTCCGGCGGCAGTCTGTGGAGGCAGGCCTGTGCTGCCTGAGCAGGGCGTTCCGGCACTAAGCAGAGTCTAATAGCAACCGTTTTGCTTGGAAGACCACCCCAAAGCGTGTTCGTGGAAACCGATTTGTCAAGGGGAGATTACCCTGGAGTTATACATTTTTCTTTTTT
>CALXAH010000019.1 GCA_944386225.1 uncultured Gemmiger sp.
GTATTCTGCGATCTTACAGATCTGAATTGGCAGGCGCTGGAATGGTGCAACAAACAGAACGGAACATACCGCCGTACCGTAGATGGTGCGCCTCAAAAGATTCACGAAACTGTATGTGGAGAACAGCTGCGTATGGTACCAGAGGATTCTGTCCGATTCTATCTCTGTCCAGAAAGAAAGATCTCCTTTGACGGCTTTGTAAATTACGAGGGGCGGCGTTTCGGAGTGCCTTACAGCTATCCTGGCGCAACAGCGAGAGTAGAGCGCAGCGGTGATTTATTGCGTATCTATTCTGCTGATCTGAAGGTACTGCTGGCTACACATGCCGTTACCTGGAGCCACGCCGACAGCTTCTGTGAGGGACAGTACGAATCCTTGGCACAGCCAGAAGAATATTTCCCACAGCACCTGTGCAAACGCAGATTTTTCAGTTACCAAAACCTTCTCAGGATCTCTCCTTTGCCAAATTCGATTTTGACAAGGAGGACCAGGTATGAAGGAAACAATCTTTGAGCAGGTGGCGTCCGCTGCTTCTGTTTTGAAGCCGGATCTTTCCGCTGAGGAATTCGCGCTGTTCGCAGAAGACCGGGAATTCTCGGAGGCTGGAATGGAGGCTGTACATATGCCGGAATTTGTGTTTATCCCCAGTACCGAGGAGTACTACCTCAAGGGTATGTACTGGACAGCTGTGGACAGAAAGGAGAAACAGGAATGACCGAACGGGAAAAAATGGGGCAAAGAATGCTCTACGACGCCAATTACGACCAGGAGCTTCTGGCGGAGCGCGCCCGCTGCAAAGATTTATGCTTTTTGTATAATCAGATCAAGCCCTCGTTGGCTGCTGAACAGGAAAACAGTATCCGTCAGCTTTTTGGGAAAACCGGAAAGCAGTTTTGTATTACCGCTCCTTTCTGGTGCGATTACGGTTGCAACATAGAAATTGGCGAGAACTTTTACACCAACCACAACTGCGTGATTCTGGACGGCGCCAAGGTCATCTTTGGGGACAATGTATTTATCGCTCCCAACTGCATTTTTCCACAGCGGGGCACCCTCTTGACGCCGATCAGCGCAACCAGGGGCTGGAGTACGCCTATCCCATTACGGTGGGGGACAATGTCTGGATCGGCGCGTCGGTGACGGTGCTGCCCGGCGTGACCATCGGAAGCAATACGGTGATCGGTGCAGGCAGCGTTGTCAACCGGGACGTTCCCGGCGGCGTGGTGGCCGTGGGAAACCCCTGCCGGGTATTGCGGAAGATTACGGAAGCAGACAAGGAAAAATACGGGAGGTATGAGAAATGATGTTTGACGCAAAGAAACTGGAATGGACCCGGGAGCCGGAGAACTGTACCATTGGCCAGGACAGAATTGAGATTGTTACCAAGCCCCATACTGACCTGTGGCAGCGTACCTATTACCATTTCCGCAACGATAATGCCCCGGTGCTGCAGCTGACCACCCGGGAACAGTTCTTTTCCTTTGTGGTAAAAACCGAGTTTTTCCAGAGCCACCATCGCTTTGACCAGTGCGGGGTGGTGGTTTATCTGGACAGCGAAAACTGGATCAAGGGCTCGATTGAATACGAGAACGAGAAGTTCCAGCATCTGGGCAGCGTGGTGACCAACCATGGGTATTCCGACTGGGCAACCACCGAAATTCCGGCGCACATCAAGTCCATGTGGTACCGGCTGAGCCGGCGGCAGGACGACTTCTGCCTGGAATGTTCAGAGGATGGGGTGGAATTTCATCAGATGCGGGTCTGCCATCTCCACGAGGCAAAGGATGAGATCCGCTTTGGCGTGTATGCCTGCAGTCCGGAGGACTCCTCGTTCCGGGCAGTGTTTACCCGGATGGAGATGACCGAATGCCGCTGGCCGGCGCATGATGGCCAGCCGCCGGATTCCACCTGCTGACATAAAAACAGAAAAGGGCCGCCCGTTCGGGCGGCCCTTGCTGTTGCTCTGGAAAGTACGCAGGCTTATTTTGTCTCCTGGGCGTCGGTGACCATTTCCTTCACCGAACTGACCAGGCCGGCCAGGTTCTGCATGTCGCTGGGGATAATCAGCTTGGTGGCCTTGCCATCGGCCACTTTGGCCAGGGCTTCCAGGCCCTTCAGGGCCAGAACACGGTCGCTGGGGGCGGCGTCGTTCAGCATGCGCAGGCTGTCGGCCAGAGCCTCCTGCACGGCACGGATGGCCTGGGCTTCACCGTCGGCTTCACGGATGCGCTGCTCGCGCACCGCATCGGCCCGCAGGATGGCGCTTTCCTTTTCGCCTTCGGCCACCAGAATGGCGCTGCGCTTTTCGCCTTCGGCCCGCAGGATGCTCTCACGGCGCTGGCGCTCGGCCTTCATCTGCTTCTCCATGGCGTCCTGGATTTCAGCGGGCGGGATGATGTTCTTCACCTCAACGCGGGTCACCTTGATGCCCCACTTGTCGGTGGCTTCGTCCAGAATGGCGGTGATCTTGGTGTTGATCACATCGCGGCTGGTCAGGGTGTGGTCCAGCTCCATATCGCCGATGATGTTGCGCAGGGTGGTGGCGGTCAGGTTCTCGATGGCGCTCAGCGGGCGGTCCACACCGTAGGTGAACAGCTGCGGGTCGCTTACCAGGAAGAACACAACCGTGTCGATCTGCATGGTAACGTTGTCGCGGGTGATTACAGGCTGCGGCTTGAAATCCACGACCTGTTCCTTCAGGCTGACCTTCTTGATGATGCGGGTGATGAACGGGGTGCGCAGATGCACGCCGGCTTCCCAGGTGGCGTAGTAGCGGCCCAGCCGCTCCACCACATAGGCGTTGGCCTGGGGAACAATGGAGATGCAGCTGATCAGCACAACCACAACCAGAATGACCAGCAAAGCCAGAATGACCATGATGACAGGACCCATAAAAGTCTCCTTTCTTCTTGCGACCGACGGCGTTTGCCCGGATCGGTCTCTCTTTTCTTTTTCTGCCGCGAAACGCGGCAGTCTGCTACATAAAATGGTTCAGCGTACCGGTGCGGACTCCGGCTGCGGCTCCACCGTCAGGGTAGCGCCGCGCAGGGCGGTCACCACGCAGGTTTGCCCTTTGGTCAGCGGCTGAGCCGATTCGGCGGCCCAGTCCACACCGTCCAGGCGTACCCGGGCCAGGCGGCCCGGTTCGGCTTCCGCTACTACGGTGGCCACACGGCCGATGTTGCGGCCGGCGTTCAGTTCGGGGGCCTTGCTCTGCTGCAGGCGGCGCGCAAGCGGACGGCTGGCAGCCAGCGCCACCGCGCTTACCACGGCAAATACGGCCAGTTCGATTGCCCAGCTGTCGGTAAACAGGCTGACAAGCAGCGCAGCAACCGCGCCTGCCACCAGCCAGATCGACACCAGCGCTGTGGTGGCAAGCTCCACCAGGATGAACACGACCACCAGTGCCAGCCATACGATGATCTCAGGATTCATGGGGAACCTCCGTTCGTTAAAGGGTTTGCCGTGCGGTGTACCGCCGCCCGGCCGGTAACGGCCGCCCCGCGGAGCATTTCCGTTATAGCCTCATTATACCAGAACCGCTTTGGGATTACAAAGTGCGCCGTAAACGAAATTAGCCCGTTTTCGGCGGATTTTACCGTTTGAGCTGCCCCGGTGTGCTTCGGGCGGCCCGGTTCGGGGCAGGGCGGGGTCTTATGCATATTTCCGGCAAACCGTACAGAGCTGATGTACAGTTTCCATAAATTTCCGTACAGTCAGTATGGTAATACGCTAAAGTGTACGCGTACAGAATACAAATGTGTGTGTAAAACGACGATTTAGGACGTTTGTCAGGCAATCATTTATGGTTACAACGCGCAAATTTATCCAATGGGTTTGACTTTAACGCTTTCGTGCGCTATAATGTCAAACAACGACAGGGACGTCGAGGAATCCGGGTACAGCTTCCCGGGCCAGGCGCCCTTTCTCGTTTTGAGGGGTTTGCAGATATCCAATTTACAAGAGAGGAGCACGAAACACATGAACCTTTGGAAACGCATGGGCGCAGCAGTGCTGGCTGGCACGCTGGCTCTGAGCCTGGTTGCTTGCGGCGGCAACACTTCCTCCGCCGGCTCCGCGGCGGACGGCAGCAGCACTGCCGGCGGTGAGATCACCGGCAGCAAGGTGCTGAACGTTATGATCGAGGTGGAGGTTGCCTCCCTGGATCCTCAGCTGGCTACCGACGGCACCAGCTTTGAGGTCATCGCCGACTACACCGACGGCCTGATGCAGATGGACGCGGAAGGTCAGGCGGTTGAAGCCCTGGCCGAGAGCTACGAGGTCAGCGAGGACGGCTGCACCTACACCTTCCACATCCGTGAGGATGCGGTTTGGTCCAACGGCGATCCTGTTACCGCCAACGACTTTGTATTTGCCTGGCAGCGTGCGGCTGATCCCGCCACCGCCTCCGAGTACAGCTACATGATGAGCGACATCGGCCAGATCAAGAACGCGGCCGAGATCATCGCCGGCGAGATGGACAAGAGCGAACTGGGCGTCACCGCGGTGGACGAAAAGACCTTGCAGGTGGAGCTGAACGTTCCGGTTCCCTACTTCCTGAGCCTGATGTACTTCCCCACCTTCTACCCGGTAAACCAGGCCTTCTATGAGAGCCTGGAGGAGGGCACCTTCGGCACCAGCCCCGAAACCGTGCTGAGCAACGGCGCGTTCATGCTGGAGAGCTACGAGCCCGCCGCCCTGTCCTTCAGCCTGGTGAAGAACCCGGATTACTACAATGCGGACGCCATCCAGCTGGACGGCCTGAACTACCAGGTTATCAAGGACAGCCAGCAGGCGTTCATGAGCTATCAGAACGGCGATCTGGATATCGTGAAGCTGAGCGGTGACCAGGTCGACCAGGTCCAGGGCGATCCCGAACTGAGCGTCCACGGTGCCGGCTACCTGTGGTACCTGACCCTGAACCAGGCGGAGGTTCCCGCCCTGGCCAACCAGAATATGCGTCTGGCCCTGACCCACGCCATTGACCGTGTGTCCATCGTGGAAGACGTTGTGAAGGACGGCTCTCTGGCCACCTACACCGCGGTTCCCCCGCAGTTCGCCACCGGCCCCGACGGCTCTGACTTCTCCGCAGATCAGGAGATGTTCAAGGACGTCTGCAGCGACGATCCCGCCAAGGCTGCCGAGTACTTCGAGGCTGCCAAGGAAGAGCTGGGCCAGGATACCTTCACCTTCCAGCTGCTGGTAGAGGATACCACCGAGAGCCAGAACGTGGCTACCGTTATCAAGGATCAGATCGAAACCAACCTGCCCGGTGTGACCATGGAAATCAAGGTCGAGCCCAAGAAGCAGCGCGTTGAGGATATCCAGGACGGCAACTACGAAGTCTGCCTGACCCGTTGGGGCCCCGACTACGCCGATCCCATGACCTACCTGAACATGTGGATCACCGACAACAACAACAACTACGGCAAGTGGAGCAACACTGAGTACGACCAGATCATTGCCGACTGCACCACCGGCCAGTATGTGGGCGACGCCGAGGCCCGTTGGGCCGCCATGTACGAGGCGGAAAAGATCGTCATGGAAGAAGCGGTGATCGTTCCCGTGTACACCAAGGCCGACGCCAACATGATTAAGTCCAATGTCAGCGGCATCGAGTTCCACCCTGTTGCGCTGAACCGCGTGTTCAAGAACGCCACCAAGGGCTGATTGGCCCGCGGTGTCCGGCACGCATGCGGCGTTGCCGGAATGAAAACTGGATGAACCCCCCGTATGGATTGCCGCGCAGTGGCCTTGGCTTTGCAAGGCCACTGCGTGGTTTTTTATGGGCCGGATGCCCGGCCATTCTTTTCACGGTTCGCACCGCAGGGCGCACCGACGGCACAAGCGCCGGAAAATTTCCTGTGACAGGGCCCCAAGCCCCGGTAGAGACCGATTTCTTGGGACCCTTTCATAACAAATTTTCCGCCGCCGCGCCGCAAACGCCGAAGCGGATAAGGAATTCTTTGTACTTTGTATCGAAAAAGAGGGGAACGCTTGTGAAAAACTACATTTTGAAACGAGTGCTCATCTCGGTCTTCACCCTTCTGGTCATTACGCTGGTGCTGTTCTGCCTGCTGCAGCTCATGCCCGGCTCGCCGTTCAACGACGAAAAGCTGACCGACGACCAGAGAACGGTGCTGTACGAGAAATACGGCCTGGACGACCCCATTCCTGTACAGTTTGTGCGGTATGTGGGCAATATGCTTCAGGGTGATTTTGGTGTGAGCTACAACATCAGCAAAAACACCCCCATCAGCCAGCTGATCCAGAGCCGCCTGCCCATCAGTATCCAGGTGGGCGGCATGGCGGTCACGCTGGGTGCGCTGGTGGGTCTGCTGCTGGGCGTGATCGCCGCGCTCAACCACAACACCTTTATCGACAGCATCTGTACCGCCATTTCGGTGCTGGGCGTTTCGGTTCCCAGCTATGTATTTGCTTTGGGATTGAGCTATCTGCTGGGGTTCCGGTTCAAGCTGTTTCCCATGCTCTACTCGGCCAATGAACCGTTCATGTCCAGTGTGCTGCCCAGCATCGCGCTGAGCATGTTCACCATGGCCTCCATCGCCCGGTTCACCCGCAACGAGATGCTGGAGGTTCTGGGCAGCGAGTTCATGCTGCTGGCCGAAAGCAAGGGCGTTACCGGTGCGCCGCTGATCCTGCGCCACGCGCTGCGCAACGCTTTGATCCCCATCATCACCGTGCTGGCCCCGCTGATCGTGGACCTGATGACCGGCAGCCTGGTGGTGGAAAAGATCTTCTCCATCCCCGGCGTGGGCAGCCTGCTGGTGACCGCCATCCAGTCCAACGATTACAACGTGGTCATCTCCCTGAGCTTCATCTACAGCGCCATGTACATCGGCATCATGCTGGTGGTGGATATTCTGTACGGCATCATCGACCCCCGCATCCGCGTTACCGGCGAGGGCGGCCGTCCCGGCTTCTTTGCCCGCTGGCGGATGGTCCTGTTTGGTAAGAAGAAGGGGGTGAAGGCATGAGCCGCATCGAGTATATTCCGGCCGGATCCCAGGCCCAGATCGCGGATCTGCGCCCGGAAGATTTTCAGCTGCGCGGCGCTGCCGACCAGCATCTGGACGCGAACTTTGCCAGCCAGGGATACTGGCACGACGTGCTGCACCGCTTTGTCTCCAACAAGGGCGCGGTGGTGGCGCTGATCCTGATTGTTCTGATTGTAATTATGGCCATTGTGGGCCCCGGCATGAGCGGCCGGGACTACAAAACCCAGACCCTGAGCGAGAAGAACCTGGCCCCCCGCATCCCGGTGCTGGAGGACATCGGTATCTTTAACGGCGACGAGACCATGACCACCACCACCGGTACCCGTGTGGTGAACGGTTACGAGGACAAAGAACTCACCGATACATACTACTGGTTCGGTTCCGACACCCTGGGCCGGGATATCTGGACCCGTGTGTGGGAAGGCGCCCGGGTCAGCCTGGGCATCGCCATCGTGGCCGCCGCCATCAACATGACCATCGGTATGTGCTACGGTCTGATCAGCGGCTATTTCGGCGGCTGGGTGGACACCATCATGCAGCGTATCGTGGAGATCAACAACGGCATTCCCCGCCTGGTAGTGGTAACCCTGCTGCTGCTGGTGGTCAAGCCGGGCTTTACCACCATCGTGCTGGCGCTGGTCATCACCGAATGGATCAACATGAGCCGTATCGCCCGGGCCGAGATGCTCAAGCTGAAAGAACAGGAGTTCGTGCTGGCAAGCCGTACCCTGGGCGCGGGCAGCTTCTCCATTATCTTTAAGGAAGTTCTGCCCAACATCATCGGCCAGATCATTACCCAGCTGATGTTCAGCATTCCCACCGCCATCTTTACCGAGGCTTTCCTGAGCTTCGTGGGTCTGGGCATCCCGGTGCCGCAGTGCAGCCTGGGCAGCCTGATCAACGACGCGTTCAACAGCTTCACCACCCATCCTTACCAGATCGTTCCGCCGATCGTGGTGATGAGTCTGCTGATGCTCTGCTTCAATATGCTGGCCGACGGCCTGCGGGAAGCCTTTGACCCGAAACTGAAAGAAATGTGAGGTGACGAGCAATGGAATCTGCAAATCGTGAACACGTGCTGTCCATCCGTGACCTGTCCATCACTTTCAAGACCGGGGCCGGCCCCGTCAACGCCATCCGCGGCGTCAACATCGACCTGTACAAGGGCGAGACGCTGGCGGTGGTGGGCGAGAGCGGCAGCGGCAAGTCGGTGACCTTCAAGGCGGCCATGGGCATCCTGGCCTCCAACAGCGTTGTCAACAGCGGCAGCATTACCTATACCTACCATCACAACGACGGCAGCCCCGCCACGGTGGATCTGCTGAAGATGAAAACCAAGGATATCCGCCGCCACATCAACGGCAAGCGGATCGCCATGATCTTCCAGGACCCGATGACCAGCCTGGATCCCACCATGCCCATCGGCAAGCAGATCATGGAGGGCATGATCTGGCACTACAAGACCCCAAAAAAGGAAGCCTGGGCCAAGGCCGTCCGCCTGCTGGAAGAGGTGGGCATCGATGAGCCGGAGAAGCGGATGCGCCAGTATCCCCACCAGCTTTCCGGCGGTATGCGCCAGCGCGTGGTTATCGCCATCGCCCTGGCCTGCGACCCGGATCTGCTGATCTGTGACGAGCCCACCACCGCGCTGGACGTGACCATCCAGGCCAAGATCCTGGAGCTGATCAAGCGGGTGCAGGCCGAGCGCGGCATCAGCGTTATCTACATCACCCATGACCTGGGCGTGGTGGCCAAGGTGGCGGATTTTGTCAACGTCATGTACGCGGGCAAGATCGTGGAAACCGGCACCATCGACGAGATCTTCTACGATCCCCGGCACCCCTACACCTGGGGCCTGCTGAGCGCCATGCCCGACCTGGATACCGACGACGCCCGTCTGTATACCATTCCCGGCTCGCCGCCGAACCTGCTGCATCCGGTTCCCGGCGACGCCTTTGCCCCCCGCAACAGCTACGCGCTGAACATTGACGAGCGGATGGAACCGCCCATGTTCAAGGTCAGCGATACCCACTACGCGGCCACCTGGCTGCTGGACGAGCGCGCCCCCAAGGTGGAGATGCCCAAGGAGCTGCGTGCCCGTATCCGGCGTATGATGAAGGAGGCGAACTGATATGGAAGAACGGAAGCCCCTTCTGGAGGTCAAGGGCCTCAAGCAGTATTTCAAGGGCAGCCGCCAGTTCACCGTCAAGGCGGTGGACGGGGTGGATTTCGTGATCTATCCCGGCGAGACCTACGGTCTGGTGGGGGAGAGCGGCAGCGGCAAAAGCACCATCGGCCGCAGCGTGATCCGCCTGTATAAACCCACCGCCGGGCAGATCCTGTTCAACGGCATGGATATTTCCGGCAATCTGAGCAGCCAGCAGAATCAGCAGCTGCGCACCCAGATGCAGATGATTTTCCAGGATCCCATGGCCTGCCTGAACCCCCGCAAAAAGGTGGGGGAGATCATCGCCCAGGGCCTGGACATCCATCATCTGTACAAAAACCAGGCCGAGCGCCAGCAGAAGGTGGCGGATATCCTGCGCAAGGTGGGCCTGGCCCCCGAACACGCCGACCGGTATCCCCACCAGTTCTCCGGCGGCCAGCGCCAGCGCGTGGGCATCGCCCGGGCCCTGATCATGGACCCGAAGCTGATCATCGCGGACGAGTGCATCAGCGCCCTGGACGTGTCCATCCAGGCCCAGGTGGTCAACCTGATGAAGGATCTGCAGGAAGAAACCGGCACGGCCTATCTGTTCATCGCCCATGACCTGTCCATGGTCAAGTACATTTCCGACCGTATCGGCGTGCTGCATCTGGGCCATCTGGTCGAGACCGGCACCACCGAGGAGATCTTCAACAATCCCGTGCATCCCTATACCCAGAGCCTGCTGAGCGCGATTCCCCAGCCGGATCCCCGCACCGAGCGGAACCGGGTGGCCAAGAGCTACGACTACAAGCAGGCCGGTGTGGATTACCACGTGGGCAAGCGGCAGCATCTGGAAGGCACCCACTACGTGCTGGCTACCGACGAGGAGCTGGCCAAGTGGACGGCCAAGTCCTGACCGCCGTATCCTGTATCGTTGCGTTCCTCTCATATCGATACAAAGCCAGAAGCGGGCGGCCCCGAAAGGGGTCGCCCGCCTCTGGCTTTTTTGCCAATATGGGGGACCAGTCCCCCATGCCCCCGTTCAGCGGGCCAGGAATTTGGCCCGCATGGCAGGAGGTTAATTCTCTCCACGGGATCAGCTTATTTGTGTCGGCTTTTGATTGCCAGCGTCAGGGCCGTAAGCAGCAGCACCGCCGCCCCGCCCAGACAGAGCAGGATCAGCAGACGCGCCTGCAGCCAGCCGATGGCCGGGCTGCCGTCTGTGCTGTCCGGGACAGGGGAAGGCGCGGGGGTCGGCGCGGTGTCCTCTGTCTGCGAACTGCCCCCGCCGGAAGGCGCCTGCACCACCGCGCCGTCCAGCGCGTCGGCCAGCCGGTCCGCCAGCAGCCGGGCGGCTGCCCGCATGCCGTTGTCTATATCCGGGTCCACCACCACGGCGTTGTCCTCGTCCAGATCCGCGTGGCCCCGCAGCATCAGAAACAGCTTCATGCCGTCGTTGTCCAGCAGCGCGGATTCAAAGGCCTCATACAAGGCCGCCCGGTCGCCGGTATCTGCCCCGCCCAGCTGGGCCTGGATGAACTTTTCCGCCCGCACCGCATCGGTCACATTGGCGTAGTAATCCCGCAGATGCTGCGCCAGGTCGTCCTCCGGCTGCAGGGTCGCCCCCAGCACCATCCCGTCCAGATCGGCCAGCAGGTCGCTTTCCGGGAACAGGCTGGCGTTTTCCGCCCCGGCGAAAGCCGGCTGCATCAGGGTGTAGTACCCGTCCACGCTGTCCGCCTGCCCGCTGCATTGTTCTGCCAGCTGCATGCAGTCGCCGCCCCAGCCGCAGAGCGCGCCCGCCTGTTTGTAACTGCCGGCCAGCGCCGCGATCAGATGGATGGCGTCCACGCTCCGACCCTCCGGCAGGGTCAGCAGCTGTACGGTTTGCAGCGCCGCCAGTTCCGGGGAGCGGCTCTCTACCAGAGCGGCAAACTCCTCATCCGGAGCCCCCAGCACCAGATCCCACTCCATATCGGCGTACCGCTCTGCCCGCAGGTAGTTCATGGTCAGCAGCAGGGCCTCTTCCCCCGGCTCACCGGCGTATTCCTCCGCCAGCTGCTGTACCTGGGCGATTCCGTCCAGGAAGCCTTCCCAGTCATCCGCCGCAGCCGCATCCGGGGCCAGCCCCAGGCAGAGCGCCAGCCCGGCGAGCAGGGAAAACAGAATTGAAAATATACGTTTTGTATAATTCGACATAAAAGTACACCGTGCACAAGGAGCGGCGCAGTTTATCCCGCGCCGCTCCGCCCGCCCTCAGGACAGGCGGTTTTTGAAATCTTCATAGCCGAACTGCTTTACCAGGGTCAGGTTGCCGTCTTTGTCCCGCCAGACGATGGAGGGCAGAGGCATCCCGTTGAAGGTGTTGGTCTTGACCATGGTATACAGGGCCATATCCCCAAAGGTCACCCGGCTGCCCTCGGTCAGCGGCGCGTCGAAGGAGTAATCCCCGATCACGTCCCCGGCCAGGCAGGTGGGCCCGCCCAGCCGGTAGGTGTGGGCCTTTTCCTCGGGCTGGCCCGCACCGATCACCGGGGGCCGGTAGGGCATCTCCAGCACGTCGGGCATATGGCAGGCGGCGGAGGTATCCAGGATGGCGATATCCATGCCGTTGTGCACCACTTCCAGCACGCTGGATTCCAGGAATCCGGCGTTCAGCACCACGGCCTCGCCCGGCTCCAGGTAGACTTCCACCCCGTATTTCTCCCGCAGCCCCCGTACCAGCCGTACAAGCCGATCCCGGTCGTAGTCGTCCCGGGTGATGTGGTGGCCGCCGCCCAGATTCAGCCATTTCAGGCCGGTCAGATACGGCCCGAACTTTTCCTCAAAGGCCGCCAGGGTGGTTTCCAGCGCGTCGGAATCCTGCTCGCACAGGGTGTGGAAATGCAGCCCGTCCAGCAGGGGCAGCAGCTCCGGGTCAAAATTCGCCAGGGTGGTGCCCAGGCGGCTGCCCGGAGCGCAGGGGTCATAGATGGCGTGGCCCTCCTGGGTGGAGCATTCGGGATTCACCCGCAGCCCCACCTGTTTGCCCGCCGCCCTGGCCGCCGGGCCGAACCGGCGCAGCTGGGCCGGGCTGTTGAATACAAAGTGGTCGGCGTAGTGCAGCAGCTCGTCGAACTCTTCCGGCTTGTAGGCCGGGCTGAACACATGGGTCTCCCCGCCGAATTCCTCTTTGCCCAGCCGGGCTTCGTACAGGCCGCTGGCGGTGCTGCCCGCCAGGTATTGCCGCAGCAGCGGGTAGCAGGAAAACATGGAAAAGGCCTTCTGTGCCAGCAGGATGCGGCAGCCCGCCGCCTCGCTGACCTGTTTCAGAATCTCCAGGTTCTTTACAAGCCGTAATTCATCCACGACAAAATACGGCGTGTTGATACGATTTTCTCCCATCAGTCCACCAGCTTCGGGTCATCCTGCACCTGCCAGGGCAGGCCCCATTTGTTCAGGGCTTCCATGTAGGGGTCCGGATCAAACTCTTCGGTGGTGTAGACGCCGGGCTTATTCCACTTGCCGGTCAGCAGCATCATGGCGCCGATCATGGCGGGCACGCCGGTGGTGTAGCTGATGGCCTGGCTGCCCACTTCCTTGTAGCACTCCTGATGGTCGCAGACGTTGTAGATGTAGGCGGTCTTTTCCTTGCCGTCCTTTACGCCGGTGAAGATGCAGCCGATGTTGGTCTTGCCCACGGTGCGGGGGCCCAGGCTGGCGGGATCGGGCAGCAGGGCTTTCAGGAACTGGATGGGCACGATCTGATGACCCTCAAACTCGATGGGGGTGGTGGAGAGCATGCCCACGTTCTCCAGGCACTTCATGTGGGTCAGATAGCTCTGGCCGAAGGTCATGAAGAAGCGGATGCGCTTTACGCCCGGGATGTTCTTGGCCAGGGACTCGATCTCCTCGTGGTGCAGCAGGTACATGTCCTTGTCGCCCACCTGGTCGAAGTTGTATTCCCGCTTGATGCTCATGGCGGGCACTTCCACCCAGTGGCCGTTCTCCCAGTAGGAACCGGGGGCGCTGACCTCCCGCAGGTTGATCTCCGGGTTGAAGTTGGTGGCGAAGGGATAGCCGTGGTCGCCGCCGTTGCAGTCCAGAATGTCGATGGTGTGGATCTCATCAAACAGGTGCTTCTGGGCCCAGGCACAGTACACCTGGGTCACGCCCGGGTCAAAACCGGTGCCCAGCAGGGCGGTCAGGCCCGCGGCCTTGAACTTCTCCTGATAGGCCCACTGGTAGCTGTAGTCAAAGTAGGCGGAGAAGCCCTGCTCCTTGCAGCGCTTTTCGTAGTTGGCCTTCCACTCGGGATCGTCCAGGTTCTCCGGCTCGTAGTTGGCGGTGTCCAGATAGTTCACGCCGCAGGCCAGGCAGGCGTCCATGATGGTCAGATCCTGGTAGGGCAGGGCAATGTTCATTACCAGATCCGGCTGTACCTTGCGGATCAGGGCGCACAGCTCGTCAAAGTTGTCCGCGTCCACCTGCTCGGTGGTGATAACGGTGGAGGTAGTGCCCTCCAGTTTGGCCTTCAGCGCGTCGCACTTGGATTTGGTGCGGCTGGCGATGCAGATCTCGGTGAAAACCTCACTGTTCTGGCAGCACTTGTGGATGGCCACGCCGGCAACGCCGCCGCAGCCGATGATCAATACCTTGCTCATGGTCAACACTCCTTTGTTATTTCTGTAAGGGTATAAACAGGAAAATCAATCCAGCGCCAGCAGCATCTCCCGCACGATCTTGCCGGCCACCGCGGTGGAGGCGCCGGTGGGATCGTAGGCGGGGCTCAGCTCGTTCACGTCGCAGCCCACGATGTTGAGCCGCTCGCATACCAGCGTCACCGCCCGGCGCAGCGTATCAAAACTCACGCCGCCCGGCTCCGGGGTGCCGGTGCCCGGAAATACCGACGGGTCCAGCACGTCCAGATCCAGCGTAAAGTACACCGGCTTGCCGGAGAGCTTGTCCAGCACTTCCTCCAGCCCCTCCAGGTCGAACCGGTGGGTGGTCACATGCTCGGCCCCCCAGCGGAATTCCTCCCGGTCGCCGGAGCGGATGCCGAACTGGAAGATCCGGCCGTCGCCCACCAGTTCCCAGCACCGGCGCAGCACGCAGGCGTGGGAGAGAGGCGCGCCCAGATAGTCCTGCCGCAGATCGGCGTGGGCGTCAAAATGCAGGATGTGCACCTCCGGGTACCGGGCCTGTACCGCCCGGAAGGCCCCCAGTGTCACCAGATGCTCGCCGCCCAGCAAAAAGGGCCGCTTGCCGCCGTCCAGGATCTGAGCCGCCCGCTCCTCGATCTGGGCCAGCGCCTTGACCGAATCCCCCAGGCAGAGTTCCAGATCGCCGCTGTCCAGCACCGAGGCGTCCAGCAGATCCTTGTCCTGGTAGGGGCTGTAGCTCTCCAGCCCGAAGCTCTCGTGCCGGATGGCCCCCGGGCCGAACCGGGTGCCCGGCCGGAAGGAAGTGGTGCTGTCGAACGGCGCGCCGAACAGAACGGTTTTTGCCTCATCCCAGGGCGCGTCGCAGCACAGGAAGGTTTCAATATTCGGATTCAACATTTTTCAAAAGCTCCTCCACATAGGCGGGAATGTAGAACGCACCCCGGTGCAGGGTGGTGGTGTAGTATTTGCAGGCCAGACCCCGGGCATTCCAGCGCCCTTCGTCCAGGTCTTTCAGCGGATGGTACTTCTTGCTGGCAAAGCCGAACAGCCAGTGCCCGCTGGGATAGGTGGGGATGTGGGCCTGGTACACCCGGCTGATGGGGAAGGACTCCACGATCCGTTTGTGGGCCCGCTGGCAGGCCACCGCGTCCTCGTCGTAGAAGGGGCTCTCATGCTGGTTGACCATGATGCCGTCCTCCCGCAGGGCCTTGTAGCAGTTGCCGTAGAACTCCCGGGTGAACAGCCCCTCGCCGGGGCCGAACGGGTCGGTGGAATCCACGATGATCAGGTCGTATTCGTTCTCAAATCGGCGGATGTATTTCAGCCCGTCCTCGTAGTGGATGTGCACCCGGGGATCGTCCAGCTTGCAGGCGGTCTGGGGCAGGTACTCCCGGCAGACCTCCACCACCTGGGGATCAATCTCCACCATGTCGATGGATTCGATCTCGGGGTAGCGGGTCAGCTCCCGGATCACGCCGCCGTCCCCGGCGCCGATTACCAGCACCCGCCGCACACAGGGGTGTACCGCCATCGGCACATGGGTGATCATTTCATGGTAGATGAACTCGTCCTTTTCGGTAAGCATCATATACCCGTCCAGCGTCAGGAACCGGCCGAACTCCGGCGATTCAAACACGTCGATGCGCTGGAATTCGCTCTGCCCGCTGTACAGCTGCTTATCCACCCGGATGGACAGCTTTACGTTGGGGGTCTGCGCTTCGGAAAACCAGAACTCCATCCTCAATACTCTCCTTTCAGCACGTTCAGCCGGCGGATATCCGCGTCCTCGGGGCCGGTCATGGAGCAGCCCTTGGCCTTGGCGTATTCAATGTAGTCCAGGATCGGCCCGGTGATCCGCTCGCCGGGGGCCAGGATGGGGATGCCCGGCGGGTAGCACATGACGAACTCGCTGCACACCCGGCCCTCGGTTTCCCGCAGCGGCAGGGACTCCTTGGGTGCGTAGAAGGCGTCCTGGGGGCTTACCGCCACCTGGGGGTCAATGTACTCCTGCTTCATCAGGCCCGCCCGGTCGGCCCGGCCGAACCGGCGGCGTACCTCGGCCAGGGCGCTCACCAGCCGCTCCACCTCCCGGGGACGGTCCCCGATGGACAGATAGGCCAGGATGTTGCCCAGGTCGCCGAACTCGATCTGGATGTCGTATTCATCCCGCAGCAGGTCGTAGACCTCGATGCCGGCCAGACCCACGTCCAGGGTGTTCACCGACAGCTTGGTCACATCAAAATCAAAGATGCTGTCCCCGTTGATCAGCTCCCGGCTGTAGGCGTAGTAGCCGCCGATGGCGTTGATCTCCTCCCGGGCGTATTCGGCCAGCCGAACCACCCCGTCAAAGGCCTCCTTGCCCCGCAGCGCCAGGTTGCGCCGGGAGATGTCCAGGCTGCTCAGCAGCAGGTAGGAGCCGCTGGTGGTCTGGGTCAGGTTGATGATCTGCCGCACATGGCCCTCGCTCATGGCGGGGCCGGTGAGCAGCAGGGAACTCTGGGTCAGGCTGCCGCCGGATTTGTGCATGCTGACCGCGGCCATGTCCGCCCCGGCCGCCATGGCCGATACCGGCAGCCGGTCGCTGAAATAGAAGTGGGTGCCGTGGGCTTCGTCCGCCAGGCACAGCATCCCGGCCTCGTGGGCCAGCTTCACGATGCCCCGCAGATCGGAGCAGATACCGTAGTAGGTGGGGTTGTTCACCAGAATGGCCTTGGCGTCCGGGTTTTCCCGGATGGCCTTTTCCACCTGATCCAGCCGCATCCCCAGGGGGATGCCCAGCCGGTCGTCGCAGTCCGGGTTCACATACACCGGCACCGCGCCGCAGAGCACCATGGCGCCCATGACGCTGCGGTGCACGTTCCGGGGCAGGATGATCTTGTCCCCGCGGCCGGCCACCGACAGCACCATGCTCTGCACCGCGCTGGTGGTGCCGCCCACCATCAGAAAGGCGTGGGCCGCGCCGAACGCCTCCGCCGCCAGTTCCTCCGCCTCCCGGATCACCGATACCGGGTGGCACAGATTGTCCAGCGGCTTCATGCTGTTCACGTCCATGCTCACGCATTTTTCGCCCAGCAGGGCGGTCAGTTCCGGGTTGCCCCGGCCCCGTTTGTGGCCGGGTACGTCAAAGGGCACCACCCGGGCCCGCTTGAATGCTTCCAGCGCCTCATAAATGGGCGCGCGGCTCTGATCCCGCATTCCCGTGCCTCCTTAGTAAATGTTGCGCCCGCTGAAGATCTCGATCATCTCCCGGCGCAGGTTGTCCATGATCTCCAGCCGGGTACGGGGGGGCAGCTCGTAGGCGTCGGTCTTGAACAGGTAGTTCTGCAGGTCGATTTCCTTCACCATCATCTTGGTGTGGAACAGGTTCGCCCCGTACACGTTCAGATCCACCGCGTCGTACCGCAGCAGGGTCTCGGGGTCGATGAAATCCTGGATGGAGCGCATGTTCAGGTCGTTGAACAGCTTGCGGCCGTACACGTCCCGGGTAAAGCCCCGCACCCGGTAGTCCATGGTGATGATGTCCGAATCAAAGGAGCCGATCAGGTAATCCAGGGTGGACAGCGGGGTGATCTCGCCGCAGGTGGCCACGTCGATGTCCACCCGGAAGGTGGCCAGGCAGGTTTCGGGGTGGTATTCGGGGTAGGTGTGCACCGTCACATGGCTTTTGTCCAGGTGGGCCAGCTGCATTTCGCCGGCGGGCAGCAGGCTGGGCTCGGCGATCAGGATACAGACCGAGGCGCCCTGGGGATCGTAGTCCTGCCGGGCGATGTTCAGCACCTTGGCCCCGATCATGTCGGTCAGGTTGGTCAGGATGTTGGTCAGACGTTCCGAGTTGTACTGCCCGTCGATGTAGCCGATGTAGTCCCGCAGTTCCCGGGCGGTCTTGGCATAGCATACGTCGTAGATGTTGAAGCTCAGCGCCTTGGTCAGGTTATTGAACCCGTACAGTTTGATCTTTTCCTCCATGCTCGCGTACTCCTTTTTCCTTTACTGCGGCACCGCGTCCGAACGACAAAAAACGGGCGGATGCGCCCGCGCACATCCGCCCGTGAAAAGATCGTGGTTCCATGACAGCACCCGCGGGACGCATACCGCGCCCGGGGCCTTCCTGAACAGAGTCTATATAGCAAATACTTACTTTTACTACTCTTATTGATCGTTTTACAAGTTGATGCACGCGTGACCGCGTATGGTTATAAAGTAACCAACTTATAAAATTGAGCTTTTAACTCAATCAATAATGGCGGGGTGTGCCCGCCGCTCGGCAGTTGACCCGGCTGTCCGCATGGCCTTGACCCGCTTTGCGCGGGTGGTCAGAAGAAATATTTGCATGGAACTCTGTTTTGAAAATAGCCGCCCATGACAGTTAAAGTGTATCGAAAATACATGCGTTTGTCAACAGAAAAAACATCTGCACAAAGATTTTACGAACTGTGTGCGGAGAGGAAAAACAACACACTGATTTGTGAAAGTTTCGCTGTCCTCTGTGAGAAAACGCCCGGCGCCCTTGCGGCAGCTGCTTTATTCCTATATAACATGCCTTGTGCGCCACGCTTTTGCCGCACCGGGCAGCACCGCACTGTCCGTGTACGGCAGACAAAAAGGAAAAGGAACGAGCTTATGAACGCAAACAAACCCTTCAAACCGTACATTCCGGCGGATAAGGTCACGCCGGAAATCACGGCCGTGTCGGTGGTCATCGGTGTGATCCTGGCCGTGGTGTTCGGCGCGGCAAACGCCTACCTGGGCCTGCGCGTCGGACTGACTGTATCCGCCTCCATCCCGGCGGCGGTGCTGTCCATGGGCATCATCCGGGTGCTCATGCGCCGCAACTCCATCCTGGAAAGCAACATCGTGCAGACCATCGGCTCCGCCGGCGAATCCCTGGCGGCCGGCGCCATCTTCACCCTGCCCGCCCTGTTCCTGTGGGCTGCGGAGGGCAAGGGCGATAAGCCCAGCCTGCTGGCCATCACCGTCATCGCGCTGTGCGGCGGCATCCTGGGCGTGCTGTTCATGGTGCCCCTGCGCAACGCCCTGATCGTGCGCGAGCATGCCACCCTGCCCTATCCGGAAGGCACCGCCTGCGCCGAAGTGCTGCTGGCGGGTGAGGAGGGCGGCGCGCAGGCCGCGTCGGTCTTTTCCGGCCTGTTCAACCGGGCCGCCCAGAAACTGCTGCATAAACCCCGTGTTTCCCATATCCATCTGGATGAAATGGGATCCTTTGTCTGGCCCCGCATCGACGGGCAGCATACAGTGGGGCAGCTGGCGGATCTGGCCGCGGCGCAGTTCGGCCCCAAAGCCGATCCGGTGTATCCCCGCATGGCAAAATACATCCAGATTCTGGCCAGCTATGAGTTCATCACCCTGACGGATCCCGGCACAGAGCCGGCCGGGCGGTAAACCGGCCCTTTGCCCCGAAACCGCATATAGCAAAACGCCTGCCCGGCTGCCGGGCGGGCGTTTTTTGCTGAAACCGGACGCATGATGACAGTTGTCACAAAGCGGCCGGTATGGTAAAATAGGAATGGTTACAAAAATCCGCGGCTTTTTTCGGCCGTATCCCGGGGACGGTGTCAAGGATGAAACATGAACAAATGGTCCATCGTTATCGCAAGGGAATGTTCCTGGCGCTGTCGATTCTTTGTGTTACCCTGCTGACGTCAGGGGCGCTGTTTCTGTTCAACAACCTGATCCTGCGCCAGGTTAACGAGCAGCGTACCCGGGAATATCTGGTGGACGTATCCGTGCAGGTGGCATCCCAGATCGACGCGCGGATTTCCCAGTCTATCGAGAGCCTGAATATCATCCGGGACAGTGCCGTGCTGCTGGGGCCGGAATCCCTGCCGGAGTTTATCGCCCGCAAGGAATCGGTAGCCGGGTTTGACGAACTGTGCCTGGCGGAAAATGTGGACGACGCAGAGGCGTGGCTGAGCAGCCGCAGCTCCTCATTGGCCGGGGAGGATATGATCCAGCCCGGCCAGGCCCGGCTGATCATGTCCCGGGAGCCGGAGCTGGGCATCTACTATGCCGCCGGCGAAACCAGCGACGACCCGGTGCTGCTGGGCGTCAAGAGCGGCAGCCTGCTTACCAGCATGCTCTCCGGCCAGAGCTTCAACGGCCAGGGCACCTCCCGGGTGGTGACGCGGGACGGTGAACTGCTGGCCGCCGGGGAGGCCAGCGAAATGACCGGCATCCTGCGGGAAGTATGGGAAAACGGCACGGAACAGGACAAAAGCCAGTTTGCCCAGATGGAAACGGATATGCTCTCGGGCAATGCCGGCGTGGTGACGGTGCGCGGCCGGAAGAATGCGGTCATGGTGGCCTATATGCCGCTGACCGTCAATGACTGGTATGTGCTTACCATGATCCCGGCGGATCTGCTCAGCAAGGATGTTTCCTTCCTGGTGCAGAGCAACCTGTGGCTTACGGTCCTGATTATCGCCATCTTTGGCGGTGTGCTGCTTACGGTGTCGCTGCTGCGCCGCCGCTATCAGGCCAGCCTGGAATACATGGCCTTTGTGGATCCGCTGACCGGCGGCATGAGCGATACCCGCTTCCGCAGCGAGGCGGCCCGCCTGCTCAAAAAAAGCAGCAACTATACCCTGGTATCGGCGGATATGCAGGGATTCAAACTGATCAACAATATCTTCGGCTCCGAGGAGGGCAACCGGACCCTGCAGCACCTGTACCGCACCATGCAGAGCTGCCTGCATCCCGGCGAACTGCTTACCCGCGCGTCCGCCGACCTGTTTTATATGCTGCTGGAAGGCCAGAACCGGGAGGAGATCGAACGCCGCCTGCGGGAGATTTACCGGAGGGTCAACGCCTTCAACCAGGGCCGGGAAGACCCCTATTATCTGGAGCTGCGCTTCGGCGCGGAGATGGCGGCCCCGGGCAGCCAGGATGTGGCGGCCATGCAGGAGCGCAGCAGCACCGCCCGCAAAACCGGCGCGGCGACGGAGGGCGGCTGTACCTTTTACGATGCGGAATGGCAGCGTACCCAGCTGCGTGAAAAGGAACTGGTCAACCGGCTGGACGCATCGCTGCAGGCCGGGGACTTCCGGGTGTATTTCCAGCCCAAGGTGCGCCTGGAAGACCGGCGCGTAGCCGGGGCAGAGGCGCTGATCCGCTGGCAGCATCCCACCAAGGGGATGCTGTCGCCCGCGGTGTTTGTACCGGTGTTTGAAAAGTACCGGATGATTACCCGGCTGGATCAATTTATCTTTGAACAGGTCTGCAGCCTGCTGGCACGCTGGAAGGATGAGGGCCGGGAACTGTGTACCATCTCGGTGAATCTGTCCCGGCAGAATCTGGAGATTCCGGATTTTCTGGAACGCTGCCGCCGTATCCGGGACCGGTACCGGGTGGACCGGGGCCTTATCGAGTTTGAACTGACCGAGACCATCCTGCTGAATGACCCGGACGGGGTGCGCCAGCTGATCGACCGGATGCACGAGGCCGGATTCAGCTGCTCGCTGGATGATTTCGGTTCCGGGTATTCCTCGCTGGGGATGCTCAACCAGCTGAACGTGGACACCATCAAGCTGGATCGCAGCTTCTTTGTGGGGGCCAACGACTCCAACCGGGGCCGCTGCGTGGTGGAATCCATCCTGAAGATGGCGGGCAAGCTGCACATCACCACCGTGGCCGAAGGGGTGGACAACCTGCAGCAGGCCCGGCATCTGCGCCGCTCCGCCTGCGACATTGTGCAGGGCTATGTGTTCTTCCGCCCTATGCCGGTGGAAGAGTTTGAACAGGAGGCCTGGCAGGATGGCCGGCTGCGCTGTGTGGATACCAAAGGTGCGCTGCTGGTTCCCCGCGCGCAGGGCGGCAGTTCCCGGCCAGCCAGCATTGTCACCTTCCTGTACCGGCCGCAGTCCGGCAGCATCCGGTTTTCGGATGCGTTCTCCCCGGTAATGGAGGGGGTCGCCGAGTACCCGGACGCCGCCGGGTTCCTGCGCGGATCGGGAGTCCTGAACGAAAACGACGAAGAGGAATTCTTCGATATGCTGGGCCGCTGTGCCCGGAAGGAGGTGCCCTGGGCGGAAGGGGCGCTTCGGTTCTGCGTGTCCGACGGCCGGTATGAATGGATGGAGGTCCACGTGCACCGGGAAGACGGGCCGGACGGGCCGGTGATCCGGGGCGTGCTGGTGAATACCGGCAGCTGGCGCAGCGAGGTGGCCCGCTGGAAAGAGCAGGCCAACCGGGACGGTCTGACCGGCCTGTACAACCGCACCTATTTTGCGAGCCATGTGCGCCGCCAGCTGGCCGAAGGGCAGCTGGTCTGCGGCGCGCTGGTGTTTATCGATGTGGACGATTTCAAAAAGGCCAACGATACCCTGGGCCATATGGTGGGGGACGACATCCTGCGCTGCATTGCCCAGCGGATTCTGGGCGTGTTCCGCCACTCGGACGTGGTGGCCCGCTACGGCGGGGACGAGTTTGTGGTCTTTGTCTCCAACATGACCCGGGATGTGCTGGAAAACCGGCTGGACCGGCTCTGCACCATGTTCCGCAACCCCTACCGCAACGGGGAGATCCGCTACCAGATCATGGGCAGCATCGGCGCGTCTTTGTATCCGGCCGACGGGGAGGATTACGACACCCTGCTGGCCAACGCCGACGCGGCCCTCTACGAAGCCAAGCGGCGGGGCAAGAACCAGTACCGGGTCTTCCGGGTGACCGACCCGCAGGGCGGTACGCTGGAACACCCGCCCGCCGAACCCTGACCCACGGGCCCGCCGGCAATCCGTGCCGGCGGGCCCTCCGTCTGCCCTTTACTTTTGCGGGGATCTTTCCTATAATGAAATGAATAACGACAGGCGGGCGGTCCGCGCCACGCCGGGCAAAGGAGGGATCGGAATGCGGCGCAGATGGATCGCCGGGCTGCTGGCGGCGTGCATATTGCTGGCGGGCTGCGGTTCCGGTTCCGGCCCGGGCCAGAACAATGCGCCCGCGGATTCCCGGCCCTCGGGCAGCAGCCTGAGCGAAGAGGATACCCCCGCCGCCGGCTACCAGCCCCCGCCCATGGCGGACGCCGCCTTTGACCCGGCGGCCGCTACCGGCGGCAGCGACTGCCTGCTGGATACCAGCCACCTGAGCGAAGGTTATGTGGCCGTGAGCGCCCAGAGCGCCAAGCGGCTGAAGTTCCAGGTGGTGTTCGGGGATGTGAAGTACAACTACGACCTGCCCGGGGACGGCACCCCCATCGTCTGCCCGCTGCAGAGCGGCAGCGGCAGCTATATCTTCCGGGTGATGGAGAACGTGGCCGATACCCAGTACACCGAAAAGTACGCCCGCACCGAACAGGTGCAGCTGGCCAGCGAATTTGAGCCTTTTCTGCGGCCCAGCTGCTATGTGCACTACGCCGCCGATGACGACTGCGTGGCGCTGGCGGGCGAACTGGCCGCCTCGGCGGAAAACGAGGCCGGGGCGGTGGCCGCTGTATACGAATATATTGTAGAGCATGTCCGGTACGATACCCCCAAGGCGGAGAGTATCGGCACCGGTTATCTGTCCGACGCGGATGAAACGCTGGCCACCGGCAAGGGCATCTGCATCGACTATGCGGTGCTGGCGGCGGCGATGCTGCGCAGTCAGGGGATTCCCACCAAGGTGATCACCGGCTATGTGGCCCCCAACGATCTGTACCACGCCTGGAACATGATCTGGCTGAAGGAAACCGGCTGGATCACCGTCAAGATCGAGGTGGACAGGGAAACCTGGACGCGGGTGGATCTGACCTTTGCGGCGGGCGGCGCCAGCAGCGAGTTCATCGGGGACGGCAGCAACTACCGGGATTACAAGACCTACTGACGGCGGGCCCGCGCCCGCCGTGCAGGATACAGGAAAGGAAGAGGCATCATGGCGAAACAGGAACTTGGCGCGCTGGCAGTCAGCGCCCTGTGCGAAAATCTGGCCCTGCTGCTGGGGGCAGGCATCCAGCCGGACGAGGCCGCCGGCCTGCTGTGTGAGGACAGCGAGAACGGCCTGTTCAAACAGACGGCCCAAACCCTGTACAAGGCCCTTCTGCTGGGGGACAGCCTGTCCGCCGCGATGGAAAAAACCGGCGTGATGCCTGCCTATGCGGTGCGGATGATCGCCGCCGGTGAAAAGGCCGGCCGTACCGAGGCGGTGCTGAACAGCCTGGCCCGGTACTATGCCTCCCAGGCGCGGCTGCAGAAAAAGCTGCGCAGCGCGGTGGTGTACCCGGCGGTGCTGCTGGGTCTGATGGCGGCCATTCTGGCGGTGCTGGTGATCCGGGTGCTGCCGGTGTTCCAGGGTGTGTACGAAGGGCTGGTGGGGGATCTGTCCACCAGCAGTTACGGCTATATCCGGCTGGCCTACTGGGTGGGCGGCGCGGCGCTGGCCGTTACCCTGGTGCTGGCGGTGCTGGTGGCGGCGGGCGCGGTGCTCAGCCGCCGTGCCGCGGGCCGCGCGGTGCTCAGCCGGGTGTTCCAGCGACTGCCCTTTACCGCCCCGGCCAGCCGAAAACTGGCGGTGGCCCGTCTGGCGGGCGCGCTGGATATCTTCATTGCCAGCGGCCTGGATACGGATACCGCCATGGAGGCCGCCGAGGGCATGGTGGATCATGAGCAGCTGCACAAGGGCATTGCCGCCGCCCGGGCCCAGATGGCCGCGGGGGTTGGCCTCGGCACGGCGGTGCACGACCAGAAACTGTTCGAGCCGCTCTACGCCCGGATGCTGCTCAGCGGCGAGCGCAGCGGCAAAACCGAGCCGGTGCTGGCCCGCCTGACCGAACTGTTCACCCAGGACGCGGACGACGAGATGAACCGGGTGGTGGACCGGGTGGAACCGGCGCTGGCGGCC
This sequence comes from uncultured Gemmiger sp., assembly GCA_944386225.1. Classification (GTDB taxonomy): domain Bacteria; phylum Bacillota; class Clostridia; order Oscillospirales; family Ruminococcaceae; genus Gemmiger_A. Next base: position 24,642 of record CALXAH010000019.1, read on the forward strand.
TTCCTCACCGTGGCGGTGGGGGTCACCCTGCTGTCGGTGATGCTGCCGCTGATCGGCATTCTGGGCACCGTAGGATAAGGGGGCGCGGGGATGTACCACGACAAACCGTTTCTGTCCCGCCTGCGGCTGTTCCGCCGGGTGCTGCTGGTTGCGCTGGCGGCGGTGCTGGCGGCGGTGGGCTGCGCCTGGGGCGCCGGACACATCGGCGCCGATCTGTCCGGCCAGGGGGCCGACGCGCTGAAAAGCGCCGTGCTGCGCAGCGCCGTCCAGTGCTACGCGGTGGAGGGCTATTACCCCGAAAGCCTGGACTACCTGACCGACCACTACGGCCTGCGGATCAACCACGACCGCTACATCGTGGTGTATGAGGCGTTTGCCTCCAACCTGCCGCCGCAGGTCACCGTTCTGTTGAAATAACCGGCCTGCAAAGCCGGAACCGAGAAAGGAGGGCATCCCCATGCAACGATCTGCCGACCGGGCAACCCCGGCCTTTTCCCTGGCGCTGTTCGCGCTGATGCTGGGGTGTATCCTCTGGCTTACCACTCTGGGGGCCGGGCTGTACGGCCGCCTGGCGGCCAGCCGCAGCGCCAACGACCAGGTGCGGGCCACCCTGGGCTATCTGGTCACCCGCGTGCGCTCCAGCGACGCCGCCGGCGCGGTGCGGGTGGAGGAAGGCCCCGAAGGGGATATGCTGATCCTGGCCGACCGGGACAGCGGTTATGAAACCCGGATCTACCTGTACGACGGCTGGCTGATGGAGCAGCTCTGCGCCGCCGGGGCCGACACCGATCCCGCCGCCGCCCAGCAGGTGGCCCAGGCGGATAGCTTTTCGGTCCAGTGGGCGCGCTCGGCGCTGCTGCGGCTGACGGTGGACGGGAAAACAGCCGACGCGGCGCTGCGCAGCGCCGGAGGAGGTGCCGTATGACCCGACGCCGATCCACGGCATTCTATGTGGAATGCCTGCTGCTGACCGTATTTCTGCTGGCGCTCACCGCGGTGCTGGCCCAGTTTTTCAGCGCCGCCCGCACCCAGGCACTGGAGGCCCGCCGCCTGACCGACGCCCAGCGTCTGGCCCAGGACATCAGTGAGGAATGGTACGCCGCTTCGGATGAAACGGATTTCTGCCAGATGGCCGGGGTGGATGGTGACGGCGGGGAAGTGACCCGCACCGGCCCCAGCGGCGAGGACTACCTGCTGCGGCTGTACACCATCCAGGAACCGGAGACCTGTGGCCGAACCGTGACCCTGTATCTGGAGGTGCTTACCGAAGGGCGGGAAAGCGTGTGCAGCCTGGAATTTGTTCGCTATTGGCCGGACTGACCGGCCGGAAAGGAGTGGCCCCGGATGCGGCAGAGAGAACACACCCATATGCCGGTGCGCTCCGGCGCGCTGACGCTGCTGATCACCGTGGTGGCGGTCTGCCTGGCGGTGCTGGCGGTGCTGGCGTTTTCCACCGCCCGGGCCGACCGGGCGCTGGCCCAGCGGGCGCTGGACCGGTTTGCACTGGACGCTGCCTGTGAAAACACGGCCTGGCGCTGGCTGGCCGAAGCGGATGAAGCCCTGACAGCGGGCACGGAACTGCCCGGCCAGGTGGATACGGATACGCCCGGCTATATCCAGACCGTGATCGAGGGGGAGGAGGGCCGCCGCCTGACCGTGCGCCTGGTCCTGACCGAAGACGGCTGCCGGATCGATACCTGGAAACTGAGCCAGAGCTGGCAGGCGGACGAAAGCCTGGATTTGTGGGACGGCAGTTTCTGATACAGACGGGGGAGGAAACAGACTATGGATATAACCGGCATCCTGCAGCGGGCGCTGCAGCTGAACGCCTCGGATATTTTTTTCATTGCCGGCCTTCCGCTTACCTATAAAGTAAGCGGGCGGCAGTGCCGGGAGGGCGAGCCCCTGAAACCGGAGGATACCCGCGCCCTGGTGGCGGATATCTATGCTCTCTGTGGCCGCAACCCGCAGCGGGTGGCCGCCGAGGACGCGGACGACGATTTTTCCTTTGCCATCCGGGAGATGGGCCGGTTCCGGGCCAACGTGCTGCACCAGCGCGGTTCGCTGGCGGTGGTGCTGCGTGTGATCCGGTTCGGTTTGCCTGACCCGGAAGCCCTGGGCATCCTGCCCTCGGTGCTGGCCGTCGCCGATAAAATGAAAGGCCTGGTGCTGGTCACCGGCCCGGCGGGCAGCGGCAAATCCACCACCCTGGCCTGCCTGATCGACCGGATCAACCACCGGCGGGAAGGCCACATCATCACGATGGAAGATCCCATCGAGTATATCCACCGGCACGGCAGCTGCATCGTCACCCAGCGGGAGATCGGCAGCGATTCGCCCAGCTATCTGGCCGCGCTGCGCAGCGCTCTGCGGGAAAGCCCGGACGTGATCCTGCTGGGCGAGATGCGGGATTATGAAACCATCGAGGTGGCCATGACCGCCGCCGAGACCGGTCAGCTGTTGTTCAGCACCCTGCACACCACCGGCGCGGCCAACACCGTGGACCGGATCGTGGACGTGTTCCCGGCCGGCCAGCAGGCGCAGGTGCGCATCCAGCTGAGCATGGTGCTGCAGGCGGTGATCAGCCAGCAGCTGGTGCCCACGGTGGACGGCGGCCAGACGGTGGCCTTTGAGGTCATGTACACCAACCCCGCCATCCGCAACCTGATCCGGGAGGCCAAGACCCACCAGATCGCCGCCGCCATCCAGACCGGCGCGGCGGAGGGGATGTGCTCCATGGATTCCAGCCTGCTGCGGCTGTACCAGCAAAAGCGCATCACGCGGGAGACCGCGCTCACCTACAGCATCTATTACGAAGCCATGGAAAAACGTCTGGACGCCCTGGCTTCGCTCTGATACCGGGAGGGGTGAAAATGAATACAGCCAACGTTCTGCTGGATGTGGAAACCTTCGGCGGGCTGCAGGTAAAGGCCGGCGATACCGTTCTGCTGGAACGGGGCGCCCGGATCAACAAGCCCTGGGAGCTGCTGGCCTTTCTGCTTCTGAACACCGACGAGCCGGTCACCAATGAGCAGATCTGTGAAGCCCTGTGGGAGGACGACGAGGTGGCCAACCCCGCCGGTGCGCTGAAAAACGCCGCCTACTCCCTGCGCAAACAGCTGGCTGCCGCAGGCCTTCCCGCCGACTGCATTATGACCCGGGACCGGCAGTACTGCTGGAATCCGGCTACCCCGGTGCGCCTGGATGTGCAGGAGCTGTTTGCGCTGCACCAGGAGGGGATGACCGCCCGGGATCCCCAGCAGCAGCTGGCGGCCTGCCGCCGTCTGCTGGATCTGTATTCCGGCGATTTTCTGCCTACCCTGGCGGGCCGCCGCTGGGTGATGCCCAAGGCCAGCGCGCTGCGCCAGCGGTATCTGTCCGCAGTGCTGCACGCCTGCGACCTGCTGCTGGGCAGCGGAGTGCGGGGCAGCGCCCAGGAGGTGCTGGACATCTGCGGTCGGGCCCTGCTGCTGGAACCCCTGAGTGAGGAACTGTACCTGCGGCATTTCACTGCCCTCAGGCAGCTGGATATGAAAACCGCTGTGCTGAACCATTACCCGATCGTCTCCAATCTGTTCCTGGACGAGACCGGCGAGGTACTGGGGCCGGAACTGCAAAGCATCTTCCGCTGGGCGACGGAGGGCACCAACACGGTGGACGACATCCACCAGATCCAGCGGGATCTGGACGAGGCCACCCGGGATGACCGGCCCATCCGCGGGGCCTATTTCTGCCCCTATGAAGTGTTCAAGCACATGTACCACATGGTAGTACGCAGCGCCGTGCGGGTGGACAACATTGTTGTTCTGCTGCTGGTAGGGCTGAAAAGCGAAAACGGCCAGGCCCTGGGCAAGCAGGAAACGGTGCGGGCCATGCTGCAGCTGCGGGAACAGATCAAGAACACCCTGCGCAAGGGGGATGTGTTCAGCCGCTACAGCCGCAACCAGTATGTGCTGATGCTTTCGGTGCGGCAGGCGGGGGATACCGCCGTGGTGGCCGAGCGGCTGCTTAAAAGCTGGCGCAGCAGCGGCGCGTCCGGCGGTATGCGCATTGATATTACCTCCGGTGTGCCCGATCCCATTGTGTGACCGGCCGCGGCGGCTGTTACGTGGGAGAGGACCCTGTGGCCCTCTCCCTTTGCACTTCTTATAAAGGAGAAACCCATGAAGTTTGCGCACCTTTCCGACCTGCACCTGGGCAAACGCCTGTGCGAACAATCCCTGCTGGAAGACCAGCGGGAGATCCTGCGCCGTATCCTGGCCATCCTGGACGAGGAACGCCCCGACGGGGTACTAATCGCCGGCGACGTATACGACAAACCGGTCCCCCCTGCCGAGGCCGTACAGCTGTTTGACGAGTTTCTGGTGCAGCTGGCCCGGCGCGGCGCACCGGTGTTCGTCATCAGCGGCAACCACGATTCCGCCGAGCGGATCGCCTTCGGCGGGCGGCTTATGTCCGCCGGGGGCGTGTATATGGCCCCGGTCTACGACGGCCGGGTGGAGCCGGTCACCCTGACCGATGCCTTCGGCCCGGTGGATGTGTATCTGCTTCCTTTTGTCAAGCCCGCCGGGGTGCGCCGCTTTTTCCCCGACCGGGAGATCCTCACCTACACCGACGCGGTGGCCGCCGCTGTGGAGACCATGGCGCCCGACCCGGCCCGGCGCAGCGTTCTGGTCACCCATCAGTTTGTCACCGGGGCCGCCCGCTGCGAATCCGAGGATCTGTCGGTGGGTGGCAGCGACAATGTGGACGCCTCGGTGTTTGACGCCTTTGATTATGTGGCCCTGGGCCACCTGCACGGCCCCCAGGCGGCGGGCCGCCCCACCCTGCGCTACTGCGGCAGCCCGCTGAAATATTCCTTTTCTGAAGCCGGGCAGACCAAGTCGGTCACCCTGGTGGAACTGGCGGAAAAGGGCCGGGTGGAGGTGCGTGCCCGGCCGCTGACTCCGCTGCGGGAACTGGTGGAACTGCGGGGCCGCTACGAGGAACTGACCCTGCGCAGCTTCTACCAGGCCACCAGCTACCCGGAGGATTACCTGCACATCACCCTTACCGACGAGGAGGACATCCCCGACGCGGTGGGCAAGCTGCGGGTCATCTACCGCAATCTGCTCAAGCTGGATTATGACAATACCCGTACCCGGGCCGGCCGGTGGGACGCACAGCTGCCGGATGCCAGACGCAAATCCCCGCTGGAACTGTTTGCCGAGTTGTATGAAAAGCAGAACGGTCAGCCCATGAGCGCAGAACAGAGCGATTTTCTGCGGGAAATGATTGAAAAAATCTGGGAGGAACAGGTATGAGACCGCTGCGCCTTGTTATCAGTGCATTCGGCCCCTATGCCGGGAGCACCGAACTGAATATGGAAAAACTGGGCCGCCGGGGATTGTACCTGATTACCGGCGATACCGGCGCGGGCAAAACCACCCTGTTCGATGCCATTACCTACGCCCTGTACGGGGAACCCAGCGGCGGCAGCCGGGACGCCTCCATGCTGCGCAGCCAGTATGCCGCGCCGGAAACGGAAACAAAAGTGGACCTTACCTTTTCCTATGCGGGGCAGGTGTATCGGGTCGTTCGCAACCCGGAATACCAGCGCCCCGCCCGCCGGGGCAGCGGCATGACCCTGCAGCGGGCCGAGGCGGAACTTCACTACCCGGATGGCAGGGTCTGCACCCGTACCCGGGAGGTCACCGCGGAAATCACCCGGATCATCGGCCTGGACCGGAATCAGTTCTGCCGCATTGCCATGATCGCCCAGGGGGAATTTCTCAAACTGCTGCTGGCCACTACCGAAGACCGTAAAGCTATCTTCCGGCAGATTTTCCAGACCAAACCCTATCAGCTGCTTCAGGAACGTCTCAAAGCGGAATCCGGCGCCCTGGCGGATCAGTGCAGCCAGATGCAAAGCAGCCTCCGCCAGTACGCGGCCGGGCTGGTCTGCCCGCCGGAGCACCCGCTCACCGCCCGGCTGGAGGCTGCAGCCCGGGAACTGCCCCCGCTGGCGGAACTGCTGGCGCTGGCTGATCAGCTGCTGGCAGAGGATGAGACGGCGCTGCAGCTACTGAACGAGACCCGGCAGCGCACCGCTCAGGCTCTGCAGGATGCCAATACCCGGCTGGGCCAGGCCCGGCAGCTGGCACAGACCCGGGCCGACCGGGATGCCTGCCAGGCAAAGCTGCCCGCTGCCCGGGAGGAGCTGGCCCGCTGCCGCGCCGCGCTGCAGCAGGCACAGGCCGCCCTGCCACGCCGGGAGGAACTGGCCGCCAGGGCTGAAGGCATACGGTCTCAGCTGCCCCGGTACGCGGAACTGGAGCAGGCCCGTGCCGCCCGGGATAAACGGGCCGCTGCCCTGGCGGACAAGCAGGCCCGTATCGAGATCCGTACGCAAACCCTGGCCGGCGAACAGGCCCGCCTGCAGACCGAGCAGGCGGAACGGGACGGTTTGCGGGATAGTCTGGTGGAACTGGAAAAACTCCGCTCCCAGGCTGGGGAACTGGATCGCCGCCGCCGGGAACTGGAGGATCTGAACGAACGGCTGGACGGCTGCCGCCGTGCCAAAAAGGAGCACGCCCGGGCCGCGGAGGCGTATCTCCAGGCCCAGCAGGCCGCCGAGACCGCCCAGACAGCTTATATGCGGCTGAACCGGGCGTTCCTGGATGCGCAGGCCGGGATTCTGGCGGCCGGGCTGCGCCCCGGCCGGCCCTGCCCGGTATGCGGCGCAACGGAACACCCTTGCCCGGCGTCGGCCGGGGCGCAGGCGCCTACGGAAGCTCAGGTGGAACAAGCCCGCGCCGCTGCCCGTCAGGCCCAGGAAAATGCCTCCCGGGCCAGCAGCGCGGCGGCGGAACGGAACGCCACCCTGACCACTTTGCAGCAGGAAGCCCGTGCCCGCTGCAAGGAACTGCTGGGCAGCGATGACCCGGTCCAGGCGGTGAACCTGCTGGCCCAGGCCCGGCAGGCCGCCGGGGAACAGGCGGACCGCCTGGCGGCGGATACCCGCGTCCAGCAGACCCGGCTGGCCCGGCTGCAGGCGCTGGAAACCTCTCTGCCTGCCCGGGAAGAGAGCTGCCGCCGCCTGACCGCCGAACTGGATACCCTCGCCCGGGAGCGGGAAGTTCTGACCGCTGAAAAGGCAGCCGGAGAGGAAGCCGTTGCCCGGCTGGAACAGACGCTGGACTTTTCCGGGCAGCAAGCCGCCGAGCAGGCGATTGCCGGTTTGCTGGAGGAAAGGAACCGCCTGCAGGCCGGGCAGGAGCAGGCAGAGCAGGCCTGCCGGGCCGCGCAGACCGCCTGCGATACCCTGACCGGCCAGCTGCAGCAGGCCGAGGCCCAGCTGGCACAGGCCCCCAGCCTGGATCTGGCCGCCCAGGAAGAAACCTGCCGACGCCTGGCTGCCGAGCAGGCCGGGCAGGACAATGCTGTGACCCGGCTGTCCGCCCGGCTGCAGAACAACCGCCGCCAGCGGGACGGCATGCAGCGGCAAGGGGAAGGTCTTGCCGGGGCCGAAGCCCGGTGGCAGTGGGTGCGGGCGCTTTCCAACACGGCCAACGGCAATCTGCCCGGCCGGGAAAAGATCATGCTGGAAACCTGGGTGCAGACGGCTTTTTTTGACCGGATCGTGGCCCGGGCCAATACCCGGTTCATGGTGATGAGCGACGGCCAGTATGAGCTGGCCCGCCGCACCCAGGCGGACAACAACCGCAGCCAGACCGGCCTGGAGCTGGATGTGATCGATCATTACAACGGCAGCCGCCGCAGCGTGCGCAGTTTGTCCGGCGGCGAGTCCTTCCAGGCGTCCCTGTGCCTGGCGCTGGGCCTGGCGGACGAGATCCAGAGCGCCGCCGGCGGTATCCGGTTGGAGAGTATGTTTGTGGACGAGGGCTTTGGCTCGCTGGATGAGGATGCGCTGCGCCAGGCTCTCCGCGCGCTGGAGGACCTGACCGAGGGCGACCGGCTGGTGGGGATCATTTCTCATGTGGCGGAACTCAAGGACCGGATCGACCGCCAGATCCGGGTAACCAAGGATCGTACCGGCGGCAGCCGGTTGGAACTCATCCTGTGAAATGTAACGAATTGAACGACCAAACGAAAATGGTTATGACTGATTAACCTTTTCACTCCTGAAAAGGTGAAAACTTGAGACGCATTTTAAAAAGTACAGTAAAATATATTGATTAAATAAAAACCGTCATTGTTAAAATGACGGTTTTTATTTTAATTTATATGATGCAATTAACGAAAATGCCGGAAAAATCCTTTGTTTTTCGGCTTTTTCCTTCGATTCTTTCGCAAAAGGTGTGTTTTTTGGACGACAATCAGAAAAAGCAATATTTTTTGTGACCAATTTGTGACTGTGGGCTGGTATCATATTGATCACAGGGAGTTACCACCCAAACCAACGCTCCTCAGCCGGAACAAAGGAATGGGTGCGCACAGTGTTCGGAATCGAACACATAGGACAAACAAGGAGGAAGAATGCGTTATGTTTAGTAAGACCAGAACATGGCAGCGATTCGCTTGCCTGATCCTCACACTGGGGCTGATCTTCACCGTGGTCCCGGCCAGCGCTTTTGCGGACGAAATCCCCGTTGCCGGCACCGCCGCTTCGGTAAGCACCTCTGCCGAGGAGGAATCCGCCGCTGAAGGCGAAAAGGAGCCCGCCGCTGAGGAGGAGCCTGCCGCTGAGGAGGAGCCCGCCGCCGAGGGTGAAAAGGAACCTGCCATTGTGGAGGAGCCCGTCGTCGAGGAGGAGCCCACTGCGGAGAAGGACGCCGAAAAAGTTGAGCTGGCAACCATGAGTGACCGCTCCTTGGCGCGCGGCCTTTTGGACTCAACCTTTACCTATTCAAACAACAGCAGCGACCATGTGCAGGTTGCATATGCGTTTGAGGGTGGCCTGACGGAGGGGCATGATTCGCTTCAGATCATTTCCAAAGGCCATGTATTGGAAAAGGTTATGCAGGCATGGTGCACTGCTGCGTACTTTGTGAAAGTCGATGATGGCTATGAAATAGCCGAGCTTGAGGGCGGAAAAAACGAATACAAGCCTTTGTCGGAAGCAGTTGCGCCGGATGGCCTGGAAGATGACTATGCAGCAGCACGTGCACAGGGCTATGATTATGTGTTCACGTTCAGCGGGGCTGGCATCCGTCACATTGCGTTTACCATCTATACAGCGCGCGCAGAAGAAACTTTCTCTGTAACGGCAAGCTCTGCCGTTTTGAATGCTGTGAAGAGCTTCCAGCCCGCGATTCCCAAAAATGTGCAGAAGGGCGGAAATCTGACTCTGACACTGAAAGGTTCTATTACAGAACCGATGGCCAAGCTGGCGATAAATGATCAGTATCTCTGGCTGCCTCAAAACAGAGAAATGGATACCCCTTTTACAACAACCCTGAAAGACGGTACTGTTGTAAAGGTCACCTATACAACGCTGGTTGGCGGCTATACCTACACGATTGAGCTTTCCAACATCCAATCGGATTTGTGCTTTACGGACTATGGCGAGCGTAATGTGATGTTTGATATGTTTACGCTGCCGATTGAAATGGAAGGCGTTACCGTATATTACAAGGACTACGATGACAGCGAGTGGAGCCAGGCAGTAGCCGGCCAGGAAATTGACCTGAACTTTGACGAATTTTGGGATTGCGAAACCATCCGCACCACTGAATTCAAGGTGTTTGTGGAAGAAGGGTATGGCGAACCGATTGCGTTGCAGCTTGTCAAGCGCTATGGAAAGCTGATTGAAAAGGAAATGCACTATGACAGCAGCGAGAAGTGCTACAGATTCAACCTGACCCGCGGCGTTTGGCTGAGCGGTGCCGATATTGAAATTGCGGCCGGCGATAACAGTTATGTGGTGCAGATGGGGATTAACGCCACCCAGAACGGCACGGAACCGGTGGAGCCCGTCGGGCAGACCGCTAAGTATTTCATTCATGAAGCGGGCAGCGACGAATATTTCTCCGTTGGCGAAGGAAAAGTTTTGTTTGGTGAGCCGACCTGGGAGTATGCGGAAGGAATTGCGATTACCGATGAAAATGCGGATTTGCTGATTCAGCCGACAGGAACGTTCCCCACAATCGTAGTGGACGGTCACAAGTATAATTACGCTAAGACTTCTACCGAGGAATATACGTATAATTTCAATGGCTGGGAAGTTGCCAAGGCGGCCTATCTTGAACAAGGTGATGACGGAGCCGTTTTGGAGTGGCATGTGGACGGCATTATTACGCTGAACAAGGCTACAGAGCCGACGCCTGATCCCGACCCGACGCCTGACCCTGACCCGACGCCTGATCCCGACCCGACGCCTGATCCCGACCCGACGCCTGACCCTGATCCGACCCCCAACCCGAATCCGAACCCCGCTCCCAACCCCACCCCGGTTCCCACTCCGGTGCCGGAGAGTCCTGTGGTTCCCGCAGCGCCTGTGACCCCGGTGGATGACGGCGATGACGCGGTTGTGGAGGAAGACGACGGTGAGGATGCCGAGGATATCGAGGACGAGGAAACCCCGCAGGCTTCTCCCGAGGCCACCCCGGCCCCTGAGGCTACCGCGGAGCCTGAAGAGATCGAAGACGACGCCACCGCCCAGGCGGGCGTGGGCGGCAGCTGGGCCCTGATCAACCTGATCCTGATGGTGCTCACCGTGCTGGCCGGTCTGGTTATGCTGGGCTTGCGCTTTTCGGGCAAGGGCGGCGCGCTGCACCTGATCGGTGTGGTTCCCGCTTTGGTTTCCCTGGTTGCTTTCTTTGTGACCGAGGACATGAGCCTGTCCATGGTGATGACCGACCGCTGGACCCTGATCATGGCGCTGATCGCCCTGGTTCAGATCGTTCTGATGGTGCTGGGCCGTCACGGCCAGGACAGCAAGGACAATGCGAACGCCTGATGCGCCGCACTGACCGGTAACACAAAACAATAAACCGGGCGGCATGGTTCCTGAAAAGGAATCATGCCGCCCGGTTTTTACTCTTTTCGGCGCAGCGCCCGCAGGGCCTGCTTTTGTTCCGGTGTGATCCGGTAGCTTTCCACCGCTTTCTGAATGGTTTTGTTGTGCACCCAGCGGGGCAGACGGCGCTGCTCCAGCCAGGGCAGCACCGCCTGGTACTGTTTGGCCAGCGCCGTGGCAAAATACCAGGCCACCATCATGTTCACATAGTATTCCTCGCAGCACACCGATGCCGCCCATTCCAGCTGTTCCGCTTGAAACCAGGGGTCATCCAGGTACCAGCGCAGCAGAACCCCCACCCCGAACCGTACCGTGTAGGGATGGGCGGACGCCATCCAGCGCTGCGCCTGTTCGGTCAGGCCGACGGGCCGCGACGCGAACGCGCGGGGGCTCAAAAGATCGCAGGTGGCCCAGTTGTCCACAACGGGCAGAAAGGCGTCCAGCGCCGCCACGGCGGCATCGTAGTCTTTCTCCTCGTTGATCAGCAGGCCGTGCAGGTTGTTTTCGTCGTAATATTGGTGCGGCAGCCGGGCCAGAAACGCCCGGGCTTCGTCGGTGCCCCGCAGCTGGCGGGCCAGCCGGCGCAGCACGGGCATCCGCACCCCCAGTACCCGCTGCGGGTCTATGGTGGGGATCAGCGCTGACTGAAAACTCTGGTAGGCCGGATCGGCCAGTTCCCGCAGCCGGGCCAGAATATCGTGTTGTTCCACAGGTTCCTCCCGTTACTTTTCCAGCGAGAACCGCCAGGCCTGTTCCAGCCAGCCCAGCAGTTCCTCGTCCAGCTGGTCGGGCCGCTCCACCAGCACATGGTGGGTCCAGCGGCGGGGATAGGGCTCTACCGCTACCGCGATACGGGGCGATTCCAGCCGGTCTGCCAGACCAAAGGAAACCACCAGACATACCTCCGGCCAATCCTTGCGGCGGCGCACCGGCAGCGAAGCCATGGCGTAGATATATTTGCTGCGGAACGAGATCTGGCTGCGGCTTACCTTGATAGAGGTGCCGGGGCAGCGGGCGAGCAGCTGCGTCCGCAGCGCCTCGTATACCGGCAGCATGGCAGGCATCCGGTCAAAAAACAGCAGTTCGTCGCCTGTGATCGGTTCCATGCCGGTTACCCCTGCAGCCAGGCCAGAATGTCGGCGGCGTTGGTGTCGGGCTTGACCTTGGGCATGGCCTTTTCGATCGTGCCGTCCGGCCCGATCACGTAGGTGCTGCGCACCACGCCCATGCTCACCTTGCCGTACTGCTTTTTCTCTTTCCACACGTCGTAAGCCTGCAATACGGTCAGTTCCGGATCGGACAGCAGAATAAACGGCAGTTCGTACTTGGCGGCAAACTTCTCGTGGGAAGCGGCCGAGTCCTTGCTAACCCCGATCACCTCCACGCCCAGTTCCTTGAAGGCATCGTAGTTCTGGGCAAAGGCGCAGGCCTGCCGGGTGCAGCCCGGGGTGTTGTCCCGGGGATAGAAATACAGCACCACCCGTTTGCCTGCAAAATCCGACAGGGATACCGGGTTTCCGTTTTTATCCGGCAGGGTAAAGGCCGGCGCTTTGGTTCCAACTTCCAGCATGGTTCAATCCTCCTTGATAAATACCAGTGTGTCCGGCCGCGAATCCGCGGCGCTGTATTGAAAGCCCAGGTCGGTAAAATCCCGGGCGTCCTCCGGCGTTTGTGCCCCTTTTTCCGCCAGATAACGTACCATCCGGCCCCGGGCCATCTTGCACAGAGTAGCCTTTTCCACCAGTTTGTCCCCCTTGCGGGTCACAAACCGGCATTCCACCCAGCGCACCGAACCGGGCAGATGCGGCCGCACCGCCCGGCTGTACTCCTTGGATGCCAGGTCCAGCAGGCAGTCATCCTCCGCGGCCAGATGGGCGGCCAGCCGTCCGTCCCAGAAGCCGTACAGATCTTTCTGCCCGTCCATCGGCAGTTTGGCCTGCATCTCCAGCCGGTAGGGGATGACCGCGTCAAAGGGCCGCAGTACCCCGTACACGCCGGACAGGATGCGCAGATGGGCCTGAATATAGTCCAGCTGTCCGCTTTCCATTACCTGCGGGGCCATGTACTGGTACTGAATGCCCTCGTAGGCCAGAATGGCCGGGGTCAGCGCCCGGTCCGGGTCGGCGGTGCGCAGGCGCTCCACATTCATGGCAGCCAGCGATTCGCTGCATCCCCACAGGGCTTTCAGCTGTTCCGGCGGCATGGCCTGCAGGGTGGTCAGAATCCGTTTCGCGTCGGCCAGAAAGGCCGGTTGGTCCAGCGGCGGCAGGCTGTCGGAATCTACCTGCATCTTCTTGGCGGGGGAGATCAGAATTTTCATGGCTTCTCCTTATTATGCGCCCGGTTCAATGGCCACCTTGACCACCCCGTCCCGGCGCGACTCAAACAGGGCGAAAGCCTCCTCCACCCGGCGAAGGGGGAAGGTGTGGGTAATCAGCGGGGTGGTGTCCAGCTGGCCCGCGGCGATCAGCGCCAGGGTTTCGCCGCAGTGGCAGCCGTCCACACCGCCGGTCTTGAAGATCAGGTTCTTGCCGTACATATCCGGCAGCGGCAGGGTCTGGGCCGTGTCGTACAGGCCCACCACCGTGACCACCCCGTTGGGCCGGGCGCATTCCCAGGCCAGGCGGAAGCTGTCCGCGCTGCCCGCGCACTCCAGCACCGCGTCCGCGCCGCCGTGATCGCTGTGGGCCCGCGCAAAAGCCGCTGCGTCTGCCGGGGCCACCGTAAGCACATCAGGGTACAGCCGTTCCACAAAGGCCCGGCGGTCCGGGTCCGGCTCACAGACGATGATCCTGCCGGGCTGCTTGAGCCGCAGGCACTGCAGGGTACAGATGCCGGTGGGGCCCGCGCCCAGAATCAGGGCCGTATCGCCCGGGCGTACCCCGCTGATATCCGCCGCCCAGTAGCCGGTGGCCAGCACATCCCCCACAAACAGGGCCTGCCGGTCGGTCACTGTGGCCGGGATCGGGTCCAGGCCCTGGTCTGCGTAAGGCACCCGCACATACTCCGCCAGCCCGCCGTCAATGCGGCAGCCCAGTGCCCAGCCGCCCTGGGGATCGGTGCAGTTGTTCACCCAGCCGTTCTGGCAGAAAAAGCATTCGCCGCAATAGGTTTCCACATTCACGGTCACCCGGTCGCCGGGACGTACCCGCCGCACCGCCGGGCCCACTTCCTCCACGATACCCACCATCTCGTGGCCCACCGTGACGCCGGGCACCGCCCGGGGCACCGAACCGTGCTTGATATGCAGGTCACTGGTGCAGATGCTGGCCAAGGTCACCCGCACGATGGCGTCCCGGTCGCTCTGCAGCCGGGGCCGGAGCTTGTCCAGAAGTTCAAACTTCCCGGGGGAAACATAGGTGTATGCCAGCATGTGTACCGCCTCCTGCGTGATTACTGCCTTTATTATACCGTTCCGGCATCGGGGCTGCAAGCGCATGGAAGGGGTGTGACTGGAAAAGCCGCCGCTAAGATTTCGGGGAAAGTACAAAGCAAAACGCGGCGCTCTTTGTAGAAAAACGCCGCGTTTCAACAAACAGTATAATATTACTCGGCCGCGGGAACCTCGATCTCCATATCGGAGAGCGGATAGGTCACACAGGGATGCACAAAGCCGAATTTCCGGTCGGCCTCGCGGCGGCCGTCCCGGCCGTCGGCGATGCGGAACTCACCGCCCAGCCACTTGCTGTGGCAGTAGCCGCAGCCGCCGGCCCGGCACTTGCTGGGGGCGGGCACGCCGGCCCGCTCCATGGCGGTGAGCAGGGTTTCGTTTTCTGCCGCGTCCAGGGTGTACACCTTGTCCCGGATACGCACCGTCAGCTTGAAGCAGCGGGGCGCATCCAGCGCCAGGTCGCCGCAGCAGGTGGCGTCCCGGCGGATTGCCTTGACCGGCAGACCGTAGGGGGCCAGCTGAGCGCCCACAAAGTCGTACATGGCTTTGGGCCCGCACAAAAAGAAGGTGGCGTTGTGCACATCCACGTATTTTTCCAGCAGGGCGGCGCTGACAAAGCCGTGCTCAAAACCGGGCTTTTCCTCGTCGCTCAGCACATACACCACCCGCAGGCCCTTCTGGGTCAGGGCGTCCAGTTCCGCCTTGTAGGCCAGATGGGCTTCGTCCCGGGCGCCGTAGAACAGCAGCATCTCGTAGGGCTCGTCCCCCTCGGCCATGCTGCGGGCCATGGAGATAAACGGGGTGATGCCTGCGCCGCCCGCGATGCAGACGATCTGCTTTTTATCCCGCAGGGTCTCGTAGTGGAACTCGCCGGAGGGCTCGCTCATACGGAACCGGTCACCGGGCTTGACCTCCCGGTTCAGCCAGCCGGAGAAGAAACCCGCGTCGGCCACGCCCAGGGTCAGCACATTGTCCAGCGCCTGCCGGGGGCTGGACACGATGGAGTAGGGGCGGCTGACCAGGCTGTCGCCCACCGGGGCCTGCAGGCTCACATACTGGCCCGCCCGGAAGAAGGGGAACGCATCCCCGTCCAGCCGCTTGAAGGTCAGTTCGGTCATGCCGGGAACCAGCGCACGCACCGCGGTCAGCTCCACCTCCATCATGCCGGGGTGCAGGCGGCGGGCCTGCTGGTTGACCCGGTAATCCCGGGGCAGCGGCTCAGGGGAACCGGCCTCCAGTGCCGCCCGGCGGTTGGGAACCAGTTTGGTGAACCGTAGCATATCCATAAAGCCGAAGATCTGTTTCTTGAAGTTCATCTCACTTCACCTCCCGTTTCAGGTCGCCCACCGTCTGCCGGCCGGACAGATCGCCGGACACATAGGAGCTGGAATATCCGCTGGAACGCATGGCCCAGCCGCCCGCAAACCGCAGGTTGGGGAACAGCTGCGCGTCCTCTTTCATCATCATCATACGGGGCATCAGGCTGTCCCAGTCGGCGGTTTCATAGCCGTAAATCACGCCCTGGGGATGGCCGCAGTACCGGGCGTAGGTGGTGGGGCTGGCCACCGCGATCTCTTCGATGGCGTCCCGGATCTTACAGCCGGTTTCCCGCTCGAATACCCGGATCATGTCGTCCGCCACCCGGTCCTTGGCCTTGAAGTAATCGGTATCGGCCACGTTGCCCCAGTCGTCGGACATGAACATGGTGGTAAAGTACATCATGCAGGTGCCCTCCGGCGAGCAGCCGGGCCAGGCGTTGTTCAGGCACACGGTGGCCTGCACGTGGTTGGTGTCCACCTTGCGCATCATGTCGTACTGCTTGACGCTGTCGGCGGTGTCGTAGATGAAGTAGTTGTGGCTCTTGATGCCCAGCTCCTCGGCGGACTTGTTCAGGCCCAGGAACAGGGTGTAGCCCCGCCCGGAGAAGGTGCGGGAGTTGGTGGCACGCACCATCTTTTCGGTCACGGCCTTTTCATCCAGCAGCTTGCCGAACACCAGGTGCGGCGCGCAGTTGGCGATCACGTGGCGGGTGGGGATCAGGGTGCCGTCGGCCAGTTCCACGCCGGTGATGGCGCCGGGACCCTCCGCGTGGATCTTGACGGCGGGGGAGTTGTACCAGATATCGCCGCCCAGTTCCCGGATGCGGGCATCCATCGCCAGGCTGATCTCGTGGGAGCGCATCTTGGGCATCCAGGCGTCCCGGGTGATGTACCGGATCACCATGGAGCCGTAATGCAGAAAACTCATCCGGTCGCAGTCCACGCCCAGATAGCACCAGTAGGCGTTCAGGATATCCCGGGCGCGGGGCGGCATCTTCAGCGCCTCCAGCACCTGGTTCACCGAGTAGCTGCCCGCCTTGATGAAGTTGGGGAAATTCTTCTTCATGTACTCGGAATCGGTGTTGCCGTTTACCGAGTTGGAGTAGGTCTGGGCGGCCCGCACCTCTTCGCACAGGTCGAAGAAGTCGGTCATCGACCGGCGGGACCCGGGCACGTATTCCTCCATCTTGTCAATGAAGGCCTGCACGCCGAAGGGCATCTCGCAGTCGTATTTTTTGTCGGTGGTGATCAGGTGGTAGGCCTCGGGGATGCGCAGCCAGTCGATCTTGTCCTCCACACCCAGATCCCGGAACAGGGTGCGGATATCGCCGGGCTCTTCGGGGGAGCCGAAGTCGTTCAGTTCATGCAGGCTGGCTTCAAATTCAAACCGGCCCCGCTTGAAGCTGGTGGCAAACCCGCCGGGCAGATTGTGCTTTTCCAGCACCAGGCAGGAATACCCGCCCTGCAGCACCCGGATTGCGGCGGTCAGGCCGCCGTTGCCGGCGCCGATCACAACCACGTCGTAGGCTTTGGTCGTGTGCTTTTCCATAATAACCTCCCTTGTTTTATCCAATGAGATGTCTGGACCGTTCCAGCCAATAGGCAAGCGTCGCTTCGTCCGGAACCTGCTTGTAGTGCCGCAGCAGGATTACAAAGATGTCGGTCAGTTCCCGGTCGATCTCCTCGGCGGACATATCCCGGTATCCGGTGGCGATCATAACACCCAGGCCGTAGCAGTAGTACTGCATCCGCCGGTGCATTTCGGCCGCCTGTTCGCCGCTCATCTCCAGGTTGCTGGCCAGCAGCTGCAGCGTCAGTTCCCGGTTGGGATCCTCCAGCAGGGTCTGCCCCGGCTCCCGCCGGCGCAGGTACAGGTACTGGAACAGCTCCTTTTCCTCGGCGGCAAACCGAAGAAATACCCGGCCGAAATCCTTGTAGCTGGTGCAGTGCGCCGCCAGATAGGTCTGCCGCAGGTATTCCGGCAGCACCTCGAACAGTTTTTCCTGGCTGCCGAACTCCGAATACAGCGGCTGGGTGGAACACCCCAGCTGTGCCGCGATGCTGCGCACCGTCGGCGTTTGCTTTTGCCGGATCACCTGGGCGGCGGCGGCCAGTATATCCTGCTTCTGAATCCTCTTTTTTGGCGGCATACAGCCCTCCTGCAGATAAAATAACGCTTGTTATAAATCAGTCTACCGCGTACAGAGGGAAAATGCAAGAGAAAATTGTGATTTTTTTGTTTAAGTTGAATTGTGGAAAAATCCCCGGCCCGCGTCCGGCCTTGGCAGGGGGGCGGGCCGGGGATCCGGCGGTTCAGATTACCCGCACTTCCCGGATATTGAACTCCCGCCCGCTGAGCAGCTCCTTGTCAAAGCTGCCGCACTGGGGGCAGTAGCCCTTGGTGGGCACGATGGAAAACTCCTTGCCGCAGCGCTTGCAGCGGCCCATGGCAGGGATGATCTCCATCTCCAGCTTGGCGTCCCGGAACAGCGGCCGCTGCCGGGCGGCGGGGAAGCAGGATTCAAAGTAGTGGGGCACCACCGAGGAAACCTCGCCGATCTCCATGACCACCGTGTCCACGGCGGTCACGTCCTCGCCGGCCAGGGATTCCTCGATCACCCGGGCCATCTCAAACACAAGCCCCAGTTCATGCATGGCGCGCGCCTCCTCAGTCCTTCTTGCCGGTGAACACATCCTTCACCGACCGGGCGGCGATGCGGCCCACCCGCTTGACCATGTTGGGGGTCAGCTTCAGGGGAATGCCCTCGAAGGTGTTGTATTCCACATGGTACTTCTTCTCCAGATGGATGGCGTCGAACTTGCACTTGGTGGTGCACTGGCCGCAGCCGATGCACATCTCCTGGTTCAGCTGCACCGCGCCGCAACCCAGGCAGCGGCGGGTTTCCTGCTGCATCTGCTCCTCGGTAAAGGTGCAGCGCCCGTCCTCGAAGCTGTCCGGGCGGGTGGCCTTGTGCAGCGGCCGCTGGCGGGGCATCCGGTCAAAGCTTTCCAGGTCGGCGGCGGATTTGTCAAACTCCTTGTATACGCGGCGGTCGCGGCCGGCGGTCATGCTTACGCCCTCCCACACGAACCGGTGGATGGACACCGCGCCCTGCTTGCCCGCCGCGATGGCGTCGATGGCAAACCGCGGGCCGGAGTAGCAGTCGCCGCCCACAAACACGTCTTTCTGAGCGGTCTGGAAGGTGAGCGGGTCCGCCTGGGCGGTGTTGCCCCGGCCCAGTTCCACCGCGCTGCCCTCCAGCAGGCCGCCCCACTGGATGGACTGGCCGATGCTCAGCAGCACCCAGGCCGCCGGTACGGTCACGGTGTCGTTGTCGTCATACTGGGGGGCAAACCGGTGCTGGGCGTCGTATACGGCGGTGCAGCGGCGGAACACCACCCCGGCGATCCGGCCGTTTTCCACCAGCAGTTCCTTCGGGCCCCAGCCGTTGCGGATCACCACCGCTTCGGCCTCCGCCTCGGCAATTTCTTCCTCCAGCGCGGGCATCTCCTCCCGGCTTTCCAGGCAGTACAGCTCCACGCTTTCCGCCTGCTGGCGCACCGCGGTGCGGGCCACGTCGATGGCCACGTTGCCGCCGCCGATCACCAGCACCCGGCCGTGCAGCGCCGGGCCCTTGCCCTGGCTGACCGCCCGCAAAAAGTCCACGCCGGCGATCACGCCCTCGGCGTCCTCGCCCGCCAGGCCCGGCGCGCGCCCGCCCTGGGCGCCGATGGCCAGATAGAACGCCTCAAACCCTTCGGCGCGCAGCTGGTCCAGGGTCACGTCCCGGCCCACCTCCACGCCGGTGCGGAACTCCACGCCCAGATCCCGCAGGATCTCGATTTCGGCGTTCACGATGCCGCGTTCCAGCCGGAACGCCGGGATGCCCTGGGTGAGCATACCGCCCAGCACCTGCTCCTTTTCAAACACGGTCACCTTGTAGCCGTCCACCGCCAGGAAATAGGCACAGGACAGGCCCGCCGGGCCCGCGCCGATCACCGCGATGGACTTGCCGTAGCCGTGGGCCTTTTCCGGCACAAACCGGTGCTCGGCCTTGAGCTCCTGATCCGCGATGAATTTCTTGATCTCGTCCACCGCCACCGGCTCGTCCAGACCGCCCCGGGTGCAGGCGCTCTCGCAGCTGCGGGGGCAGATACGGCCGCATACCGCCGGGAACGGGTTTTCTTTCTTGATCAGCTCCAGCGCCTCCCGGTACCGGCCCTGAGACGCCAGCTTGATGTATCCCTGTACCGCGATGTGGGCGGGGCAGGCGGTCTTGCAGGGGGCGGTGCCCTCCTCGGCCACGTCCTGCCGGTTCTCCCGATAGTCCACGTTCCAGTGCTCTTTGGTCCACACGTGATCCCGGGGCGAAACGGCCTCCGCGTCCGGGCCGTGGTCGCACAGCTTCTGGCCCAGCTTCAGCGCGTTTACCGGGCAGTTTTCCACGCACTGGCCGCAGGCCACGCACTTGTCGCTGTCGGTCACCGCCACATAGTTGGAGCGCACCATATCCGGCGCGTTGTAGTAGGAGGCATTGCGGATGGCATAGCAGCCGCAGCCGCAGCAGTTGCAGATGGCATAGGTCTCGGAGCCGTCGATGTTGGGCACCGAGTGCATCAGGCCGTTTTCCTCGGCCTTGCGCACGATCTCAAAGGCTTCCTCCCGGGTGATCTCCCGGGCGCGGCCGGTGCGGATGCAGTATTCCGCGCCCTCGTTCAGCTGCAGGCACATCTCCTTTTCCAGATGGCCGCAGCCCTCGCCCAGCAGCCGCCGGGAGGTGCGGCAGGAGCAGTCCGCCGCCGCAAACCGGGTGCTGCGGTTCAGGATATCCGCCACCTGCTCATAGGGCACGGCGTGGCTGTCCCCGTCGATGGCGCTCTGGATGGGGATTACCCGCATGGGGGAGGCGCCCACCGGCAGTTTGGGGCTCAGCAGGCCGCCCCGCAGCCGGGCGTATTCCTCAAAGGCGGCGGGGATCTCCGGGTGCTTTTCGCACTGGGCCCGGTTGTTCATCATCTTTTCCATCACGCCGGGCACGAATACCGGCAGTTCAAACACGTCCACCCCGTTCTCGGAATGGAAGATGCTTACACCGGCCTCGGTCAGTTTGTCCAGCCGGGCCTTGGTCTCCTCCAGGGGCAGACCGCAGCGGCGGGCGATGGTCTCCAGCGGCTGGGGCTTGCGCAGCTCCAGCGCCAGGGCCACCTCGCACATCTCGTCGGTCACCACGCAGTTGAGCACCTTGTACTCGGGGGCGTTCTCGTCCAGCTTGACCAGCATCGCCACCGAGCCGCTGATCTTCTTGGCCAGTTTCAGGATGTTTTTGCGCACAGCCATGGTTCTTCCTCCTTACTGCTCTTTCCAGGCGCGGATCTGCCGGTCCAGCCAGCCGACCCAGGCCTCCATGCCCTCGCCGGTGCGGGCCGATACCGGGAACATCTTCAGCTGCGGGTTGCGCTGTCTGGCCCGCTGCTCCACCGCCGCCAGGTCAAAGTCGAATACCGGCAGGGTATCGATCTTGTTTACCAGCAGCGCGTGGCAGACCGAGAACATCAGCGGGTATTTCAGGGGCTTGTCGTCCCCCTCCGGCACCGACAGGATCATGGCGTTCTTGGCCGCGCCGGTGTCAAACTCCGCCGGGCAGACCAGATTGCCCACGTTTTCCAGGATCACGATGTCCAGCTCATCGGTGCCCAGCGCCTCCAGGCCCTGCCGGGTCATGGCCGCGTCCAGGTGGCACATGCCGCCGGTGTGCAGCTGGATCACCCGGGCCCCGGTGGCCGAAATGGTGTGGGCGTCCACGTCTGAGTCAATGTCCGCCTCCATCACCCCGACCCGCCAGCCGCGCTGCACCAGCGCCGGAATGGTGCCCATCAGGGTGGTGGTCTTGCCCGACCCGGGGCTGGACATCAGATTCAGCAGGAACACACCCTTTGCTTTCAGTTCCTGCCGCAGCGCCTCGGCGTCCCGGTCGTTGCAGTCCAGCACGCTCTTTTTGATCTCAATCACCTTGAATGCCATGCCTGGTTCCTCCGTTTCCGGCTGTGGATTTTTTGTCATTCTTATTGTATCACCCGGGCGTGCCGCCGTAAAACAACAACTTTGCGTTGCGTGATACAATGTTTTGTTGTAGAATAAACGCAGAAACGGAGGGATGCGCCGATGCAGATGCGGGCAATCGAATCTTTTCTGGCCCTGTATGAGGATCGCAGCTTTTCCAAGGCCAGCCGCCGGCTGTACATCACCCAGCAGGGGCTGAGCCGCCAGATCCAGGCGCTGGAAAAGGAACTGGGGCGGCAGCTGTTTACCCGGGGGCGGCTGGGCAGCGAGCCCACCGAAACCGCCCATCTGCTCTATCCCTACTACCGGCAGATCGCGGATATCTACCGGGCGTCGGCGGCGGTGCTGGGCAGCGCGCCGGGCCGGGGCACACCATTGCGGGCGGGATTCGCCACCGGTTTGTCCAGCGCCGCGGACCCGGATTTTCTGCTGGAATTCCAGCGCCTGCACCCGGAACTGGAGGTGGAGATCCAGGAATGGAGCAAGGACCAGTGCATCCGCAAGCTGCTGCAGGGCCAGCTGGATGTGGCGTTCCTGATCAACCCTTTCCCGGAAAACCTGTTCCGTACCTGCCGCATCACCGGCGACCGGATGTACGCCGCCATCCACGAATCCAACCCTCTTGCCCGGGAGGACGGCCCGCTTTCCTTTTCGGTGCTGGACCGGCTGCCGCTGATTACCGGCTCGCCGGAGAACGCCCTGCGCCAGTTCTTTGACTACTGCTGCGCGCTGGCCCGGATCCATCCCCAGATCCGGCTGGCCTCCAGCCACAACCTGGACGTGGTCAACGCCATGACCGAGGATATGGGGGTGGCCACCCTGAACTCGGCCATGGCCCTGCGGGTGACCAACCCGGCGGTGCGCATCCGCCGGCTGGAACTGCCCTGCGACGGCTATCTGTACGGCTGCGCCCCGCTCTACTGCGCGCCGGACAGCCCCGCGGTGCAGGTGCTGCAGTACGCCCAGAGCTACTACGCCCATCATCCGCTGCCGGTCTATCCCGATCCGCCCGCCCGGCCGGAAAACTGAACCGGCGCGCGCCTTGCACCCCAAGGCGCGCGCCGGTTTTTCAATATGTCAGGAGGCGTGCCGTTCCAGCAGCTGCTGCAGCTGGGCCAGCAGATCGCCGTTTCCGCTCAGGCTGATGCTGCCCACGTTCTCGCAGATCCGCTCGATATACTCCATCTCTTTCAGCCGCATCAGGGTGCGGTTTTCCTCCATCAGGCGGGCGGTGTTCAGCAGGCTGCGGGTGGAGGCCACCTCCTCCCGCCGGGTGATCACGTTGGCCTGGGCCCGCTTTTCCGCCACCAGCACCGTGTTCATGATCTCCCGGATCTCGCCGGGCAGGATGATGTCCTTGACGCCGCCGTCGGTGATCTCCAGATACAGGGCCGGGGCCTTTTCCCGCAGCCGGGCCAGTACCTGGGCGGACAGCTGCTCTTTGCTCTCCAGCAGTTCGTCCAGCCGCTGCACCCCCACGAACTCCCGCAGGGCCAGCTGCACCGCCACATGCAGCTGTTCGGCGTAGTCGTCGATCTCGGTCAGCACCTTTACCCAGTCGGTGATGCGGTAGCTGCATACGTAGTTGATCCGCACGCTCACCTTGTCCCGGGTCAGGATTTCCTGGCCGGTCACGTTCAGCTGGGTCAGCCGGGTGTCCACCATGTCGGCCTCCACCAGCACACCATTGCGCCAGAAGTGGTATGTACCCCCATCCAGCACCCGCTGCAGCCGGTGGTCAAAATACAGCCGGGCTTTCTGGTAATCCTCCACATCCACCCGCTGGCACAGCGCGGAGGGCAGCCGGGCCAGCACGTAGGCGGGTACCTCCGGCCCTACCTCCGGGCTGGCGGTGTCCACCAGCTGAAAGGTGTGTTCGCCCCGCAGGTTCCAGAAGGCGTGCCGGCCCTTGCGCAGGGCTTCCTGGAACACCCCGTTCACGTAATGCAGCGCCAGCTGCTGGTCCGCTACCTCCACCGAAGCGGCAGCCCGGGCAATGGCCGGGTCCTCCAGCAGCTGTTCCAGCGGGCAGAGCGCCGAATGCAGGGGTTCGCTCACCGGCAGAATTTCCGCCTGCCGTCCGCCGAACAGCCAGTGCCGCCCCGGCTCCAGCATTCGCACAAATTTTCCGTGACGGAACAGCAGCCCGCGCTGATTGTCCTGAACGATGATGGCTTTCATATGGATAACCTCCTTTATAAAGGGAAAGAATCGGGGGCGTTTTCCCACGGGCGGCCCTGTGCGGCCGCGGGCTTGAGCGCGTTTGTCCGGCAGGCGGAAGAAATGTCTCTGGCCTGCGCGGCAATCCGCGCGGTATCCGCCCGCGGGCAGGGCCCGGGGCCGCTGCCCCCAAACGGGGACGGGGAAACCGCCGGAACTGGTGCCCCTTGCGGGGCGCTGCCGCGAAAAGCGGCTCCGTACCAATCGGCTGTGCGGAATGCACAGGCAGGATTTGAACCTGCGAATAATAAAGAGGGGAGTCGAACCCCGCGCGTTGCCGCGTTGCCATACAGCGCCCGTCCGGCATACGCTTCGGAAATTCCCCGCGCACCGCGGCGGTCTGCCAGCCGCCCTGACCGGCCCTGCACCCAGAGAATACCAGATTTTTCCGCCCGGTTCATGGAAAAAAAGGTGCGCACTTGCCTTCCGTGTGACCTTATCACAGAACCCCGCCCGGATTCGGGGTATACTAAGGTCAAACAAAAGGAAAGGAGCTGGCAACTATGGCCGCTTTGAATATCAGTCAGGAACAATTTCGTGAGATGATCCAGGGGGATAAGCCCGTACTGGTGGACTTCTGGGCGCCCTGGTGCGGCTACTGCCGCCGGATCGCCCCGGTCTACGAAAAGATCGCCGAGGAATACGGCGACCGGTTGACGGCGGTAAAACTCAACATCGACGAGGCCGAACAGGTCACCGAGGAGGAGGGCGTGGAGGTCATCCCCACCCTGATCCTGTACAAGAACGGCAAGGCGCTGGACTCGGTGGTGAACCCCGGTTCCAAGGCGGCCATCGACCAGTTTATCCGGGAGGCCCTGGAAAAGTAAGGAGGCAGCGTCCATGAGCGAACCCCATGTATACGACATGATCGTGGTGGGCGGCGGCCCCGGCGGCTATACGGCCGCTTTGTACGCCGCCCGGGCCGGGCTGGATACCCTGGTGCTGGAGAAGCTCTCCGCCGGGGGCCAGATGGCCCTGACCGAACAGATCGACAACTACCCCGGTTTTGAGGAGGGCATCGACGGCTTTACCCTGGCGGAACGGATGCAGACCCAGGCCGAGCGGTTCGGTGCAAAGACCGAATACGCCCAGGTGGACCGTATGGATCTGACCGCGGTTCCCAAGGTGCTGGAGACCAGCGAGGGCGTTTTTTATGCCCGCACCGTGGCGGTGGCCACCGGGGCCAATCCCCGGGAACTGGGCCTGCCCGGCGAAGCGGCCCTGACCGGCCGGGGCGTGGCCTACTGCGCTGCCTGCGACGGGATGCGGTATAAAGGCAAAACCGTGGTGGTCGTGGGGGGCGGCAACTCCGCCGCCGCGGACGCGATGCTGCTCAGCCGGGTGGCAAAAAAGGTGATTCTGGTGCACCGGCGGGATACCCTGCGGGCTACCAAAATTTATCACGCCCCGCTGATGCAGGCGCAGAACATCGAGTTCCGCTGGAACAGTGTGGTGGCGGAACTGCTGCAGGACGGCAAGCTCACCGGCGTGAAGCTGCGGGATGTGAACACCGGCGAGGAAACCACCCTGCCCTGCGACGGGGTGTTCATCAGCGTGGGCCGCAAGCCCGCCACCGACCTGGTGGCGGGGCAGCTGACGCTGGATCGCAGCGGGTACATCGTGGCGGATGAAACCACCCGCACCAACATCCCCGGCGTGTACGCTGTGGGGGATGTGCGCACCAAACCCCTGCGCCAGGTGGTAACGGCGGTGGCCGACGGGGCCGCGGCGGTGCACATGGCGGAGGAGTATCTGGCGGGAGGCGAATAATATGAAAGAACGCATCAAACGCTGGCGGCGTCCGGCCCTGTTTATCCTGGGCGGCGCGCTGGCGGGCCTGGCCTGGCATTACCTGGTGGGATGCTCCGGCAACAGCTGTACCATCGCCGCCAGCCCGGTCAATTCCATGCTGTATATGGCGGTGATCGGCTGGCTGCTGTCGGTGGCGCTGGCCCCCGGCTGCCGGGGAAACTGCCGCCGCTGAATTATCGCAAACCGGCCGCGGGCGAAAGCCCGCGGCCTCTTTTTGTGCCGCCGCCTTTCCCGATTGCAAGACCCCGCCGCCCGTGCTATGATGGAACTGGTACAGGAGGATACGGACATGGTCATTCTGATCGCGGGGGCTTCCCACACCGGGAAAACCGCCCTGGCCCGGCGGCTGGTGAAACAATACGGGTATTTCTGTTTGTCCATCGACCATCTGAAGATGGGGCTGATCCGCAGCGGGTACACCGCCCTCACCCCCTTGAGCGATGACCGGGAACTGACCGGTTACCTGTGGCCGGTGGTGCGGGAGATGATCAAAACCGCCATCGAAAACGGCCAGGACCTGATCGTGGAGGGCTGCTATATTCCTTTTGACTGGCAGCAGGATTTCCCGGCGGAGTACCGCACCCATATCCGGTATATCTGCCTGGTGATGAGCGAGGAATATATCCGCCGTCATTACCGGGAGATCAAGGAATACGCCAGCGTGGCGGAACAGCGGCTGGACGATTCGGCCTGCACGCTGGACACCCTGCTGCGGGACAACGCCCAGACGCGGGAGGCATGCCGCCGGTACGGGCTGGAGCCCGTCCTGATCGAGCAGGAGTATCCGACAGAATTCAAGCTGTAACAAAGGAGGCGCCTTGTATGCCCCTGCAAATCGTGCGAAACGACATCACCACCATGAAGGTGGACGCCATTGTCAACGCCGCCAACGAAAGCCTGCTGGGCGGCGGGGGCGTGGACGGCGCCATCCATCGCGCCGCCGGGCCGGATCTGCTGGCGGAATGCCGAACCCTGGGCGGCTGCCAAACCGGGCAGGCCAAAATTACAAAAGGATACCGCCTGCCCGCCCGGTATGTGATCCATACGGTGGGGCCGGTCTGGCGGGGCGGGCAGCAGGGTGAAAAGGAACGGCTTATCTCTGCCTATCGTTCCTCGCTGGAACTGGCTCTGGCCCACCGGTGCGAAACGGTGGCCTTTCCGCTGATCTCCTCCGGCGTGTACGGATACCCCAAGGACCAGGCACTCAAGGTGGCGGTGGACACCATCGGGGATTTTCTGCTGGCTCATGACATGACGGTGTATCTGGTGGTTTTTGACCGGGCAGCCTATGCCATCGGGGAAAAACTCTTTGCCGATATCGCCGCCTGGATCGACGACCGGTATGTGGACGCCCATACCGACAGCCGGGAAACCCAGTACCGCCGGGCTATGTCGGCACAGCTTGGCGTCGGCATGCCCGCCCCCTCCTGTGCTGTGGCTGAAGCAAGGGAGGATACATTTGAACAGCTGCTCGCGTGCCTGAACCAGCTGGACGAGAGTTTTTCCCAGATGCTGCTGCGCAAGATCGACGAGCGGGGTATCACCGACGCCCAGTGCTACAAAAAGGCCAATATCGACCGGAAGCTGTTCTCCAAGATTCGGTCGGACGTGCACTACAAGCCCTCCAAGCCCACCGCCCTGGCCTTTGCCGTGGCGCTGGAACTGCCGCTGGAGGAGGCCCGGGAACTGCTGGGCAAGGCGGGCTATGCCTTTTCCCACGCCAGTAAATTTGACGTGATCGTGGAGTATTTCATCGCCCATCGCAACTACAACATTTTTGAAATCAACGAGGCGCTGTTCGCTTTCGACCAGAGCCTGCTGGGAGGTTGACGCTATGCCCCGTACGGATGTGACCCAGATGCCCTTTGCCAAGCTGTACCCGCTGCTGGTAGCCAAGGCGGAAAAGAAAGGCCGCACCCGGCAGGAGGTGGACCAGGTGACCGCCTGGCTCACCGGTTACACGCCGGAGCAGATCGCCCGGCTGGAACAGTCCGAGACCAGCTACGGGGACTTTTCCGCAATGCCCCGGCCCCGAACCCGAACCGGGCCCTCATCACCGGCAAGGTGTGCGGCGTGCAGGTGGAGTCCATCGAAGATTCCCTGATGCGGGAGATCCGCTATCTGGACAAGCTGGTGGACGAGCTGGCCAAGGGCCGGCCCATGGAAAAGATCCTGCGCGGATAATGTCGCCCGCCGGGCGACCTGCCAACCGCAAAATCCCCCTATACTGTGGTTGTAGGCCAAACAAACACAGAACAGGGGGATTTTTGTATGAAGAAAGATTTGACCGAACTGGTATTTATACTGGACCGCAGCGGCTCCATGCAGGGGCTGGAGGGGGACACCATCGGCGGGTTCAATTCCATGCTGGAAAAACAGAAAAAGCAGCCCGGCAAGGCCTTTGTCTCCACCGTGCTGTTTGACAGCCAGACCGAGGTAATCCACGACCGGGTCCGTCTGGACAAGGTGTGCCCCCTGACCGATAAAGAGTATTATGTCCGGGGCTGCACCGCCCTGCTGGACGCGGTGGGCGGGGCTATCCATCACATCGGCAATATTCACAAATACGCCCGGCCGGAGGATGTGCCGGAGCACACCCTGTTTGTCATCACCACCGACGGGATGGAGAACGCCAGCCGCCGCTACACGGCCCCGCAGGTGCGGGAGATGATCCGGCGCCAGAAGGAAAAATACGGCTGGGAGTTTTTATTCCTGGGGGCCAACATCGACGCAGTGGAAACCGCCGGCCGGTTGGGTATCGCGCCTGACCGGGCGGTGAACTACCACAGCGACAGCAAGGGCACCCGCCTGAACTACGACGTGGTGGGGCGGGCCGTGGCCTCCTTCCGCTGCAGCACCCCGCTGGACGAACACTGGAAAGACGCCATTGAGCGGGATTTCCAAAGCCGGAAAAAATAAGACAAAACAGCGGCCGCCCGGATTTCCGGGCGGCCGCTGTGCCGCGTTTACAGAGTACCGTTCTGAATGCGGCGCCGCAGATCCAGCACCTTTTCCTCAATGCGCGCCATTACCGCCAGGAACGCCGCGTCCTCCTGACCGGTGGGGTCGTCCAGGCCCCAGTCCTCCCGGTGGGAGCAGGGCAGGGACGGGCACTGCACGTTACAGCCCATGGTGACCACAATATCCACAGCGGGCAGATCAGTCAGGGGCTTGTTGTACTGGGTCTGTTCCATGTCGATACCGTGTATCTGCTTCATCAGCCGCACCGCATCGGGGTTGATCCGGGCGCCCGGCTCGGTACCGGCGGAACAGCTTTCAAACACATCCCCGGCCAGCTGTTTGCCCAGCGCCTCCGCCATCTGGCTGCGGCAGGAGTTGTGCACGCAGAGAAAGGCCACCCGGGGCTTTTGGCCGCCGGCCGAAAAGGAGCCGGTTGTGTCGTTTGCTTGCAGGTTCATAGGTTGTCCTCCTTTATTTTGTCATACATGGGGTTGAATCACTCTTCGCTTTTCGGTTTCCTGTTCAGCTTCAGGCAGAGCTCCCGGTGGTCGGCTGCGGCCTGAAGCAGCGCCGCAGCGGCAAGAGCCTGTTCTTTCAGGGGCTTCCCGGCGTATTCCGTGCCCTCCAGTGCCGCCAGTGCCGCCCGTAGATCCTCCAGCGGAAGCAGGTACGCGGCTGTGGTAAACAAGGTCTTATGCCGTCCGTCGTTAAAGCGGGCCATAAGCGTGTCCAGAATGGCTCGCTTTTCATCCAGGCAGGCCAGATAGGCCGGCAGCCCTATGGCCCGGGCCTGGTCAATGTCCTGCTGCCGGTTCCGGTGGGGGACAAAGGAATCCCCCGCGTCAAACCCCTCATAGCGGGGACAGGGGTATGCCGGACACTCCCAGCAGTACGGTACGCCGCCATGCTCCAGCGAGCAGCGGGCGATGGCGCAGCTTTGGTTGCCCGCCCCGCCGCCGCAGCCCGGGCAGTAGCCGCCCAAATGCATGCTGCACAGAACGCAGTTGAGACCACACAGGGAAAAACGGGTAGCACATTACAAATAAAAGCGTCGCAGGCAATCTGAATTATGAATTCCGACTGCTGCGGCGCTTTTTCCTGTCTGTACGCATCCTTGTGAATGGGAAAAATAAAAGTGGTGCATCTGTGAGGTTGCACCACTTTTTGAAAGCATAGGTTTTCGCGTGAGAAAAGCAACATCAACCTAAAATCAGAAAATGTAGCCACTAGTTGTCTCCTCGAAATATTGGTGCAATTTTGATCGGTCAAAGTGCTTTTCTAACCAGTATATTAGAGAAAAAATAAGGAACACCCCTGATTTATCAGGGGTGTTCCTCAGACCACCTTGTTCTCCAAGGTGACCACAAAGTATGGTCCGAGTGGCGGGATTCGAACCCACGGCATCCTGCTCCCAAAGCAGGCGCGCTACCAGCTGCGCTACACCCGGACATTCTTTATCTTGAACGAGTGATATTATACTATACTCCGCGGCCCGCGTCAAATGTGGGCTGAAATGAATAAAAATGAAATGTTTGTGGAAAAATTATGGGCCAAATTGGTTGAATAGATTACAAAGTGTTTACAAAAGCGGCGGAATTGAGTATGATAAATATAATCAATCCGTTTGTGGATTGCCAGGAGAAAAAAGGAGGGCGGCCAATGAGACGACCGACCTGTCTGCTGTTTGCGCTTTGTATGGCGGCAGGCCTGCTGGCGGGATGCGCACCCCAAAGCGAAGCGCCGCATCCCACGGCGACCCCGGCGCCTACCCATACGCCTGTAAAGGAAGAACCCCCGAGCCTGACCTACGAGACGCTGGAAGGGATCAACCCCTATACCGGCCTGCCCCAGGGGGAGAACTACCCTGCCGGCAAGCGCGGCGTGGCGGTGATGATCAACAACGTGAAGGGCGCGCTGCCCCAGAGCGGCATCAACAGCGCCGACCTGCTGTACGAAATGGTCACCGAGGGCGGCGTTACCCGCCTGATGGCCGTATACCGGGATTATGCCAGTATGCCGGTGGTGGGGCCCATCCGCTCCGCCCGGGATCAGCATGTGCAGATGATGCTGCCGCTGGAGTGTTTGTACGCCCACATCGGCGGTTCTACCTACGCCAACGTGCTGCTGGATGTGTTCCACTGTCCGGGATACCGCTCGCTGGACGGCAAGTACCGCAACTTCTACTGGATCGACCAGGAACGCCGCAAGACCATGGATCAGGACTACTGCGTCTATACCGACGGCCCCACCCTGGCCGCCGCGCTGGAAAAATTCGGCATGGATACCGATTTCAGATATGAGATGCCGCAGACCTTCCGGTTTGTGCCCGCCGACGAGCCGGCCCGTGTGCTGGAAGGCGGGGCGGCCAGCCAGGTGTATCTGCGGTTCTCCGGCTATACCGACTGCGAGTTCCGCTACGACGAAACCACCGGCCGCTACGCCAAGTGGGAGTTCGGCGAACCCCAGGTGGACGAAGGGGACGGCGGCGCCCAGTATCAGGCGGACAACCTGTTCATTCTGTTCACCGAGATCACCAAGTACCCGGACGGGGTGCTCAGCCAGGTGGATCTGTCCGGCCAGGGATACGGCTATTATTTCTGCGACGGCCGGTACGAGCGGGTGCGCTGGATGAAAGGGCCCGCCTCGTCGCCGCTGCGGATTCTGCGGCTGGACGGCACCGAGGAGGACGTGCCGGTCAATCCGGGCCAGAGCTACATTGCCATGGTGGGGCTGGATCAGTTCGAATACTTCCGCATCGACGGCCAGCCGGTCGAATAAGCGGGCAAACTGGCAGGAATTTAAACTTTACAGCCCCGCCCCTGCCGTGTACAATAAGAAATGCCACAAGCGGGGCGCATGATGTTGAAAAAGCCGCCGGTTTCCGGTGTGCGGAAAATACAAAACACAGTGAGGAATGACCATGAAACGCTTGCTTTGTCTGATCCTGATCCTGGTGCTCTCTGCCAGCCTGCTGGCCGCCTGCGGCGGTTCCCCGGCCTCCGGCTCCGCCGGCGCCAACGAGCCTGCCGCCACCCCGGAACCCACGCCGGAACCCACGCCGGAGCCCTACAACGCCCAGCTGCTGACCGGCTACGAGAAGGACTCCAGCTATCCCGACAACCAGCGCCCCGTGGCCATCATGTTCAACAACCTGATCGACGCCCGGCCCCAGAACGGCCTGTCCGACGCGGAGATCGTGGTGGAGATCAAGGTGGAAGGCGGCATTACCCGCCTCATGGGCATTTTTGACGACTGGTCTGATCTGAATAAGATCGGGCCCATCCGTTCCGCCCGTGACCAGTACCTGAAGCTGATCATGCCCTGGCAGATGCTGTATGTGCACGACGGCCAGAGCGTAGTGGTGGACTATATGGTCCGGGACTACGATTACGATGAGTTCAACCTGAAACAGGTAGGCAGCTTTGCCTGGCGTGAGCGGGATCGCTACAACTGGGCCGGCAAGACCAATCTGGCCACCGAGCATACCGAGTACACCGACGGGGAGCACCTGGCCGAGTTCATCACCGATCAGGGCGTGGATACCTTCCGGGATTACGGCGAGTCCACCTTCTTCAACTTCGTGGATTACCGCGAGCCTGCCCGTCAGCTGTCCGGCGACGAGGTGAGCGTGGCCGAGCAGGTCACGGTGCAGCATTCCAGCAGCTACCGTACCCGCCTGACCTACGACAGCAGCCTGAATCTGTATTATATGAGCCAGTATTACGGCAGCAAGACCGGTTATCTGGATACCGTGGACCAGAACAACGACCAGCAGCTGGCCTTTGACAATGTGGTGGTGCTGTTTACCGATATCTACACCTACCCCGAATACCGGGAGAAGGATCTGCAATACGTGGACTACGATTTCGGTGGTTACGGCTACTACATCTACGGCGGCAAGGCCGAGCGTATCCGCTGGGTCAAGGGCGTGCCCGAGCAGGCCCTGCGACTGGTTCAGATGGACGGCTCCACCCCGTACGAGATCAACTGCGGCAAGACCTACCTGGCCGTGGTGGATCTGGACGAGTTCAACAGCTTCGCCTGCGAGGCCCTGACCACTTCGGAGGGCTGAGCGGCAGCGCACCTGTAAAACCCAGTACGTACACAGAGCCTGTCCCGGACGGGACAGGCTCTGTGCTTCACTCCGGGCCGGGAGGGAACGGCCCGCGAAATTCAGCCCGCAAAGGGAAAAGGGGGAACGTAACCCGTGAAACGATCCGTACAACTCTTTCTTGCCGCGCTGCTCTGCCTGTGTATGCTGGCAGGCTGCGCGCCGAAACCGGACAGCTCGTCCGTGCCGGAAAGTATTTCCGCTACAGCGGATCCCGGCGCGGAAACCGCCGATACCCAGCCCGCCCCGTCCGCGGTGGACCCGCTTACGGGCGCCGTTCGGGACAACGCCTGCACCCGCCGCCCCTATGCGGTGACCTTTTACAATTCGCCCGCGGCCCTGCCTCAGTGGGGTATCGGCTCCGCCCAGGTACTGATCGAGTGCCTGACCGAGGGCAACACCACCTACCAGATGGGCCTGTTCCCGGCGGAAAGCGGCCTGCCCAAGGTGGGGCCGGTGGGCCCCGCCCGGGATACGCTGGTGCAGTTTGCCATGGGCGGCAATGCGATTCCGGTGCACATCGGCCAGAACAACTACGCCTGGAACCTGCTCAACCAGTACGCCTACCAGGACATCAACGGCTGGTACGTGGGTGTCTCGGTGTTTGATATGGACTGGGACCGCAACGCCACCGTCAGCGACGAGCTGTGCTGGTATACCCGGCAGGAGACGCTGAACAACGGCCTGACCTCCACCGGCGTGGCCCAGGAGGGTACCGTGCCGGGCATGTTCCATTTTGCCGGTGAGGCCCTGACCCTGCCCAACACCGCCGCTTCCCAGAGCCTGACCATCCAGTACGCCGAGGGCGCGCTGGCCCGGCTGGACTGGTCGGCGGAGGCAGGGGCCTATCTGAAATTCAACAGTGACGGCAGTGCCCAGACCGACGCCGATACCGGCGCCCAGCTGAGCTTTTCCAATGTGCTGGTGCTGTACGCCAGCGCCGGTGTCAAGGACGACGGCTACACCCGGGACTATGACCTGACCCAGGGCACCGGCCTGTACCTGTCCGGCGGCGGCTGGCAGACCGTCCGGTGGCAGAAGGGCGAACCCACCGCCCCGCTGTATCTGTACGACGAGGCGGGCAACCCGGTGGCGCTGAAACCCGGCCGCACCTATATGGGTATCTACGGCGGATTTGCCGGGCAGAGCGTCCAGCTGACCGCGGACGGCGCGGCGGTGGAACTGCCCGCCGCCCCCACGCCGATGCCGACCCCGGAACCCACCCCTGCCCCCACGGCGGAACCGGCCCCGGCCGAGAGTCAGCCCGCCGCGGAAAGTCAGCCCGCAGCCTGACCGCTGTTCACGAAACAAAACCGGCGCACCGCCTGCATGGCGGTGCGCCGGTTTTTGCAACGCTGCAAAATCAGGCGGCGGGGGTGCTGCTTACATACACAAACCAGTAGTCCGCGCCCTCCTCGTACAGGTTGGCCTGCCGCAGCGCGTCCAGGGAACTGTCGTCCGCTTCGCGTACCTCCAGGGTCACCGTTTCGCCCTCTTTGGCGGGGGGATAGTCGGTGTCGCTGTAAAAGGCCAGCAGGGTTTCCTCGTCGGTACTGCCGCGCAGCAGCAGCGCCCCGATGGTGGAGCCGTCCTCGCCCTTGTCCGCGTCCGCCACCACCAGGCTCATGCCGGCGGGCAGGGGATGTTCCTGCAGCGGCCGGGCAAAGGCCTCCGCCTGATCCCGCTGGGCTTTTTCCCGGAACATCCAGCCCCACACCAGGGCCAGCACCACAAACAAAACGGCCACCATGGCCGCGTATCGCTTTACCATTGCCTGTGCCTCCGTTTTTTGTCAGGGTTGTATGCTCTATTATACCGTTCCACAGCCCGGCGGCGCAAGCCCCGCCACTTTTCGACGGGGCGGGAATGTGGTATAATACCAGAAACAGGGCTCCCTGCGGGGCCCTTTACCCTGCGGGCCGTCCGCCCGACATAAAGGAGGCCCCCATGCAGCTGATCGTGAAACCTATGGGCTACGGGGACTGCTGCATTCTGCGGCAGGGCCGGGCCCTGCTGATTGCCGACTGCGGCAGCCGTACCAACCGAAAAGGCAGTGCCCGCCACGGGCGTTCCGCCTCGGCCTACGCCTGGGCCGCCATCCGGGAGGAACTGGCCGACACCCCGGTAACGGATCTGGTGATTACCCGGTTTGATCCGGACCGGTTCAACGGATTTCTTCATCTGAAAGGGGCCCGGGCGGTGCAGCGGGTCTATCTGCCCTACAGCCTGTACCAGCAGCGGGGGGAAGCCGCCCACGCGCTGGCCACCCTGGCCATCACGGCGCCGGCAGGCAGCTGGAGCTGGCACGCCGCCCGGGACGGTGCGGCGCTGCTGGCCAAACTGCCCCGGGTTTGCGGGCAGGTGCTGCTGCGCCGCCAGGGCCAGACCATCCGGTTTGCCGGGCAGGAACTTTCGGTGCTCTGGCCCTGCGTGCCCGACGCCGAGCAGCTGACCTTGTTTGACAGCGAGCCGGCGGGCTGTGCCGGCCCCCAGTGGGCCGGGGCCGATCCCGACCAGATTGATCTGGAATGCGCGGTGCGCCGGGCGGTGAACCAGCTTGTGCCGGGCGGCTGGGATCGCTGCAGCCAGCTGATGGCGGCCTTCCTGACCTGCCTGGAGCGTCTGGCGGAGGAAGGCGCGCGGGAGGCGGAGAACTGCCTGCCTGCCGCCGAGGCGCTGACCGGAGCCATGGAGGCGCTGCTGCCGGTGCGGGCGGCGGTGCAGGCCCAGGCCCAGCACCAGCCGGAACTGGCCGCCCTGCTGGACCGGTACACCGCGGCCCGCCGCCTGGCCTGGCAGAACCGGCTGGACGAGAGCAGCCTGGTCTGTGCGCTGGATGACCGGCTGCTGCTGACCGGCGACGTGGATCAGGAGGTTCTGGACGAGCTGCGCCGCAGCGGCCTTTTGGAACAGAAATACAAGGCGGTGCAGGCCCCGGGCCACGGCGCCCGGGCGATGCTGCTGCCCGCCGCCGGGTATCTGATCGTCTCCAACGGCTACCGGAAAGGCTGGGGTGTGCGGGCCGCGCTGGTGCGGGCCGCCGCCGGCCGGGTGGTCTGTACCCGGGCGTATAAGGAGGCGGGCTGCTGCGAGTATATGGCCCGCCGCCATTGCCCCAAAAAGTGCATCCGCATGGGGGAGTGCTTCAAGCTGGAGCTGGGCGCCGAACCCCGCCGCCGCAAAAAGCAAAGCTGAAAAACACCGCCCTGTCCCACGGGACAGGGCGGTGTTTTGGTATGTAAGGGATCAGCTTGCCGTCAGTTCGCCCCGCAGGTTCTGCTCCATCCAGTGCTTGATCTGCTCCGGGTCAAGATCCAGGCTGAACAGGTAATACAGCTTGGCAACGGCGGCTTCGGTGGTCATGTCCAGGCCGCTTACCGCCCCGGCGGCTTTCAGAGCGCTGGAGGAGGCGTAGGTGCCCAGATGCACCGCCCCCTGGGTGCACTGGCTGCACACGGTCAGGATCGAGCCGTGGCGGCGGGCTTTTTCCAGCAGAGGCAGCAGTCCGCTGCCCGCGCCGGGGATGTTGCCTGCGCCAAAGGTTTCCAGCACCAGCCCCTGCAGCGTTTCGGTCACGATGGAGCTGAACAGATCAAACTGGATACCCGGGAATACCTTCAGCACCCCAATGGGGGTGTGGCGCAGGCGGGTCAGCCGCAGCGGGCCGGACTGCGCCGGGCGGGCCAGCGCGGCCCGGTCGTACCGGATGTCCACCCCGGCGGTGGCCAGCGGGGGATAGTTGGGGCTGTCAAAGGCCTGCAGTCCGTCCGCCGACAGCTTGGCCGCCCGGTTGCCCCGCAGCAGCCGCCCGCCGAAATACAGGCTGACCTCCCGGACCACGCCCTCCCCGGCGATCAGCAGCGCGGCGGACAGGTTGTCCCAGCCGTCGCTGCGCACCCGGCACAGGGGGATCTGGCTGCCGGTAAGCACCACCGGCTTGTCCAGCCCTTCCAGCATAAAGCTAAGCGCCGCGGCGGTATAGGCCATGGTGTCGGTGCCGTGCAGCACCACAAAGCCGTCAAACCGGGCATATTCCCGGCAGATCACCTCACCGATGCGGTTCCATTCGTTTACCGTCATGTCGGAGGAATCCAGCAGCGGATCCAGGGTGAGCAGCTCCCAGGCAGGCATCTCCGGGCTGTGCAGTTCCGCGGCGGTGTCCAGCGCCTGCTGCAGCATGCCCGGTGCGGGGGCGTATCCCTGTTCGGTGGGGGCCATTCCGATGGTACCCCCGGTATAAATGATACAAACCTTCTTGTCCATAACGGTACCTGCTTTCTGTTCGGTGGCTATCCCGTCCAGCATAGCACAAAAGGTTCATCCGGGCAATACGCAGCTTTGACAAAGCTGCACATAAACCGGGCTGTACCGGTCTTCCAGCAGGGCGGCGGCGGTGGGCGGCGCGGGCAGGCTGGCCGCCGGGCAGAGCGGCAGTGCCAGCGTGGCGGAGGTGCCCCGGCCGGGCCGGCTTTCCAGCGCAAACACTCCGCCCGCCTGCCGGGCCAGCAGCGCCGCCAGGGTCAGCCCCAGGCCCAGCCCGGCGCCGCCGTCCGGTACGCCGGCGCTGAAAAAGGGCGCGCAGGCCCGCAGCTGCACCGCGGCGCTCATACCGGGGCCGCCGTCCCGCACCCGCACCACCGCCCGGCTGCCCTGTCGCCAGGCTTCCAGGCGGATGGGCGCGGTGGGCCCGGCGTAAAGCAGGCTGTTGCTTACCAGATTCAGGATCACCGCCGTCAGGCTGCGGGCCTGGCACACCACCGGCAGCGGCACCGGCCCGCCGCCGCCCTGCAGCCGCTGCGGCCGGTTGGGGCATACCTCCCGGACGGCGCTCAGCAGGCTGGCGGTCAGGGCGGCCAGATCCAGCGGCCCGCAGCCCGGCGCGGGCCGCTGCAGCGCCGCGTACAGTTCCAGATTTTCCGCGCAGCGCAGCAGCTGATAGCCGCCCCGCAGCGACGCCCGGGCCGGGTCCGGCTGGGCGGTCAGGGCGGGCATCACCCGGCCCAGAGGGCCCCGTACCGCCGCCGCCATCCGCCGGCTTACCGGGGGCGGGCATCCCCCGTATACAGACACGTGTTCCACCGCTGCCAATCGCTCCTTTCCGGCGCGCCGCAGACTTTTGGGCGCGCGTTCCCCCTTAGTCTGCCGCCGGAATGTACAAAAAATCCAAAAAGGCCCGCCCGGGGGCAGCATTTTCCATCAATAGCGTTAATAATTTATCAAACTATTGCAGTTTGTCCGGTTTTGGGGTACAATGATGTCACCAACAAAATTTTGTTTTGGGAGGATTTGACAATGGCTGTTAAAGTTGCAATCAATGGTTTTGGCCGTATCGGCCGTCTGGCTTTCCGTCAGATGTTCGGCGCCGAGGGTTATGAAGTGGTGGCTATCAACGATCTGACCAGCCCCGAGATGCTGGCTCATCTGCTGAAGTACGACACCGCCCAGGGCCGTTACGCCGGCCACACCGTTGAGGCTGGTGAGGACTACATCACCGTCGACGGCAAGAAGATCACCATCTACGCCATCAAGGACGCCAAGGAGTGCCCCTGGGGCGAGCTGGGCATCGACGTCGTGCTGGAGTGCACCGGCTTCTACACCAGCAAGGCCAAGAGCATGGCTCACAT
>CALXAH010000020.1 GCA_944386225.1 uncultured Gemmiger sp.
CCCGATTATATTACCACTCCACCACCCGATTGTCAACACCTTTTTTCATGTTTTTTCCTCTTTTTTTGCGGCGGGCAGTTCCGCGGCGTTTTGCGCTGCGCTGGCCAGGTCTTCCAGCCCGGACAGGTAGCTGCGGGACCCCACTGCCCGGGCCAGCTGCTCGTCGGTGAGTTTGCCCTGCCAGTAGCCCCGGGCCGCCAGGATATAGCCGGAGCCCACCCGGGCTCCCTGCTCCAGCAGCTGGAACACCGACGCCTGTACCGTTTCCCCGGTAAAGGGGTGCACCCAGGTATCGGGAAGCGGGCGCTTGTCCCGGGGGCCGGTACCCTTGAGCCGGGCAGGGCTTACGTGGCCGGTGATTGCGCCCCGGCCGCCGAACAGCGGTTCCGCCAGCCAGAACACCCCCCGCTTGATCCTGAAGCGGGAGTTGAACAGCCGCCGCACCCAATAGGTATGGTGGAAGGTATCCGCCAGCGCCTCCCGGCTGACCTCCATGCCGAACACCGCCCGGATCGCCCCCTGCAGCTGGGCGCCCACCTGGGCCAGCGGCGCCCCCACCAGATGGGGGCAGGCGTGGGCGGAGGGCACTGCGCCGCCCTTGCCGTCCTCCTTATGCAGATAGCTGTCCAGGGCGATCTCAAAATACCCGTGCCCGCCCTTGCGACCGTACAGCTGCCCCTTTTCGGTGATCATCACCACATAGGGATGCACCGCGCAGTCGGCGGCATAATGGCAGAGAAAGCCCAGGGCGTAATCCCGCTGGGCGGGGGTCTTGGCCCGGCGCACCAGTTCCATCAGGAACGCGCCGGTGCACTCGTCGTGCATGCGGCCGCCCAGACCGGGCAGATCCACCATCCGGCGGCGAGCCGGTTTCCAGGCCTGGTAGCAGAACAGGATGTCCGGCCCGTTGGCCCCGGCCTCAAAGGCCTTGGGAACCACCGGCACATAATCCGCCAGCACAGCAGCCTGGCGGGCGGTTCGGATATGGGTGTAGCCTTCCGGCATAAAAGTCCCTCGTTTCTTTATATAAGGTATAAAAGGGCATGGCGGCCCCGAAGCGTCCTTTTCATTGTACACGAATCCGACGGATTTCTCAATGGAACCGCAAAAATCGCCCCGGCCAGGCCGGAGCAATCAACAAAACGTATACTTTACAAACTGTATTATTCAAGGCAGACTCGGCAGCAGCACAAAGCAGCCCAGCCATCCCGTGCCGAACCCGAATACCAGCCCGGCCAGCACATCCCGCGGGAAATGCACCCCGGCCAGCACACGCACCGGGGCCAGCACCAGCGCCGCGGCGGTGAGCAGCAGCCCCAGCGGCGGGCAGACATACCAGAACGCCGCGGCGATCACCGAGGCGCTGAACACATGGCGGCTGGGGAAGGAGTCATTTTGTTTCCCCCGGTGCACCAGGGGTTCGTAGTCGGCCAGCTGGTAAGGCCGGGGGGCGTGAAAGGCCCGGCGCACCACCGTGCCCAGCACAAACACCACCGCCGGCACCAGCACAAACCGCACCAGGCGGGGATCCCGCTGTACCAGCAGCCAGACCGCCCCCAGCGGGTAGAGCAGATAGGCGGCATAGGGCAGCAGCCGGTTGAGCAGCCGCACCGCGGCGGCCAGCGCCGGACGCCGGCGCAGTGCGGCCATCAGGGCCGGGTAACGATCAGCCTTCATCGCCATCCTCCGTCAGGTCTTTGTAGTGGGGAATGATGTCCAGCCAGCGGCCGTCTTTGGCATGGAACCCGCCGGGTATTATTCCTAATTGTATAAATCCAAGCTTTTTATACAAAACCAGGGCCGGGGCGTTGGTGGCCACCACCGCGTTGAACTGCATGATGCGGAATCCCATCTGCCGGGCCGTGGCCAGACAATGGGACACCAGCGCTTCCCCCGCTTTCATGCCCCGGGCGTCGGCGTCCACAGCGTAGCTGGCGTTGGCGATGTGGCCGCAGCGTCCCACGTTGTTGGGATGCAGGATATACAGCCCCCGTACCCGGCCGTTCTTGTCCTGGGCCACCCCGGTAAAGGACTGGGCCGCAAAAAATGCCCGGCCTTCCTCCTCGGTCAGCGGGTCGGTCTGGGGAAAGGCCACGCCGTCCTCCACCACCCGGTTCCAGATCCGGCACAGATCCGCCAGATCCTCTTGCCGCCATTCTTCAATCGTCCACTGCACCGCACAGCCCCACCTTTTTCTTTATTGTATTGCATTATACCATCCAACACGGGCCCTGCCAAGTTTTACACTTCAAAACTGAAAACGTTTTCATTAACAAAAACCCGAAATAGCCATTGACAATGCTATTAATACAGGGGTAAACTGGGTCTATACGGCATCCGGTAACTGTGAGAACGGTTTCACTTTT
Organism: uncultured Gemmiger sp.; assembly: GCA_944386225.1. Classification (GTDB taxonomy): domain Bacteria; phylum Bacillota; class Clostridia; order Oscillospirales; family Ruminococcaceae; genus Gemmiger_A. Next base: position 2,367 of record CALXAH010000020.1, read on the forward strand.
TGCGGAGGTGCTGCAGATGACGCAGGAAAATCGAAAAGTCACCATCCGGGAGGTAGCCCAGCTGGCGGAGGTATCGGTCAGTTCGGTAAGCCGCTATCTGTCCGACCCGAACAGCGTGCGGGCCTATGCGGCCTACCGGATCCGGGATGCAATCCAGCAGCTGGGATACGAGCCCAACACCTTTGCCCGGGGATTGCGGCAGGGCCGGGGCCGCACGGTGGGCATGGTGGTACCGGATCTGGAATTCTTCTACGCCAAGGCTTGCCGGGCGGTGGGCGATTATTTTTACGAACGGGGCTATGCGGTGTTTGTCTGCTCCAGCGACGGCGACCCGGCCAAGGAGCAGTTCTGCGTGCGTCAGCTGCAGAACCAGCGTGTGGCCGGGCTGATCGTGAGCAGCAGCGGGCTGAACCCGGTATTTCTGGAGCAGCAGGCCCGGCAGGGCGTGCCGCTGGTGCTGCTGGACGGGGAAAGCCTGTCCCCCTGCGACCTGGTGTGCGCCGATTACGAACAGGCCGCCCGGCGGCTGACCGCCCGTCTGCTGGCCACCGGCGCGCCGGCGGGGCTGCATCTGCTGCTGGGGGAGGAAGCCGCCGCCCGTACCCAGCAGTGCGAAGCGGGGGTGCGGGCTGCCCTGGCCGGGGCGGCCAGCCCGGCGGTGTATCCCCATTACGGCTGCCGGCGGGAAGGCCGCCTGCCCGCGGCCATGGAGCAGATCGCCCGGGACGCGGCCGGCGGCCGCACCGGCGTGATGGCCTTTGAGCCGGAATTTCTGGAACAGACGGTGATCCAGCTGAACCGGCGGGACACCGCGCTGATGAGCCGGGTGGCGCTGACCGGCATGGCCATGCCCAACACCTGCAACAAGCTGGGTATCGACCTGGATTGTCTGGTGCAGGACGCCGCCTGGGCCGGGGTAACGGCGGCGCAGGCGCTGTACCATCGCATAACCGAACAGCAAACGCAGGAACCGCCCCGCATCTATCCGGTGCCGGTGCGGGCCAGCTGGGAATAACGAACCGTATTTCTGAAAGGAGCGCATTATGTCCTACAAAAAGCTTTGGACCGATCTGCACGCCAACATCCACCACAACCAGATGGGGGATCTGGACGCCTGGATCGGGCAGGCCCGTCAGGTGCTGGATTTCTGGCCGGTGGCCTACTATCCCCTGTACATGCGCCGCAACGCGGCGGGCGCGCCGCTGGAAGATCTGTACCCGGAGGAGGCCATCCAGGCCGACTGGGAACAGCTGCGCGCCGCGGTAAAGCGGGTAAGCGAGGACGGCTGGCCCATGTTCATGGGCTATGAGTGGCAGGGCAACGGCAGCGACGGGGATCACAACGTGTTTTTCCTGCACAACGACGCGCCGATGCTGCATCCGATGCTCTACACCCAGCTGCGGGATGCCTACAAGGGCACCGAAGCCATTGCGATCCCCCATCATGTAGCCTACCAGCTGGGAAGCCGGGGCAAGAACTGGGCCACACACGACGAGCGGTTCAGCCCCTTTGCGGAGATCTATTCCAGCCACGGCTGCAGCGAGAACGACACCGGCCCCTTTGATATGGAGCGGCATCCCCACATGGGCCCGCGCACCGGCGAGACCTGCTACGAGCGGGGGCTGGAGCAGGGCTGGCGGGTAGGCTGCATCGCCAGCGGCGACAACCACAACCTGCCGGGGGTCTGCGTGCACGGCACCATGTGCGTGCTGGCGGAGGATTCCACCAAGGAAGCCATCTGGGAAGGCCTGCGGGCCGGGCGGGTGTACGGGGTAAGCCGCACCCGCATGGATATTGATTTCACGGTGAACGGCGCGCCCATGGGCAGCACGGTGGCCCCGGGTGAGGGACAGATGGAGATCGCCGTCACCGCCGCCGACGCCATCGACCGGGTAGAGGTACTGCGCAACAATGTGCTGCACGAGATGCTGGTGCATTCCGGCAGCTGGGAGCGTCAGCCGCTGCCGGAGCGGTTCCGGTTCAAGTTCGCGCTGGAGTTCGGCTGGGGGCCGAACCCCCGGTTCTATCCGGATCAGCTGTCCAAGCACTGGGTGGGCAGCCTGCAGGTGCCGGGCCGGCTGGTAAGCGTGGAAAAATGCTGGAATAACTATGGGCAGAAGTTGTATAATCAAACCAAGACCGGCTGCGAGTTTGAGCTGACCACCTCCATGCGGGGGGATGGCGACCACTGGATGGGCGCCAGCGGCGCGCGCACCGAGGGCTTTGTCTTTGAGGCAGAGGGCAGCCTGAACGACCTGCTGACCCTGACGGTGGACGGCAAGGAATACATCCTGCCGGTAAGCGAGCTGCTGTATACCGGCAAGATCCACGCCCAGTACGACGAGAGTGTGCAGCTGGCCGAGAGCACCTTCGGGGATGTGGCCCATTATCGGGACGACCTGTTCTGGCACAACGCCTACAAGATGCGGCAGCGGCAGGCGGTGCCCGAGACCGCCTATACCCTGCGCCGCAGCCTGACGGTACCGATGGAACCCGGCGACAACTACCGGCTGCGGGTCTGGCTTCGCAACGGGGACTGTGCCTGGGTCAGCCCGATCTTCTGCCGCTAATACACATAAATCATAAGGAGATTGAAATGGCAAACGCAACCATGACCCGGCGGGCGATCGCGGCGGGCCTCAAGGAACTGATGGAGACCCGGTCGTTTGCAAGCCTGTCGGTGGGCGACATCGCCCGCCAGTGCGGGGTAAGCCGCAACACATTTTACTATCATTTTCGGGACAAGTACGACCTGATCAGCTGGGTATTCCACACCGAGATCACCCCCATTGTGGACGACCCCACCGACCGGGGCGACTGGGCCCAGGGTCTGCTGGCGCTGTGCAGCTACATGCAGGCCAACAAGAAATTCTATCTGAACGTGCTGCAGTTCCACGGGCAGAACAGCTTCAGCGACTGCCTGATGGAGTTTTACCAGCAGCGTATTGCCCGGGTGATCTGCGGCCAGACCACCGACGACGCCAGCGCCAGTGCCCGGCTGATTGCCCGGTTCTACGCCCACGCGCTGGTGGGTGTGCTGCTGGACTGGGCCTCCGCCGGGATGCAGCAGGACCCGCGTCCCTTTGTCAAGATGCTGGATGAACTGCTCAGCGGCCGGGCCACCGCCCTGGAGCTGTCCGCCCGGCCCTTCCCCGAAGGGGAAAGTACCGGCACCCTATGCTGAGCCAAAAACCGGATGGAACGCTTGTTTCGTCCGGTTTTTGTGCATATGCCCCATTTTGTCCCTTGTTTTCTTCCCGGGTTACAGGTGTATAGTAAAAGGCGTATATACAGAAAAACAACCCGGAAAGGAAGGGTGCTTCATGCGCATCGCCATCATGACCGATACCAACAGCGGGATGACCGCCGACGAAGCCGGGCGGCTGGGTGTAGCCCTGCTGCCGATGCCGTTCACCATCGACGGGGAGGCATTTCTGGAAGGGCGGAACCTGACGGCGGCGCAGTTTTACGAGGCGCTGAAGAACGGGGCGAAGGTGGCCACCTCCCAGCCGTCCCCGGCGGATACGCTGGCCATGTGGGATGAGCTGCTGCAGACGAATGACGCGGTGGTGTACCTGCCGATGAGCTCGGGGCTTTCGGGCACCTGCGCCACGGCGCAGATGCTGGCGACGGAGGAACCCTATGCCGGCCGGGTGGAGGTTGTGGACAACGGCCGGATCTCGGCCACGCTGCGGCAGGCGGTGCTGGACGCGCTGGCGCTGCGGCAGCTGGGGCTGGACGCCCGGACGATCCGGGACGCGCTGGAGCGCACCGGCCCCCAGAGCCAGATCTATCTGGCGGTGGATACGCTGAAATATCTGCGGCAGGGCGGCCGGATCACTCCGGCGGCGGCGCTGCTGGGCAGCGCGCTGAACCTGAAGCCCATCCTGCAGCTGGCAAACGGCAAGCTGGACGCCTATAAAAAGGTGCGGGGCAGCGCGGCGGCGCAGACCGCGCTGCTGGAAGCGCTGCGGCAGGCCATCGACGCCCTGCCCGGGGACGGCCCGCTGCGGCTGATGACCGCCTATTCCGGCGACGAGGAACTGGGCAAAGCCTGGAACCGCAAGGTGCAGCAGGCGTTCCCCGGCGCAAAGGTCTACGGCGCGCCCCTGCCGCTGAGCATCGCCTGCCATACCGGCCCCGGCGCTTTGGGCGTAGCCTGCGCCCGCGCCGCCGTGGAGGAGGCGTAAGGGGGCCGATCTGGGGGGACAACGTCCCCCCAGACCCCGGAAATCGAGGGCCGAATACTCGGCCCTCAGGAAAAAATAAAAAAGCAAGGCCCGCGCTGACATTTTTGGTCAACGCGGGCCTTATTCTGTATTAAATTTTCCTATGGCCGGAGTATTCCGGCCATGTGTTCCGGGGGGCCGGGTCTGCGAAGCAGCCAAAGCCCCGGTGGGGCTTTGGACCGGCAGTGCGGCCGGCGCAGCCGGGCGGGCGCATCGTTGTTGCGCCCGCAGCGCCGGGGGGATAGGTTCTATCCCCCCATATCAGCCTCACCGGATAAAGTTCGTGCGCACCTTTTCCTCGTTTTCGGGCAGGGGCACACCGGCGGCCTTGCCGGCCTGGATACAGCGCAGCATCCAGGCCATGTTGCGGGCCAGCTGGCGCATGACCTGCAGGCCCTCCGCGTCCTGCCGTACCTGGTCGGGGGTGTTGCCGTGCACCATGTTCCAGTACTGGCTGGACACCACCGGCATCTGGTTGATGGTAAAATACTTGTTCAGCTGATCCAGCGCGGCGGTGGTACCGGCGCGGCGGGCGCTGACCACAGCCGCCGCGGGCTTGTACCGCAGCGACGCGCTGCCCGCGTAGAACAGCCGGTCCAGGAACCCGGTCACGCTGCCGGACGCCGCCGCGTAATGCACCGGCGATCCCACAATGAACCCGTCCGCATCCGCCAGCAGTTCCAGCGCCTCGTTCACCTTGTCCTTCTGTACGCAGCGGCCGGTCTTGGCGCAGCCGCCGCAGCCCAGGCATCCGCCCTGGGGCGCGGGCCCGATCCAGAACTCGGTGCTGTCCACCCCCTGTCTGCCCAGTTCGGCCGCGATCTCGGCCAGCGCCGTATGGGTGCAGCCCTCCCGGTGGGGGCTGCCGTTGATCAGCAATACCTTCATATGCATCCACTCCTTTTCCTTCTATTGTACCACACCGTGCAACCCTCTTGCTTTTTTATGCCGAAACGGCTACACTCATGTGTAGTGGGGGTTTGCGCGGCAAACGCCCGTTTCCATTCTATGAGAAAGCGGAGGTCGTTCATCCGTGAGCGCAGCAACCATCGACAGCAGCAACCCGATCCTGCAGGGCAGCATCGGCAAGCAGCTTCTTCTGTTCTTCTTCCCCATCTGGCTGGGCACCTTCTTCCAGCAGCTGTACAACACCGCCGACGCGCTGATCGTGGGCCGGTTTGTGGGCACCCAGGCCCTGGCGGCGGTGGGCGCCACCAACTCTCTGGTCAACCTGCTGGTGGGCTTCTTTGTGGGCCTGGCCAGCGGCGCCTCAGTGGTGCTGGCCCAGCGGTACGGCGCCCGGGACCTGCCCGGCGTGCAGAAAGCCGTACACACCAGCATCTGGCTGGCCCTGACCGGCGGCGCGGTGCTGATGGCGGTGGGCATCCTGTTCGCCCGCACGGCGCTGCAGGCCATGAGCACCCCCGCCGATATCCTGGATGCCTCCACCCTGTACCTGCGGGTCTACTTTGCGGGCATGATCCCCAGCATGATCTACAACATGGGTACCGGCATCCTGCGCGCGGTGGGTGACAGCCGCCGCCCCATGTACTTTCTGATCGCCGCCGCCTTTGTGAACGTCGTTCTGGACCTTTTGTTTGTGGCGGTATTCCACTGGGGCGTGCTGGGCGCGGCGCTGGCCACCATCATCAGCCAGCTGGTCAGCGCGCTGCTCACCCTGGCCAGCCTGATCGGCGCGGAGCTGCGCCCCTATCACCTGAAGCTGCACCGGGTCGCCATGGACGCGCCCACCCTGGCGGACATCGTGCGCATCGGTCTGCCCGCGGGTCTGCAGTCGGTGATGTACAACATCAGCAACATCATTATCCAGGCCAGCATCAACGCCTTCGGCACCACCACCGTGGCCGCCTGGACCGCCTACGGCAAGCTGGACAGCCTGTTCTGGATGAGCATGAACAGCATGGGCCTGTCGGTGACCACCTTTTCCGGGCAGAACTTCGGCGCCAGGCAGTACGACCGGGTGCGCAAGGGCGCCTGGGTATGCCTGTTCTTCTGCGCGGTGCTGGCGCTGGGCCTGGGCGCGGTGATCTATATCTTCGGCGCCCCGCTGGTGGGCCTGTTCAGCGACGACGCCCAGGTGGTGGCCCGCGCGCTGGAGATCATCCGGCTGCTGGCCCCCTGCTTCATCACCTACGCCTCCATCGAAGCCCTCAGCGGCACCATCCGCGGCGCGGGCGATGCCTGGGTACCCATGGCCCTCACCGCCGGCGGCGTGTGCGGCCTGCGGATCCTGTGGGTGTTGCTGGCCGCCCCGCTGTTCGGCAGCCTGACCGGCGTGCTGGTCAGCTATCCCATCAGCTGGGGCGTAACCTCGGTGCTGTATATTTTCTATTTCCTGGCAGGCGGCTGGCTGCGCCGCTGCATCGCCGTGCAGCAGGCCCGCCGGGCGGGAGGTGTGTAAGATGGGCAGTTTCTGGGGTCATCTGCGCACCATCTGCCACCACAAACGGCTGGTGGCCCGGCACTGCTTCAAGGTGGGCCTGTACCGTCAGGGCCTGACCCACGATCTGAGCAAGTTTGCCCCGGTGGAGTTCATCCCCGGCGTGAAATACTTCCGGGGCTACCGCAGCCCCAATGAGATCGAGCGGATCGAAAAGGGATACTCCGCCGCCTGGCTGCACCACAAGGGCCGCAACCGGCACCACCTGGAATACTGGATCGACTACAACCCGGAGGGCGACCACCGGATGTGCGGCATGCGGATGCCGGAGAAATACGTGGCGGAGATGATCTGCGACCGGATCGCCGCCAGCAAAACCTACCAGAAGGACAACTACACCGACGCCCATCCCTGGGAATACTACCAGCGCGGCAGGGACCACTACCTGCTGCACCCGGAAACCCGGGCCCAGCTGGAGCAGGCCCTGCTGGTGCTGCGGGACGAGGGCGAGGACGCCTGTTTCGCCCATATCCGCACCCGGCTGCTGGGTAAAAAGCGGTAAGCAAAAGGCGCGCTGCCGGTGGCAGCGCGCCTTTCCTTGTACCGCTATTACCGCCGGCGCAGCCGCGCGGCCAGCCGTTCGTTCAGATCCTGGCGCAGCGCCCGCAGGGAGTTCTCGTACCGGGTGCTCTTCAGGGTGGGGAAGGCCCGCAGCAGGCGGGACGCGCCCAGCCGCCGGTCCAGGATCTCCGCCCGCAGCAGATCCCGGCGCATCTCCAGCTCGGCCCGGGCCGCGTCGGTGCGGTCCTCCAGCATCTCCCGCCCGGCGCTCAGCCGCTCGTCGGCCACCAGGGCCGCGCCGCCCACCTGCTTGGTCAGCAGGTCGCTGCTCTTGTGCAGCAGGGCGGTGATCCGTTCCAGTTCGCCCAGCTGGCGCATCAGGCCGGTCACGGTGATGACGGTGGCGATCAGGTCGGCCACAAACAGCCCGGTACACAGCCCCAGCAGGATCGCCCCCGCCGGGTTGGTCAGCGCGCGGCCCACCAGCGTTTCCACCGCCGGGTGCAGCACCCGCATCACCGCGGTGACCGCCACGCCCCACAGCAGGCTGAACCCCAGGCAGATGTACCCGCCCAGGTTCAGCGGCTGGTCGGAGTAGTCCCACCAGCGGGCATGGAACAGGGTCTTGAGGGCCCAGCCGCCCACCAGTTCCAGGGCGGTGGCCAGCAGCGCGCCGCCGATAAACAGCGCGGGCAGGCTGCCGGATACCGGCCCCAGCACCGTGACCGCCGCCAGCATGCCGAACCCGTAGATGGGGCATACCGGCCCGTTCAGGAATCCCCGGTTGACCAGATGCCGTGTTTTGACGGCGGCAAAGGCAACCTCTGAGCACCAGCCCAGAAACGAGTAGATGTAAAAGTACCAGCACAGTGTGTAGAGGCTTTGGGCCTGGGGCACGGCGCGTCCCTCCTTTGTTTGTGAAATATGAGTGGATTATACCATACTTTGCCCCCGGGCGCAAAACGTGCTACAATCAAAGCAAAGCCAAGGAAGGGAGGCGCCGCCCATGACCCCGGACCGCTGGGTGCTGCACTGTGACTGCAACAGCTTTTACGCCAGCGTGGAGCTGCTGGAACACCCGGAACTGAAACAGAAACCGGTGGCCGTCTGCGGCGACCCGGAAGCCCGCCACGGCATCATCCTGGCCAAGAACGAGCCGGCCAAGGCCTTCGGGGTGCGCACCGCCGAACCCATCTGGCAGGCAAAGCGCAAATGCCCGGATCTGGTGCTGCTGCCGCCCCACCGGGAGCGGTACCGGCATTTCTCCGCCCTCATCAACGGCATCTACGCCGAGTACACCGATCTGGTGGAGCCCTTCGGCATCGACGAAAGCTGGCTGGACATCACCCATACCTGGCATCTGTTCGCCTCCTCCCCCACCGCGCTGGCCGATCTGATCCGCCGCCGGGTGCGCGAAACCACCGGCCTGACCATCAGCGTGGGGGCCAGCTTCAACAAGGTATTCGCCAAGCTGGGCAGCGACTACAAAAAGCCGGACGCCATGACGGTGATCCGGCCGGAGGACGTGGCCCGGATCGTCTGGCCGCTGCCGGCGGGGGATCTTTTGTATGTGGGCCGTGCGGCGGGCGAGCGGCTGGCCCGGCTGGGCATCCGCACCATCGGGCAGCTGGCGGCGGCGGACCCGGGCATCCTGACCGACAACCTGGGCAAGCTGGGGGCGGAGCTGAGCCGCTACGCCCGGGGCGAGGACGAGGCCCCGGTGCATCCGGTGGGTTGGCGGGAACCACTGAAAAGCGTGGGCAACGGCATGACCTTCCGGCAGGATCTGACCAGTCTGGAACAGGTGCGCAGCGCGCTGGGCGCCCTGGCGGAGGAGGTGGCGGCCCGGCTGCGGCGGCACGGGTTGTGGGCAGGGGCGGTGCAGGTGACCATCCGGGACACCGACCTGCACACCATCACCCGGCAGAAGCAGCTGCCCATGAGCACCCACCTGGCCCGGGACCTGGCGGCGGAGTGTCTGGCGCTGGTGCAGGCCAACTGGGACCCGGCCCGCCGCCCGGTGCGGATGCTGACGGTGACAGCCCTGGCGCTGACCGACGAACCCTTTGCGGTGCAGCAGAGCCTGTTCGGGGACGCGCCCGCCCCCGACCCGAAACGGGAAAAGCTGGAAAACGCCCTGGACGGCATCCGCCGCCGGTACGGCGCGGCGGCCATCGGGGCGGGCAGCCGGGTGGGCAACCAGCTGGGGCTGGACGGGCTGCACATGGAGGAAAACGCTCCCACCCCCGGCGAGGAGGACTGGAACGAAAAGGTCAAAGGCCCGCTGTGACCCGGCGAACGGAAAGTTTCCGTCCGCCGGTTTTTTCAATTCTTGCGGTTTTGTGAAAACAAGGCGAAACCGGTCGCACTTTACTGGAATTTTACACACCCCGGCGGTATAATAGGATGTCACGGGCCTTTTGCGGCCCGATTTTCAAGCGAACGGAGGGGGACGAGGGTTGGCGTCGGTCACAACGGAAAACGCGGTGCGCCAAACCGCCAAACAACACACGGACACATCGCCCATCTGGCTGCGGGCGGCGGCCACGGTGCTGGTGCCGCTGGCGGCGCTGCTGTGCTGCGAGTGGATCCACCGGGGCAAACTGAACGGCCAGTTCTGGACGGAGTATCTGGGCGGGCACATCGGCAGCTATCTGCTCACCTGGGTGTTCCTGATCGGCATTTATCTGTTTTTCAGCCATCTGGCGGGACGGCACACCCCGGCGGTGCTGGCGGTGGGTCTGATCGCCTGCATCCCGGCGGCGGTCACCCGGCTGAAGCTGGATTTCCGCGGGGAACCGTTCCTGCCCTGGGATCTGTCCCAATGGCAGGAGGCCGCGGCGGTGGCGAACAAATCCAACCTGAAGCTGACCGGCCCCATGTGGGCCAGCCTGGCGATTTTTGCGGTGCTGGCGGTGCTGGGCTGGTGGCTGCGGGTGCCGGTGCACGGGCAGCGCCCGGCGGCGCGGCGGCTGCGGCTGGCGGGCTGCGGCGCGGGCGCGGCGGTAACGCTGCTGTGTTTCTTATTTTATCTGAGCCCCACCCTGACCCAGGCCATCGGCATCTGGCCGGACATGTGGCTGCAGGACCGGTATTACCGGAACTACGGGGTGCTGAGCGGGTTTCTGACCAATCTGCAGCAGCTGCAGATCTCGGAGCCGGAGGACTACAGCGAAGAATCGCTGACCGCCCTGAAAGCGGAGCTGGAGCAGCGGGCCCAGAGCCACGAAAACCTGTTCCCGGAAAGCCCGGCCGCCTCGGGTGAGGAGCAAACGCCCCATATCATCTATATCATGGCGGAGGCGTTCTGGGATCCCACCGACCTGCCGGGGGTGGAGTTCAGCGAGGATCCGCTGGTCAACTACCACCGGCTGCAGCAGGAATCGGCCAGCGGGCGGATCTATTCGCCCAGTTTCGGCGGCGGCACCTGCGACGTGGAGTTTGAGGCGCTGACCGGGTTCTCGGTGGAGCCGCTGCCCATGGGCTGCAAGCCGTTCCAGCAGCATGTGACCCGGCCCATGTTCTCGCTGCCCTGGTATTTGGCGGACACAAAGGGGTACGAGACGGTGGCGGTGCACTGTTACTGGGCCAAGTACTGGAGCCGGGACCGGGCCTATCCGAACCTGGGGTTTGAGGATTACATATCGCTGGAGGATTTTGACAATCCGGAGAAAAAGCGGGCGGCCTACTGGACCAGCGGGCTGGTAAGCGACGACGCCATGGCGGACGAGATCATCGCCCAGTTTGAGGCGCGCAGCGGCGACGGGCCGCTGTTCCTGCACGCGGTGACGATGGAAGGGCATTCCACCTACACGGCCAGGAATTTCCCGGAGGAGGAGCTGCTGGAACTGACGGCGGTGCCTTCGGGGATAAGCAGTGAAACGGTAGGGGCGCTGCGGGATTTTGCCACCGCCATGAAGGATACCGACGCGATGCTGGGACGCCTGACCGACTATTTCCGCCAGGTGGACGAGCCGGTGATCCTGGTGTTCTGGGGCGATCATTACAACCTGATCGGCAGCGGGTATGAGCTGTATGAAAAGACCGGGTTTATTGAACAGGGCGATTACCAGAGCCCGGCCCTGCGCACCACGCCCCTGCTGATCTGGAGCAATTACCAGAGCGAAGCCATTGATCTGGGTGTGATCGGGTCGTATATGGTGTCGCCGGTGATGATGGAATTGTACGGGCTGGAACAGCCGCTGTTCTACCAGCTGCATCTGAGCGAGCTGCCCCTCATGCGCAGCCGCAACCGCGGTGTGACCGTGAATCCCGACGGCAGCTATACGGAAGAGATGACCGAAGCCCAGCAGGCCGCCTTCAGCGACCGCTGGCTGGCCCAGTACGACCTGATGTTCGGCCAGGATTACCTGGGCCTGGGCCCCGCGCAGGAAGAATAGCCAATATGGGGGGAGGCAACGCCTCCCCCCATGCCCCCCGGAAAACAGGGCCAAAAATACATTTGGCCCTGGGGATAAAACAAAAGCAAGGCCCGCGCAGACCGGAAATGGTTTGCGCGGGCCTTGTACTGTATCATTCCCTATGGCCGAATATATTCGGCCATGATTTCCAGGGGGGCTGGGGGAGATGTTATCTCCCCCAGATCAACTCCCCGCAATCACATGATCTGCTGGTCGTGGTACAGGCCGGTGCCCCGGCAGATGACCCACTCGCAGATATTCACGGCATGGTCGCCGATGCGCTCGGCGTACTTGCCGATCATCAGCCCGTCCAGGATGGCATCGGCGTCGGCCTTGCCCTCGGCCACCTGATGAATGAAACTCTCTTTCAGGCGGCAGAAGGCGCTGTCGATCTCGTCGTCCCGCTGGATGGTGGCGTGGGCCCCCTCCAGATTCTGGTCATCGGCGGCGCGCAGGGCGCTCTCCACCATGGCCCGGGCAATGCTCAGCATCTCGGCCAGCGGCGCGGTCAGGGGCGCATCCAGCGTGCGGGCGATCTCCGCGATATCGGCGGCATGATCGCCGATCCGTTCCAGATCGGTCACCAGCTTCAGGCTGGTGCTCACCCGGCGCAGATCGCTGGCCACCGGCTGCTGCCGCAGCAGCAGGGTCACGCACAGCTGCTCGATCTCCCGCTCCATGCGATCCACTTCTGCGTCCCCGGCAATCACCCGGTCCGCCGCGGCCTTGTCCAGGCCGGAGGCGGCGGCCACCGCTTCGTCCAGCGCCGCCAGTACCCGGGCGCCCATCGCCTGCACCAGCTGATCCAGACGGGTCAGTTCCCCGTCATAAAACACACGATTCATGCAAAATCCCTCCCATCAGCCGAACCGGCCGGTAATGTAATCTTCGGTGCGCTTGTCGGCCGGATGGCTGAACAGCTCGTCGGTCTTGCCGTACTCCACCAGTTCGCCCAGCAGGAAGAAGGCGCAGTTGTCGCTGATACGGGCGGCCTGCTGCATGTTATGGGTCACGATCACCACCGTGTACTCCTTTTTCAGTTCCAGCATCAGCTCCTCAATGCGCATGGTGCTGCCCGGATCCAGCGCGCTGGTGGACTCGTCCATCAGCAGCACGTCCGGCTGCACCGCCAGCGCCCGGGCGATGCACAGCCGCTGCTGCTGCCCGCCGGACAGGCCCAGCGCGCTCTTTTTCAGCCGGTCCTTGACCTCGTCCCACAGGGCCGCGCCCCGCAGGCTCTGCTCCACCAGCGCGTCCAGTTCGGCTTTCTTGCGCACGCCGTGGATGCGGGGGCCGTAGGCAATGTTGTCGTAGATGCTCATGGGGAACGGGTTCGCTTTCTGGAACACCATGCCGATCTTGCGGCGCAGCCAGGTCACGTCCACACCGGGGGCGTACAGGTTCTCGCCCCGGTAAAGCATCTCGCCCTCCACCCGCACGCCGGGCACCAGATCGTTCATCCGGTCAATGGTGCGCAGGAAGGTGGACTTCCCGCAGCCGGACGGCCCGATCAGGGCGGTAATTTCCCGTTCCGGGATCTGGATATTCACCTTTTTCAGCGCCTGGGTCTGGCCGTAGTACAGATCCAGGTTCTTCGCTTCCAGGATCGTGGGATTCATCGTTATCGCTCCTCCTTGCGTTTCGCCCGTTTGCCGGCGGCCTTGGCCGCCAGATTGATCAGCAGGGTCAGCACCAGCAGCACCACCGCCACCGAAAAGGCGTTGTCGTATTTATACCGTTCCTTGGCGTAGACGTAGAGGGCCACGGTCAGGGTGGCGCCGCTGCTCTTGACAAGGCCGCCGTTGCCGAAGAAATTCTGCATCGAGGTGCTCATGCCCGCGGTGAAGATCAGCACCGCCGACTCGCCCACGATGCGGCCCACCGCCAGGATGCAGCCGGTCACGATACCGTCCAGCGCGCAGGGCAGCACGATGGTGCGGATCATATGCCAGCGCCCCGCGCCCAGGCCCGCGGCGCCTTCCCGGTATCCGGCGGGCACCGCCTTCAGGCTTTCCTGGGTGGTGCGGATGATGGTGGGCAGGGTCATGATCACCAGGGTCAGAGAGCCCGCCAGCAGGGTGGTGCCCAGATTGCAGAACTGGCAAAACACCAGCATGCCCACCAGGGCGTACAGGATGGACGGGATACCCGCCAGGGTCTCGGTGGCAAACTCGATGGTTTCGGTCAGGCGGCGATTGGTGGCGTACTCGGTCAGATAGACCGCCGCGCCCACACCCAGCGGCAGCACGATCACCAGGGTGACCAGAATTACGTAGATGGTGTTCTGAATGGCGGGCAGGATGCCGTCGGTGCCTTTCAGGATGCTCTCCTGGGTGGTGAGGAACTCCCAGGACAGCCCGGGCACACCGCGCCACAGGATATACCCGATCAGCCCCAGCGCCAGCGCGCAGGTAAAGGCGGCGCTCAGGTACATGGCCGCGCGCACGACCGTGTGCCAGGCGCGGCGGCGGCCGCTCAGGCCCCGGGTTTCCAGCGGGGTTGTTGCAGTGGTCTGCATGGTCGTATCACTCCTTGTCCTTTTTGAGGATCATGTTCAGCAGCACGTTGATGAGCATGATAAAGACGAACAGCACCAGGCCGATGGAATACAGGGCGTTGCGCTGCAGGCTGCCCACGCTGGCGTAGCTCATCTCGCTGGCGATGGCGGTGGTCAGGAACTTGACGCTCTTGAACAGGCCGGGCATGTTGGGGGAGTTGCCGGCCACCATCAGGATGGCCATGGCCTCGCCGATGGCGCGGCCCACGCCCAGCACCACCGAGGCCGCCACACCGCTGCGGGCGGCGGGCAGGATCACCTTGAAGCTGGTTTCCAGCTCGGTGGCGCCCAGCGCCAGGGAACCCTCGGTATATTCTTTGGGCACCGCCTTGAGGGCGGTTTCGGACACGCTGATGATGGAGGGCAGGATCATCACCGCCAGCACCAGGATGGCGGCCAGCAGGCTGTCGCCGGCTTTCAGGTCAAAGATATCCTTGATGGCCGGTACCAGCACCATCATGCCCACCAGGCCATACACCACCGAGGGGATGCCCGCCAGCAGATCCACCGCGGGGCGCACCGCTGCCGCCAGTTTGGGCGGGGCCACCCGGGCCAGGAACACCGCCGTCAGGATGCCCACCGGCACGCCCAGCACAATCGCGCCGCAGGTGCCCCACACCGAGGTGAGGATAAAGGGCAGGATGCCGTAGGCGGGGTCGGTCTTGTTGGTGGAATCCCACCGGGTACCGAACAGGAACTCAAACAGGCCCACTTCCTTGATGGCGGGCAGGCCGCTCAGGATCAGGTACACCGAGATCAGCAGCACAAAGGCGATGGCGATGAACCCGCAGACCGTGAAGATCAGCCGCATCGCTCCCTCGATACTGTCCCGGAACGCGCGCTTGCCGCGTGCTTGTGGCTGCATAGCTACCAACCTTTCTGTCGTAAAAAGAGGCCCCCGACGGTTCAGCATCGAGGGCCCGGATTCGCGTTTCGGTCGTCAGGATCAGGCGTTGGGGGAAACAGCGCCCGCAGCGGCGATGATGGGGGCAGCCTCAGCGCTCATGGCAAAGTCCAGGAAAGCCTGGGCAGCGGCGCTCAGGGCGGTGCCGTCCTTGGTGACCATCACAAAGGGACGCTGGATGGCGTAGCTGCCGTCCTTCACGGTGTCCTCGGTGCACTCCACACCGGCCACCTTCACGGCCTTGACGGTCTCGTCCACAGCGGACAGGGAGGCGTAGCCGATGGCGTTCTCGTTGCCGGCCACGTTGCCCACCAGGTCACCGGTGCTGCTGTACTCGTTGGTCAGGGCGCAGGCGTCCACAACACCCACGATCTCCTCAAAGGCGCCGCGGGTGCCGCTGCCGGCCTCACGGCCGTAGACAGCGATCTCCATATCCTCGCCGCCCACTTCGCTCCAGTTGGTGATCTTGCCGGAGAAGATGTCGGCGATCTGCTCAACGGTCAGGTCTTCCACGCCGTTGGCGGGGTTCACGATCACGGCCACGCCGTCCTTGGCCACCACGTTGGCCACGGCGCCATTGGAGGATTCCTCCTCCTTCAGATCGCGGCTGGCCAGGCCGATGTCGCTGGTGCCGGCGATGGCGGCTTCAACGCCCGCGCCGGAACCGTTGCCGCTGTAGTTGACGGTCACATCGGGGTACATTTCCTTGAACGCTTCGCTCAGCGCCAGCACCACGCTCTCCATGGAGGTGGAACCGGAGGTGTTGACCACGCCGCTCACGCTCTCCTCAGCGGGCTCGGAAGCGGGGGTGGAAGCGGAAGAGCTCTCCTGGGCGGGAGCCTGAGAAGAAGAGCTGCCGGCGCCGCAGGCGGTCAGCAGGCCCAGCGCCAGAACCAGCGCCAGAACGATAGCAAGAATCTTTTTCATGTTGAATGACACTCCTTTTTCGCGTCAGTCGGCCGGGACCACCCGGCCTCATTTTCCCTTTTTTCAAGGCTGGCGTTATTGTAGCACGGCCCCCCGGGGCGGCGCTATCAACCCTTCGCATGATTTGCGTAAAGTCCCGGTGCAAAATGTAAAGTCCCCGTCAAGAGGTAAAGTTCCGGTAAACACAGCAGGACCGGACGGGCAACCCCGTCCGGTCCTGCATTTTATTTATATAAGGATCAGCTGTCTTCTTCGGGCAGGCCCTCCCCGTCCGGCCTGACCGGCAGCCCCAGCCGCTGGGCCGCGGCCCGCCGCCAGCGCACCAGCCGCTGGCGGGGCAGCAGCCAGTTCACCAGCAGGGCCATGGCCACACCCACGCCGGTGTCCAGCATGCGGTTCAGGGAATACTCCACATAGGTTTCGGGCGGAGTGTTGTACAGAATGATGCACAGCACCACCCCGCCGGGCTGCACCGCCCCTACCCAGAAGCACTGGCTCAGCAGGATCAGCAGCACCACACCCGCAAACAGCAGCGCCGCCAGAAGCAGCTGACTGTCCCGCGCGGGGCAGACGCGCAGGTACAGCCAGAACAGCCCAATCCCGATAAACCCGCCGATCACGGTGCCGAACAGCCGGTTGCCGCCGTGCAGGCGGCTGCCGGGCATATCGGGGCCCAGCCCGAAGATGGCGCCGATGCAGGCAAAGGTGGGGTTGCGGTCGATCAAAGCGTAGCCCAGGGCGCAGAGCACCGCGGCCAGGGCGGTTTTCAGGCTGCGCAGCCCCACATGGGGGCGAAAACCGGATGACATGAAATGAACTCCTCCTCACAACATTCGTTGATTCCCACAGGCGATTATACCCGCCGCCGGGCCGCCTTGCAAGGGTTTTTCTTGTGCGGGCGGGTGTGCTGTGTTACAATAAAGCGGGCCGCCCGGCCCGGAAAGCGAGGAACCCCGTCATGAACATATCCCGGCGCAAACGCACCCGGAAGGTGCTGTACAATATGCGGCTCAGCCTGATCCTGCTGGCCGTCTTTGTGTTTTTGTCCCTGTTCAGCGTTCTGCTGCTGCGCACTTCCCTGCTGGACAGCGCCCAGGAAACCGGCACCGCCCTGGCCCGCAGCTACGCCATGGAGGAGCAGAACAACCTGACGGTGTACGAAACGCTGCTGTCGCTGGGCAGCCAGTATCTGGAAACCAAGGTAGAGGGCGGCGCGACCGACGAGGAGCTGCGCGACTGGCTGGCAAACTATTTCCGCAACATCGCCCAGGTGCTGGGCAAGGAGGCGGTGGACCCCTACGCGGTGGTGGCGGGCCATATCGTGGCGGCCAACCCCTGGGAGGGGGACGACGAGTACGACTACTCCGCCACCGACTGGTACCAGGCGGCGCTGGCGGCGGAGGGCGACATCATCATGACCGATGCCTATGTGGATGTAATTTCGGGCAATTCGGTGGTAACGCTGGCGCAGAAGTGCGGCAGCAGCGACACGGTGGTGGCCTTTGACGTGTTCCTGGAAAATTTCAAGCTGCACGACCAGCCGCTGGATCTGCCGGAGGGCGCCTCCTACTATCTGTGCGACCGGCAGGGCACTCTGCTGTACGGCCAGTCGGCGGCGGACCTGCCGCGGGATACCCTGCAGACCTTTTTATACAGTATCTTTGACGATCTGTCCTCGGGTGCGCTGGACCCGTCGGACGCCTTTATCGACGCGCCGGACGGTACCCGGCAGGTGGTATATTACGCCACCTTCAGCAGCGGCTGGATCTCGCTGGTGACCCTGCCGGCCCAGACCATTCTGGCGGATCTGAACGTGGTGATCCGCAGTTTCGCCATTGCGATTTTGCTGTTCCTGGCAGGTTCGTTCTTCATGCTGTGGCGGGATTTCTCGCTGAACCGGCGGATCGAGCGCACCAACGAGACGGTGCGGGTGCTGGGCAACAGCTATTTCTCCCTGTACCGGATCAACTGCCTGACCGGCAGCTACGAGGTGATCAAGGGCTCCGGCCATGTGCGCAGCCGGCTGCAGCCGGACGGTGCCTACCCGGCGCTGCTTTCCACCCTGGCGGAGGTGATCGAGCCGGACGCCCGGGCGGAGTTTACCCAGTGTTTCTCGCTGGAGAATATCCGTAAAAAGGCCAAGCGGGAACGGGATTTCGGCGGCGATTTCCTGCGGCTGTTCAACGGGGAGTTCCGCTGGATAAGCGTGCGGGCCCTGGCGGACGACAGCCTGGCCCCCGGCGAGGTGGTGCTCTGCTTCAAGGAAGTGGACCGGGAAAAGCGGCAGGAGATCCAGCGCCGGGCCCTGCTGGAGGACGCGCTGGCCCAGGCCCGCAAGAGCGGCCAGGCCAAAACGGCGTTTTTCAGCCATATGTCCCATGACATGCGCACCCCGCTGAACGCGATGATCGGCCTGACCGAACTGGCCCAGACCCAGCCGGACAATCCCCCGGCCACCCGGGATTACCTGACCAAGATCGCGGTATCGGGGCGGCAGCTGCTGGGCCTGATCAACGATATTCTGGAGCTGAGCCGGATCGAGAGCGGCGCGCTGACCCTGAACCCCACGGATTTTGACCTGAGCACCCATCTGCAGGAATGGGCCGGGGCGTTCCAGGCGCAGGCCCAGCGGGAGGGCAAGCAGTTCGATGTGGTATGCGAGCTGCGGGATTCCCGGGTACGGGGGGACGCGTTCCGGATCGGGCAGATTCTGAACAACCTGCTGTCCAACGCCTTCAAGTTCACTCCGGCGGGGGGCACGGTGCGGCTGCAGCTGCGGCAGGTGGATCCGCAGCCCCATCCCAAGTACCAGATTCTGGTGCAGGATACCGGCTGCGGCATGACCGGGGAGTTCCTGGCCCGGATCTTTGAGCCCTACGCCCAGGAGACCCGCAGCGGTGCGTCACAGGCCGGCACCGGTCTGGGCATGCCGATCGTGAAAAGCCTGGTGGAGCAGATGGCGGGCACCATCACGGTGACCAGCCGGGTGGGTGAAGGCAGCACCTTTACGGTGACCCTGCCGCTGGAATGCGCCGCGACCCAGCCGGAAACCGCCCCCGACGAAGCCCAGACCGCCGACCCGGCCACCGGGCTGGCAGGGCTGCGGCTGATGCTGGTGGACGACAACGAGCTGAACCGGGAGATCGGCCAGGCATTGCTGGAGCAGTACGGCGCCCAGGTGACCACGGCCTTTGACGGCCAGGACGCGCTGGAACAGTTCGCGGCCAGCGCGCCGGGCAGTTTTGACGCGATCCTGATGGATATGCAGATGCCCCGGCTGGACGGCTGCGGCGCGGCCCGGGCGATCCGGGCGCTGGAGAGGCCGGACGCGGCCGCGGTGCCCATCGTGGCGGTGACCGCCAACGCCTTTGCGGAGGATATCGCCCAGACCATCGAGGCGGGCATGAACGCCCACGTGCCCAAGCCCATCGACTACGCCGTCCTAACCGCCACCCTCCATCGCCTGCTGGGGCGGCAGTGAAGGCCAATCTGGGGGATATAACATATCCCCCAGACCCCCGGAACACATGGCCGGAATGCTCCGGCCATAGGGAAATTCACACATTAATAAGGCCGGTGCGTAAACGGAATACGCACCGGCCTTGTTTTTTTTCTCCTGAGGGCCGAGTATTCGGCCCTCGATTTCCGGGGGGCCTGGGGGGAATCGTTGATTCCCCCCAGATCAGCCCTTACTGCCTGTCCAGCAGCAGCACGGTCAGGTCGTTGACGTTGGTGCCGGTCGGGCCGGTGATGATCAGGCCGTTCACGGCGGCCAGGGCATGGTAGGCGTCGTTGTCGGCCAGGGTGGCGGGCACGTCCCAGCCGGCGGCGGCCAGCGCCGCCAGGGACCCCTGGTCGCAATACCCGCCGGCGGCGTCGGTGGGGCCGTCGGTTCCGTCCGAGCCCACGCTGAACACCGCGGCCCGGTCCAGCCCCGCCAGCAGCGGCGCCGCCGCCAGGGCGATCTCCTGATTCCGGCCGCCCAGGCCCTTGCCGGTCAGCTGTACCACCGTCTCGCCGCCCGCAATAAAGGCCAGCGACTTCTGTGTATCGTTATGGGTGCGGGCGATCGCGCCCAGGAAACTGCCCGCGTCCCGGGCGGTGCAGCACAGCTGATCGGTCAGCACCACCGGCTCGTAGCCCAGCTGGCGGCAGACCGTTTCAGCCGCGGCGCACAGCTGCCGCACGCTGCCGGTGATCTGTGTCTCCACATTATCCAGTTCCTTCGGGGTCTCCTGCTCCAGCAGGGCCCGGGCCTCCTGGCTCAGCCGCAGGCCGTACCGCTCCACAATCGCCTTGGCCTGGGCGCAGGTGGAGGTATCCGGATAGGCCGGGCCGGAGGCGATCATATCCAGCGGATCCCCGATAATGTCGCTCAGCACCACCGAGAACACCTTCGCCGGGCGGCACAGCCGGGCAAACCGCCCGCCCTTGACCGCGCTCAGCCGCTTGCGCAGGGTGTTGATCTCCACGATCGAAGCCCCGCAGCCCAGCAGCTGCCGGGTGATGTCCTCCAGCTCGTCGGCGGGGATCAGCGGCTTTTCAAACAGCGCCGACCCGCCGCCGGACAAAAGAAACAGCACCGTGTCCTGTTCGGTCAGGCCGCTCACCAGGTCAATGGCTTTCTGGGTGGCCGCGAAGGAGTTCGCATCCGGCACCGGATGCCCCGCCTCGCAGCATTCCACCCCCGGGATGGGGCCTTTCACATGGCCGTATTTGGTCACCACGATGCCCGCGTCCAGCCGCTCGCCCAGGATACCGCAGGCGGCCGCGGCCATCTGCCAGGCGGCCTTGCCCGCCGCCACCAGCACCAGCCGGCCGGGCCCGAAATCCCGGCCCTCCAGCGCCCGTTTCACCGCTGCATCCGGCAACGCGGCGGCCAGCGCCGCCTGTACGATCTTGTCCGCGTCCGCGCGAATCTTGCTCATGGTTTGTTACCTCCGGGATCAGAATGAAAAGCCGGCGGCGCGGTTTTTCCGTAACCGCACCGCCGGGCGTTTATGAAGCGATCAGAACAGGAACAGGCTCAGCACATACAGGATCACCACAACGGTAACGCCCATCACGGCGGTCATACCGGTCTGGCAGCGGTAGGCTTCGCCGGTCTTCATGTCGGAGAACTGGCTCACGACCCAGAAGTAGGAGTCGTTGGCGTGGGACGCCACCATGGAGCCCGCGCCGATGGCCATAACCACGAACACGCGGCCCAGGGGGCTGGTCAGGCCCATGTTCTCCAGCATGGGGGCCACCATGCTGGCGGTGGTGATCATCGCCACGGTGGAAGCGCCCATGGCCAGCTTCAGGATCATGGCGATGGTAAAGGGCACCAGCACGCCCAGCCCGGTGGCCAGCAGGCCCTGGGTGGCGTCGGCGATGGGCAGAAGCTTCAGGATCGCGCCGAAGGAGCCGCCCGCGCCGGTGATGGCCATGATGGCGGCGGAATCGGTAACGCCCTGGGTGACCCACTTGAGGGTGTTGCCCCGCTCGCTGGCGGGGATCAGGGTCATGGACAGGAACACGCCCAGCATCAGGGCAATGACCGGGTTGCCGATGAAGTTCAGGAACGCGTAGACCGCGCCGTCACCGAAGGGCAGGGCGGGCAGGGACGCGATGGAGGAGATACCGATCAGCACGATGGGCAGCAGGATGGGCGAGAAGCTGTGCAGCGCGCCGGGCAGCTTGCCGTACTTGGCGGTGAGTTCCTCGATGGTGTATTCGGGGTTGGCGGGGATGTCGATCTTGCTGGAGATCTTGGTGGCGTACAGGATAACCACCGCTACCGCCGGGATGGAGAGCAGCAGGCCCACCAGGATGGTCAGGCCCAGGTCGGCCTCCAGGGTACCGGCCATGGCGATGGGGCCGGGGGTGGGCGGTACCAGGCAGTGGGTGGCGTACAGGCCGCCGCTCAGCGCGGTGGCCATCACCGCCAGGGAGGTGTTGCTCTGGGCCGCCAGCGCCCGGCTGATGGGCGCCAGCACCACAAAGCCGGAATCGCAGAACACCGGGATACCGGTCACGTAGCCCATGGCGCCCATGGTGACCACGCTGCGCTTTTTGCCCACCACCTTCAGGATGGTGTTGGCCATGGTCAGCGCCGCGCCGGTCTTTTCCAGGATGGTGCCGATGATGGTGCCGCACAGGATCACGATACCGATACTGGCCAGGATCTCACCAAATCCGGATTTGACGGTGTTCACCACCGTGACGGTGTCCAGGCCGCACACAAGGCCCACCGCCACGGCCACCACTACCAGTACGATAAAGGGGTGGACGTTGAACTTGGAGATGGCGATCACCATGGCCACAACAGCCAGTATGATCACAGCGAACAGGAAAAACGGGGACATACTTCTTCCTCCTTCTCAATAAGATGCCGTATCACGAAGGCTCCGAGGCCTTTCGCACATGGTGTTGGATGCACAGCCGCAGCAGGTACTCCCGCTCAAAACGGCCGGTGGTGCCGGGGCACACAATGTCCCACAGCCGGTGCATCCGGTACTGAAGGGTATTTTTATGGATGTGCAGCCGGTCGGCCGCCTGGCCCACACTGCCGCCGCAGTCGTAATAGGCGTCGGCGGTGGCCAGCAGCACTTCCAGTTCCGCCGCGTCCAGCTGTTCTTCCAGCAGGCTGTACATCTCCCGGATGCAGTCCTCCTCCCGGAAGGCGGTGCGCTGCATCAGGTACAGAAACCGGCAGTCCGGGTTCTGGATATCCTGCACCCCGCTCACCGGCGCGGCGCAGAGGGTCAGCGCCTGTGCGCCGGACTGGGGCGCCTGCCGCAGCGCCGTGCACGGCCGCCCCGCGCCCAGCCGGGCGGGTGCGCCCACCGCCGTTTCCGCGCAGGTGAGCATCCGGTGCAGGCAGTGGGTTCCGGTATCGCTTTTCAGCATCAGCAGCCGGTCGCCGGTCACGGCCCATACGTCCCGCTTGGGGTCCAGCAGATCCTGAAACTGCAGCTCCTCCGCCGCCCGGTACAGCCGCTGGCGGCAGGCCAGCGCGTCCTGCCGGCCGCAGAACTCCAGCGCCAGCACCCGCACCGGAAACCGCAGCCGCAGCCCCAGCGCCTCCCCCACCTCGGTCAGCTCCTCGGTGCCGTACCGGTCCAGGTGCAGCAGCAGCCGCAGGTAGGTGGTGCGCAGTTCGCCGGTGATCCGGTTCTGCTGATCCAGCGCGTTCTGGCGGAAAAACTGCTCGGTGTAGGCCGCCAGGATATAGGCGCTGTCCCGCACCTGTTCCGGCTCGCCGAAGATACCCACCACCGCGATCAGCCGCCCGTCGCTGAATACCGGCAGGTTGTAACCCTCCCGGGCGCCAGGCCAGCGGGCCAGGTCGGCGGGTTCGATGGCCACCGGCCGCCCGGTGCGCACCACCTGGCAGGCCCCCGCGTGGAGGGTACCGATCCGGCTTTCCTCGGTGGAGGCCACGATCCGCCCCTCGGTATCCATGATGTTAATGATCCGCCCGCGCACCAGCCGGGAGGTGGTCTCCACCAGCTGCCGGGCGATCTCCTCAAACCGCATACTTCCTCATTTCGTTTACAAGGCCAGGCAGTCCCCCACCGCCATATGGCAGGCGGTCACCCGGCCGTCGCTGTGCAGGCACTGTTCGGCCAGCGCGCCGGAACAATGGCTCAGCCCCAGTATCCGCAGGCCCATCCCCCGCAGCTCCTCCAGGGTGGCGCGGATGCGCGCCTCGTCGGCCTCCACCAGATGGGTGCCGCCGAACACCCCGTACACCGGCCGGTTCAGCGCCCTGTGCACCCGGGCGATCATGTTCAGGATGCCCGGATGGGAACAGCCCACCAGCACCACCAGGCCCTGGGGCGTATCCACCGCCAGGCAGATCTCGTCGGAAAAATCGTCCGGTTCCGCGGCGCCCGGCTCTCCCCGCACAAAGCGGGGCTGGATCACCTCAAAGGGATGCACCCGGGGAAAATCCCCCACCAGCCAGCAGCCCTCCGCCAGGGGCAGCACCCCTTCGCAGACCCGGTGCTCGATGCCGTGCACGGCCAGAAACTCCGGCCCGAACCCGGCGGACAGATCGGTGTATTTCAGCCCGTCAAAGGCGTATTTGCGTTTCCAGAAGCCCGGCCCGGTGATCAGCGTTTTGCCGCCCAGCCCCCGCTCGGCCAGATCGCGGAACCCCGCCGCGTGGTCGTAGTGGCTGTGGGAGCAGACGGTGAAATCCGCCTCGGCCAGCGGCACGCCCAGCCGGTGGGCGTTGCGGATGACCTTGTCGGATGCGCCGCAGTCAAACAGAAAGCGCATCCCCCCGGTCTCGACCCAGTAGGCCAGGCCGTGCTCGGCGGCCAGCGCCTTGTTTTCCGAGGGCTGGTTGTCCATCAGGGTGGTCACGCGCAGCATCGCTCTCTCCTCCTTGCCGGGGCCGTAAAGGGGGCGGCCCACGCCCCATCGATGGTTTCATTATAACACCGGGCCCGCCGCCTTCGCATCGTTACCGGTACCAATAATGTTTGATTTTTTTCGTTAATCCGTTGTATTTTGTTAATTTTAACGGGAATGTGCGGTTTTTTTCTGCTTTTCTTTTCCCGCAGCGGGGTGTATAGTTAAGGCAAAACATGCGGGGAGGCAACGGGTATATGTTCCGGTATTTCGGCAGAAGCCGCGGGGTGTTCGCGGCGGGGCTGGTGCTCACGGCGGCGCTGGCGGTAACCATGGGGGTGCGCCGTGCCCAGGGCCCGGTATGGATCGCGGTGATCACGGTGCTGCTGGCACTGGCGCTGGGCTCGGCGCTGAGCGTGCTGGCGGCCAACCTGATCGCCACCGGCTGTGAGCAGTCGATCCAGGAAACGCTGCATCTGGATCTGGACCCGGAGGCTTTTATCCAAGCCTATGCGCCGGCGGCGGCCCGTATGAAACCGGGCAGCGCGGCCCGGTGCGCGGCGGCCGCCAGCCTGGCCGAAGCCCACTGCGCCGCGGGCCGCTGGCAGCAGGCGCTGGCCACCCTGGAAGAACCCGGCCCCGGCCTGCCGCCCGCCCGTGCCGCGGCGCTGCGGGCGCTGGTGCTGCGCTGCCGCTGCCGGTACCTGCTGTGGGGGCAGCAGTCCGCCGAGGCCCGCCGGGTGCTGGAGGAGCTGAAAACCCTGCTGCAGCAGCAGACCGCCGAAAATCCCGGCCTGGCGGTGAACCTGCGGCCCCAGGTGCGGCTGTACGGGGTGTGGGCCGCGATTCTGGAGGGTCACCCCGCCGACGCGGCCGGGCTGGAGGAGCAGATGCGCCGTCTGCCCACCAAGCTGGACAAACTGGATACCTGCTGGATGCTGCTTCTGAACAGCCGCCTGACGGGCGACGCAGAAGCCAGGCAGCGGTTCACCGCCCTGCTGGCCGCGGAAGGCGGCGGGCTGGCCTGCGCCCGGGAAGCCCGGGGCGAAACCGTTTAATACTCTCCGTATATTTTTCAAATTCAATTACACCGCGCCGGTTTGCACCCCGGCGCGGTTTTTGCTACAATAAAACAGAATGTAAGGTCAAGGGGGACCGGGGATGTTTGCGGAGTATTTTTCCACCTACTATCTTCAGCTGCACTACGGCACCGTCTTTATCACCGCAAACTATTTCATTGCGGTGATGCTGCCGGTCATGTTTGCGGGATCGCTGCGCCGCCCGCGGGCCTGGGCGCAGCTGGCAGGGCGGATGCTGCTCAGCTGCGCGGGGATGGAACTGTGCGGCGTGGTGCTGTATACGCTGCTGGGAGATGCCAACCTGCAGCCCTTTGTGGGGGGCGTGGTGATTACAGCCGCGGCGGCGCTGCTGACCCGTTCCCGCAGCCCGGCGGCCCGGCTGGCCATGGGCATGGGGTACACGGGGATGTTTTTCCTCACCCTGGGCATCACCATGATGGTGGGCAACATCCGGGTGGAGGAGGACTTTGACCTGCAGCGGGCGCTGGTTCTGCTGAACCTGACCCTGATCCTGCTGCTGACCCTGCTGTTCCGCCGCTTCTCCCGCATGGGGGATCCCGCCCCGGCGCTGCTGGCGCCGCTGGCGGCCGTCTCGGCGGCGTCCTGCGTGTTCGGGGTCAACGGCCTGTTTGCGTTTCTTCCCCTGTCCGCCTATACGGCGCTTCCCTATTCGCTGGTGCTTATGCTGGCGCTGGCGGTGCTGTACTGCAGCGCCTTTGCGCTGCCGGTGTGGCTGCGCAGCAACAGCCAGGCCCAGGCGGAGCGGTTTCTGCGCCAGGCCAGCGAAAACACCCTGACGGTGCTGCGGGAGGATCTGGAGCACTACAACCGGGTGCGCCACGACATGAAAAACCAGTATCTTTACATGAAAACCCTGCTGGACGAGGGCCGGTACGAGGAGCTGCGGGCCTACTGGTCGGACTGGTCGGATCAGCTGATGCCGCCCCACATGACCCTGGCCTGCGAGAACCAGACCCTGGCCATCATCCTGAACATGGAATCCGCCAAGGCCCGCCGGGCGGGGGTGGAGCTGGACGCGCGGGTGCTGACCCCGGCCCAGCTGCATATCGCCGACCCGGATCTGTGCAGCCTGCTGGTGAACCTGATCGACAACGCGGTGGAATACCTGGCGCTGGACGACGCGCCCGCCCGCCGCACGGTGGAGGTGCGGCTGGTGCAGCAGTCGCTGATTCTGTCGGTGCGCAATCCGCT
Organism: uncultured Gemmiger sp.; assembly: GCA_944386225.1. GTDB lineage: Bacteria > Bacillota > Clostridia > Oscillospirales > Ruminococcaceae > Gemmiger_A. Next base: position 29,001 of record CALXAH010000020.1, read on the forward strand.
GCGCCCCGGCGATGAGGAAAAGGCCCTGCGGCTGACCACCGGCAAGGCCCGTCCCCAGGAACACGGGTTCGGCAGCCGGATCGTGGCCTCGCTGGCCCGCAAGTACGGCGGGGCGGTGTATTACCAGGCGGAGGACGGATATTTTCTGGTGCGGGTGATCCTGACCGACGCGCCCGCCGGAAAGGAGCAACCATGAGAGAGGTATCCATCGCCCTGTGCGACGACGACCGGGATATGCTGGAACTGCTGGCCGGCAGCATCCGGGCAGCCTTTGTGCGGGAGGGCGCGGCGCCGGACATCCGGCTGTTCTACTCGGCCCAGGCGTTCCGGGCGCGGCCCGCCGGCCCGCCTTTTGAGCTGCTGTTCCTGGACATCCAGATGCCCGGGGAAAACGGCATCGCCCTGGCCGAATCCCTGCGGCAGGAGGGGCTGCCCACCCGGGTGGTGTTCCTTTCCAGCCGGGAGGACAAGGTGTTCCAGGCGCTGCAGACCCGGCCCTATTCCTTTGTGCGCAAGTCCCATTTTCTGGAGGATCTGCCCCGGGTGGTGCACGACTACCTGGCGGACACCGACGCCGGGCGGGACACCGACCGGATCGCGGTGCAGCAGAAGGGCGGCATCCTGCAGTTTGACCGCAGCGAGGCGGTGTACATTGAGGGCAGCGGCAAAAACCAGCTGCTGCATCTGCACAACCGGGCGGAACCGGTGGTGATCCACAGCACCATGGATGCCCTGACCGCCGAACTGGAGCCCCGGGGCTTTCTGCGGGTGCACAAGGGCTTTCTGGTGAACCACCGGTATATCCGGGCCATCCGGACGGGGACGTGCTGCTTACCACCGGGGCGTCGGTGCCGCTTTCCCGCCGCCGGGGCCAGGAGATCAAGCAGCAGTATCTGGACGCGCTGCGCCGGGAGGGCACCCTGCTTCTGTAACACATATATTTTACACTTTCTGTATAATATCGCCGGTTTTGCTTAAAACCGGCGATATTTTTTGTCAAAATGCTCAATTCGATTATAGGTACATACTCCTGCGCAGATATCATGGAAATCACGGTGGATACCGAGGAGGACGGCTTCCCCGTTCTGACCGGGGATTGCGGCGGCATCCATCTGGCCGATAAGGAAATGACCCTGCTGAACAACCAGGAAGTGGCCTGCGCCCTGATCATCCTGGCGATGCAGCAGGCCATCACCGAGAACAATCTGGCATAAGGAGGCAGGCATGAACAAGAAAAGCAAGGCCAGGGGTATCCTGGGCACGGTGCTGATCCTGGTTCTGGTGTGCGCCATCGTGACCATGAACGTACTGTGCTATACCTATTCCAACATGATCAACCTGTATTTCCGCTCCACGGCCGAAACCGAGGAGCTGGATCTGAACGAGGTGGAGGCCCGGGCCCAGGCCGTTACCACCGAAATCAACGCCGAGGGTACCGTTCTGCTGAAGAACGACGGGGATCTGCTGCCCATCACCGGGCAGGTAAACCTGTTCGGCGCCTGTTCTTACCAGCAGCTGTACCTGGGCACCGGTTCCGCCGGCGGCTGGAACTGGGATTCCGAGAGCTGCCTGAACCTGAAGGACGCCCTGGCGGCCGAAGGCATCACCGTGAACCCGGATCTGTGGCAGTTCTATATTGACCACTACACCGAGAACGCCGGCCAGGCAGGCGGCGTGGCCAACATGACCGGCGCCAGCCACAACATCGTGGAGCAGCCGCTGGAGATGTACGGCGATGAGCTGCTGAACAGCTGCAAGAGCTACTCCGACACCGCCATCGTGGTGTTCGGCCGGGCCGGCGGCGAAGGCTCCGACGCCATCATGGACATGGCCGAAGCCGACGGCGGCGACGCGGGCAAATCCTACCTGGAACTGCAGGACGTGGAGCTGGCCCTGCTGGACTACGTGAAGGCCAACTACAAGAACGTGATCGTGCTGATCAACACCCCGATGGCCATTGAGTGCGGCTTCATCGACGCGGTGGCCGACACCGGCGCCGGCGTGGAAGGCGACGTGGACGCCGCTTTGTGGATCGGCCTGCCCGGCCTGACCGGCAACGCCGGTGTGGCGCAGGTGCTGGCCGGCGTGGTCTCCCCCTCCGGCCGTCTGGCGGATACCTGGGCCTATGAAGTGGAGTCCGCTCCCACCTACTACAACTTTGGCGATTACACCTACACCAACGGCGGCGACGACAAGTACGCCAACAAGTACGTCCATTACATGGAAGGCATCTACGTGGGCTACCGCTGGTACGAGACCGCGGCCGCCGAGGGCGTACAGCTGACCGATATCGTCAACTACAACGGCGAAACCAAGAGCTTCGATTTCTCCAACTACAGCAGCATTGTGCAGTATCCCTTCGGCTACGGCCTGTCCTACACCACCTTCAGCCAGGAATGGGACGGCGAGCCCACCTACGACGAGGCCGCCGGCACCCTGAGCTTCCCGGTGAAGGTCACCAACACCGGCAGCGTGGCTTCCAAGACGGTCGTGGAGCTGTACTGTGAGCAGCCCTACACCGCGGGCGGCGTGGAAAAGGCCAAGGTGGTTCTGGTAGGCTACGACAAGACCTCCACCCTGGAGCCGGGCGCCAGCGAGACCGTGACCATCACCGTGAACAAGGACGATCTGGCCTCCTACGACTACAAGAACGAGGGCTGCTATGTGCTGGACGCGGGCAGCTACACCTTCTACAGCGAACTGGGCACCAACGGTTCTCACTGCTGGGCCGCCCAGGACGGCAGCGTGCTGAGCCAGAGCTTTGAGCTGGCCGGCGAAGTGTACGACGAATCCAACCCCCGCTCCACCGATCAGGTGGCCGCGGTGAACCAGTTTGACGATGTGACCGCCGGTGACGGCAGCTACAGCGCCGACGACTACATGACCCGCGCCGACTTTGCCGGCACCTTCCCGGTTGCCAACCTGGAGCGCACCGCCACCGCCAGCGATGAGGTGATGGCCACCATCCTGAACGACCTGCGCGGCGCCCAGATCCCCGAGGACGACGCCTCCGTGACCATGCCGGTCACCGGCGACACCTCCATCGCCACCTACTGTGAGGATCTGGTGGGCCTGCCCTACGACGATCCCAAGTGGGACGAGCTGCTCAACCGCCTGACCGTGGACGAGATGGTCACCCTGACCGGCGCCTGCGGCTGGCAGAACCCCTCCATTGCGTCCATCAAGAAGAAAGCCTGTATCGACATGGACGGCGCCGAGGGCCTGCATGACCTGGTAAACGGCACCAGCCTGAACATGTACAACAGCTCGGTGGTGACCGCCTCCACCTGGAACACCGACCTGGCCTACGAGATGGGCTCTGTGTACGGCGACGAGTGCACCACCCAGAACGTGACCGGTATGTACGGCTTCTCCATGAACACCCATCGTTCTCCCTTCGGCGGCCGTAACTTCGAATACTACTCCGAGGACGGCCTGCTGGCCGGCTACACCGCCGCCGCCCAGACCTCCGGTCTGCAGAGCAAGGGCATCGCGGTGTACACCAAGCACTTTGCGGTGAACGATCAGGAGACCAACCGCGGCGGCGTGCACACCTGGCTGAACGAGCAGGCCATGCGGGAGATCTACCTGCGCCCCTACGAGATCTGCGTCAAGAACTCCACCTTTGAATACAGCGACGTGCTCAAGGGCGCCAGCGGCATCATGACCGCCTACAGCGCCATCGGCACCTCCTGGACCAGCGCCAGCTACGCCCTGTGCACCACCGTGCTGCGGGATGAATGGGGCTTCATGGGCCGCGTGATCACCGACGCTGTGGGCACCGACGGCTACAACGTGGGCGACGCCGCCGTGCGCGCGGGCACCGATATGTTCCTGTGCCCCACCGGCGCAGCCGGCCGCTACACCGAGCTGACCACCGGCACCGCTGCCGGCGTGGCCGCCCTGCGGGAGGCCTGCAAGCACCAGCTGTTCGTCTATGTGAACAGCGCCGGTATCGGCAGCACCACCCAGTACAATACCGCCTGGGTCGCGATCCCCGTGGCCGTGTCGGTGGTTCTGCTGCTGGTCTGTGTGGTTCTCTTCTTCAAGCTGGTCAAGCCCGCCTTCTTTCCCAAGAAGGGCAGCCTGACCGTGGAGTGATCCACACCGGTACCTGTTTGGTATCCTCCTTCTTTTCCGTGCACCCTCCCGTACCGGGGCCGGGCTTCCCTGCGCCCGTCCCCATCGCATGATTCCAGCCGCGGGCGTCTGCACAACATAGACGCACAGGCGCGCTGCCGAAAGGCAGCGCGCCTGTGCGTTTTTGCGTTTTTGTTTATTCCTCGGTCAGGGTCATGCCGGCGTCCACCAGATGGCAGAACTCAAAATTCCCCTGCTTGTACACCGCAAAGGTGCCCTCCACCAGGATAGCCTGCCCCGGTTCCGGGAACTCCTCCGGCCACACCAGCTCCCCGGCGGGCACAAATTCCAGTCCCTGGGCGCAGCAGGCCAGAGCGTCCTCCACCACCACCGCGTAGAACCGCCCCTCCGGCTCATCGTAAACGGCAAACTCCCCGGCGGCCCGGATGGTCTTGCCCAGGTAGTCCTCCGGGTAGGCCAGCATATTGTACACCTCGGCAAAGACCATGGTGCTGCTCAAAGCGGTCAGATCCACGTCGATGCCGCTGTCCGGGGTGGCGGTGGGTTCCGGCGGGATGTAGGTGGAGGGGATCTCCCGGGCGCAGCCCGCCAGCAGCAGCACCGCCAGCAGCCCGGCGATCCGGGCCCTCACGCCCGCCTCCTTTTGCCGGCCAGCCAGAACAGCCCCCAGACGGCGATCTCCACCGCCACGATGGTGGAGCCCACCGGGGTGCCCGCCACCACCGCGATCAGGATACCGGCCGCGGCGCAGCCCACCGCGAACAGCGCCGCGCAGAGGGTGACCCCGCCGAAGCTGCCGCAGACCCGCATGGCCGCCAGCGCCGGAAACACCACCAGCCCGGTAACCAGCAGCGAGCCCACCAGGTTCATGGCCAGCACGATCACCACCGCGGCGCTGACCGCCAGCAGCAGGTTGCAGGCTTTGGCCCCCACCCCGGCGGCGCGGGCAAAGTCCTCGTCAAAGGTCACGGCAAAGATGCGGTGGTAGAACAGGGCAAACACCGCGGTGATGCCCAGCGCCAGCGCGGCGCTGAGCCATACCTCCCCGGCGGAGAGGGTCAGGATGGAGGTGGCGCCGAACAAAGTGGCGCACACATCGCCGCTCAAATTGGCGGAGGTGCCGAACAGGTTCATGAGCAGATAGCCCACCGCCATCGCCCCCACCGAGAGCATGGCGGTGGCGGCGTCCCCCCGCAGGGAGGCGTTCTGCCCGGCCCGCAGCAGCAGCACCGCGCAGACCACCGTGACCCCCAGCACAAAGGGCATCTCCCCCGCCAGGTTCAGCACCGAGGCCACCGCCATCGCCCCGAACGCCGCGTGGGACAGCCCGTCCCCGATAAAGGAAAACCGCCGCAGCACCAGCGGCACCCCCAGCAGGGAGGCGCACAGCGCGATCAGCACCCCCACCGCCAGGGCGCTGCGCACAAAGGGATACTGCCAGTACAGCGCCAGTGTTTGCATCAGGCCCATGCGTTTTCTCCTTTCCAGTTCTCATACTCCGCCCGGGTGCCGAAAAAGCTGGTCTGTGCCCCCAGGTACAGCACATGGCTGGCGTACTGCCGGGCCCCGGCCAGATCGTGGGAGATCATAAAGATGGCCGTGCCCTGCCCGTTCAGCTCTGCCAGCAGCCGGTACATCCCCGCCGCGGCCTGGCTGTCCAGCCCGGTCACCGGCTCGTCCAGCAGCAGCAGCTGATCCCCGGCGCAGAGGGCCCGGGCCAGCAGCACCCGCTGGCGCTGCCCGCCGCTCAGTTCCCGGAACCGACGCCGGGCAAACCCGGCCATGCCCACCTGTTCCAGCGCCCGGGCCGCGGCGGCCCGGTCCTCCCTGCCGTAAAAGGGCCGCCAGCCCCGGCGCCCCTGCCGGCCGGACAGCGCCACCTCCCACACCGAGGCGGGCATATCCCGCTGCACCGCCGTCTGCTGGGGCAGCCAGCCCAGCTGGCCCGGAACCAGGCCCGGGGTCTCCAGGCAGCCCGCCACCGGCGGCAGCAAACCCAGCACCGTGCGCAGCAGGGTGGTTTTGCCCGCGCCGTTCTCCCCCAGTACCGCCAGCCAGTCGCCCCGGCGCAGCACAAAGTCCACCGGGCCGCTCACCGCCCGGCCCTCATACCCGGGGGTCAGCCCCCGGGCCCGGATCCGTTCTTCCATATCTTGTCTCCTTTCAGGCCAGCGCCGCCGCCAGCACCTCCCGGTTGGCCTCCATCACCGCCAGCCAGGTCAGCCCGTTTTCGATCTGTTCTTCACTCACCGCCTGCATCGAGTTCAGCACCGCTTTCTCCAGCCCGTTCCGGGTGGTGGCCGCGATGGTATCGGCCAGGCTGCCGTCCGAGGTCTCGGTGATCAGGATGGTGTGCAGCCCGTTTTCGTCCGCCGCGGCGGCCAGCCGGGCCACGGTGGCAAAGCTGGCCTCGGTCTCGGCGCTGCAGCCCGTAAAGGCCGCGTAGCAGGTCAGGCCGTAGTCCCGGGCCAGATGGGCAAAGGGGAACCGGTCCCCGAACAGCAGCACGGTGCGGCGGCCCGCCTCCACCGCCTGCCGGTAGCTTTCGTCCAGCGCGTCCAGCTGCTCGCCGTAGGCGGCGGCCCGGGCGGCATAGTCCCCCGCTGGGTCCAGTTCGGCCAGCGTTTCGGCCAGCACCCCGGTCAGGGTACGGGCGTTCGCCACCGACAGCCACACATGCTCGTCCGCTTCTTCTGCGTGGTCATGGTCGTGGTCCTCCTCCTCCGCCTGGGTGCCCAGGGCGGGCAGGGCGGTGCAGGCCTGCTGGCCCAGCGCCTCCACCAGCCGCACCACCCGGGGGCCGTCCCCGGTGCCGGCCAGCGCCCGCTCCAGCCAGACGTCCGACTGCCCGCCCACGCAGACAAGCAGATCGCACTCCTGCACCGTCAGCAGGTCGCGGGCGGTGGGCTGGTAGCTGTGCATGTCCACCCCGCCGCTCTGCAGCAATGTCAGTTCCACCCGGCCCTCCTGGCCGGCGGTCAGCTCCCGCAGCCAGTCCCAGGCGGGGAACACGGTAGCCACCACCCGCAGCGGTTCCTCCCCGCTCTCGGTGGCGGAGGGTGCCGGGGCCGCGGCCCCGCACCCGGTCAGAACAGCCAGCGCCAGCGCGGCGGCAGCAGCGAACACTCTTTTGTATTGCATGGCAAAAGCCCTCCCGTTGTTGGTTCTGCCCCCAAAAGGGCACAAAAATGCGAGGGCGGGCGCGGCGCGCCCCCTCTCGGTCACGGAAAGGCTTTTTTAATTGTTCAGCCGTACCCGGCGTTCCACCGGGGTGACGCGTACCGGCAGCCGCCGCACCCGCACCGGGCGGCAAAGCCGGGCAAGCCCGGCCAGGGCCAGCCCCGCCGCCAAAAGCAGCCCCGCGGCCAGCAGACGCGCCAGATTCGAGGCCAGGCGCAGCCCCATGCATACCGGGCAGGCATCGTCCCCGTCGCAGTGGTGGGCGGCCTGCCCGGCCAGCAGCGCGGCGGCCCCCAGCGCCCCGGCCAGCACCAGCAGCGCCAGCAGCCCCGCCGCCAGACGCAGTACCCGGCCCCTCACAGCCCGGCCCCCCGGCAGGCGGCGCATACGCCGTATACCACCGTGCGCCGGGGATCCACCGCAAAGCCGTGGCCCGCCAGCAGATGCTGCCCGGCCTGACGGGCCTGCTCGCACCGGATGCGCAGCAGCTGGCCGCACCGCTCGCACTTGCAGTGCAGCCCCGCCGGGGCGGCGTCCAGGTATTCAAACCGGGCGCCCTCCCCCTCCAGGGTGTACTTGGCGGCCCGGCCCTCGGCCACCAGCCGCTCCAGATACCGGTAGACGGTGGCGGTGGAGACGCTTTCCCCCAGCGCGGCCCGCAGCTGCCCGGCGGTAAAGGGCTGCCCGGCGGTCTGTTCCAGCCAGGTCTGCATGGCCCGCTGCTGGCGGGTCCGGTAAGCGGTGCGCTCCATGGTGTGTCCTCCTGCGAATTTGAGAATCGTTCTCATAGTATACCCAAAGCGCCCCGCCCCCGTCAAGGGCCCCGGATACTTTTCACCGATTCTCCACAACCGGCAAAATCCGCCCTCAGCATACCAATTTCGCGCTTTTCTTGGTTAATTATGCAAAGCAGCCCCCCCGGCGATTGAAAAGCCCGGGGGCGAAACGTACAATAAATCTGTTAATAAAGTATTCACAAAATCCACACACGCGGGAGGGTTCCACCATGGCGATCAAACTACTTTTCTGCTGGCAGGACCGGTATTTCGGCGAGCAGCTGAACCTGCTGCTCAGTGAGGACCCCCGCTCTTTCCGGGTGCTGTATTTTACCGACCCGGCCCGGGCGGAGGACTGGCTGCGCACCAGCGGCGAAACGGTGGACTGTATCCTGGGCGCGCCGCGCTTTCTGCGGGGGCTGGACCCGGCCTTTGGCCTGCCGGTCGCCCTGGGGGAGGACACCAGCGCCGAGGAACCCCTCTCGGTCAATATGTACCAGCGCCGCCAGGACCTGGTGGATGATCTGAAGAACCTGCTGCGGGCCAAAGGGCTGCTGGCGGCGGCCGCGGCCTCCCGCAGCCAGGGCCGGGTGATCGCTTTCTTCTCCACCCAGGGCGGCGCGGGCAAGACCACCCTGGCCTACCTGACCGCCCTCAAGGCGGCGGAGCAGGGCAAGACGGTCTACCTGAACCTGGAAACCGCCCCCTGCACCGATTCCCTCTATGCCCCCTGCGGCACGGTGAGCGCCGAGGAATACCTCTGCGCCGTGCAGGACCGGGAGGATCCGGCCCGCACCCTGCTGCCGGCGCTGAGCCGCAACGAGCACGACGTGCTGGTGCTGCCCACCCCCGCCAGCGTGCGGGACCAGAGCGCCTTGACCGGCGCGGACGTGCAGTTTCTGGTGGAATCCATCCTGCGGGGCGCCTCGCCGGACTGGCTGATCCTGGATCTGTCCTCGGTGCTGAACGAGGTATCCAGCCGGGCGATGGATCTGGCCGACCGGGTGGTGCTGGTCTACGGGGACGACCGCCTGGGCGAGCACAAGCGCCGGCGTTTCCTGGCCGACCCGGCCTTCTCCAGCCTGCCCTGCGCGGGCAAGGAGCTGGTGGCGGGCAACCGCTGCCGGGAAAAGTACGCCGACGGCCGGTACGACGCGGCCTTCCCCTACTCCGCCAGCCTGGCCAGCGTGCCGGACGTGCGGGCGGTGCTGCGGGGCAACCCGGATCTGGAAAAGGGCTGCGCCGCCATCCTGAGTTTCTGATCGTAAAGGAGCAACCGGCATGGACGTTTCCCAACTGAAAGACCAGCTTTCCGCCCAGGTGGCCCGCCAGCTGGAGGGCACCCGGGAGATCACCGACGAGCAGGTGCGCCAGGCGGCCCAGGAGGCCCTGACCCGGCTGCTGGCCGGCGAATACCTGAGCGTCAGCGACCGGCGGGAGCTGGTGAACGAGGTGCTCAACCGGATGAAGAAGCTGGGGCCTCTGCAGCCCCTGCTGGATGACCGGTCGGTCACCGAAATCATGATCAACGGCCCGGAGAATGTGTTCATCGAACGGGCGGGCCGCCTGACCCGGGCGGATATGCGGTTTGAAAGCCGCAAGCAGCTGGAGGACATCATCCAGCGGATCGTGTCCAAGGTGAACCGCACGGTGGACACCTCCAACCCCATCTGTGACGCCCGCCTGGAGGACGGCTCCCGCGTGAACGTGGTGCTGAACCCCATCGCCCTGGACGGCCCGGTGGTCACCATCCGGAAATTCCCGGAAAAGGTGCTCCAGTTCGAGGATCTGATCCGCTGGGGTGCCATCACCCCCGAGGCCGCCCGGTTCCTGCAGGCGGCGGTCAGGGCCAAATACAACATCTTTGTCAGCGGCGGCACCGGCTCGGGCAAGACGACCTTTCTGAACGCCTTGTCCAGCTTCATCCCCGCCGACGAGCGCATCATCACCATCGAGGACTCCGCCGAGCTGCAGATCCGCACCGTGCCCAACCTGGTGCGGCTGGAGACCCGCAACGCCAATACCGAGGGCAAGGGCGCGGTGACCATCCGGGATCTGATCCGGTCCTCGCTGCGTATGCGGCCGGAGCGGATCGTGGTGGGCGAGGTGCGCGGCGCCGAGGCGCTGGACATGCTGCAGGCCATGAACACCGGCCACGACGGCAGCCTGTCCACCGGCCACGCCAACTCCCCCGCCGATATGCTCTCCCGTCTGGAGACGATGGTGCTGACCGGGGCGGATTTCCCCATGGACGCCATCCGCCAGCAGATCGCCTCCGCCATTGACCTGATCGTGCACCTGGGCCGCATGAGCGACAAGAGCCGCAAGACCCTGGAGATCGTGGAGATGGTGGGCTACCACAAGGGCGAGTACGAACTGAACCCCCTGTTCCACTTTGTCAAGGAGGGCAACGGCCCCCACGGCGAGGTGCTGGGCCAGCTGCGCCGCAACGAAAACCCCATGCGCCATATGCAGAAATTCGAGATGTCCGGCGTGGACACCACCATCAACGAAGGGATGCGGTGATATGAGCAAAAAGCAGAAAGCCCCCAAAAAGGTCAAGGAGCCGCCCCGTCCGGAGCGTACCGAGTCCGGCGGGCTGGACTATTCGGTCTACTACATGAAGCCCGCCGAAAAGCTGGGCTATATCCTGCTGGCCGCGGCGGGGCTGTTCGCGCTGGGGTATATCTTTTACCGGTCGGCGATCCTGGCGGGGCTGCTGGCGCTGCTGTCCCTGAAATACCCGGCCATCCGCACCAAGCAGATCATCGCGGCCCGCCGCCGCAAGCTGACCCTGCAGTTCAAGGATATGCTGTACAGCCTGTCCTCGGCGCTGGGGGCGGGCTGCTCGGTGGAAAAGGCCATGGCGGTGGCCCTGGAGGATATGGAGCGCCAGTACGTGGACCCGCGCACCCACATCATCCAGGAGCTGGAGCTGATCGTCTCCAAGCTGAGCATGAACCAGAACATCGAGGATCTGCTGATCGATCTGTCCGAGCGGTCGGGCATCGACGACATCCGCACCTTTGCCAATATCTTTGAGATTTCCAAGCGCACCGGCGGCAACCTGATCCAGATCATCCGCCAGACCTCCGACGTGATCAGCCAGAAGATCGAGACCAAGCAGGAGATCGACACCCTGCTGGCGGAAAAGAAGATGGAGCAGAAGGTGCTGACCGTCATGCCCATCCTGCTGATGCTGCTGCTGACCCAGACCACCGGCGACTTTATGGCGCCGCTGTTCCACAACCCCACGGGGGTGCTGGTGTCCACCTTCGCGCTGGCTTTGATCGGGGTGGGCTACCTGTGGGGCCTGAAACTCACCGACATTACCATTTAAGGAGGGAAGCGGTATGGAAAGCCTGATCTACATCCCCTTTCTGGTTGTGATGGTGGTGTTCGCCCTGCTCTACCTGAAAGGCAAAGCCAAATACGCCGCCTTCGTGTCGGCGCTGGATAAGGAGACCTTCGGCCTGCGGGACTTTTTCCCGGTGGGCTTCATGGCCATGGAGCTGAGCGGCTACAAGTACGCCTCCAACCTGGACCGCACCCTGCGCCGCCAGCTGGCCGAGCTGTACACCGCCGAATACCAGGAATTCTACCTGCGGGTGATCTGGGCCCAGGCGGTGAGCAACGCGCTGATCGGCCTGCTTATGGGCACGTTGTTCTTTGCCGCCATGGGGGGCGACCCCCTGATGCTGGTGGTGGGCGCGGCCCTGGGGGCGGCGCTGGCCTGGTCGGCCTTTGCGGACGTGAAGAACCGGGTGGAGAAGCGCCATCTGCTGGTGGCGGTGGATCTGCCCGATCTGACCAACCAGATCATCATCCTTTCCGGCGCGGGGCTTACCATCCGGGCGGCCCTGCTCAAGATCAGCGCCGAGATGCCCGCCACCGGCCCGCTGTACCAGGCCCTGGCCAAAACCACCGAAAAGATGGAGCACGGCGCCACCGATGAGGAGGCGCTGGACCAGCTGACGGTGGCCTGCAACATGCCCCAGGTACGCCGGTTCGTTTCGGTGATCCTGCAGAACATGCACCGGGGCGGCTCGGATGTGCTGATCGCGCTGCAGGATATCGGCAAGGAGCTGTGGGAGGCCCGCAAGGCGGCCGCCCGGCAGATCGCCGAGGAAACATCCACCAAGCTGCTGTTCCCCATGATGCTGATGCTGATCGCCGTTATCCTGCTGGTAGCGGCGCCGGCGGTCATGGGGATGGCGATATAACCGTCCCGCATTTTGCGGGGCCACGACCAGAGGAAAGGAGGAAACCACCCATGAAAGAGATGCTTCGCCGTTTCTGGCAGGAGGAGGAAGGCATGGGCACCGTGGAGATCGTGATCATCATCGGCATCCTGGTGGCCGTGGCCCTGATCTTCCGCAAAGCGCTGCTGGGCTTTGTTCAGGATCTGATGGACAAGTTCTTCAACACCGGCAATGTGCCGGGCGTGACCGATCCCGCCTGATCCGCACCCTAGCACCCCGGGGCGGGCCGCCGGCCCGCCCCTTACCAAGATTTTCAGCAAGGAGGCAACCCCATGAAAAAACGCGGCCGCTGCAAAGGCTCCATGACGGTGGAGATGGCCATTCTGTTCCCGGTGATCTTCTTCACCATTCTGGGGATGCTGTACCTTTGTATCATAAAATACCAGAACATCGCCGCGGGCACCGCCGCCATGCGGGCCGCGGCCCGGGGCGCAGTCTGCTGGGACAAGCTGGGCGGCGACGGGGCCTGGGATTTCCAGACCCTGGAGGGCGAGGAGAGCGGCGGCGGCCTGCTGGTGGCCGCCAACTACTCCGAGCACGACCCCTACCGCTATATTCTGGACACCAAGTCGGAAAAGCGGGAGGCCAACGTGCAGGCCTACGCCCGCTGGCTGTTGGAGGGCAACCCCTCGGTCATGGGGGAGGATGCGGGCTCCGAGGAACCGCTGGTGGACAAAACCGGCAACATCCTGCAGAAATACGTCACCGTTTCCATCACCAAACGGTACACCAATCCGTTTGAAGATGTGATGGCCCAGGTGGGCCTGTCCGCGCCGGACGAGGCGGTCATCACCGCCAGCGCCCCGCTGAACACCCCCGCCGAATTCATCCGCAACGCGTCCTTTATCTACGATCTGGTCAAGGGCGACGGCTACAAGGGGGGCTGACCGATGCACCGCCGATGGAAAAAGCGCCTGACCGGCGCCATCAGCATCTTTCTCACCATCATTTTTGTCTCCAACTATGCCCTGATCGGCCTTCTGGTGGACAGCGGCCGTCTGCGCATGGCCCGTGCCGTGGCCGAGGGCGCGCTGGACAACGCCGGGGCCTCGGTGCTGTCCTACTACAACCGGATGCTCTACGACCTGTACGGGCTGTTCGCCACCGACTCGCTGACCGAGGAGGACATCACCCGGCTGCTGGGCGACTACGCGGAAAAGACCCTGGGCACCGTGCCGGTGGAGGAAAGCGCCCTCACCAGCCTGGTGGACGCGGTCACCAGCGCGGTGGGCGGTATGACCGGCCAGGACGGGGAGGAACTGCCCGCCTTTGACCTGTACAGCTTTGACACCGAGGTCACCCTGGTGGACGGGGCCAGCCATACCCTGGCCAACACCGAGGCGGTGGAGGCCCAGATCATCGACCACATGAAATACCGGGCGCCGGAGAACCTGTTCAACGCCGCCACCAGCGGCGACAGCTTTCTGGGCAAGCTGCAGGGGCTGTTCGATCTGACCGAGCGGATGAGCGTCACCAAGGAAAAGCTGGATCTGACCCAGGGCAAGGAAGCCCTGTTCCAGAGCGCGGCTGACCTGATCACCAGGATCGGCAACTTCAACGCCAACCTGGCCGCCTTTGCCACCAATCCCGCCGACCCCTACCAGTACCTGCGGGAGCTGGACGCCCGGTTCACCGAGATCGGCAACGAGTACGAGATCGACACCGGGGAGGCCTCCGCCCAGGAGGGGGCGGACAGCTCCTCCTCTTCCTCCTCCGCCCAGCAGAACAGCGGCAGCGAGCAGGATAAGCAGATCGAGGCCGCCCGCGCCCAGTACGAGGAGGCCGCCGGCCATACCGCCAACGCCTACGCCTCGCTGTATGCCCAGGCGCTGACCCTGTACAAACAGGCCAACGAGCTGCGGGACAACGCCACCACCCTGGTGACCAACTACGAAAGCTACATCAGCCAGCTGCAGGCCAAGCTGGACCAGGACCCGGACAACGAAAACTACAAGACCGTCTACCTGCCGGAGATCGAGCAGGCCCAGGCCACCTGCGGCGAGATGCTCAAGAACATCGACCTGGTGCTCATGTCCCGGCCCTACCTGAGCGAGCTGGCCGGCCAGGCCGGGGAGATGGACAGCGCCTTTACCGGCCTGAGCTCCCAGGTGATCGACTACCGGCTCTACGGCTCCCGGAAGGGCGAGAACCAGGTATCGGCCAGTATCGTCACCTCCGCGGAGGGCTCCATGGGCCTGTACGGCCCGGACATGAACGCCCTGCTCGGCGACCTGGGCACCAAGCGGGCCACCCTGGCGGACATGGCCTCCAGCTTCCGCCAGCCGGAGCAGCCCCAGATCACCACCGAGGTATCCTCCGACGGGGACAAGGCCGGCCAGAACGCCGAAAAGGACACCAAGAAAGAGGATCTGCGCAGCCTGAACGCCGACGATCTGGCTGTTCCCTTTGAGACCACCGATGAGCCCAACTGGAGCGGTGTGGTCTCCGATTCCATGGACACCGAAAACACCAGCGCCATCCTCTCCGCCGGGCTGGATCTGATCGAAAAGATCGGTGATGTGCTGGAGGGCGCGCGGGACAGCCTGTACATCAACGAGTACGCCATCGCCTACTTCCCCAACTATGTGCAGCACTACAACGCGGCGGACTCCGATCTGGCCAAGGACGCGGACAACGCCTACCTGATCGACGAAAGCAAGTATTTTGCCCCCTATAACGCCAGCCAGGCGGAGCTGGAGTACATCCTTACCGGCAACCCGGACGCCAAGGCCAGCGTGGCCACCATCTCGGCCCAGCTGCTGGGCATCCGGATGGCCCTGAACACCGCCGCCATCTTTACCGATTCCGCCAAGGTGGCCCAGGCCAACGCCCTGGCCGCCGCCATCTCCGGGCCCTTCGCGCCGCTGGTGTCGGCGGGCCTGCTGATCGCCTGGGCCCTGGCCGAGTCCGCCCTGGACGTGGCCGACCTGCTCAAGGGCGAGGATGTGGAGCTGTTCAAACAGGGCGCCAACTGGAAGATCTCGGTGGGCGGTCTGGTCAAGGAAGCGGTCAGCGAGGCCGCCGACTATGTGGCCGGCGAGGTGGCCGACGCGGTGAACGGCGCCATCTCCGACGCCGCCGCTTCGGTGGAACAGGCCGCCAACCAGGCGGTCTACAAGGCCTATCAGGCCATCCAGTCCGGCGCGCAGGACGCGGTCAGCACCGCCGGCTCCACCCTGACCGACTGGGCCGGCCAGCTGGGCGGCCAGGTGCCGGGGGTGGACGCGGGCACCGTGAGCAGCGCGCTGAACAGCGGGCTGGGCGCGGCGGAATCCGAGGCCCTGGGCAAGCTGGACGACATCAGGGACCAGGCGCTGGTCAAGGTGAACCAGGCGGTGCGCAACGTGAGCACCACCCTGCAGGACAAGGTCAGCACCCTCACCGGCGAGGCCGCGGAAAAGGCCGCCGAGGCGCTGTCCAACGGGCTGAACAAGATCCTGCCCAGCGGCCAGGTGGTGAACACCGGCGCCAACGACGGCGACTATGACATCACCCTGAACTACATGGACTATATGCGCATCTTCCTGCTGTTCGCGGGCAACACCACCAAGGTGCAGCGGATCCAGCAGCTGATCCAGGCCAACCTGCGCTACGGCGGCCAGGACGGCTTCTCCATGGCCGGGTCCTATGTGTCGGTGGCCAGCAAGCTGGACGGCTCCACCCGTTTCCTGTTCATGAGCGCGGCGTTCCTGCCCATGTCCATGAAGCGGGACGGCCGGATGAACTTTACCGTATACAGCCGGATGGGCTATTAAAGGAGGGGTACGATGGGCAAGAAAAAGGGCGCGATGACGGTGGAAGCCGCCATCGTGCTGCCGCTGTACATCCTGCTTCTGACCTTTCTGGTCAACTTTCTCAACATCTACTACCTGCACACGGTGGTGCAGCACGGGCTGAACAGCGCCGCCTCCACCCTGGCCCAGTACTGCTACGCGGTGGACCTGACCCTGGGGGTGGAGAACCTCTCCCTGCAGGAGGAGACCAGCGCCAAGGCCCAGGAGCTGGGGGACGCGATCAACAACTTCTACAACGCCTCCACCGACGCGCTGACCCTGTTCAACGACGGCATCTCCCTGGACAATCTGGGCAAGCTGCTGGACAGCGGCAAGACCTTTATCAGCGCCTCCTCCAACCTGGTCAGCAAGGTGCAGGGGGTAACCGGGGAGGACGTGGCCAATCTGGTGCTCACCGGCATGGTGGAGACCGGCGGCGGCATGCTGGTGGAAGCCATGGTGGACGACTACCTGGACCAGATGAAGATCAACCGGGATCTGCTGGGCGGGGATATCCAGTACGGGCTGTACATCACGTCGGACGGCCGGTATGACCTGATCCTCACCGCCGCCTACCAGTACAACGACCCGCTGTTTGCCCTGTTCACGCCGGGCTTTGCCATCCGCCAGCAGGCGGTGGTGCATCCCTGGATCGGCGGCACCACCCCCGGCCTGCGGGGCGGCGGCTGATCCTTTCCACAAGAGGTGTTTTGTTTGTTAGACTATGGTTTGGGCGTCTTGTGCGGCGCGGTGGTGGGCTTTGTTGCGGCGTTTTTCGCCCAGGGCGGCCTGCTCGACCGGCGGCTGTTCCTGCGCCTTTGCCGGATGCCGGGCCGCTGGCACCGCCAGCGGTGGCTGCTAACCGGGCTGGGGGCGCTGCTGGGGGTGTACATCGTCTGGGTGCAGGAGGGCTTTGGCCGCGGCGCGGCGGGGCTGCTGCTGCTCACCGGGCTGCTGCTGGCCGCCTCGGTCACCGACCTGCGCCGCCGCCAGATCCATACCGACTGCCTGGCCGTCTACGCGGTGCTGCTGTTTATCTGGCAGTGCACCGGCGGGCTGTGGAATGTGCTCAACGGCGCGCTGGGCGCGGCGCTGGGGCTGGCGGCGCTGGGGATTCCCCGGCTTGTGCGCCCGGCGGCGGTGGGCGGCGGCGACGTGCTGCTGCTGGCCGTCTGCGGCCTGGCCGCCGGATTCCCCGGTGTGGTGTATCTGATGTTCCGGGGGATGGTGGTGCTGGCCCTGGTGGGCGTGGTGCAGCTGGCGCTGCGCCGGGCCGACCGGAAAAGCACCCTGCCCCTGGCCCCCTTTCTTCTGCTGGGCGCGCTGGTGTAAGCCGCCCCTTATCCCATGAACGGAGGAGATCCCCATGAAAGCCAACATCCGCAAGATCGAGTACATGGTGGTGCAGCCCCACACCTATCTGGTGGCTGAGCTGGAACCCGGGGCCCGCACGGTGGGCTTCTGCCTGGAAATGGCCGAACGCTGCCGTATCCCGGGCCTGCTGCCGCTGCACCGGCAGATGGTGGACGGCGGGGTGCGCCTGTGCTACGACATCACCGGCAAGAAGCGGCTGGCCGATCTGGCCGCCGAGATGAGCCTGTCGGAGGACGGGGTGCTGCGGCTGGTGCGCAATCTGCTGGAGGGCCTGGCGGGCCTGCCGGAATACTTCCTGCGCACTACCCAGTGCCTGCTGGAGGAGGACTACACCTACGCCGACAGCACCCTGGCGGTGTATCTGCCCCTGGCCCCCATGGAGGATGACCCCGCCGACGGGGACGCGCTGCTGCGAGATTACCTGATCCGGCTGCTGGGCAGCTGCACCAGCGCCGGGCGCACCGGCCCTCGCCTGAACGAGCTGGCCGCCTGCCTGATCCGGCCGGACTTCTCGGTGCCCGGCCTGCTGGACAAGGTACGGGCGCTGTCCGCCGGGCAGACCCCGGCCCAGCCGGCCGCCGCCCCCGCCTGGCAGGCCGCCCCGGTCACGGCCCAGCCCCGGCCCAACCCGGCCCCCGTGCCTCCGGTGACCCCCGCGCCCCAGCCGGCGGCCCCGGCCCCGGTGCCGGAAACCCCGGACAAGAAAAAGAACGCCCTGGGCGGGCTGTTCGGCCATAAGGAAAAGGCGGAAAAACCGGCCCCCGCGCCGGTGATCCCGGGCTTTGCCGTGCCCGGCATGGCCGCCCCGGCGCCGAAGCCCAAGGAAGAAAAAGCGGCCCCGGCCTTTGCGGTGCCGGGCGGCGCGGGCAAGCCTTTTGCGGTGCCCGGCGCCCCCGCCCCCGCCGAACCGGCGGCCCCGGAAAAGAAGAAAGGCGGCTTTGGCGGCCTGTTCGGCCATAAGGAAAAACCCGCCAAAGCCCCGGTGGTGGAGATGAACAAGGAGCGGCACATGGGCGGCCAGGACCGTATCCCGCCGGCCGCGCCGGTGCCCCCGGCCCCGGCGGCACAGCCGGTACAGCCTGCGCCCCAGCCCGCTGCCTGGCAGGGCACCACCCTGCTGCAGCAGACCAAGCCCGGCACCACCCCCACCATGCTGATGGGGGCCCAGGCCGCGGGCGCACCCGCGCTGACCCTGACCGGTGCGGGCCAGGCCGTGCGGGTAGACCGGTTCCCCTTTACGGTGGGCCGGTATGAGTGCGATCTGCTGCTGGACGCCCCCACCGTATCCAAAAAGCATCTGAGCCTGCTGCAGCAGAACGGCACCTTCTATGTGCAGGACGAAAATTCCAGCAACTATACCTATCTGGACGGGCAGGTCATCCCGCCCTACACCCCGGTGCCTCTGCCCGCGTCCTGTGAACTGCGGCTGGGCAGCGTGGTGCTGCTGGTAAAGGCGGAATGAACGGGATCGTCCGGTACGATACCGGCTATGTGACCCATCCCGGCAACTGCCGTACCGTGAACCAGGACAACCTGCTGCTGCGCCGCGGCGCGGTGGACGGGCAGGATTTTCTGCTGCTGGCGGTAGCCGACGGCATGGGCGGCATGGCCCGGGGCGAGGAGGCCAGCAGCTGCGCCGTGGCCCTGCTGGACAGCTGGTGGAACACCGAGCTGCCCGCCCTGCTGGGCGCCGGCGGCCCGGACTGGCCCGGGCTGGAAAACAGCCTGACGGTGGCCATCGAGCGGATCAACACCGCCGTGCGGGAATCGGTCACCGCCCGGGGGGCCCCCGGCGGCACCACCCTGGTGCTGGCCTTTGTGTACGGGACGGACTATCGGCTGCTGCATGTGGGGGACAGCCGGGCCTATCTGCTGGGCGCGGGTGCGCCCCGGCCCCTGACCCGGGACCATACCTGGTGCGCCCACGAGGTCGCCGAAGGCCGCCTGACCCCTGCCCAGGCGGCGGTGCATCCCATGCGGCATATGCTCACCAGTACGCTGGGGGTGCGCCCGTCCTACGAGCTGGATCTGGCCCGGGGGCAGCTTGGCCCCGGCAGCGCCCTGCTGCTGTGTTCCGACGGTTTTTACCAGGAGGCCGAAGCGGCGCTGGCGTCCTGCGATCTGACCCGCCCCGCCCAGACGGTGCTGGACGGCCTGCTGGCCGGTGCGCTGCAGGGGGAAGCGGCGGATAACCTGACCGCCCTGCTGGTGCGCCCATTCCCTGCCCGGAGGTAACCCCATGATCCCCTGTCTGCGATACGCTGTGCTGATCCTGGCGCTGGCCGCGGCCGTCTGGCTGGATCAGACCCGGGGCCGCATCCCCAACAAACTGAACCTGACCCTGGCGGCGGCGGCGCTGGTTCTGGCGCTGGCCCAGGGCCGCCCGCTGTGGGCGCTGGCAGGCTTTGCCGCCGGTACCCTGCTGGGCATGGGCGGCTGGCTGCTGCACCTGTTCCGCGCCGGGGACGCCAAGCTGTTCATGGCGCTGGGCCTGGCGCTGGGCTGGCGGGGCCTTGTGGGCTGCGCGGCCTGGTCGCTGGTGGTGGGCGCGGCGCTGGGGCTGGTGCTGCTGCTGGTGAAAGGGCAGCTGATCGCCCGGCTGGCCCGGGTGGGCCGGTACCTGAAGCTGCTGCTGTTTACCCGCAGCTTCTCCCCCTATGAGCCCGTCCCCGGCACCGAGCGGGAGTTTCCGTTCGCCTTGTCCATCGCCCTGGGCACCGCCCTGAGCCTGCTGGTGCCGCTGTTCTGAATACGCAAAAAACGCCTGTCCGGCCGGACAGGCGTTTTTATGTATGGATTTTTCTCAGGCCAGGACCTTGCCTTCCGGGAAGGCGGTGCGGAACACCTTGCGCACCACCGGCCCGGCCAGGATCAGCTGCAGCGGCAGCGCCATGATGAAGTTGCGGGGAATGTTGATCAGCCAGTTCATGGGTACGGCGGCCCAGTTGCCGGTATGGAACGCGCCTTCGCAGGTCCCGTACAGGGACATGATCAGCACCATCTGCACCACCATCCCCACCGAGATGCACAGTACCTTTTTCAGGGTGCTGTCCTGAGGTTTGACCAGCCAGCGGAACGCCACATACTTGGCCACCTTGGAGGCCACAAACCAGTCGCAGCACATGGCAAACACATACGCAACGGGAAATCCCAGCCAGCCCGTGGCCACCGCATTCAGGCCGAAGCCCCCTGCTGCAGCGACACGTTGTAAATGCTCATCCAGAGCACCATCACAAAGCACATCATCACGGTATAGATCAGGCTCTCCCTTTTATTCTGCGGCATAGACATTTCTCTCCTTTTTCTGTATGCGGGCCGCCCCGGCCCGATGCGTATGCCAGTATACCACAAAATTGTCCACCTTCGTAATTGTGAGTTATTCTGAACTTTTTCTCCTATAACGCCGCGTATTTTCCCCAAAACGACAGCCCGGGCGCAGACAGGCTGCGCCCGGGCTTTTACATGGAAGAATGTTTCTTTTTGTCATCCGGCTTGCCGAGTTATTCCCCCCGCCGGGCACGCAGCACCAGCACCGCCGCCAGCACCAGCAGCACAGCCGCGCCGCCCGCCAGCAGCCATACCGGGCCCATGCCGGAACCGCTTTCCGGGCTGTTCTGAGCCGGGGCTTCGGCGGTGGGGGCCGGGGTCGCCGTGGCGGTGGCGGCGGGGGTCGGGCTGGGTGTGGCGGTCGCGGTGGCGGCAGGGGTGGCCGTGGGCCGTACCGCCGCCGGCGCCTTGGTGGGAGACGGCGCCACAGTAGGCGCCGGGGTGGGAGCAGGGGTCGCCGGGGCCGCCGTGGGCGCCGGGGCCGGTTCGGCCACCGTCAGGGCCGCCTGACCCTCCACGCCGGCATAGTGACGGCTGTCCTCCGGGACAAACACCACGGCGTAAGCCCCGCTCGCCTGGGGCCGGGCGTCCGGCTCCTTCCAGACAAACCGGCCGGGCACGTCGGCCTTGCCGCCGGTCAGGGCAGCCTGGCTCAGCGCCTGCCCCCGCACCAGCGAGGCGGTGGGCCAGGCCGTCACCTGGACATCCCGGGCGATCGGCTCCACCTGTTCCATAGCCGCCTTGCCCGCAATAAGCAGGGCGGCAGGCAGGCCGGTGCTGTCGGCCGCTTCAATTTCGTTGGCCGCGTTCTGTTTCTTTTCTTCCAGCAGCGCCAGGTTCTCCGGGCTATACGGCCAGGTGGTCAGCTCGTTGTATGCCGCTTCCAGCCCCCGCAAAGCCTCCGCCTTTTCCCGTGCCAGGGCTGCCCGTTCGGTCAGTGCCCGGGCGGCGTCCGGGTCACAGTAGAACCGGGCGCCGGCATCCAGACCGGTCAGCTGCTGTTTCAGGCTGTTCAGCGCGGCCGCATCGGCGGATTTGACCTGCGCCATCGGCTTGCCGCACCAGTCTGCCGCATTGTTCATCCAGGCCAGGGCCTGCTGCATCTCCATCAGCCGGTCCAGCTGATCGGCCAGCAGGATGCGGGCGGTGACCGCCACGGTGGTTTTGTCATCGCCATTGGTCAGACCAACCTTGTTCGCCAGGGCGCTTGTGGCCGCATCGCCTGTCGCGGCGTAAGACTTTTCGGTGTAATCGGTGCACTGTGCCAGCGGCACAAAGCTGTCCAGCTGGGCCAGAATCGCGCTGTGTTCCTTTTCCCAGACGTCCGCTGTCTGCCGGGCCCGGTCGGCGCGAGTGGGTACGTCCGCCATAGCCAGCGCGGCGGTGTTCAGCGCCTGCTGCATGGTATCCTGGTTGCTGCCTGCATCCTCGATGGTCTGACGGGCGCTCTGAGCCGCGTCGTTCAGCTTTGCCCAGTCCTCGGTATAGTAGTCCGCCTCGGTATACCGGGCCAGAAGCGCGGTCACCTGGTCCCGATAGCCCTGCTGGATCTCCGCGTTGGACATCCACACCGCGTACAGGGTCACGGTGCCGTTCGGGTCGGCGGTCAGGTTCTTCACCGGCTGCCCGGCAAAGAACTCCGGCTGCTTGGCCTGCGGGTCCCGGGCCCAGCCCAGGAACACCCCTTCGCTGTTGGAAAAGCCGTTTTCCGCCAGATTTGCCGGTGTATCGTACACCGCAGGGGTGGCCGGGGTATCGCCGCTGCCGCCGTTTCCCTCGTACTGAATGGTATAGGAATTGGCCTGCCACCGGGCGTACAGGTACGCCGCGTCCCGGCTGCTGTTCTCGCCCGCCAGGTTGCACACCGTTGCCCCGTCGGCGTAGTCGATACCGCCGCTGCCGTCGGCATAGGTATGCCAGCCGGCAAAGGTGTAGCCGGTGCGGCTGAAGGCGTTGGGGGTCAGGGTGAACTCCTGGTCATAGACCACCGTCTGATCGGCCATGCTGCCGGTGCCGCCGTTGGCCCGGTAATACACGGTATAGGGGTTGGGCACCCACCGGGCGTAGATGGTCTGGCCGGTGGCCGGGATCACGTCATCCTCGCGGATGGGCCGGGTGTAGCCGCTGTCGTAGTACCATTCGGTGCGTCCGTAACCGGTGCGGGGATTCTGCTCACAGAACACCTCCGCCTCCACCGTAAAGTCCGGGATATCCGGCAGGGTCAGGCTGTCCAGCCAGTTGTTGGCCGCCACAAAGCCGTTGCCCTCCAGCGCGGGGTTGTTGCTCATATCCAGATAGGTAAGCCGGTTGTAGTCGATGTGCAGAAACCGCAGCTTTTTCAGCATCGACGCATCAAATTGGGTCAGCCGATTGTCAGTTGTTGCTTACGTTCAGCGTTTCCAGCGCGGTAAAATGTTCAATACCGGTCAGGTCGGCAATGTTCTGCCCGGCCAGTTCCAGGCTGGTCACCGCCGCCAGTTCTTCGGCGGACAGGATATCATCCGCTCCCGCGCCGTTCAGGTTGGCGGGGTTCTGCAGCCAGGCGCGGAAGTTCTCGTCGGGGAAGTTCTGCGCGTTGATCGCCACGTCCCCCTCCGCCGCCAGTACGCCCGCCGGCAGTACCGTCAGCGCCAGCATTGCCGCCGCCAGCACCGCACAGAGGGTCTTGTACAGGTTCTTCATAAAAATTCTCCTTTCCTTACAGGGTCGATGATGCAAAACAGCCCGGGCGCGTTTGCGCCCGGGCTGCAGCAGGCGCACCGCAGTTTTTACGCGCCGCGACCGCCTTTTATTGCAAAAGATAAATTATTTCACAAATTTACAATACTGCACCATATTTTTAAACCTTGTCCATGGACAAATCAACCCGAAATCGGCAAAAGACCGGCCGGTTAAAAACCGGCCGGTCTTTTTACGGTTTTGGTTTACCAGGGGGTCAGCTCCAGGTACAGATCCTTGTACTGACGGGCGGAATTTTCCCAGGAAACATCCTTGGCCATATCCCGCTGCACCACCTCGTCCCAGTGGTAGCGGCTGGTGAAGTACTCGGTCTTGGCCCGGTTGATCGCGTCCAGCAGCAGGCCCGCGTCGTACCGGTCAAAGGTGAAGCCGTTGCCTGCGCCGTTGAACACGTTGTAGGGCTCCACGGTGTCCTTCAGGCCGCCGGTCTCCCGCACGATGGGCAGGGTGCCGTAGTGCATGGCGTTCAGCTGGGTCAGGCCGCAGGGCTCGAACCGGCTGGGCACCAGCAGGGCGTCCGCGCCCGCGTAGATGCGGTGGGCCCGGGCCTCGTCGTACTGGATGCAGGCGCTGAACATCCCCTTGCAGGCGTTCTCGTAGTAGCGGAAGGTATCCTCGTACTCCTTGTCGCCGGTGCCCAGCACCACCACCTGGGTGTTGCCGTCCATCACCTGGGGGATCACGGCGCTGACCAGATCCAGGCCCTTCTGGTCGGTCAGGCGGGAGATCAGGCCGATCACAAACTTGCCCTCGTCCTGCACAAGGCCCAGTTCCTGCTGCAGGGCCCGCTTGTTCTCGGGCTTGTGCTCCAGCACGTTGGTGATGTCGTAGTTCACCACCAGCGACGGGTCGGTGGCCGGGTTCCACATGCCGTAGTCAATGCCGTTCACGATGCCCCGCAGCTTGTAGCTGTGGTAGCGCAGGTGATCCTCCAGCTTTTCGCCGTACTCGGCGGTCTGGATCTCCCAGGCGTAGGTGTTGCTCACGGTGGTGATCCGGTCCGCGTAGGCCAGGCCGCCCTTGAGCATGTTGGCGTTCACATAGTCCTGCTTGAGCGCGCCCATCTCGAACACCTCGTCGGGCAGGCCGGTCCAGTAGCGGATGGTGGGGATGTTGTAGATGCCCTGGAACCGCAGGTTGTGGATGGTCAGCACCGACTTGGCCCGTCCCACCGGGGAATCCTTGAACAGGGTGCGCAGATACACCGGCACCAGCGCCGCCTGCCAGTCATGGCAATGGACGATGTCCGGGATCCAGTTCATATAGTTCAGCGCCGCAAGCGCCGCCTTGCTGAAGAAGCAGTATTTGGGGATATCCTCCACCAGGCCGATATAGGGGTTGCCCGCGGAGAAGAACTCCTGGTTGTCGATGAAGTCATAGACCACACCGTCCCAGATATACTCCATGATGCCCACATAGTAGCTGCGGCCGGTCTGGCCCAGATCCATGTAGAACTCGCCCCGGTAGACCATCTTGTCCTGGTACTTCTGGGGGATGCAGGCGTACCGGGGCAGAATCACCCGCACGTCGCAGTTCTGCTGCGCCAGCACCCGGGGCAGCGCGTACATCACGTCGCCCAGACCGCCGGTCTTGACAAAGGGATGGCACTCGGAACCAATAAAGGCCACGCTGCGCCGGGGCGAGGTATCCACCGGCTGGGCGGGTGCGCTCTCCACCGGCTGAGCGGGCTGCTCGGCCTTGGGTTCTTCCACCTGGGGCGCGGGCTGCTCCGGCGCCGGTTTTTCCGCCTTGGGGGCCGCTTTCTTCGCCGCGGGCTTCTTGGCCGCGGGCTTTGCCGCCTTGGTGGCCGGTTTCGCCTTCTTGGCTGCGGGCTCTTCCTTCTTCGCGGCGGGTTCTTCCTTCTTGGCCGCGGGCTCTTCCTTCTTCGCGGCGGGCTCCGCCTTCTTGGCCGCGGGCTCTTCCTTCTTTGCGGCGGGTTCTGCCTTCTTGGCCACGGGCTCCTCTTTCTTCACAGCGGGCGCGGGCTTGGCCTGCGCCGCCGCCGCGGCAGGCTTCTGGGTAGACGTTTTTTTCTTTGCCACAACAACGCTTCCTTTCACATCGTAATCTGCCGATATCTCCAGGCTGCGAACCGTCCGCAGAATCCTCCTCCGCTTCCCCTTCTCCTGCTGGCCGCAGGCGGGCGGACGGCTCCGCGACCCCATTTCCGGGGCTCTATAGAACACGTTATCATATTCCCACCCAAAATGCAATTCTCCGGGTCGCATTTCTCCATCCGGGGCCAAAAATCGGCACGGTTCCTTACATACTCTGCATCCGCTCCTGCTCAAACTGGCGGCGGTACAGATCCCGGTAATATCCCTTCCGGCGAATCAGTTCGTCGTGGGTGCCCTGCTCCACGATGGCGCCGTCCCGCACCACCAGGATCCGGTCGGCGCGGCGGATGGTGGACAGCCGGTGGGCGATCAAAAACGAGGTGCGCCCCTTGAGCAGCAGTTCGGTGGCGTCCTGGATCAGCCGTTCGGTCTTGGTATCGATGGAGCTGGTGGCCTCGTCCAGCACAAAGATGCGGGGATCGGCCAGCACGGCCCGGGCAAAGCTGATCAGCTGCTTTTCCCCGGTGGACAGCCGGTCGCCGCCCTCGCCCACATCGCTCTGGTAGCCCTTTTCCAGCTTCATGGCCACCACGTCGGCGGACACCGCCCGGGCCGCCGCCATGACCTCCTCGTCGGTGGCGTCCAGGCGGCCGTAGCGGATGTTCTCCATCACGGTTCCGCTGAACAGATGGGGGCTTTGCAGCACATAGCCGATATGGCTGTGCAGCCACAGCTGGCTGCGTTCCCGGTAATCCCGCCCGTCGATCAGCACCTGCCCGGCGGTGGGCTCAAAGAAGCGGCAGGCCAGGTTGACCAGGGTGCTCTTGCCCGCGCCGGTCTCGCCCACGATGGCGATGGTGGACCCGGCGGGGATCTTCAGGTTGAAATGGCTCAGCACGTCCTCGTTGCCGTCCGGGTACCGGAAGGACACATCCCGGAACTCGATGTCGCCCCGGATGGGCTCCCAGTTTTCCCGTTTGGGGGCAAAGACGGTGCCGTATTTTTCCACCACCTCGGGGGTATCGGTGATGAGCGGCTGCTGTTCCAGCAGGCCCATCACCCGCTCGATGTTCGCCTGCAGGGACAGGATGTCCGCGATGTTGCGGGCGATCTGCTGAATCGGCTCGAAGATGCCCACCGCGTAGGAGGTAAAGGCCGACAGGGTGCCGATCAGCAGCAGGCCGTCCAGCGCCAGGGCGCCGCCCCGGGCCAGCACGATGGCGGTGGTCAGGGAGCTGAAGAACATCACCAGCGGGATGTACACGGCGGACAGCCTCGCCGCCCGCACCGAGGACAGCCGCATATCCTGGCTGACCGCCTCAAATTCCCGGCTGTTCTGCTCCTCGATAACCAGGGTCTTGGAGGTGCGCGCCCCCATGATGCCCTCGTTGTAGGCGCTGGTAATGCGGGAATGCATCTTGCGCACCCGGCGGTTCCAGCGCAGGATCTTGTCCTGGAACCAGGCGGTGAGCAGCGAGATGACCGGCACGATCAGGATGACCGCCGCCGCCAGCCCGGGGTTGAGCAGGAACATCATCACGAACACCCCCAGCACATAGAACAGCGCCCACAGGATATCGATGGAGTTCCAGGCGATCATGCCGGCGATCCGGTTGGTGTCGCTCATGATGCGGCTGAGCAGATACCCCACCGGCGTGACGTTGTAATAGGACAGGGACAGGGTTTGCAGATGCACAAAGCAGGCCCGCTTCATGTCCCGGCCGATCTGCATTTCGATGCGTATGCTGCGCCGGGTAAACAGGATGACCGCCAGCGCCTGCACCCCGATCACCGCGCCGTAGAACAGCGCGAACCAGGGCAGCCCGGCGGTGTCCCCCGTTTCGATGAATTCGTCGATGGCGTACCGCTGGAACAGCGGCAGCGCGATATCCACAATCGCCACCAGCAGGTTCAGGGCGATCACCACCCCGATCAGCCCCCGGTAGGGCTTCAGAAAAGGCAGCAGCTTTTTCCAGGAACGGATATCAAAGGATTTTGTGTATTCCTGTTCATCAAACCCCATGGGTCTCGCCTCCTTCCTCACCGAACAGCAGATCCCGGTCCTCCCCGGTCATCTGCAGGTCGTAGATTTCCCGGTACAGGCCCTGGCGCGCCATCAGTTCCTCGTGGCTGCCGATCTCGGCTACCCGGCCGTCCTGCAGCACCAGGATGCAGTCCGCCTGCATCAGGGTGGTGATACGGTGGGAGATCAGCACCACCGTGGCCGCCCCCTTCGCTTTGTGCAGCGAATCGCGGATCTGCGCGTCGGTCTCCGCGTCCACGGCGGAGAGGGAGTCGTCAAAGATCAGGATGGGCGCGTCCTGCATCAGGGTGCGGGCGATGGCCACCCGCTGTTTCTGCCCGCCGGACAGGGTCACACCCCGCTCGCCCACGATGGTGTCGTAGCCGTCGGCAAATTCCCGGATGGCCTCGTCCACATGGGCCGTGCCCGCGTGGCGGCGCACCTCCTCCAGCGGTGCGCCCGGGCGCACCGCGGCGATGTTTTCCCGGATGCTGCGGGAGAACAAGAACGGCTCCTGCAATACGATGCCGATGTTCCGCCGCAGCCAGGGGCGGCGGATGCGGGTGATGTCCACCCCGCCGATGGTGATGCGCCCGCTGTCCGGCGGCAGGTCGTAGAGCCGGTCCAGCAGATGCATCAGGGTGGACTTGCCGCTGCCGGTGGCCCCCAGCACCGCAAAGGTCTTGCCGGCGGGGATGGTGAAGCTCACGTCCCGCAGCACCGGCTGTTCGCCGTAGGCAAAGGAGACGTGGTCAAACACAATATCCTTGTCCAGGGGCGGGGTCTCGGCGTCGGCAGGGTCGGATTCCGGCTCGGAGTCCAGGATGTAGGCCAGCCGCTCGATGGAAACGCCCGCCTTGCTCATCTCGGACAGAATGCGTCCCAGTCCGCGCACCGGCCAGATCAGCGACTGGTTGTAGGACACAAAGGCCAAAAACTCGCCCAGAGTGATGGCCCCGTCCACCGTCTGCAGTACGCCCACCGAAATCACGGTCAGGATCTGCAGGCCGGTGATCAGGTCACCCACACCCCAGTAGGCGCTGAGCAGCCGCCCCAGCCGGATCCACAGGGCGGAAAACCGCTCGTTCTTCTGATCGAACCGCTGTACCTCAAAGGCCTCCCGGCCAAAGGCCCGCACCACCCGCACACCGGTCAGGTTCTCCTGCACCGTGGCGGACAGCTCGCCCTCGGCCTCGTCCGCAATCAGGAACCGCCGGGCAATGCGGGAGTAGAAAAAGACGGAGTACAGCAGGATAACCGGCAGAAAGCACAGGGCAATCAGGGTCATGCGCAGGTTCATGGACAGCATCACCGCCAGCGAGAAGCCCACCAGAAACACAATGCGGCAAACCTCCAGCAGCTGGTTGGTGACGAAGTTGCGCACCACCTCCACGTCGGAGGTGCAGCGCTGGATGATCTCGCCGGTGCTGTTGCGCACGTGCCAGGCGTAAGGCAGCCGCTGGATGTGGCTGTACAGCGCGTCCCGCAGCGATTTGACAAAGTTCTCCGAGGCGTTGGCGGTACCCATGCGGCTGCCGTAGGTGCACAGACCGGACAGCACCGCCACCGCCAGCAGAAAGCCCGCCGCCGCCAGCAGCTGGGTCAGGGGTTCGGCCCCCAGCAGCGCCTCCGGCGCCAGCGCGGTGACTATCTTCGGAAAGGGTTCCCCGCCCAGGATGGAGTCCACCGCCACCCGCACCACCTGCGGCGTAAGCGACGAGAACACCGTATTCCCCATGGAGAACACCAGCGTAAGCGCAAAGATCCAGAGATACGGCCGCACAAACCGCCAGATCAGCGCTCGTTTTGACTGTTTCAAGCAATTCCCTCCTTTAACCAAACAAAAAACGCCCCCGGCACAAAGCCGGGGGGCGTGAAATGGCCGCACAAAAAACCTGCCGGTTACACCGGGCAGGGCGGGAGTGCGGACAAGGTTTCCCAACGGCTTGACATTCTTTCCCGATCGTTGTACCGCATATTGGTCATACTGTCCGCCTCCTTTCCGATTGGCATATTGCCTGTATACTGCAAGGTTCACTATACCTTGTCCGGTTCCGCTTGTCAAGAGAATCGCAGCTGCCCCGCCCGTTCAGCGGCGGTTTTCGTCGCTTTGCCGAATTCCCGCCGGGATTTCCTTGCAAAGTGACGATACTCTCTCCCTACAGTCTGATCCTGGCCAGCAGGCGGCGTTTCGCCGCCCGGATCGCCGCCGCCCGGCGGCCGGTAAAGACCGCGCCCAGCGCCAGCATCCCAAAAGCAAGCCCCAGCCCGAAATCCGCGATCTGCCCGCAGGGGACGGTGTTTTCCAGCCCCAGCGCCCCGATGGCCAGGGAGGCGGCAAACCCCGCCAGCCCGATCAGGAACAGCCCATGCATCCGCGCCAGCAGCCGCCCTTTTTCCTCGCGGCTGTATTCCGCTGCCGCCAGTAGGTTTTCTTTTTCTTCCGGTTTCATGGGTGCCTCCTTCCGCTGCCCGTTCAGCAGTTCCCGTATCTCCACGTCGTAGTAATCCGCCAGTGCCACCAGCACCGCCAGATCCGGCAGGTTGTTCCCGTTTTCCCAGCGGGACACGGTTCTGCCGGTCACACCGAACTGTTCCGCCAGCTGTTCCTGTGTCAGCGCCCGTTCTTTCCGCAGCGTTTTCAGAAACGCCCCGATCCTCTGCTGATCCATCTCACCGCCTCCTTTTGTGCCCAGTATACCAGATCCGCACACCCCGGACAAGGACACAAAGCGGGAATTGCCGGCCGGACATTCCATGTCCCCCTTCTTTCCGGCAGAAAGCCCCTGCCCAGCGGCCGCAATGGAACGTTGCGTGACAAATGCGCACACCGGTGCTACTGTGATTTCCCCAGTGAACACTGGACCCGCATCCGTACCAACAATGTCATTGAAAGACTAAACCGGGAAATCCGACGCCGAACCCGTGTGGTGGGCAGCTTCCCGGACGGCAACTCTGCTCTGATGTTGGTCTGCGCGCGGCTACGCCACGTGTCCAGTACCCAGTGGGGCAACAAAAAGTACATGAATATGAAGCACCTGGAGGCGGCCATTGAGGATGCCTCCATTGTTGGATGACTTCATTCAGCCAGGGATTGCAAACCAATTTGCGAAAAACTCTTGACACTACCAACTCCTGCGGCTTTTCGTTATTTTTAGGTATAAAAAAGTTGACAGATTCCATTTGGAATCTGTCAACTTATCATGGCATGGCTTAACAAAAAAGATATTTCAAATCCGTAAAATGCCGGGCTGACATTTCACGCGAACCGTGATACTATGAATCTGGAACAGGAGATCATAAAGCAAAGAGGGATACCGATGGAAAAGGAGAATCTCATCTGCCCCATCTGCGGCCCGCTGGCGGCACAGACGAAAGAGCCTCTCAACGGTTCCTACCGCCAATATGACCAGATCCTTCGCAGGCTCATGGAACTGGAGCGGCAAGGCTGTATGGAACTGTTTGCCGGTGACTGCCCGCTGGAGGATACCGATGCGGTGCTGGATGCCGAGCAGCATTATACCGTTTGCCACTATGTGCGGTGCCGCAGATGCGGCGCTCTCTATTTTGTGGGGGCCTGCATCCGGGGCGCACCAGTATTTCGGCAGGTGACGGACATCCGGAAGGAAAACCTTGGCACCCGGCTTTGGGGCCGGTGCGGGACCTGCTTTTCGCAGGAAAAAGGCTGAAACTGGTGTCAACGCGGATGTCGCAAAACTTTCCAGGAAAGTGCGCCTGGTTTGCCATGCGTTCATGAAAGAGGCCTGGATAAACCGGCCTTTTGCAGCAAAGCCAAAAGCCGCGGGAAAACCTGCGGCTTTTTCATGTTCATACGCGGAAAAGCCGGTCGACCATTCGGTCGACCGGCTTGTTGGGATGTCGTTCCAAAAAAGATATTTTAGAAAATTCTCTACCAACCGGGCAAAGCTAATGCACATTCCTCATGTAGAGTGTCTGTTACTTCTGCGTTTTCTGTAAAAGGTCATTGGTTGTGATTGCAGAATGCTGATAACATCTGATGGTGCAAGGTCTTCCAAGAACTCGTTTCGCCACTCTGGAAACACTTTCCAGACATCACATCTTTGAATTGTACCTGTGCGATGCTTGAGTGGCAGATCTCTTTCCAGATGGCGTAAGTATTCGCCGGCTTTGATTTCAAGGATAACTTCTTCTACAGCCTCTACAAGCCAGCCAGTAAACTTAGAAAGGTCATGCATAGGATTGGACTGCTGATGCGGATCCACTTCCAATACAAGCCGGTGATCCAGTGTTACTGCATGAAACCTAGTCAATGGATCCTCGACCGCAGTGAAGTGATGCCACTCTGTTTCGGCCGGGAATTCTGACACCCAGAATTGTTCAAATTCGGCAAAGGATTCCACCTCGCCCGCGTCACGGTATTCCTCGAAATCTTCAAAGTCTTCGAGACGTCCGCGATTTGCCCGTAGCCAAAGTTCGTAGACCCCATTATCATTTACAGGATCCAAACTTTGAAGCGCCTTGAACAGGTCATCCAGATGGACGTGTGATTTCTCATCAAACAAGAACTGGGAGCCAACGCCATGATGCTCCATATTCCCCAACCAGTGAATGTACGATTGAATTTCTGGAGCAAACATATCAGAGGTCATGGATTTCCCACCTCCTCCGAATAGAATTCCTTCTCATCCTCCAGTCGGATGTTATACCGAAAGTTGGATTATCCCGAATCTTCAGAAAAAACCGCTTATTCACCAGCTTTTTATAAAAAGATTCGGGATAACTTTTCCATACTTTTAAGACACTTCCGCTGGGATTGGAACGATATATTCCTAAAATTCGGGATAATCTTTTTTCCTG